>NZ_CP030840.1:5400000-6000000 GCF_003330725.1 Acidisarcina polymorpha | reverse complement strand
CCTGCCTAACTCGTCGCGGGCAATCTCAATCCGAACCAGCTCACCGTGGTGCCGTACACGGAACTTTCGAAAGCCTAGCCTGAATAACGCCTCTTCTCCTCTTTCGACGGAATCCAGGGTCTCTCGGGTCACTGGCAACCCATACGCGATGCGAGAAGAAAGGCAAGCCGAAGCTGGTTTATCCCAGATGCGAAGGCCTTCCGCCCGGGCCAGCTGCCGGATACCGTCTTTGGTAAGACCGGCCTCGGCGAGAGGAGCCAGCACCCGGTGTTGGGCCGCGGCCTTCTGTCCCGGGCGAAAATCGCCAAGGTCATCCACATTCATTCCGTAAGCCACGGCGGCAAAGTTCAATGGGGTACCGACCTCCGACATCACCCGGAAGAGTTCATCCTTGCAGTGAAAGCAGCGAGTGCTGTCATTCTTGACGTAGTCGGCATTCTCCATCTCAAAGGTATCAACCACCTTGAGGGGCATTCCTTGACTTTCAGCGAAGGCGACGGCGTCGCGCAGATGACTGCGCGAGAGACTTGGCGAGTCAGCCAGAACCGCGAGCATCTCGGTTCCCAAAATCTGATGAGCAGCATAGGAGAGATACGCTGAATCAGTTCCTCCGGAATAGGCGATCATCACCCGGCCCACTTCCCTCAGCCGGGCAAAAAGGAATTCACGTTTGCGTTCAAGCGCTTCTTCAAAAGAGTGTTCTTCCATGCGCCCTTCTCTGGACACTTCCATAGTAAAGCTTTCCGTTTCGCTTTCTCGGTTAGGATGCCGCATTCACGGCAGACGGTCATCAAGCTCGACTCCCTCGCGCTACGAGAGGAGACACTTCCCCACCTGCTGTCTATTCAAGCAATCCGAGTGCGAGGAAGACGGGGCGATCTTTCATGTCATCAACATCTTTGACTATATTGCTTCATTCTTCTATAAACAAAATTTTGGGTGCATGGGGATTCTCTGCCAGGGAGTCGCACTCAAGATCGATGTTAGTCCGCAACTGAAAGTGGTTGGTCGTGCGTCTGGTGAGTAGGCGGAGCCATGCGGTTAATCTAAAACTGGTTTTCGGAGATAAGCGTGAAGCAGCAGTTCGCACGGGTCTGCCTTTCAGGAGGAGTGCTTTTGCGTTTGAATGACATCCGTCCGAGGGCGATGAAGGAGTGTCATGCGTGTTCGCCGCGGGAAGATTAGCCGCATTGATCTGTTCGCTTGCTTCCTGATGCTGCTCACGTACTCCGGCTATGCGGCTGCTGCCATCGTGCACGGTACGGTGACCGACCCGCTCGGAGCGGCGGTTGCGGGCGCCGCGGTGGCCCTCGTTCAAAACGGCAAGGTGGTGACGAATACTCACACCGACATTGCTGGTGGTTTCACCTTGAGTTGCGGCAGCGGTGGCCGCTTCTATGTGCTTGCCGGGGGCCGGTCCTTCCGGCAAGTGACCAGTACCGGCTTCTATGCTGGCCGGCTCGACAGCGTTGAGCAGAATGTGGTTCTTGAGCCGGACCCCGTCCGCCAGAACGTGGTTGTCACTGCGACCGGACTATCAACTCCCCAGGCTCAGACCAGTTCAGCGGTCACGGTGTTGCAGGCAGGTGACCTGGAAAACAGATTTACGTTGATTGATGCTCTGCGTCAGGTGGCCGGCCTGAACGTTGTGAGCAACGGGCAGAATGGCAGTGTCACCTCCATCTTCTCGCGCGGTGGAAACTCCGACGCCAATAAGGTCCTGATCGACGGCGCGCCAGCCGAAGACATTGGCGGCCGCTTCGATCTCGGCAACGTATCCACGACGGGCATTGCCTCGGTCGAGGCATTTCGCGGACCCGACAGCGTCCTGTACGGTTCGGATGCGGAGGCAGGCGTCTTGAGCATTACTACTCCCTCCGGAAGCACGCCTACGCCCTCGTTCTTCTATCAGGGAGACGCCGGCAACTATTACACCTATCGAAACGAATTTCAGACCGGAGGAACGCGAAATAAAGTCGACTACTATGGTGCGTTTTCGCGGATGAACAGCTCGAACGATATCGCGATGGATCAATACCATAATGTCGCCTCAAGTCTGAACCTGGGCTGGTTCCCGACCGCGAATACTCAAATCCGCTCGACGGCCCGAAATACAACCGCTGCAGTCGGGTTACCTGGAGCCTACAACTTTTTCCTGATTCCAAACGATGGTAAGCAGTCCGATCAAAACCTGTACTCGAGCACCGTTGTCGATAACCAGACTTCGGAGAATTGGCACAACACGGTGCGCTACGCATTGGCTAGGAAACGCGAACAGAGCGCCCAGTGGTACCCGGCCGGCATCCCGATCGTCACCGAACAATTTGGCGCTCCGACACTCAATTACTATGGTGAACCCGCGGAGATCAAGGGCGCCAACGGCTTCTTTGTGAGCGGCCGGGCGCAGCTCAACTCCGGCTTTGCCACTTACCCGAATTCGGCAGACTCTGCCTCAAACCGCGACCAGGTCTCCGGACAGACAAACTACAGGCTGACCGGGCATCTCACCGCTCTTGGTGGCTTTCGATACGAAGATGAGCGCGGCTCCAGCAATTACTCTACGTACCATCTCCGGCAGTCGCTGGAGCGCAGTAATTTTGATTACACCACGCAGCTGGTCGGCGACTTCAGGAATCGGATGTTCTATCAGTTAGGCGGCGGGATCCAGAAGAACCACCTGTACGGCCTAGAGGGCACTCCCAGGGCGTCGCTTGTGTACTACCTCCGGCGGCCCGGCGCTGGCACTATTCAGGGAACAAAATTGAACTTCAGTTTCGCTCAAGGAGTTCGTGAGCCGTCGCTTCCCGAACAATTCAATTCTCTGTATGGAATACTGGTCGGCAAACCTGGAGGACCGGAAGCTATCGCTCAAGACAAGATTGCACAGATTGGCGCCGAGCGCACCCGCACCTATGACGGCGGAGTCGAACAAAGTCTGCTCAACGAAAAGATGCTGGTTCGCGGCACCTATTTCCATAATGAGTTCGGTAACCAGATTGAATTCATTGACCCGTTTGCGTTGCCCCAGCTGCTGCCGACGCTTACGCCTGCCGAACAGCAGGGACTTATCACAGTCTTGCAGAACACTGGCGGCGCCTACGCAAACTCACTCGACTTCAAGGCCCAGGGATTCGAGTCGGAGATCCAATATCAACCGGTGGCCCATCTTTTTCTGCGCGGTGGCTACACCTATCTCGACGCCAAGGTGCAGCGGTCCTTTTCTTCAGATGCATTGAGTCCCAGCTTTAATACCGGCTTGCCTGGAGGTGCTCCGCCTTCGTTTGCCAACATCCCCATCGGTTCCATCTCTCCGCTGGTGGGAGCACGCCCTTTTCGCCGTCCTCCGCATAGCGGCTTCCTGACAGCCACTTACATCCGGTCCAACCTGACCGCAACAGTGATGAGTGCTTACAGCAGCCGGAGCGATGACAGCACTTTTCTCGGCGGATACGATCTAGCAGCGGGCAATTCGCTGCTGCTGCCAAATCGAAATCTGGATTATGGCTATCAGAAAGTCGACGTGGGACTCACCTACCGGGTCAGTTCGTGGCTCAGCATATACACCCAGACAAATAACATATTGAACCAGAGCCATATCGCTCCCATCGGCTACCCGTCACAACCATTGACCGTACAGTCAGGGGTGAAGGTAGCTATTGGCGGACACTCGAAACAATAGCGCCATCCAAGAGAAGGAGCCAGCCGAGACTGGCTCCTTCTCGAAGCAGGGCTGACTTAGAACGTCAGCTTAGCGGCGAACTGTACTTGCCGGGGGCTGCCCAGTGTGTGTTGAATGATGCCGATCTGTTGGCTGCTTTGGGAAAACGCCGTGCCGATGTTGAAGTTCGTCGGTGGCGCGCTGAAGTTGTAGTTGGTAGAAACGTTGTTGTTCGGGGTGTCGAAGCTGGGCGTGTTGGTAATGTTGAAGACGTCGAAACTGAACCGGACGTCATAATGATCGGCGAACTGGGTCTCCTTGACAAGAGACATATCGGCGCGTTTCTGGAAGTCTCCCCGGAAGATGTTCCTCCCTCCAACTCCGAAGTCCGACTCGGTATCATCACCGAGAGGAACACCCTCGGTCCCTGGGGCGACGCGAGGCAAGGCGAACGCGTTCGGATTGAAGGCCGAAACTCCCAGCGTGGCTCCACTGTGGCCGGTGAGCGCCTGTCGTGGTGAAAAGCCGGGCGCCAAGGGAAGCACGGGATTTGTTAGGAAGTCATTATCGGAGAAATAAAGACTTCCGATGGAACCGCTGAAGTCATAAACATTGTAGGGCTGACCGCTTTCCAGAGTAGCCAATCCGACCCAGCCCCAACCGTTCGCTACCTTGCTCAATGTGCGATTGTTGATGTTCATTTGCGGCAGTTGATACACGTAGTTAAGTGTGAGTACATGCGTCCGGTCATAGTCCGAGGTGGCATATCCAGAGCGAAGATCCCGAGCATTGTTGCCGTTGTAGAAGAGACCGTAGCCGCTGCTCTCGTCGAGACCGTGAGAGAACGTATAGGAGACGCCGCCTTGCAAACCGTGACTAAAGGTCTTCTTCACTGACGTCAACAATGCGTTGTAGTGCGAGATCCCGGATGCCGTCCACAACACCGAGTTAGGACTGTAACCGATGTAGGGTACGCGCAAATCCGTGTTGCCACCGGTCGGTGTGTTAACTGGCTCGTTCGGGATTGGGTTGCCGCTCGCGTCTGTCACCTGATAGCCATAAGAGTAGGTCTGTCCATTAACCGGAGTTGCGGTCGTTGCGATTAGGGGCTGATTGAACGGCAATGGGACCGTCTGATGAACGCCATGATTGCCGGTGTAGCCAATGGTGATGGCGAGATCCGGACGCGCCTGCCACTGCATATCGAGGCTCCAGTTCTCGGTATACGGTAGCTTGTTGGCAGCGTTATAGGCCCCGAAGAGATACGGGGTTGTACCCGCAATGAGTTCGGTCTGATTGGGCAGGTTGTTGATGAAGTCGGCGGGGTTGGTGTCGATCGGTGGGGGCGTCGTGCCAAAAGGATTCTCAAGAGTGCTGCTGGCCGTCGCCAGCACAGGCTGCACAAAAGGCGGCTGCAGCGTCACTCCGAATGGCCCATTGAAGCCGTCTCCAGCACTCGGCGAAAAGTTCGTAAAGAACTCGCCGCGATCGTAATACATTCCTGCCCCCGCCCGAAAGACGACGGAGCCATGGTTTTGCTTGGGGCTCCATGCCAGGCCGATGCGCGGTCCAAATCCCCACTGGCGGGCCGTCAATGTTGAGTCGCTGGCGCCGGCAGTGTGATACAGCTTGTTGTTGCCGGCGACCACCAAACCACTGGCTGCGACTGTATCGGTGCTCAGGTTGTACTGATATTGTGCTGGATTGAAGTTCACCAGGTTGCCGTTCTTTTCATAAAGACCTGCGTCCCAGTCGTACCGCAGACCGAGAGTCACGGTCAGGTTATCGAGGACCTTCCACCTGTCCTGCGCATACGATCCAACTTGAGGCGCTCGGTAATAGCGATTGCTGGCTCCCTGGAAGTAAACGCTATTGCCTTCCCCCAGGCGAAGCGGCGTTCCCGACAAGAAGTCGCTGAAAGTTGAAAAGCTGAGATTCGCGACTTGGCTGGCACGGTTGATGATGTTCATCTGGGTGAAATCCCCATTGCCGCCAAAGGAGAGGGTGTGTTTACCCAGGACCCAATTGAGATCAGTCGTCCCCTCAAATGTATTTTGAACAAAGCCCGTATTAGCGAAGTTGGACGTGGGTCCGATCCCGAGACTATCGCCACTTCCATCTACGTCGTTGATATTGATCCCCGGAAAATAGGGGCTGCCGAAGACATTAATGCCGGCGTCAGCCGCATTGAAAGGTTGACCAGTTGTGGATTGCACGTTCATGCGAATGAAACCGACCTTCTGGTCCCAGGAAAGATTAGGCGAGAATATCTTGTTGTTCTCGATCGACGCTACCTGGCTGCCTACGCCAAAGCGCTGCGGAAAGCCCAAAAGCGAAGTAGATTGGCTGGGAAATGGCGTGGTTGTCGGGTCGCGCTGGAAGTAATACTTTTCCGAGAGAACATCGGTACTGGTCACGTTGTAATCGAGGTTTCCATTAATCTGGGTGGCATCGAAGGTTGACGCCGGTCCAAAGATATTCGCATTGCCTCCATTGATATCCGCCGACTGGAAGGATGGAACCAGAAACTGGTTGCCTGGCAGCTGAGTCGAAAGCAACTTCGCGGCAATTGGATCGACCGTGCCGGTATATCCCGTTGCCGAGCATGTCGGTATCGCAGTAGGATTGCTCGGATTGAAGGCTGCGGCACAGTAGGTATTCGCGGCATTGATGAGACCTGCCGTACTCCGATCGTTAGTCAACGCGGTGGGTACATAAGCCGACGAGATGGAGTTCAGCTTGTCACGTACTCGCGTCATCTGATACGAGCCAAAGAAGAACAGCTTGTTCTTGATGATCGGCGCGCCTAGAGTAGCGCCGAAGAGCTCCCGGTGCAGATCCGGAACCTTTTGATTTTCTGGGATGGTGACATCTTGATTGAAGAAGTAAGGGGCCGCATTTAACGAGGCATTAGCAAGCTTTCCATAGAGAGAGCCATGGACGGCATTCGTCCCCGACATGGTGGTGACATCGATGTGCGCACCGGCAGTGGTTCCCTGCTGTGCGTCAAACATCGATGTGTTGACCCGGATCTCTTCTATCGTTTCCTGTGGCGGCGAAGGAAGCGCTTGACCAATCGCATCGTAGATGGACGTATTCGTCTGGATAGTTCCGCCCCGGTGGAGGAAGTTCTCACCCGTGTTCAACACTGCGCGATTCGCTGCGACCTGGCTCGATGAGGCTCCATTGAATAAGTTGTTCGCAAGAACGCTGTTCATCGTAAATGTATTGCTACTCAGTCGCTGACCGTTCGCCCAGATGTTCTGGTTGCCTAGTCCAGTGTTGGTTCCGGTATCGGCAAGAAAGTCCGCGTTCACGCCCGGGCTCAACAATGCCAGCTGAGTGAAGCTGCCCGTTCCGAGCGGAGTTTCCTGGATCTGAGCGCTGTCCAGAACGTAACCGTTCGTGGTGTCAGTAGAGTTCAGCAGCGGGGTGGCTTCCACCTGGACTGAGGTGCTCGTCGCACCTACTTTGAGTTGCGCATTGAGTGTGGCCGTTCTGTCTGCCTGGACTACGATTGCCGGATAGTTCTGAGTATCGAATCCATCGCGAATGAAGCTCAAGGCGTAGGTGCCAATCGGGAGATCCTGAAAGGCATAAGTGCCTGCTCCCGATGTTGAGGTTTGGCGAGCTAAACCGGTGCCGCTGTTGACCGCGTTGACCTGAACACCTTGTATGACGGCGCCGGAAGCGTCTGTCACCGTTCCGTTAATGGTCCCCAGAGTCTGCTGCGCTGAAGCGCGTTTAGGAAATGACGCGGAAACACTGGCGAGAATTGCAAGAAGTACCGCAATGTATTGCCTGGATCGCATGAAAACGATCTCCTCTTGGAACAATTGGGTGATGAATTTGGCTGCGCTTCTGGGGCTCTCAGGAGCGCACCCTCCCACCTCTATTTATCAGTGCAACTGTTAACGAAAAATAAAACCCTGGCGCTCGGAAATGAGAGATGTCGATGGGTCAACAAAAGGTGCGTGGCTGTTAATCCGAGCGCTATTTCTCACCGAAACTTAAGAGCGTCTTAAGGACAGATTCAGGAAACGCCATGCGTCAGAAGAGTAATGAAAAGATAAACGTCAGAACGATGAAAGATCCCACAAACAGAAAGCCCCGCATCGCTGCGGGGCTTTCTGCCGTTGTTTTTTGCTCCGAAGGAGCGTGTCGCCGAGCGCGTAGCTCAGTACATGCCTTCCATGCCGCCGCCGTGGTTATGTCCACCGCCGGCTGCTTCCTTCTTCTCAGGAATCTCCGAGACCATCGCTTCGGTCGTCAGCATGAGGCCGGCGATCGAGGCTGCGTTCTGCAGAGCGGTGCGGGTCACCTTGGTCGGATCGATGACGCCGGCCGCAACCAGGTCTTCGAACTTGTCGGTGCCAGCGTTGTAGCCGTAGTTGTCGTCGTTGCTCTCGTGGATCTTACCAACGATCACTGCACCCTCGACGCCCGCATTGCCAACGATCTGGCGAAGCGGCTCTTCGATGGCGCGGCGAACGATCTGGGCGCCGATCTTCTCATCGCCTTCGAGCGTAGCGATAAGCGCATCGACTTCCTTAGACGAGCGGACCAGCGCAACACCACCACCAGCCACGATGCCTTCTTCAACAGCAGCGCGGGTGGCGTGCATGGCGTCTTCAACGCGGGCCTTCTTTTCCTTCATCTCGGTCTCGGTAGCCGCACCGACCTTGATGACGGCGACGCCGCCAACCAGCTTGGCCAGACGCTCCTGGAGCTTCTCACGATCGTAGTCAGAGGTAGTCTTGTCGATCTGGTTGCGGATCTCCTTGACGCGCCCTTCGATCGCCTTGGCTTCGCCCTTACCTTCGATGATGGTGGTGTTGTCCTTATCGATGGTCACGCGCTTCGCACGGCCCAGATCCTCAATCTTGACGTTCTCAAGCTTGATGCCGAGGTCTTCCGTGATGGCCTTACCGCCGGTCAGTTTGGCAATGTCTTCGAGCATGGCCTTGCGGCGATCTCCGAAGCCAGGGGCCTTTACTGCAGCCACATTCAGGGTGCCGCGGAGCTTGTTGACCACCAGGGTCGCAAGCGCTTCGCCGTCAACATCTTCAGCGATGATCACGAGCGGCTTGGAGTTGCGGGCAACCTGCTCGAGCAGCGGCAGCAGGTCCTTCATCGAGCTGATCTTCTTCTCGTGGATCAGGATGTAGGGATCTTCGACCGAAGCTTCCATACGATCGGGATCGGTGACGAAGTAGGGGCTCAGGTAGCCGCGATCGAACTGCATGCCTTCGACGACTTCGAGCAGCGTTTCCAGGGTCTTCGACTCTTCAACGGTGATGACGCCGTCCTTGCCAACCTTCTTCATCGCCTCGGCAATGATGTTGCCGATGGTCGAGTCGGAGTTCGCCGAGATGGTGCCGACCTGGGCGATCATCTCGCCGGTCACTGGCTTCGAGAAGCGGGCCAACGCTCCACCGGTCACGACTCCATGCTCGTCGCGAACGCCAACGATGGCGGCAACTGCCTTGTCGATGCCACGCTTGAGCGCCATCGGGTTCGCACCGGCGGCAACTGTCTTGACGCCTTCGCGATAGATTGCCTGCGCCAACACGGTCGCAGTCGTGGTGCCGTCGCCGGCAACGTCTGAGGTCTTCGAAGCGACTTCGCGGACCATCTGCGCGCCCATGTTCTCGAGCGCGTTCGCGAGCTCAATTTCCTTGGCGACGGTCACGCCGTCCTTGGTGATGGTCGGCGAACCAAACTTCTTCTCGATGACCACATTGCGTCCCTTGGGTCCAAGGGTCACCTTGACCGCGTCGGCCAGGGTGTTCACGCCACGCAGAATCGCCTGACGGGAATCTTCTCCATGCAGAATTTGCTTTGCCATTGCTTAAATCTCCTTAGTACTCAAATCATTTGGTGTTCCATTCAAGCCGCCATGGCTGAAGTGGAATCACATACTTCCCTGCTGAAACAAAAATGCCTCCATTAGGAGGCAACAACTACGACTTCAGAATTCCGAGAACTTCTTCCTCACGCATAATGAGAAACTCTTCGCCGTCAATCTTGATCTCCGTGCCCGAGTACTTTCCGAAGAGAATGCGGTCCTTCGCCTTAACGTCGAGGGGGAAAACCTTGCCTTCGTCGTTCGACTTTCCTTTACCTACGGCGATCACTTCGCCTTCCTGCGGCTTTTCCTTAGCCGAGTCAGGAATAATGATGCCGCCACGGACGGTTTCGCCCTCTTCCACGCGACGGACCAGAATACGGTCGTGAAGAGGAGTGAAGGTGGTTGCTACGGTAGCTGTTGCCATTTCGGTGCTTCTCCTTCGCGCGGGTTTCACCACGCGTCTGCTTTGCTGAACTTTGTCTAGTGAATGCTGCTACTGTTCAAAGGGACGAAGGCGGCTGCCGGATCGTTCAAAACGCTCATTAGCAGTGTCGCCTCTCGATTGCTAATGTAGGCCAGCCTTTGGGGGCTTGTCAAGCAGCTCTAGAAACTATCTGAGCGTGATCCGCTAAGATTCTCTTGAGTGTCGGATTGTCGGAGCTTGTGCTGCAGTGGGCGGCTTCAAGCAGTGAGCGGAGTCTAACCCTCACATCCCAAAGCGGTAGGTAACACCCGCATCCCTAGGTACTCGATGACATGGAGGCCACCTACCCTAAAGCTCTCCAGGTTTCGGTGAACCTCGTTCGACGATGTCCCTATTGCCTCAGCCAAACGTCCTCGCGTACCGTTGGTAGACAATATGGACAAGAGACAGTTCTTGAAGACCTCCGGCGCATTTCTGACAACTTCTCTGCTGTCCCATCTGGCTTCCGCCGACAGCGCCACGCCACGCACTAACTGGGCGGGAAACCTCACCTATCACACCGACAAACTGCTGGCCCCCGAGACGGTCGAAGAAGTCCAACAAATGGTCAAGAACACGCCAAAGCTGCGCGCCCTCGGCAGCCGGCACTCGTTCAACACCATCGCCGATAGCACCGCAGCCCAGATCTCGCTCACTGCTCTTGATTCCATGGTGCTCAATCCGCAGGCGAAGACCGTCACTGTCGGAGCAGGAGTCCGGTACGGAACTCTCGCGCCCTATATCGATCAGCAGGGCTTCGCGCTGCACAATCTCGCTTCCCTGCCGCACATCACCGCCGTCGGCGCCTGTGCGACCGCGACCCATGGCTCTGGAGTCAAGAACGGCAATCTCTCCACTGCCGTCTCCGGCATGGAAATCGTAAGCGCCGATGGACAGCTCCTTCACCTATCGAAAGACAAGGACGGCGAAAGCTTCCTTGGCACGGTCGTCCATCTCGGCGGCCTCGGCGTGGTCACCAAGATTACCTTGAAGGTCCAGCCGACCTATCAGGTAAAGCAGGTGGTTTACGAGAACCTCTCGATGGGCCAGTTGGAGCACAACCTCGACGCCATCTTTTCGAGCGGCTACAGCGTCAGCCTGTTCACCAATTGGCAGGACCATCGGATCAGTCAGGTTTGGATCAAGAGCCGTGTCGACCAGTCGGATTCCTCAGCTATTCCTCCGTTGTTCTACGGGGCCACCGCCGCGAAGCAGAAGCTTCATCCCCTTCCCGGCCATGATGCCACCCCATGCACCGAGCAGATGGGCATTCCCGGCCCCTGGTACGAACGGCTGCCGCACTTCCGGATGAACTTCACTCCTTCGAGCGGCGCCGAGATCCAGACGGAATATTTCGTTCCTCGCGCCAAAGGCTACGAAGCCATCCTCGCGGTCGAGCAACTCAAGGACAAGATCACTCCCCACCTTTTCATCACCGAACTTCGCACCATTGCGGCGGATGACCTCTGGATGAGCCCCGCCTATCAACAGGACTGCATGGCGATCCACTTCACCTGGAAGCCGGAGTCGGACGAGATCCACGCTGTCTTGCCACTGATTGAAGCAAAGCTTGCGCCGTTCAATGCCAAGCCGCACTGGGGCAAGGTCTTCACCATGCCGCCCTCTCGCGTTCAGCAGGTCTACGGAAATACGCCCCGATATCAAGCACTCCTGAAGCAGTACGACGCGGGGGGCAAGTTCCGCAACCAGTTCATCGATTCGAATATCTTCGGCGCTTAACTGATTGAAACGCATTCCCGAGGACCGTCGAATGAGCTACCTGATTTCCTTCATCGTTCTGGTCGCGTCGATTTTGTTGTTCTTCGCTTTGTCACGGAACGGCTGCAGGAGCTTCGGCGCGATTCAGGTCGTCTTACGGATCGTTGTTGCACTCCCGCTCCTGGGGTCGGCCGTGGCATTGCACTTCCTGAGGACCAACGAAGCGACCAGCATGCTTCCCCCTATCTTTCATGGGCCCGCCTTCTGGGTGTTGGCTACCGGGGTGCTCGAGGTTCTCGGTGCGGTTGGCCTCCTCGTGGCTAGAACCCAGCGCCCTGCGGCGTTCTGGTTGGCGGTGATGATGGTATTGATCTTCCCGGTGAACGTCTTTGTCGCAGGCCAGACCTATATGGGCCTGCAAATGCCGGGCGTCCCGGTTCGGCTCATCATGCAAGTGATCTTCATCTGGATGGTCTTGCTCGCTGGTTACGGACTTCCAGGGAACGCAAAGAAGACCGAAGCAAACTACTCTTCCCGCAGCACCTGAAGCGGCTTCTGGCCGAGGATACGGATGCTGGCCACCCAGCCCGTTGCGATCGCCAGGAAAGCGCTTGAAACCAGCGCGATGAGCCCAGCCAGCCAATCGAGATGGAAGGCCACATCAAGCTTGTGCACCAAGACACGCGTCAGCAAGTTCGCAAAGATGACTCCCACCATGCCGGAGAGCAGCCCGAGCACCACAAACTCTACGCTGAAGACGGTCGCGATGCGGCCACGCGTCGCCCCGATGGTCTTAAGCACTACGACTTCGCGAATCCGGCGATACCGCGTGCTCGCAATGCTGGATGCCAGGATCACGATTCCTGACAACATTGAGAAGCCGGCGAGGAACCGAACCACTTGCGTAATTTGGCCGACGAAGCCCTGAATCGTGTCGAGAATATCGGCGATATTGATGACCGTCACGGTCGGATAGATGGCGTAGAGCGCCCTCTGCATGGCAGCGATTTGCGGCCCATCAACGTGCGCTGCTCCATACCAAATCACCGGCATGCCGGCCAGCGCAGCCTGCGGCAGAATGAACTCACTGCGGCCGTAGACGTGTTGTCCATCGCTCCGGTAGATAGCCGCTACCTTCGTTTTGATCAGTTTGTCATCCGAGTCGAAGAAGACCTCCGAGCCTGGGTGCAGATGCAGCCGTGCCGCCGCATGGTCGACAACCGCCAGGCCAGCGGGGCCGTTCTCGCCATCGCCTGGCGCCCACCAATGGCCAGAGACCATATTGGCGCCCTCGGGAAGCTGGTCCGACCAGGTGAGTGAGACGGACTGCAGGAGCCGCTTGGGATAGTTTTTTACCTTCAGCTTCTCGACCGGAATGCCGTCGATCGATTCGATTCGACCGGAAACAACCGGCAGCGCCTCGAACTTGCCCTGCACGCCGGGCTGCTTCTTCAGCAGATCGCGAACGCCATCCAGCTCCGAACTGGCAATATCGATCAGGAAGATGTTAGGGGTGTCGGGAGCGGCGCCTTGTTTCATTTCGCGAAGTACTGACTCCTGCATTAGAAAAACAACGAGGATCAACATGACGCCCGTACCCAACGCCGCAAGCACCGCAGAAGACTGATTGCCTGGACGGTATAGGTTTGCCAGGGCATGGCGCACGGCCGAGGGCAGATGCAGGCGGGTCTTGTTCAGAAACGCCCGGAGACCGCGCAGTGTCAATGCCGATAATCCCAGCGTGAACAACAGCAAGGCACACAAAGCGGCGCCAAACCATGCGCCGACAGTCAGAGAATCGGTCAACGCGGCGGCAATTCCGCCGAGTCCAAAGACAATCAGCAACGATGTCCACCACTGCAGTTTGTTCTGACGAATCTTGGTCCAAAAAGAGACAGGACCCTCCCCGTTACCGTCATCCACAGCACGCCGCAACACTAGGTTGGGTCGAATCTTGCGCACGTCGAGCAGCGGCGGCAGGCAAAACAACAGCGTGGTGAGAATACCCGTGCCAAGCCCGGCAAAGATCGATTGCACCGGCAGCCGCAGGTGAGCGTGGATCGGCAAAAGCTTACCCAGCACCGCCGGGAAGATCCACTCGACGCCGGCGCCGAGCAACACGCCGAGCAGTCCGCCAGCCAATCCGAGAAAGAGGGTCTGCAACAGATAGATTCGCAAAATGTCGGACGACCTTGCGCCGATCGATTTCATGATCGCGAGAATGTCGATGCGCTGTTGCAAGTGGGCGCGCATCGCCATCGCAACCCCGATCGCGCCAAGCACCATCGCCACCAGACAGATCAAGCTCAGCAACCCAGTAGCCCGGTTAAGCCCTTCGGTGAGCGCCGGGCTGGTCTCGCGAAAATCGGTAACCTGCGCCTCGGGCAGGATCTTTTCCAACTGCGCCCGCATCTTGGCAATGCTGCCGCTTTGCGGAGTCAGCTTGAAGAGAAATCGTTCGCCGGAACGGCTGCCAGGCTGCAAGAGCCCGGTCTTTTCCAGACCTCCTCGAGAAATCAAAACGCGCGGCCCTAACCCCATCGACGAACTCATGCGGTCCGGTTCCTTCTGAACGATCGCCGCGATCCGGAAGGATTGAGCTCCTATCTTTAACGAATCGCCGATCTTCACGTGCAAGCGAATCAGTAGATCGTCGCCAACGACGACCGTCGAATCATTCAGAAGGCCCTTCAGATCAATGCTTTGTGTACCTCCGCTAGTTAGTAGCTGTACGGAGCCGTAAAAAGGCCATTCCGCTGGATTTACGGCCTTGAGCGAGACGAGCAATGGCACCGGGTCGCCGGGAGCGGAGACCATCGAGACCGTTTCCGTGATCCAGGTGCGTCGAATGCCCGATGTAGCGAGCTCGTCCAATTGCTTTGCTTCGAGTGGTGTCGGTTGACGGAACATGCGCGCCGAAAGGTCGGCTGCCATAATCGTCCGCGCCTCCGCGAGAATGGTCTTCTGAAAAGACTCACTGAAGCCGCGCACTCCGATTAATGCAGCAACGCCGATTGCAACGGACAGAATTACAAAAGAGAATTTCGCCTTCGAAGCCCGCAACTCGCGCCACGCAATCGTAGCCGCCGTCCGCAGGGGCAACGCATGTGACGAATTCGAATGTCTCACGGTCCCGCCAAGCATATCGGGACGCACCTGCGGATCAGGGTGCCCCGATTCGAAAGCAGCTTCATTGCGGCTAGACTGGGAAGAAGTGATTCCGCCGTCCTCATCGAAATCGCTCATAACGTAACCTGCAGTTCACCGACCGCCCGGTACTCATCGGCGACGACCAATCCATCGCGGAGAACGATTGTCCGGTCAGCAATCGCTGCCAGCTGCTTGTCATGGGTCACCAAAACCAGGGTTGTTCCAGCCTCCCGATTTCGGCTGGTGAGCAAGTCAAGAACATGTTGGCCATTCACGGAATCAAGATTTCCGGTCGGCTCATCCGCCAGCACAATCGGCGGCTCCAGGACAAACGCTCTCGCCAGAGCAACCCGCTGTTGTTCCCCACCCGAAAGCTGCACGGGGTAGTGGTTCATTCGGTCCGCCAGCCCCACGGACTCAAGCAACGTCCGCGCCCGAGGCTTCCCGTCGCCCTCTCCGTTAAGTTCGTAGGGCAACAAAACATTCTCGAAGGCGGTAAGAGTAGGAATAAGCTGATAGGACTGAAAGACAAATCCGATCTTGCGTCCCCGCACCTGGGCCAGTGCATCTTCCGCCATGTGGCTGATCGCGGTGCCATCGAGCAGCACTTCCCCTTCACTGGGCGAATCAAGACCAGCCAGCAGTCCTAGAAGCGTACTCTTCCCGCTGCCAGAGGCGCCCATGATCGCCGCAAACTGCCCGGCCGGGATCGTCAGGTCAATTCCCTTCAGAATGTCGACAGTCCGGTTTCCGTTCCGGATAGACTTCTTCAATTGCCGAACTTCAATCATCTTCCGCCCATCCCTAGCTGTTACCGTTGCTACAGTGGCCTTGTGACCTTGCGCTCGCTCTCGACTCCAAGCCGGTTCTCACTGCTTTCGATTCTGCTCGTCTTCGCTCTTGTTCTGGCCAGTTGCAGCTCCACCAAGCCGAAGAGCGCTGAGGACGAACCCGACACATCCAGTCCGCCTGCCGACAGCAGGATCATTGACCCCCGGGATAGCCGCCCGGTAATCGTCGCATTTGGCGATAGCCTGACCGCTGGCTACGGCGCTGCTCCCGGCGAAAGCTATCCCGACTACCTCCAGCGCGAGCTCGATCGCAGCGGCTACCACTATAGAGTCGCCAACCTTGGGGTAAGCGGCAACACTACTAAAGACGGCGTTGACCGCCTCAAAGACGTTCTCGCCCTTAAGCCGAAGGTGGTGATCGTCGCGTTTGGCGGCAATGACGGCCTGCGCGGCCTCCCGATCGAGGCCACCCGCAACAACCTCGACCAGATCGTCTCCACTCTCACTACCTCGAACGTCAAAGTCGTGCTCGGTGGCATTACTCTCCCGCCAAATTACGGTCCCGACTACATTCGCCAGTTCAATGACACTTACGCACTGCTCGCGCGTAAGTTCCATGCGCCGCTCTTGCCTTTTCTCCTGATCAAAGTCTACGGCACACCTGGCGGCATGCAGGAGGATGGGATCCATGCCACAGCGCAGGGCAACGAACAAGTCGCCAAAAACCTCTTGCCGCTGATCACACCACTGCTCAAGAAGTGATCCCGTTGGCAACGGACCCGAGAGAAATCCTGATGAGGCGACCCGGGTCTTAGAGCATCACCCGACCACCACCATCGGCTGAAACAGGGTTCCCGCAATCCTTTTTCCAATCGCGACCAGATTGCGCTGATTGGAAAATACTTTCACCAGAGGAGCGGCGGAAAAATCCGGGAGATTTACAGCGACCCCATTCCGTAGTCGCCCAGCGGTGACCAGGTCGGCGGTCACCGATGGCAGATCCGGTAGCAGCGATCGAGGGTGCGGCAACCATGCCTCCAGATTGCTGTCTTGTGCGAGTTCGGCAAGCTGATCTAATGTCAAGGCGTCCTTCAGCGTGAACCGGCCCGCCGCGGTTCGCCGCAGGCTGGCGAGGTGGGAGCCGCAACCCAGCCGTTGCCCTAATTCGTGCGCGACCGACCGGACATAGCCGCCGGCCGAAACACGGATCGCAAATTCCGCCAGATCGCCCGAGCAGTTCGCGATAGTGAACTCATGAATGAAGATCCGCACCGGCTTGAGCGGCTTCGCATTTCCTGCTCTTGCCAGCTTATAGGAGGGCGTCCCGCCGACCTTCTTTGCTGAAAAAGCTGGTGGCGTTTGCAGCATCTCGCCCGAAAACTCTCTAGCTGCAGCCCGCACCGCCTCCAGGCTTAACGCCGCCGGAACAACTGAGCTGGTCGGTGCGCCCTCGGCATCGTAAGTGTCGGTCGAGTAACCAAACCGGATCGTCCCCGTATAAGACTTCTCCATCGCGCCGAAGAATTGGGCTAATCGGGTATATCTCCCCAGCAGCAAGGGAAGAACGCCGGTCGCCATAGGATCAAGCGTTCCCAGGTGTCCTGTAGACGCCTCGCCGGTAGCTCGCCGAACCCGGTTCACCACATCATGCGAGGTCATGCCGGCGGGTTTATCGAGGATAAGGAGACCGTTCACTCTCTCACTATAGGCTGTAGCGAAGCCCTCCGATTCTGCACGACCCCGCTATGGAAAACTGAGAGGAGCGGAGTGAAAGCGACGAAAACACAAACAGTTCTAAATACCCTGCCTTACGAAAGAAGGTTCCCGTGCGATGGCCGGAGCCAAGCCCCGGAGAGTAGATGATCGATCTTTGAACCATCGGATAGCCGACCGACTGCTTTCTCAAATCCCTTCAAATACTTCAGAAGGCTCCCTGGCCCCGCTCCCGAACCAGCGACAGGAACTCCGTTCGGGTGCTCTGCTTGCCGAAGACCCCACGCATCGCCGAAGTTACGGTGGATGAGTTCTGCTTCTCCACCCCACGCATCATCATGCACAAATGACGTGCCTCGACGACTACCCCTACTCCCTGTGGGTGGATGGCCTCCTGGATGGAGTCAGCGATCTGCTGGGTCATACGCTCCTGGACTTGGAGGCGCCGGGCAAAGACTTCGATCAGCCGTGGAATCTTACTCAAACCAATGACCTTAGCATTTGGGATATAAGCGACATGAACGCGGCCAAAGAAGGGCAGCATATGGTGCTCGCACAGGGAGAACATTTCGATGTCTTTCACGATCACCATTTCGTCGTAGTCAACGTCGAAGAGGGCGCCCCGCAGTATCTTTGTCGGGTCTTCCTGATAGCCCTTAGTGAGAAAAGTCATAGCCTTTTCGACCCGTTCTGGAGTCTTCAACAAACCATCCCGGGTTGGATCGCCGTCGAACCGCTGTAGCAGTTCGGCATAAATCTCCTGTGTACTGAACTCGGAGATGCCGCCCTTCGGCTCCTGCTTTGGAATGTTGGCCTTATGAACAATGGCGGGTTGTGCCATAACTTCTTCCTCTTTCCTTTCAAACCTTCGACAACGGCATCAGACCGTATGTTCGGCTGGCACAGTGGCCGCCATTCTCACTTCCCTGTGAATTCAAAAAAGTTATTGGCGGTCTCTTCAACTCTCACTCGCACGAGATCGACTTGACCCAACACTCCCGACTGAAAGACTGGCATTAGCCTTTCGTGAATGGCAATACACAGATTTTCAGTGGTCGGCACCAGTTTGCGAAAGCACTCATCGAGGTTCAAATTGGTGAGGTCGAATCGCTCTACCACGTTCTTCCGCACGGCATCATCGAGCTTTACCAGGTCGCACACCATACCGGTTTGCGCGTCCACCTGGCCGCCGGTGGTGACCTCCACGATGTAGTTATGCCCATGGCCATGCGGATTATTGCATTTACCGTATGTCTTCTGGTTCTCCGTTTCTGAATATGAATCGCTATGCAACCGGTGTGAGGCGCTAAACCTATACCGGCGCGAGAAGTAGGCCCTCATGGCTCACCTTCATAATCCGCGAACAGGTCGGGCATCTCGTACACGCGGACCCGAGACAGCTTTGCCCCGGGGATCTTGCCCTCAAGCCGCCTCCAGATGGCGATCGCGATATTTTCAGTCGTCGGGATGGACTTTTTGAACTCTGCAACCTCTAAATTCAAATGACGGTGGTCATAGACCTGAATCACTTCGCGGTCAATGATGTCCTTAAGCGCCTTGAGATCCACAACAAATCCGGAAACGGGATCGACTTGGCCCGCAACCGTCACCTCCAGCGTGTAGTTGTGGCCATGGCCGTTGCGATTGGAACACTTGCCAAAGATCCGTTCATTCTCTTCCGGACTCCAGCCATCGTTCCAGTAGAAATGAGCAGCCGAAAATTCAGCCTTGCGCGTGAGTAAAATCATGATTGTCTTTACAGTTAAAAGATGCTCGAGACATCAAACCGTTTCAGGCCAGCGCTCCAGGATCAGCTCGCATAGCTTCGACCCTTCCAGATTACGCGCTTTGTTATGGTGTGGTGAAACCAGCTTCGCCATAAAAGCCATGCGAAGAGAGGCAGACCAAAAATGGTCATGGCACAGTCCCCAAATGGAAAATTTGACCGCGCCACCCGGCGGTAGAAACGCCACAGGGTGCGTGCCCATAGCGCCATCAGGACCCACCACAGCATCGTCGGCTGGTAGAAGCCGAAGAAGATCAGGGGTAATCCAACCAGCAGCGCTAAATCGAGCAGCCGCCAAGCCCCAAGCGCCAACGAATTGGCGAACAGCAGCGTCAGGTTCTTTGTCCAGCCTTCATACATCTGGCTAAAGCTGCGGTACATCCGGCTGCTCAGCGCGTCTGGAGCATAACGAAACCGAAGTCCCAGCTTGCGTCGCTTCACCAATCTGGCCAGATCGACATCTTCTAGCACCGATTCAGCGACGGAGGCGTGACCGCCGACCGAAAAGTAGGCCTCGCGCTGGATCAACACGAATTGGCCGTTCGCGGCAGCGAGCCTGGATTCAGGGTTGGAGATCTTCTCCGGTGGGTACGCCAGTGCGAGTTCGCAGAAGACCAGCGGCATGACCGCCTTCTGCCAAAACCCGTTCACAATCTGCCGCGGCGAATAGGAAAGCATCGCCACCTTCGCCTTCTCAGCCTCGTGCATCGCCCGGAGCAAGTCGCCGGGCTCGTGGATGGTATCTGCATCGGTGAATAGCAACCACTCCCCGCGGGCAAGCTTGGCGCCTATCCAGACGGCGTTGGCCTTTCCCGTCCAGCCCTTCGGCAGCGGCCCAGCGTCGATGACCGTCACCCCGGGAATTGATTGGGCGATCTGCCTCGTGCCGTCCACGGAACCATCATTGACTACCAGAATCTCCCAGTGGGCTCCGAGCGAAAAGATTGGATCGCTCTGACCGGCCAGCGATCGCAGGCAATCTCCCAGGCAATCCTCTTCATTCCGGGCCGGCACAATCACCGACAACTGCAAGGAAGGGGAATCTGCCGGAACGTAGTTTTCACCGGGGATGTTCAAGGAGTCTCCGCAATTTATTATAGAAAAGTGCGAAGACCTGCAAGCTCTCTCGGCGCTCTGGCGGCCGTTTTGTTATTTACCGGATGCGATCGCGGCAGCCATCCCGGACAAATCGGCACCACCGCGCCGGCATTCACGGTAACCGATACAGATCGGACCGTCCGTCTGGCCGACTATCGCGGGAAAGTGGTAGTCCTGAATTTCTGGGCTTCCTGGTGCGCTCCGTGTCTCGAGGAGTTTCCGTCGCTCATTCAACTGCAACGCCAGATGCCAAATGTAGCAGTGCTCGCAGTCAGCTTCCATGATGAAGACGCCGCCTATCATAGCTACATCGCCGAGAACCACATCGATTTGCTTACCGTCTTCGATGCCAGCGAGAAGAGCAATCTAGCCTACGGAACCACCCGGCCGCCCGAGACCTACATCATCGACAAAAAAGGAGTCATTCGGCGCAAGTTCATTGGTCCCCAAGACTGGACCTCCCCTGAGCTCATCACCTACTTGAACAAGCTGGAGGCGTCCTGAAGTTTGTCAGTTGCTTCGGATCGGTGCACCGAGGCCACCTGGGATTGCATCAACAAAACTACGCCGGCCGGGCCCCGCTCAGCTCATCTGCGAAACTCGAATCGACCAGCCGGATCGAATCCCCAACCGAGACCATCCCCTCGATGACCGCCGTCAGGTAGATTCCTGCGCAGGACTGGTGTTCCCGAGCCACCAATTTCATTACCTCTGGGCTTGGCTGTGCCGAGTCGGGATCCAAGGTAATCAGTTTGCAGCGCATGTTCCTCTTCGCGACTTGCATCACGGCTTGGCGGCCGACCTCAAGCTTCTGCCCCACCCATTCGTCTTCAACAAAGCCCTTAGCTCCGGAAAGATCGGCATAAATGTTGGCGCGAAAACGGCGCTTGTCCAACTCCATGCCGGTCTCTACGCTCAGTTGCCGCACCGTTTGCAGCGAAAACAGCGAAATTGGGCGGCTATCCACCAGTGCGATTTCCGACTGGATCAAGCGAAGCAGGTGTCGCTCTGCAACCCCTTCGCGAAGCAGTTCAGCAAGACGAGGGTCTTCGATCGGCAACCGCTCGCCCGCCGTCGTCTCGATCTCGAGCGTACCATCCGCAAGGCTTGAGCCGTCCTGCGGAGACACCATCTTTTCAGGATTGCGGTAGATCGCGCGCTCCAGCAGCATTGAGTGTTTCTCGCGCGCCGTGAAATAGGGGAAGTCTTTCGGCGCTGCGGAACTGAGAAAGGCGTATCGGCGATCGCCATAAACACCGGAGAAGCCGAGGTATGCCTGCTCAAGCCGTTCGCCGCGCATGCTCTTAACCGGGTATCGCCAAAGACTCTCTACCACGCCGACAAGCATCGCTTCCTCCTGCCACAGCTCTTCCCAAGCCTTACTCCCGCGCCGCAACCCCCTTCACCATAGGGCGGCCGGTGGTCATAGCTGCCGGCATCGCCTGCACCTTGCTGTGTTTGACGCTGTAGAAGAAGTACACAACCAATCCAATGATCAGCCAGATGATTAAGCGGGCCCAGTTGATCCAGCCCAATTTGTACATCATGTAGCCATTGAAGAGGATGCCCAGGATTGGGACAACCGGAAGCAATCCGCCCAGGTAGATTCCTGGCGTCTTGAAGGGTCGAGGCTGATCGGGATTGGTTCGCCGCAGCACCACGACAGCGATGCAGACGATCACGAACGCCAGGAGCGTTCCAATGTTCACCATCTTGCCAATATCGTCGATAGGCGTAACCGAACCGACAATGGCCGCTAACAGGCCCGCCAGGATTGTGCTCTTCCATGGGGTCCGGAACTTGGGGTGAATGGATGCAAAGAAACTCCTCGGCAGCAAGCCGTCGTTGGCCATTGCGTAAAGCACTCGCGATTGTCCGAGCAGCATCACTAGCATCACTGAGGTCAATCCCGCCAAGGCGCCTACGGTGATGATGTTCGATGCCCATCCGAGGTCTTTATCCAGGAAAGCTCGCGCGATCGGAGCTTCGATGTTCACCTCGCGCCACGGGACCATCCCGGTCAACACCGCTGCTACTCCGATATAGAGCAATGTACAGATCGTCAGCGACGCAATGATGCCGATGGGCAGGTCTCGTTGAGGATTCTTCGCTTCCTGTGCAGTCGTCGAAACCGCATCGAATCCTATATACGAGAAGAAAATATAACCCGCCGCCAGCCCAATGCCGGCAAAGCCGTTCGGCGCATAGGAGTGCCAATCAGTGCCCCAGTTGGCGCGGTTCACGTAATGAGAACCCAGGCCCAGCACGAACAACACCACGGAAACCTTCAACATCACGATACCGGCGTTGAACTTGGCGCTCTCCTTGATGCCAATGACCAGGATCGTGGTAATGATGAGGGCAATGATAAACGCCGGGATGTTCACGCCGATTTCAACGCCAAACAGGTGCGGCGCATTCAGCAGTTGGTGGGCATGACTCAGCAGTTCTGGTGTCTGCGCGTTCTTGACCGCGTCCAGCTTCAACAGAAATTCCTGGGACCCCGGGAGCAAAGCCGGATTCGTCGCACTCACGAATTGGCGAGCCACAATATCGGTCGCGGCCCGCAGCCCTGTCCAATGATCGTATGCCAGCCATAACGGCATCTTCAAGCCAAAGATGCGCAGGAACTCGATGAAGTGGTTTGACCAACCAGAGGATACCGTACTCGCGCCCATCGCATACTCGAGGGTAAGGTCCCATCCGATGATCCACGCAAACAGCTCGCCTAGGGTCGCGTAGGCGTAGGTATAGGCGCTCCCAGCCAGCGGAATCATGGCTGCAAACTCCGCATAGCAAAGGCCGGCAAAGGCGCATCCAAGTCCCGACAGAATGAACGAGAGCATGAGCCCAGGGCCTGCATAGTGGGCGCCCAGGCCGGAGAGCACAAAGATGCCCGCGCCGATCACGGCTCCCACTCCCAACGCCGTCAGGGAAAAGGGCCCCAGCACCCGCTCGAGCGTTTGTTCGCCTTCCTGTTTCGCCTCGGAAAGCAGTGCGCTCAGCGGTTTCTTGGCCAGCAGATTGGGCATGTATCAGGTTTCTCCATAAACTCAATTCTTGGGGGATTCAAACCCCGGAAGCACGCTTGCTCCGCTCTCTCCGGGAGGAAGCGGACCACAGGAAATAGACGGGAACGCCGAGCAGCACGATCGCCAGTCCAGGCCAGGTATATTGAGGCTTGTAGCGCAATAATACGATACAAATCCAGGCGGTCATCAGAATGTATACCGCCGGGAGCACCGGATACCCAATGGCACGGTAGGGTCGCTCAGCATCCGGCTTGCGCACTCGCAACACAAACAGTCCGGCAATGGTGAGAATGTAAAAGAGCAGCGCCGCAAACATCGTATAGTCCAACAACTGTGCATACGAGCCCGAGAGGCAGAGCAAGCAGGCCCACCCCGACTGCACGATGAGCGACGCTACCGGAGTCTTGTAGCGCGGATGCAGTTTCCCGGCAGCATGGAAGAATAACCCGTCACGGCTCATCGCATAGTAAACACGCGCGCCAGCCAGGATCATCCCATTGTTGCAGCCAAAGGTCGATATCAGGATTGCCGCTGCCATCAGGTAAGCGCCCGCTGAGTGGAAGGTCTGCTCGAGCACCGCGGTAGCCACCCGGTCTTCGGAAGCATACTGAATGCCTCGGGCAAAGAGCGTCGTTCCATGGGGATCGCCGTGCAGAGGTAGGGCGCAGAGATAGACGAAGTTGGCCAGGATGTAAAGAAGAAGCACGGTGCCCGTCCCGATGGCCAACGACAACGGCAGATTTCGGCTCGGGTCGCGAATTTCTCCGGCTGTAAATGTGACATTATTCCAGGCGTCGGCCGAAAATAAGGAGCCTACCTGGACGATTGCGATCACGGTGAAGACGCCGACCAAGGCCGTCGGTCCACCGATACCGACTTGCACAGGATGCAGCGACGAAAACGAAGCATTGTGCCAGAAGGCGTGCCAACCAGAGCCGAAATTCGCTGCGATGGCGGAGGAGTTTCGCCCCAACAGTAAGCCGAACGCGACTAAACCTAGCAGCGCTGCGACCTTCGCGGTCGTGAATATGTCCTGAACGATCGCACCCAGACGCACCCCGAAGATATTCACTACGGTCAGCAGGACAAGTATGGTAATGCCCACCAGATTTGCTGTATTGACGCCGATATCCATGTTGCCGAGGACCATCGGTCCAACTTGCCAGGCCGGAACGTGGGCGATATGCCATAACCAGTGAGAGGAGGAGATTGAAGGGAAAAAGGTGCCGGCATACTTACCAAATGCGACTGCAACGGCGGCGATCGTTCCTGTCTGAATGACCAGAAAGAGCGTCCAGCCATACAGAAACCCCCACAATGGACCGAGCGCCTCGCGCAGATAGACGTACTGACCTCCTGCTCGAGGCATCATCGCCGCTAGCTCACCGTAGCTGAGCGCCGCAATGATCGTCATCACCGCGGTGACCAGCCACGCGGCGATCAAGAGGGCTGGAGAATCGACATCACGGGCAATATCGGCGGCAACGATAAAGATCCCGGAACCGACCATCGAACCGATCACGATGGCAGTCGAGCTGAATAGGCCTAATCGCCTTACCAGATGCGCCTCGGGCGCAAGTTCAGGCTGGTTCTCAGGGGGCAGCGCCGGTGGGGTGGAGACATGCGTGGACACTTGTAACTGGTTCTACCGCAATTTGGCGAAAAAGTCTTCCGCTACTTTTGCCGGAGCTCGACCGCCTTGGTCCGAGAAGAGGCTGGAGATCACGGCAATCGAATCGGCGCCCGCATCGACCACCTGTCTGCAGGTCTCGAGAGTGATACCACCGATGGCAACCAGGGGCTTCGTCGTCAGCATCCGCGCGCGCTTGACTCCCTCCAACCCGACGACGGGATCGGGATTCTGCTTGGATGAGGTGGCAAAGACTGGACCGATCGCCACATAGTTCGCGGAGCTTCTCTCCGCTGCAGCGAGTTGTTCCAAGTTATGGGTCGACAAGCCTAGTACCCGATCGTTACCGAGAATGGCACGGCCCTGGCTCGCGGGCATGTCGCCCTGCCCGAGGTGTACTCCGTCAAACTGCGCCTCGACTGCGAGTCGCGGATAGTCGTTCAGAATCAGCAGGCATTTCCCCGCCGGCATTCCATCTCTCAAGATGCGAGCATCAGCGAGTACTTCGGCTTCGCCACCAGATTTGTTTCGATACTGCAGAAGCGTGACGCCGGACTCCAGCAGCTCTTGGCCAAGACGCTGCAGTTGTTGCTCTCGAGCTACGCCCTCGCCGGCCAGGACACTGGCATCGAGGATCGGATAAAGCCGGGGAAGGATCGGGTAAAGCCGGGAAAGCATCTTCTGATTCAAGCACATCCCGGAGCAGCCCGGAAACTATAGCGGTGGAGTCCTCGTCGTCTTATTGGTCATCTTTGCACTTGGAGCCGGATCGGCTTTGCCAATTTCGCGCAAGGCCGGTAGAGTCGAGAGTTGTGCCCGCTCCGGGAAGAATTCCAGTGCCAATTGCCGCCGAACATCCCGTCAGCCATCCCACCTCTTTCGGCCTTCTAAGCGCTAACGACATCTTCTTCCGGCTTACCGGCGATCCTCGCGAAAACGCAATCCTCTACCAGGATGGAGAAGGCTTTTGGCGCCCGCTATCAACCTCGCAGATCTATGCGCGAGTGCGTGCTCTCGCGGGCATTTTCCTCAGTTGGGGAATCAAAAAGGGAGACCGCATCGCCATCCTTGCCGAGAATCGGTGGGAGTGGGCGACTACCGACTTCGCAGCTCTGGCGATCGGCGCCGTCGATGTCCCGGTTTACCCGACGCTCACCGCTGATCAGACCGCCGAGTTGCTGGTGGATTCAGGGAGCCGCATCGCCGTTGTTTCAACCCGCGAACAATATGCCAAGGTGGCCGCGATTCGCAGTCGCACTCTGCTCGAGCGAATCATCGTGATGGATGAAGTCCCCGACCTCGTCGACGCTATCGGATTTTCGGCGCTAGTGACCAATGCGGACAACGATGGCAAGCAGCGCTTCCCGGATTTCGATGATCGTGCCAGATCCATTCAGCCTGATGATCTCGCGACGATCATCTACACATCTGGTACTACTGGCGAACCCAAAGGGGTGATGCTGACCCACGGCAATATAGCCGCGAATGTCAGCTATTCGACAGTCGGCATCGGCTTTCGCAGCGACGATTCCTCTCTCTCTTTCTTGCCGCTCTCGCACATCACTGCCCGTCACCTCGACTACGCGCTCTTTGCCCAGGGCGTAACGATCGCTTACTGTTCCAGCTTCGATAAACTCCCAGTGGCGATGATTTCGGTCAAGCCCACCATCTTTGTAGCGGTCCCTCGGGTCTACGAAAAAATCCGGCAGGAAGTCGAGCGGCGGGCCTCGCTTTCCCCGATCAAGAAAAGATTATTGCGCTGGGCGATTGCTACCGGTCATAAGCATCGGCAGAGCATCCTCGCCGACACTCTGCCGAAATCGGCGATGTGGCGGCTCGCCGCGAAGTTGGTTCTTACCAAGATCCACGCGGCCTTTGGCGGCCGGGCACGTATTTTTATTGCTGGAGGAGCGCCGCTCGGCGTCGAGACTGCCGGCTGGTTTGCCGATGCTGGCATTCGGATCCTCGAAGGGTACGGTTTGACCGAGACATCTCCAGTCATCGCGCTCAACAAGCCAAGAGTCTACCGGATGGGGTCAGTAGGAAAACCGCTGCCGAATTTTGAATGCAAGCTCGCTTCTGATAACGAACTGCTCGTCCGCGGCCCCGCCGTCTTTCGAGGATATTGGGGCAAGCCGCGCGAGACTGCCGCGAACTTCACTCCGGATGGCGAGTGGTTCCATACCGGGGACATCGCGCGATTCGACGAAGATGGTTTTCTGTACATCACCGATCGCAAGAAAGAGCTGATCAAGACCTCCGGCGGCAAGTTGATCGCGCCTCAACCGATCGAGAACAAGCTGAAAGCAAACGTGCTGGTTGGTCAGGCAGCGATGGTCGGCGATCGCCATAAATTTGCCAGTGTCCTCATCTCACCGAATTTCGCCGCGCTGGAAGCCTGGGCGAAGGAGCGGCGGGTCGGGACTCTCGAACGCCGAGCGCTCATCGAGTCCCCCGCAGTCATTGCCGAATACCAGGCGATTATCGACGAGGTAAACGCGGGTTTGGCAAACTTCGAGACGATGAAGAGGTTCAAGCTTGTCCCGGAGGAGTGGTCGCTCGAAGGTGGAGAGCTGACACCAAGCCTCAAGATGAAACGGCGGGTGATCGCGGAGCGATATGCCGCGGAGATTGCGAAGTTCTACTCCGATGAATCAGCTTTCCACGGTTAGAGATGAAATGGGCCGGTTAAGCCCGAGCCATTGTGAAGTCGCGCGAAATTGAATCTGTCTTGCCCTACCCGTATCATGCGGAAGGGATCCTACAATCCCACCAAGTCTGCGGATGAACCAACACCATCGGCAAACCAGGCGTTGGCGCCTTTTTGGAGGAACAAGCAATGCGCATCGGTCTACTTACGGGCGGCGGAGACTGCCCCGGTCTTAACGCAGTCATCGCCGCCGCCGTTAAAAAAGGCATTCTTCATCACGGAGACCAGTTCGTCGGATTTCTGGAGGGCTGGCGCGGAGTGCTCGATAACAATACCATGCCCCTGACGTTGGAGACGGTCGACGGCATCATCACCAAGGGTGGCACTATCTTGCGGACCTCACGGACCAACGTCCGTAAGATTGAAGGTGGTCTGGAGAAATGCAAAGAGAACATTAAGGCTAACCAGCTCGACGCCCTCATTGCGATCGGTGGAGATGACACCCAATCTGTGACCAACGCGCTGACTGCGATCGGCGTTCCAGGGGTCGGGGTTCCGAAGACCATCGACAACGATCTAAACGGCACCGATGTCTGCTTCGGTTTCGATACGGCGGTCAGCATCGCCACCGAGGCGATCGATCGGCTCCATACCACTGCCGAAGCTCATAATCGGGTCATCGTCTGCGAAGTAATGGGCCGCGATGCCGGGTGGATCGCCCTCACCGCCGGAGTAGCCGGCAACGCGCACGTGGTACTGGTTCCAGAGAAGCCGATCGATCTCAACCACGTCTGCGCCTTGCTGAAGTACAACCACGATCACGGCAAAAAGTACGGCATCGTCGTCGTCGCTGAAGGCGCCAAGCTGCCCGATAGCGGCGAACAGGCGATTAAGGGCACGAAGGTCGACTCCTTCGGGCACGCGCGTCTTTCTGGGATCGCCGAATTGCTTGCCAACAAGATCGAAGAGCAGACCGGCTATGAAACCCGTTCAGTGAACCTTGGCCATACTCAACGCGGAGGCACCCCAACGGCGTTTGACCGGATGCTCGCTACTCGCTATGGCCTGGCGGCGCTCGACCTCGTTCATGCCGGGCAGTTCGGACGCCTCGTCGTGCTGCGGGGCACTGAAATCCAGAGCATCACTCTCGCCGAAGCTATCTCCAAGAATCGCACCGTCGACGACCACTTCCTGGAGATCTTGACCGGCCTGGAACCAGCGGTCTGATCGCTCCCCCGGCTCGAATCAAGGGGGCACAACTGCGTGCTCCCTTGGTTCCTGTATAGGCTTAAAGTCCGAAATTCCTAAAAGGTAGAAGGACCAGCACGCCTCGGTCGCAGGGATGTTGTCGGCGGGCTTCCGCTTAATTCTGTTGGAATTTTCCAGATCCGGTTGCCTGCCCGACTCTCCGCAAAAACCTATAAAAGTCGGACAAAACCGGAAAAACGTTGCATCAAACCGCGAAACGCTGTATAAGCATGATGCCGGGTTTCGCTGTCTCGGTACGCCTACGCCCTTTCGCTCCCGAACGCTTCCTTTTCTTGCACCAGGAGAAGCTCGCATGAGACCGTCCGCAGTGCGCAGTGAAGTTCGCGAAGTTATGGACATCCGTCAGGCATCCTCTTACCTCGGAATCAGCCCCGACAGCCTCTATAAATACGCCTCAGAAGGATTCATTCCAGCGTTCAAGCTCGGGAATCGTTGGCGCTTCAAGAAATCCCGCATCGACGAGTGGATGGACCAGCAATCGTCCGCTCAATCGGCGCCTACGCAGCCGGTCGCCGTGGCTGCGCGGCAGAGAAAGCCGGTGCGCGCTGCTCGTTAAGACGATCGCTCCTGCAAATCGAAAACGGGGCTGGTAGGCTTGAATTGAACATGAATTACAGCCGCCGCTTCCGCGCCTTGCGCCGGGGCATGAAAAATCAGGGCATCGAAGCCCTGCTCATCACTCATTTACCGGATGTTCGCTATCTCTGCGGCTTTACCGGATCGAATGCTGCCCTGGCGGTGAGCTCGACCCTTGCCGTCCTATTTACCGACGGGCGCTATTCGGTTCAGGCGAAACAACAAACGCAGTCGGCAAGAGTGGTCATCTCCGCAGCCTCGGCTTTACGGGATGCTTGCGTATGGCTCTCCAAATGCGGAGCCAAGTTCGCCTATTTCAGTCCTGAACATGTGACCGTCGCAGCGCTGCAAACCATGCGCGAGTCGATCGATCGCCGGCGGCGAAACTTCTTCACTCCGCTGGATGCCCCGCTGGTGGTCAATCTGCGGCTGGTGAAAGATGAAGAGGAGCTGGCGGCGATCAGCAAAGCCGCTGCATTAGGATGCGAGCTCTTCGCGGAGTTACTGGATAAGATCGAGGCGGGGACGACGGAGATCGCGGTTGCGGCGGAACTTGAGTTCGCCGCCCGAACCCGCGGAGCGGAAGCCATGTCCTTCGAAACAATCGTTGCATCAGGCCCCCGCTCGGCGCTACCGCATGGCCATGCCACCCTCAACCGGCTGCCGGTTAATGGCTTCGTCACCCTGGACTTCGGTGTTATTCTCAATGGGTACTGCTCCGACATGACGCGCACTGTGCATATCGGGAAGATCAACCGGCGAGAGCGCTTCGCGTATGAAGCAGTATTGGAAGCCCAACAGGCGGCAGTCGAGGCGGTAAGTCCGGGCGCAACCTGTGGTGAAGTAGATGAGGCGGCGCGAGGATTACTTCGCAAGGCTGGTCTGGATCAATACTTCACCCACTCCACCGGGCATGGTGTAGGCATCGAAATCCATGAGGCTCCGAGGATTGCCAAGGAGCAGGAAGCAGTGTTAGTTCCGGGCATGGTGATAACCATCGAGCCCGGTGTATATGTTCCGGGGAAGTTTGGTATCCGCATCGAAGATATGGTGACGGTTACTGACTGCGCACAGAGGGTCCTCACCCCAGCGCCAAAGACCCTGATCGAACTCTAGACGTGAGGCCCAGAACGGCCCCCGCTCCACAAGATAGGAATCATGAATCCTGAAGAATTGAATGCATTAAAGGAACTGATTGCGTTCCTGAAGGACAACCAGATCGGCGAGTTCGATCTGGAACGCGGCGACTTGAAGGTCCGCCTCAAGTTCGCGCAGGCATCGGGTGGCTCTTCCGGATTGGACCTGGCGGGATTGAACCGCTTGCTCGGCTCCGCGTCAGCTGCTCCCGCCGTTGCGCATCCAGTCACGCCCGCCGCGTCCGCGCAACCGCCTGCTCCGGCGGACGAAGATGCCGACCTGCACATTGTGAAGTCGCCCATCGTCGGGACCTTCTATGAATCGCCGTCTCCGGGTTCCCCTCCCTTTGTGAAACCGGGAGATACGGTTGAAGCCGGCCAAGTGCTTTGCATCGTTGAAGCCATGAAGCTCATGAACGAAATCGAGTCGGATGTTGCGGGCGAAATCGTAAAACGCTTTGTGCAAACCGGCCAGCCCATCGAATACGGACAACCGCTCTTCTCTGTCCGTCCGAGTTAGCAGATTGAACATGTTAAGAAAAGTCCTCATCGCCAATCGCGGCGAGATCGCTCTGCGCGTCATTTGCGCCTGCAAGGAACTGGGCATCCGCACCGTCGCTATCTACAGCGAAGCTGATCGCAATTCCCTGCATGTCCGCTTCGCCGACGAAGCCATCTGCATAGGGCCGCCCCGCTCCGCTGAAAGCTACCTCAATGTTCCGGCCGTCATCTCTGCCGCTGAAATTGCGGATGTTGACGCGATTCACCCTGGCTATGGCCTGTTGAGCGAAAATGCCAACTTTGCCGAGGTCTGCCGCGCTTCCAATATCAAGTTCATCGGACCTCCGCCGGAAGTCACTCGTCTGATGGGTGAAAAAGAAAAAGCGCGTATGGCGATGAAGAAAGCCAAAGTGCCGATCCTTCCCGGATCGGACGGGGTGATTACCTCGGAAGGCGAGGCGATCGAATGGGCGCGCACCGTCGGTTTTCCGGTGATCCTCAAAGCCTCCGCTGGCGGCGGCGGACGTGGAATGCGAGTTATACGCACCGAAGCGGAACTGCCGGCATTATTTCAAGCGGCGCATACCGAAGCAGCCAACGCCTTTGGCAATGGCGATCTATACATGGAAAAATTCATCGAGCGGCCGCGGCACATCGAATTCCAAGTGCTGGCCGACGAACATGGCAACGTGGTCTCGCTGGGCGAGCGCGAGTGTTCGATCCAACGACGTCATCAAAAACTGATTGAAGAAGCGCCATCACTCAAGGTCAACGAAAAGATGCGCGCCGATATTGCTAAAACGCTGAAGCGCAGCTTAGAGCACGTCGGCTATCAGAATGCCGGAACGATCGAGTTTTTGATGGATGAAGATGGTCAGCTCTACTTCATTGAGATGAACACCCGCATTCAGGTGGAGCATCCGGTGACTGAAATGGTGACCGGGATCGACCTGGTCAAGGCGCAGTTGCGCATCGCCTCTGGAGAGAAGCTATCCAGCATCCTCACCGAGCCGCTCGCCATTCGCGGGCACGCCATCGAATGTCGCGTTAATGCCGAACATCCGGAGAAATTCACGCCTTCGGCAGGCAAGATCAGTGTCTTCAATGTTCCCGGCGGCAATGGCGTTCGGGTGGACACGGCCCAATATGCAGAGGGAGTCGTGCCTCCCTACTACGATTCGCTGATCGCCAAGCTGATCGTCCACGGGCGCGACCGGGCCGAGGCAATGGCGCGAATGTCCCGCGCCCTCGAACAATTCATCGTCGAAGGTATTCACACCACGATCCCACTGCACCGAAAGATCTTCGCCGATGCGGAGTTCAAAAGCGGCGCTTTCGATACAAAGTTCATGGAACGGTTCTTCGAGCGCCAGGAAGAGCAGAAAGCGGAAGTTTAAGCGACCAGCTTCACCAAGCCACATGCAATGCTCTTCCTTGGTCTTCCGGGCGAAATGACGTAAATTTTGCTCCCGATCCTTGACTTTTTCTCTCTGCATATTTATACATGATGAAGTAGTTTTTATGCATGAAGAGATTCTGGACTGCGGCCCAAGTGGCCGCTTTTCTCATTAGGGAAATTAGCTGGAATGAAGCCGGAAAGACACACCGTGATTCGCGAGATCGTCGCATCAGCGCCCGTGGTCAATCAACACGAGCTGCGCCGGAAGCTCGTTCGTCGCGGCTTTGACGTGACCCAGGCCACGCTTTCCCGCGACATCCGGGAGATGCGTCTTTATAAAGGGCCGGGCGGTTATACGCTGCCTAACGGCGTCGATATGGAAGAAGACAACGAGCCGAGAGTTGAAGACGTACTGGGCGGTTTCGCGCTCAAAGTAAAGCAAGCCCAGAACCAGTTGGTTGTCATCACCACCCAGGGTGGGGCTCAACCAGTCGCGCTGGCGATTGATCATGAAGAGTGGCCGGAGATGGTAGGGACCATCGCCGGCGACGACACGGTCTTGATTATTTGTCCGGATAACAAACAGGCATCGAAATTGCTTGAACGCCTGGAAGAGATGATTCGCTGATGAGCACTCGAGCAATTCAAACCGCCGTTGTCGGGGTTGGGGGCTATGCGGGGATGGAACTGGCCCGGCTGCTATTGCACCATCCGCAGTTGAACGGAGCCCCTCCCGTCTTTGCCGGCAGAGGGACGAGCGCTGCTGAGGCATCCGGTGGGGCGCCAGGATCAGCCGTGCCTTTGTCTACGATTCATCCCCGGCTGATGGACAACAATGGCTCGGCCGGGCTGCTCGTCGAGCCGTTTTCCTGGAAATTATTCAAGTCGCGCGGCGTCGAAGTTCTCTTCCTAGCCACGCCTCACGAACAGTCGCGGGAATGGGTTCCCGAGGCGCTCGCACGCGGGATCCGGGTCATCGATCTGAGTGGCGCGTGGCGGTTGAATGAATCCGCCAACCGCGCAGTCTACAAGTTTGAAGACGAAGGTAAGCAAAGTACCGATGCGGTCCAGGCGAAGAGTGTTTACGGAATGCCGGAATTACATCGCGACGATATTCGCGGTGCGGAGCTGATCGCCAATCCAGGCTGCTATGCAACCTCGATCATTCTTGCGCTGAAACCGCTGGTTGCGAAGGGCTGGGTCGATCTGCAGAGGGGCATTGTCTGCGACTCGAAGTCAGGGGTTTCGGGCGCGGGCAAAGCCCCGACGGCAAAGACCCACTTCATGTATGCCGCGGACAATCTTTCCGCCTATGGCGTCTTCGGGCATCGGCATACCGGTGAACTCCTGGAGCAACTCGAACTGCAACCGGAACAGATTGTCTTTACCCCGCATCTGTTGCCGATTCCCCGGGGTATTTTATCCACGATTTACGTCTGGTTTAAAGAGGCGATGGACGCGGACCGAATCAAAAGCTGCTTTGATAACTTTTATGCGGCTAGTCCGATGGTGCGGGTCTTCAGTGCTGGCAATTTGCCGCAAATTCAATACTCGGCTTATACCAACTTCTGCGACATCGGCTTTCAACTGGCGAAGGATGGCAAACGGTGCGTCCTCGTGTCGTGTCTCGACAACCTGCTTAAGGGAGCTGCAGGACAAGCAGTTCAGAACTTGAACCTGATGTACGGATGGAATGAAGCAGAGGGACTGGTCTAGAGCAGAAGTATGCAGGCCGTCATGGGCCGGGGAGTTGCTCTTCAGGCGGTTCTTAGAGAGCTTACGGAACCGATCCTCCACGTTAAAGAATCGTAGTTCTGGTCTAACTCGCCAGTAAGGAGTGGGACAATGAAATTTGTCGTGAAGCTGGGCGGTGCGGCCCTGGAAGATCCCGAAATGCTGCATCGCTGCGCGCAGGCGGTTGCGGAGTTGGCTCGGGATGGTCATCAAGTGGCCTTAGTGCACGGCGGCGGTGTTCAGCTGACTCGGACGTTGAAGCAGATGGGCAAGCAGAGCGAGTTCATCGCCGGTCTGCGGGTGACGGATGCCGTCACCCGCGATACCGCATTGATGGTGCTCGCCGGGCATGTCAACAAATCGCTGGTCGCGTCGCTGGGCGCGCACGGCCAGTCTGCTGTCGGACTTTCCGGCGGCGACGGACTGATCTTTCGAGCGCGCAAGAAGCGTACCGCCCCGGACTTGGGCTTTGTCGGCGAGATCGTCGCCTCCGACCCGCGCTGGCTCGAAGCAATCTGGAAGATGGGCTCTGTCCCGGTGCTTTCGAGCATGGCGCTCGGCTTCGACGGCGAATACTACAACATCAACGCCGACGAAATGGCGGCCGCCTGTGCGATGAGTTGCAACGCCGACGCTCTGGTCTTTCTGACCGATGTCCCTGGGGTGCGCGGCGCCGATGGCGACGTCCTGCGTTGGCTCAATATCGACCAGATCGCCGTTCTCGCTAAGGATGAAGTGATCAGCGGCGGCATGTTGCCAAAGCTCAGCGCCTGCCGCGAAGCACTCTTGCATGGCGTCAAGCGAGTCAGGATCCTGCCGGCGGCGGAAGCGGGGGTCCTGTCCGACCTTTGCAGCGCAAGAATAACCCAAGGAACCGAGGTGATGGTGGCATGAGCTCCCCACGCAAGGAAATGGAACAACTAAAGGCAGCGGAGGCCAAACTCCTGCTCTCGACCTATGAGCGCAACCCTATTCTTTTTACTGGCGGCGAAGGCGTCTATCTGGAAGATGAACAGGGCATCCGATATCTTGATCTGCTGAGCGGCATTGGCGTCAATGCGCTCGGTTATGGCCATCCGGCGATCGAAGCGGCCATCGCGGCGCAGAGCAAGAAACTTATCCATATCTCGAATCTGTTTTTTCATCCCGGACAGGCAGAGCTCGCCCTGCGGCTGACCGAGATGAGTGGACTGGATCGCGCTTTCTTTTGCAACAGCGGCACCGAGGCATGGGAAGCGGCGATGAAGGTGGCGCGCGCCTATGCCGGTCTACTGCGCAATGAGGGTAAATCCATCGGTACGAAGTTCCTCGCGATCGAGAACAGCTTCCACGGCCGGACCTTCGGCTCCGTATCGACGACTCATAAGGCCAAGTATCGTGAACCATTCGGTCCGGTAGTGCCGGGTGTCGACTTCGTGCGCTTCAACGATGTCGATGACCTTCGCGGCAAGTTCTCCACCGACGTTTGCGCCATCCTTCTGGAACCGATTCAGGGTGAGGGCGGGATTCGGCCGGTGTCCCAGGAATTCTTTGCTGCGGCCCGCGAGTTGACTCAATCGACAGGTGCACTGCTGATCGCGGATGAGATTCAGTCCGGACTAGGTCGCACTGGCAAATGGTTTGCCTACCAGCACTATGGCATCCAACCGGACATTACGACTCTGGCTAAGCCGCTGGCTGGTGGCTTGCCACTGGGCGCCATGCTCTGCACCGAGGGAGTCTCCCGCGCCATTCACCCGGGGATGCACGGCACGACCTTCGGCGGAGGCCCGCTGGCCTGCGCTGTCGCCATCGCTGTGATCGATACTATTAAGGCTACCGGCCTTTTGGACCACGTCACAGCGACCGGCGCTGCCTTCAAAGAGGGATTGGCTGCATTGCAAGCGAAACACTCCTCTATAGTGGACGTCCGCGGCGAAGGGCTGATGCTGGCGGCCCAGTTGAATTCGGCAGAGCTCGCCAAAAGCGTACTGGCGCAGATGTTCGACCGTCACATCCTGATCAATCGGACTGATGAGACGGTGCTGCGCTTCCTGCCGCCATTTATTCTTCAGGCCGAGCACGTACAAGCAGCCCTCCATGCGCTCGATGAGATCCTGATGGGCATTGAAGTCGCTACGAACCAGCAGTCGCACGAGACCGTTTCCCAGGGAGGCCGATAGTGGCTACGAAAATTCTTGAATTAAACACCACTGTCGCCAGAGAAGATCCTGCTTTCTCCTCAATGGCTGCGTCGCTTGAGGGTCGAGACCTATGCTCTATTGCGGACTTCTCTAGCGACGAGCTTGCCGCAGTGCTTCAGCTCGCGCACCTGGTCAAAGCGCGGCCGCAAGACTTCCGCTGGGCGCTCGATGCCAAGCAGTTGATCATGTTCTTCGAAAAGGCTTCGCTTCGAACCCGAGTCACTTTTGAAACCGCAATCAATACTCTCGGCGGCTCGGCAATCTTTGTCGATCAGACGCAATCGCCCCTTGGAGAGCGTGAGTCTCTCGCCGACATGGCTCGTAATCTCGAACGGTGGGTGAGTTTGCTCGTGTTGCGTACCTATTCGCACGAGACAATCACCGAGATGGCGGAATATGCCACCGTGCCGGTGATTAATGCGCTTAGCGACCTCGAGCACCCATGCCAGGCGCTCGCTGATTTTCTGACTCTCGAAGAGCGGTTCGGCAGCGTACGCGGTTTGAATTTCACCTATGTGGGTGACGGCAATAATGTGTGCCATTCACTGTTACTGACTGCTGCGCAGCTGGGCGCACATTGCCGAATTGCGACTCCGAAGCACTATGCTCCGCAGGGAGCGATTGTGGCCCGCGCGGAAGCGATCGCTGCAACAACAGGGGCAACGCTGGCTTTGATGAACGATCCTATTGAAGCAGCGACTGGCGCAGACGCCATTTACACCGATGTCTGCACCAGCATGGGATCAGAACACGAGGCGATGAAGCGCGCACCCATCTTCAAGCCTTATCAGGTGAATGAAGCGCTCATGGCAAGGGCTTCGGCTGACGCGGTCTTCATGCACTGCCTGCCGGCCCATCGCAATGCTGAAGTGACGGACGCCGTGCTCGACGGGCCGCAATCAGTAGTCTTTGAACAGGCAGAGAACCGGATGCATGCTCAGAAGGCATTACTGCTTCTGCTGGCGGGGGGCGTAACCGGTCAGGCGTTCCACAAGTAGCAATTTTGCAAGCAGGAATGCCTCATCGAGGCGACAGCCTGCACTCTTGAAGGAGTTATCGATGGCAAAGAAAGTTGTTTTGGCATACTCGGGCGGTCTGGACACTTCGATCATCATTCCCTGGCTGAATGAGAACTACGGAATGGATGTGATCGCCATGGTGGCCGATGTCGGGCAAGGCGAAGATATTGACGCAGTTGTCGCCAAGGCCTACGAAACCGGCGCCAAGAAGGTCGTGGTCCGCGATCTGCGAGATGAGTTCGTTCGTGACTTTGTCTTTCCGACGGTGAAAGCAGGCGCTATCTACGAGCACAAGTATCTGCTCGGGACCTCGATCGCGCGTCCCGTGATCGCCAAGCATCAGGTCGAGGTCGCCCTGGAAGAAGGGGCGGAGGCCGTAGCCCACGGTTGCACCGGCAAGGGGAACGACCAGGTCCGCTTCGAGCATGCCTATCAGGCTTTAGCACCAGAGCTCAAAGTGATTGCGCCATGGCGCGAGTGGACGTTGAAGTCGCGGGAAGATTGTCTGGACTATGCCGAAGCGCATGGAATTCCAGTGGCGGCGAGCCGTGAAAAGATCCACTCGCGCGACCGCAATCTCTGGCACGTGAGCCATGAGGGCGGCGAGCTTGAGGATGCCGGCAACGCTCCACTTGCCACCACCTGGACAATGACCAAGAGTCCTCAGGAGGCCCCTGACCGCGAAGAGTCGGTCGAGATCGGCTTCGAACGTGGTGTGCCTGTCTCCGTCGATGGCATGAGACTCGAGCCCGTTCAATTGGTTGAACTGCTGAACGAGATCGCCGCTCGCAACGCCGTCGGCCGCATCGATCTGGTAGAGAATCGCTTCGTCGGCATTAAGTCGCGCGGCCTTTACGAGACCCCGGGCGGCACGCTCATCACCACCGCGCATCGTGAGGTTGAGGCGCTCACCTTAGACCGGGAGGTAGCCCACTACAAGGAGCAGGTTGCGCTGCGCTACGCCGAGATCGTCTATTTCGGCCTATGGTTTACCCCCTTGCGCGAGGCGCTCGATGCTTTTGTCGAGAACACCCAGCAGCTTGTCACCGGCTCCGTGAAGCTTTCTCTTTATAAGGGAAATGTCACCGTCGCCGGGCGCGCGAGTGAGTTCTCGCTTTATTCGAATGAGCTGTCGTCCTTCACGATGGGCGACACTTACGATCAAAAGGATGCCAAGGGATTTATCCAGATCCTCGGGCTCCCGGCGCGAACTCGCGCTCGTCTCCTCCACAGCAAGAAAGAGGTACTTAAGTGAAGATGTGGTCGGGGCGCTTTCGCGAACCACTCGATCCTTCCTTCGATCACTGGCAGCGTTCGTTGAGATTCGATTGGCAATTGCTTGTGCAGGAAGTCGCTGCCAGTAAGGCGCACGCGCTCGCCTTGTGTGCGGCCAATATCCTTACTGATTCAGAAGCATCAGCAATACGGCAGGCTCTCGACGGCATTCTCGGGCAATACCACGACGCGAAGACTGGCGGAACGGGATGGGTTCGAGACCATCCCGACGCTGAAGACATTCATCATTTCGTCGAGTTGCAGCTCAGCGCGAGGATCGGCGACCTGGCCCTCAAACTCCATACGGGACGCAGCCGCAACGAACAGATTGCCACCGATCTGCGCCTCTACAGCCGCTCAAGCATCGAGCTCCTGTGCGAAGATCTTGCTGCGTGGGGGAGGGCCCTAATCCGCCAAGCGCGCGCAGCGGACGGCGCGGTCATGCCGGCGTACACCCATTTGCAGCGGGCCGAGCCGGTTCTCGTCGCCCATTGGCTACTCGCTTATGTGGAGATGCTGTTGCGCGATATCTCCCGGCTGCAAGACTGCGCCCGGCGCATGGATCGCTGCCCCTTGGGATCGGGCGCGGTGGCCGGGGCGACGCTCAAGCTCGATCGCAGCATTACTGCTCGCGAGTTGGGTTTTGCGGCGCCGACCGCGAATAGCATGGACGCGACCAGCGATCGCGACTTCGTGCTTGAGTATCTTCAAGTACTCACTCAGATTGGCTTGCATGCGAGTCGATTTGCCGAGGAGATCACTCTTTACGCAACAGCGGAATTCGGTTTTATTGAACTGCCAGAAGCATTTTCCACGGGATCGAGCGCGATGCCGCAGAAGAAAAATCCTGATCTGACCGAATTAGTGCGCGCCAAGGTCGGCCGCCTTCACGGAGCAGCAGAGACCGTAACCCTGCTACTGAAAGGGCTCCCGCTCGCCTACAACAAGGACATGCAGGAAACCCAGGAGCCCGTCTTCCAGGCTACTGCCGTTGCCCATCAGATGCTCCTCGTACTCGCGCCCTTCAGCGACGCGCTGCGCTTCCGCACCGAACGCATGCGGGCTGCCTGCGAGAGTGGGTTTCTAAATGCAATGGCCGCGGCTACATATTTGGTTTACAAAGGAGTGCCCTTCCGCAAAGCTCACGAGAAAATCGGGAACGCAGTGCGGTATTGTCTCGATAAAGGGTGCGAGTTGGGTGATCTCTCACTCGCGGAGTTGAAAGAGTTCGGCGTGGAATTCGACACAGACTTTTTTGCCAGCATTACTCTGCAAGCAACTCTCGACTGCCACGATGTCGTCGGCGGAACTGCGACCCATCGGGTGAAGGACGCTCTCCGTGATGCGGCCCAGCGGCTAGCAGCATTGCAGGGGGGCATGGCACAGACCGAGATTTCGGCCGAGGAGATCCTTCATGCGGGTGCGTAAGGCTAAACTTCCCGACGCCTCCAACATTTATCACCTGGTCAATAGCCTCTCAACGGATGGAACGCTGTTGCGGCGCGGCTTTGCAGAGATCTGCGAAAATGTTCGCGACTTCGCCGTCGCGGAGACCGATGACGGGGACTTCCTCGGCTGTGGTGCTTTGCATCTCTATGGGCCTCATCTGGCTGAGGTGCGTTCGATCGTGGTGGATCCCGAAGCGCAACGTCACGGTGCCGGCGCCAAGCTGCTCGATGCTCTGATCGATGAGGCGGAAGACAATGGAGTCAATTCTGTATGCTTGTTCACCAGAATTCCAGACTTCTTCCTACGCCATGGTTTTCGCATCGTGGAGGACCGGACCGCGCTCCCCGACAAGATCTACAAAGACTGCCAGAGCTGCCCGCGACTCTATCGCTGCGATGAGGTAGCCATGGTGCGCGGGGAGATCCCGAATGTCTCTATCCTGGGGCCGAGGATCGCCGCTGAGCGCCTCGTCCAGCTTGCCGGCTAGGCAGTCCAGCCTCCCGAATTCGGTCCGGGTTCTCACTTCCCTGGTTTTGCTCTAGTATGGCTGCTGGCCCAGGGACGGAGACTCGCATGATTCGCACGCGCTGGTTGGTTGGAAGTCTGATTCTCGCATACGCAGTGACCGCTTCGGCGCAACAGCCCACGACTGCGACACCCATCGCCATGCCCCCCTCGCTCGGCGAGCAGCAAGCACAGAATGGTCTTCCCACCAACGGCCAGACGGGCTCGGTGAGTGAGATATCAGAGTCGCGAATTCTGCCTAACGGTGTAGAGATTCGTTCTGGCCGCACAATCATGCGCGTCACCGCCTTGCGCGACGACATCTTACGCGTCCAGGCTGCCGTCACCGGCGGCCAGCCACTCACCGAGGACGGCAGCTGGGCTGTGCTTCCCGGGCTTCGAGAGAAAACAGTTGCCGTCGAGAGCACAAGCAATCCGAGCACCCTTGGCTTCCGCACCAAACTCCTCGACGTCCGCATCGATCGCGCCACCGCTCGCCTCGTCATCGCCGATCTGCAAGGCAACATCATCAACGCCGACGCGCTAGGCCACACCACCAACTTTCAGAACGGCTCCTTCCGTGTGTCGAAGACGTTGCCAAGTGACGAACACTTCTTCGGCCTCGGTGATAAGACCGGTCCTCTCGATCGCCGCGAGCAAGCCTTCTCCATGTGGAATACCGACGCTTTTGGCTTCCAGGAGTCGACCGACCCGATCTACAAGACGATTCCCTTCTTTCTCTCGATCGATCACGGTGTCAGTTATGGCATTTTTCTGGATAACACCTGGAGATCGAGCTTCGACTTTGGCCGATCGGAGAGGCTTGCCTACTCCTTTGGATCTGAAGGCGGCCCGCTTGACTATTATTTTCTTTATGGGCCAGAACCGAAGCAAGTCGTCGAAGACTATGCCTACCTGACCGGAGCTCCGCCGCTGCCGCCCCTCTGGTCATTCGGCTATCAGCAGAGCCGCTACAGCTATACTCCCGCGTCGCGTCTGCGGGAAGTTGCTGACCGGCTGCGCAAAGACAAAATCCCGGCTGATGTGTTGTGGCTCGATATAGATTTTCAGGACCGAAACCGCCCGTTCACGGTCGACCCAAAGACGTTTCCCAATATGCCGCAGCTGCTCGCCGACCTACGCGCACAGCATTTCCATACCGTTGCCATTACCGACCTTCATGTCGCCAAGGTCCCCGGGGAAGGCTATGCGCCTTACGACACCGGCATCGCGGGAGATCATTTTGTCCATAATCCCGATGGATCGGTCTTCTCTGGAGTCGTGTGGCCAGGCCCGAGCGTCTTTCCTGACTTCACCCAGCAGCAATCGCGTGCCTGGTGGGGCACGCTCTACAAACAGTTTGTCGGATACGGCTTCGCCGGATTCTGGAACGATATGAACGAGCCATCCGTATTTGATGGGCCGGGCAAGACAATGCCGCTAACGACCGTGCATCGGATCGATGAACCAGGCTTTGCCACAAGAACTGCGACCCATGCAGAAATTCATAATTTGTACGGCATGCAGAACGCCCGCGGGACCTATGAGGGCGTATTGAAACTAAATCCCGGCGAACGTCCGTTCGTGATGACTCGCGCCAGTTATTCCGGCGGTCAACGCTATTCCGTCACCTGGACCGGCGACAACTCGGCCACCTGGAACCATTTGCGGATGAGCACCTCAATGCTCGAAAATTTAGGGCTGAGCGGATATGCTTTTGCCGGCGCGGATGTGGGCGGCTTTGCCAATTCCCCGCAGCCGGCACTGCTGACGAAATGGCTTGAAGTCGCTGCCTTTCAGCCCATCGACCGCGATCACTCGGCTAAGGGCACTGCCGATCATGAACCATGGGTGAACGGGCCCGAGCAGGAAGCCTTGGTGCGCAAGTTCATCAATGCCCGCTATCGCCTGCTTCCCTACCTTTACACCGTCGCCGAGGAGACTTCTCGAACCGGCCTGCCAATGATTCGCCCTCTCTTTTTGGAATTTCCTCATGCGAACAAGGATGGCCATCCAGTCGATCTCGATGCCGGGGGAGAGTTCATGTTTGGCCCGTCGTTGCTGATCGCTCCGCCCGCTTACCCAGATACCCTCGACAAATATTCGCTCAATTTACCGGGTAACGGTTGGTACGACTTTTGGACCGGTAAGCAGCTCCCAGCCATTCCCTCCGAGGCTGAGCTCAAGGTCCTCTTCCAGGCCTCGCCAGATGGCTCGACCATGCAGTCCCCCGCTGCTCAAGCAGCCATGAAGGCGATCAACGCGAACCGCATCCAGCCGACCGAAGAAGAACTCCCGGTTTACGTCCGCGCAGGCAGTATTCTGCCGATGCAGCCGCTGGTTCAAAGCACCGAAGATGTCCCTCAAGGGCCACTGCAGCTACGCGTCTATCCCCCTGTTGGCTCAGGAGCGGCCTGTGCCGGGTCCATTTATCTCGACGATGGACACAGCTTCCGTTACCAGCAGGGCGAGTATCTGCGGGAAGAATTTACCTGCGCCAGAACGGCCGATGGAATCAGCGTGAAAGTCTCGCCCCAGCAAGGCAGCTTTGTGCCATGGTGGAAGCAGATGGAGATCGTCGTCTATGGCTGGCAGCAGGCTTCGGCCCACGCCAGCGTTGATGGTCAACGCATGAAAGCTCAAGTGGAAGCCACTGAGTCTGCCGTGCGTGTAGTGATTCCGGCGAGCGCTTCGGGCGTCGAAGTTGTGCTTACCCGGTAGCCGACTCGTGGCCAGAACGCGTACAAAAGAGGATATGAGCCTCTTCGGAGTGACGCCCGATCTGAAGCCTTCGCGACCCCCGGAGAGCGCTCCGCTTGCCGAGAGGATGCGGCCACGAACCCTTGACGAGTACGCAGGTCAGGAACATCTCGTAGCGCCGGGCAAGCCGCTTCGCATGCTGATCGAAACCGACGACCCGGCTTCCATCATCTTCTGGGGACCACCCGGCGTGGGCAAGACGACCTTGGCGAAGATCATCGCCGAACACACCCGCTCCAGCTTCATAGAGTTTTCGGCGGTACTCTCCGGAATCAAAGAGATCAAGCAGGTCATGGTCGAAGCGGAGAAGGCTTCGACTTTCGGCTCGAGGACGACGCTGTTCGTTGATGAAATTCATCGCTTCAACAAGGCCCAGCAGGACGCTTTCCTCCCCTATGTTGAGCGCGGGACGATCCGGCTCATTGGAGCGACCACCGAGAATCCATCCTTCGAAATCATCTCGGCGCTGCTCTCGCGTTGCCGTGTGTTTACGCTTCGTCCGCTGAGCGAAGGGCAGCTCATTTCTCTACTCCATCGCGCGCTCGAAGATCAGGAACGTGGCCTCGGCTCGCTCCGGCTGACGGCCGACGAGGATGCTCTCGCCGCGATCGTCTCCTATGCGAGCGGCGATGCACGCCTGGCCTACGGCGGATTAGAGGTTGCCGCGAAACTAGCGGCAGCGAAACCGGAAGCCCGCATCACGAGAGAGGTCGCGCAAGAGGCCTTGCAACAGCGAGTGCTGCTCTATGACAAGTCCGGCGAAGAGCACTACAACCTCATTTCAGCGCTTCACAAATCAATCCGGAACAGCGATGTCGATGCCTCGCTTTACTGGCTGGGGCGGATGCTGCAGGCGGGCGAAGATCCGATGTATGTCGCGCGCCGCATCATTCGCATGGCAGTCGAAGACATTGGCCTCGCGGCGCCGGAAGCCCTCAATCTGACCTTGTCTGCTCGCGATGCGATGCACTTTCTCGGCTCGCCAGAGGGCGATCTGGCTTTGGCCCAGGCCGTCGCGTATCTTGCGCTGGCGCCCAAATCGAATGCGGTTTATACCGCCTATGGCGCAGTGCTTGCGGATATTGAGCGGGAACCCGCCGCACCCGTGCCGCTCCATTTGCGCAACGCGCCGACTGGGCTGATGAAGTCGCTTGACTATGGGAAGGGCTATAAGTACGCCCATGATGAAGAGGGCAAGGTCGCCGAGATGCAGTGTCTGCCCGATAACTTGCGAGACCGGCGTTACTATCAGCCTACGCAGGAGGGCCGGGAAAAACTCCTCGCTGCCCGAATGGACGAGATTCGGCGACTTCGCGAAAAGGCGTGATCCGCAGCCTTACTCGCCGTACTTCACCGAGCAACCGTATGGCCGCGTATAGGTCGTCGTGACCGGCCCTCCGGCCATGGATTCGGTAAGCGCCTCCGAGACGTAGTTCTTTGCAAGCTTGATGTCGGCGACATCGGCGGTCGGGTGATCGTCGATGGCCCCCGCATAGATCACCTTCCCGCTCGGATCGATGACGAACATGTGGGGCGTGGTTTTGGCGTCGTATTCATGGCCAATCGTCCCCGTCGGATCAAGGATGGCGGCTGTGGGAGCTGCGTGAACCTTGGCGAGTTGGGCGTTCTCTTCGCTGGCTGTCACATAACCCTCCTGGCCTGGTGCGGAGGAGAGAATCGTCAGCCAGACGATTCCCTTCGCAGTCCATTGCTTCTGGAGAGACTGCATGTTGCCACTGGCATAGTGCTTGCGAGTGTAAGGGCAGTCACGATTCGACCACTCGAGGACGACGTACTTCCCCTTATAGGAGGAGAGTGTCTGGGACTTGCCATTACTGTCGGTACCAGTAAAATCGGGTGCCGGGTCCCCTATTCTCACGGCATAGGCAGCACTGCTAAGGACGATGAAGGCTGACAATACAGTCACGAGAAGTCCGATACGTCGCATGACCTCACTCCTTCGTAGAAAGCTTCGCCTGCTTACTTAGCTTGAGCTCGTCTAATGCGTCGAAGACGATGCCTGTGGTCAAAACCTCGGGCAGGATCTTCGGCTGATCCCCGCTGCCTCCCGGATAGAGAACATAGGTGGGAACGCCACTGCGTCCCAGCGCCGCCAGTGTCTGCGCAATGGTCTCGTCATGACGCGTCCAATCGGCCCGAACCAGAGCGATGCCGCTGTCGTGGAGACGCTTCTGAACATCTTCGCGATCAAGGACGACGCGTTCATTGACCTGGCAACTGAGACACCAGCTCGCCGTAAAGTCGACAAGGACCGGTTTGCCCTGGGCGCGGTAGCCGTCGATCAGTTGAGGCGTGAAGGCCTCCCATGTCGATGGCCCTTTTGCCGTAGCCGCGCTGGCCGATGAATCGGCATACTTCCGCGCAGCGTAAATGGGCAGCACAATTGCGAGTATCCCGACCAGGGCGGCCACGAAGGCGGCTGGCGTCTTTGCGGGCCAGCGCCCCAATACCCATCCGGAGATCGCCAGCAGGAGGAATCCGCCGAGCAGGCCGATCAGCGCGTTGATCCCAGCAGATTGGGCAAAGACCCACACTAGCCAAATCACGGTTGCAAAGAGGGGCACCGCAGTTGCCTGCTTGAGCACTTCCATCCATGCGCCAGGCCGGGGAAGAAAACGGGTCCAAGCAGGATTGAAGGACAGCAGTAAGTACGGCGCGGCAAGACCCAGGGCCAATGCAGTGAAGATCACGAATGTCACCGTCGCCGATTGGGCCAGGGCGAAGCCGGTCGCGGCTCCCATTAAAGGTGCGGTGCAGGGTGTAGCGACCACCATAGCCAGGACGCCGGTGAAGAAGCTGCCCGCGTAACCGCCGCGAGAGGCAAGTCCAGAGCCGGCATTGGTTAGAGTCAGGCCGATCTCAAACATGCCGGCGAGTGAGAGCGCCAGGAAAAAGAGGAAAAGTGCGATGACAGCGACAAATGCCGGTGATTGAAATTGGAATCCCCATCCGAACTGCTGTCCCCCTGCCCGCAGAGCGAGCAGTACCGCCACCACTGCCCAGAAGGAAACGATGATCCCGACGGTATAGACAAGTCCATGAGCGCGCATCCGGACGCGCTCCTCGCCGGAAGATTGCACCAGCGACAATCCCTTGATGAAGAGCACCGGAAAGACACAGGGCATTAAATTCAGGATGATGCCGCCCAGGAAGGCCAGGCCCGCGTATCTTAAAACCTCCGCAAAGTTAGTGCTCGAAGGCGCGGCGGCCAGGCTGCCAGGCTGAAATTGGACATCGTAAGATCGCCCATCCGGAAAGACCACCAGGCCATGAAGCGCGCTTAGGGTCGTCTTAAGATTCTCGTCCTTCTTGATATCGAGCTGAATTCCATCTTTCAGCGGCTTGATCAACTGCTTGGCAGGATTGTCGATCTGGCTTTGATCGTAGGGAAAGAATTGCGCAGAGGACTCTTGCCTTCCGGTTTTCATGACAACGCTAAAGCCAGTAGGCGTAGCCGCGAAAGATGCCTTGGCGTCTGGCGGCAGCGGCTGGGGAAGCTTCTGTTGATAGCTTTGGATTAATGCCTGCGAGGTGTCTTTGCCAGGATTTCCAGCAGCAGCAACGGTCAACGGCAGCGTCAGCTCCGCTTTGCCGGGTATGCATACTTCACGGCAGACGAGCCAGTTTACCTTCGCGGCGGCCGCGGGCAATGCGCCTGGCGGGAGCGAGGCGGCGGCGTGAAGCAGGATAGGAAAGACCACTTCGCCTTCGTAGCCGTAGTCCATCAAAGGACCTAGCGGCAACCGCTGAGGCGTTGGAAACTGCATCGGGTCAGCAGTGATGCCGGTGGGAAGAGTCCATCGGATGGCTGGCGGTTCGCCCGAATCCCCGGCATTCGACCAATAGACATGCCAGCCTTTGTCGAGCTTAAAATACAGTCCCGCATGTAAGGAGTCGCCGGGGTGAATGACATCTTTGGCGGTGATCAACTGGACAGAGAGGTGAGGAGCTTGTACCGCACCGGTGCTATCGAGGACCTTCGCAGGCGGAGCCTGCGCTCCGGCGCTGCAAGTCAACGCCAGCAGAACCTGCGCCAGCCAAATGTAATGTGTCTTGCCGTGTAGCCGCATGTCTCGCTCGCTTCCGTCTTCTATTGTAGGACGTGGCAGTACCAGGAAAATTACGCAAACGGGATGGCAGGCTGTGAATGCAGACCGTTCAAGCCGATCGCCACTCTTTAGCTTTTATTTCGTCATTAGTTTTTGTTACTTTTCAATGAAAGAAGCTGCGGATACAAATGGAACTTAAATCTCGATTTCCAGCGCGCCAAACCCTGCTCATCGATGCGGACGACACGCTTTGGGAGAACAACATTTATTTTGAACGGGCGATCGCGGCATTTATTTCGTGCCTGGATCATAAGGAATACTCCCCGGCTGAGGTCCGGGTGCAACTGAACCAGGTCGAACGAGAGACCATTTTATCGCATGGATACGGCGTTTCCAGCTTCCGTCAGTCCTTGATCACATGTTTCGAGCGACTATCTCATGAACACTTTACGGAGAGTAAACGGGAGCTGGTCAGCAGTTTCGCACAGTCCATCATTGATCAGGAGATAGAGCTTCTACCCGACGTTGCCGAAACCCTTGAGGAGTTGGCATCCCGGCATCGCCTCATTCTGGTGACCAAAGGCAACCAGGCCGAGCAAATCGATAAATTCCAGCGTTCGGGGTTGAGAGAGCATTTCACGGCGATCGAGATTCCGCGAGAGAAAGATCCGCAGGCCTATTTCGCGATCTGTGCCAAACATGAGCTTTCCCCTAACACGACCTGGATGATCGGCAACAGTCCGCGCTCGGACATAAATCCTGCCCTCCTGGCCGGTCTCCATGCCGTGCTCGTGCACCACCCCCATACCTGGGCGTTGGAGCATGAGGAGATCGATGAGGCGCCGCTGGGTCAGCACTTCTTGGAATTGACGAGCTTTGCCGCCCTCGCCGAGCACTTCTAAGTGACCGCGCGACATCTACCCGGATCAACTAAAATAGAACCAGATGCTGACCCTCATCCGCCCCTTGTTTCCCTATTTGCACCGCTACCGGCGGGATTTTTTCTGGGGCGGCCTCTCGATCATCCTGAGCAACCTGGTTGCGATCCTTTTCCCTCAAGTTGTGGGCATGGTGATCGACGGCCTCAATACGGGCGTCACCCGGCACAAGATTTTGATCTATGCGGGTATGTTGATAGCGGTCACGGGAGTCAAAGGCATCTTTCTATTCCTCTCCAGGCTGATCCTGATCGGCATTTCGCGGGATATCGAATTCGACCTGCGCAGCGACCTCTTCCGGCAGTTGGAAAGGCAACAGGCCTCTTATTACCACCAGCACCGGACCGGCGACATTATGGCACGCATGACCAACGACCTGAATGCGGTTCGCATGCTGCTGGGACCGGCCATCATGTACAGCGCCAATACCCTGCTCTTCTCGATAGGAGCGCTCTTCTTTCTGCTCAGGATCAGCCCCTTCCTGACTTTGGTCGCGTTAGTGCCGCTCCCTCTGGCGAGCATCCTGGTGCAGGCACTGGGCCGGAGAATTCATGACCGTTTTGAGCGCATCCAGGCTATGTTTTCGGAGATCTCCGCGCAAGCACAAGAGAACTTCTCCGGCGCTCGACTGATCCGAGCCTTTGCACAGGAAGAGGCGCAAGTTGCCTCCTTCGATCTGGCCAACCGGGAGTATATTCGGCGCGGTTTGAGACTGGTGCAAATGATGGGCATGCTGTGGCCGACGCTTGAGTTCATCCTCGGCCTGGCGCTTGCAATCACCTTATTGGTTGGCGGCCATGAAGTGCTGACTCACCGCATCACGGTGGGCGGCTTCGTCGCTTTCAATACCTACATGATGATGCTGACCTGGCCGATCATCGCCGTAGGCTGGGTCGTCAACCTATTCCAACGGGGCACGGCGTCGGTAACCCGCATTAACGAACTTCTCACCGAGATGCCGACCATCGACGACAAGGACGCCGACCCGAAGATTCCGCGGGATTTGAAGCTTCGTGGCGAGATCGAATTTCGCGATCTGAGCTTTGTTTATCCAACCGATGCGGAGAACCCGGTCGAGGTACTTCATTCCATCTCGCTGAAGATTCCAGCAGGCAGCAGCCTGGCTATCGTTGGTCCCACTGGGTCGGGCAAATCAACGCTGGTTAGCCTCATTCCTCGACTCTACGATGCCCCCGCCGGGAGTGTACTGCTCGACGGTCGCCCGCTGCGCGAATATCGCCTGGAGACGCTCCGGACTAATATTGGTTTCGTTCCGCAAGAGACTTTTCTATTTAGTGAGACACTCCGCGAAAATATCGCACTCGGAGTTCCCGGGGCAAGCGATGAGGCGATCTACCGCGCCGCTGAAGCGGCCCATATCCGCGAGGAGTTTGACGAGTTCCCGAAAGGCTTCCAGACTATGGTTGGCGAACGCGGAGTCACCCTTTCCGGGGGACAGAAACAGCGATCGGCAATTGCGCGCGCGGTGGTACGCGATCCCAGAGTGCTGATCCTTGACGACGCACTTGCGAGCGTTGATACCTATACCGAAGAGCAGATCCTCAACGAACTTCGCCGCATCATGCAGGACCGCACCACCATCTTTATCTCCCACCGCATTTCGACCGTTCGCCACGCCGATCGGATTGCGGTGCTGGTGGCGGGCAGGATTGCAGAATCCGGAACCCATGAACAACTACTGGCGCGCGACGGCTACTATGCCGGCCTTTTCCAGAAACAATTACTCGAAGAAGAACTCGCTGTAGCGACGTAGTCAGAACCAGAGCTGGGTTCGGCAGGAGAAGAGGGAGAGGTCGGCAAATTCGCTCGACAAGGCGAATTCGCTTGACACTGCGATATTCTCAATGCCCCCTGTTCTTCCAGCCTGATCGATACTACGCCATCCACTGACAGGATTCCGGCATAGTGCCGTCCCCGCTATCATAGTGGTCCGGTTTGGAACGTAGAAGCGGCAGCGCGGCACTAGAAATCCGCTCTTCGACGGTCTGCAGGTTCCGGGGAATCATCTTCTGAGCCGCAGGATCAAGAGCAACCTGCTGCCACGCTTCGCGGACATTACGAATACCAGCGATCGCCTGCAGCAGCTTGTCTTTAGACTCCTCCTGAGAACCCTGAAGCGCCAGGGCGAACATGGCGGTGTAGAAGTCGCTGAGTGCTCTGGCGGGCGAACCGCCAACATCCATCCACAAGCGGGCCTGCAAGTGAATCAGGATATCGAAGACTCGTTTGATCGCCCGACGACGCGCATGAACGTCGCCGCCTTCGATCGCCTCAATTGCGCGATGGAGAAAACGCGCCATCCCGTCATAAAGCGCGATGATCAATTCGATGCCGTTGAGCCCGGCGAGCGACTGCTGCTGATAGTTCATCTGGTACGGCCGCCTTATCTGTCAATGCTGGTTTGCTCTCCGGGTTAGGAGTGGGTCTGGTTGTATCCGGTGATCGCCGAATAAAGTTCGTTGACTTCCTGCAGTTGTTCGGGAATGGCTTGCAATTCCTGATTGGCAGTGTTCAGTTCGTTAGTGAGATTGGTCTTCTGAGTTGCGACCACAGCCTCTTCGTTGGAGACGTTCTTGTTCAGGGTTGTCTCTTCGCTCTTATCCTCAGCCAGAGCCAGATCCAGTGTTCCACTCGGATTGCTGCTGCTGAGGTTGTTCAGCAGCGTGCTGAAGGTCACCCCGAAGGTACCGGTATTCTGGAAGAACTCGCTAACGCCGCTGTAGTTGCTGTTAAGAATGGTGGTCAGAGTATCGGAATTGAGGGTGATCGTGCCGTTCTGTTGGGCTTCCACGCCTAGTTGGGCGAGCGAATTAATGGTTCCTGAGGAGTATTTGGAACTGAGCGCGCTTTGCAGTTGCTCCTGCAATCGAGCTAGGATCGGGCTGCCATAAAGCGGCTCAGGAGTTCCACTTGAGGTATTGCCTTCCTGGGCGGTGATGGCATTGATGGTGGTGTTGTAGTCACTGACGAAAGTAGTGAGGGCGCTGGTCACAGCGGAGGCATTGTTGGTGATCACAACTTGAACCGGTTCGCTCGGGGCATCGGCCAATAATTGGAAGGTTACCCCGGGAATCGCGTCGGAGACAGTGTTAGTTCCACTCGTGACGGTGAACCCGTCAACCTTAAGCGAGGCATCCACTCCAGCCTGGATGGTGGTCAAGGCCAGGGCGGGGCTCCCCGTCGTTCCGACATTTTTAGTACCGTCAACAAGCGTGCTGCTGACGGTCAGCTGGCCCGCCACGCCCCCGGTGCCGCTGACGATCGAAAGGCGGGAGCCGTTGGTATCGGTAATCACATTGGCGGTGACGCCGATGCCGGCCGCGTTAATGGCTGCCGACAATCCGGCCAACGTCTGGGTCGAGCCGACGTTGATAGTTTGCGCGGTCCCGCTGCCGACCTGAATGGCCACCCCTCCAGTGAGTACATCGGTGGTGCCGATCTCGGCGGTATCCGCCGTAGACGTTTGGGCTAGACTGTTGACGAGGACGGTGTGGGTTCCAGCCACCGCCGTGCTGCTCGCCGAGGTCAAGGTGAGCACACTCGTATCCGAGCTTGAGCCCTCTTTGTTGGCCAGCACCCCGGCCGGATCGGTGAGCGTCTGAATGTCGGCACTGAGTGTCGAAAGATTGCTTCCTAAGCTAGTGAAGACAGCGTCCTGAGCAGTAAAGCTGGTCAGCTGAGTCTTCCACGGGGTCTCCACGTGCTCGAGATTTGAAACGATTGCTGCCACCGTCGTGGTCACATCGAAACCGGCGCCACCGGTCGGATTCCCGAAGCTTATCCCCACCGTACCCATAGATTCTCCTTTGTCCCTCTGCCTGTATTCAAGTCAAGAGCCACCTATGCAGAGAAAGAATTAGTTTTTTTTTTAGAACCGCTGGATCGCTGGAGGACTCCGCGAACTCTATCGACCCGGCCCGGGTTTGGTGAGCCATCGCCAGAAAATATGGCGGATTTTAGGCCAGTTTCGACCCATCCTCCGCCATCCAGTAGTTCCTTCCCTTTTGCCTGGCTCGCATCGATCTGCTGCCCGGCGTGCCCCATGAAGAACTGCTCCCGTGGGACTATTGCAGCAACTTCAAGACCTCCTGTTGTACGCTGTTGGTCTGGGCGAGTGCCGAGATGCCGGTCTGGCTTAGAATCTCGTATTTGGACAGGTTCGAGGTGGCTTGGCCGTAATCGGTGGCGCTGATCGAGTTCTGCGCGGCGGTCACGTTCACGTTCTGGGTCGACTCCACTTCCGAGACCGCGGTTAGGGTGTTGATGTTGGCCCCCACCGCTCCGCGCTGGTAAGAGACGTCGTTGATGGCGTTGTAGATGGCGGTCAACGCGCTCGCCGCCCCCGTGGAGGTGCTCAAGCTGGTGCCGCTAAGCGTGGCGCCGGCGCTTGGCGACCCTGAGCTTGAAGCCGAAGAGGCCAGAATATCGTTGACCCCGCCGTTGATGGTGAAGTCAGCCGCCGAACCGCTGGCTGAAGCGGTGTAGGCGACGTTATTGCCGGTCACGGTAGCGGCGATCGTTCCCGCGCCGGCGCTGGCGGCCGCGGTGACGATGTTGGCGTCCAACTGGGCTAGGGTGTCGATTCCGCCCGTCCCGGTGAAGATGACGTTGGTGGTGACGGCATTGGCGCCGGTGCCGAAGGTGACGCTCAGCCCGCTGTTGGTGAAGGTGTCGGCGGCGCTGTGGGCGTTGATCGAGTAGGTCTGCGAAGCCGACGCCGCATAATTGACGGTGTCTGCGCCCGCTGTGCCGTTGGCGGCCGCAAGCGCGCCGCTCGACGCTGTCACGGCGCCGGCGGTGGTGTCCTCCAGAGTGCTGGTGCCCAGGACGATCGCATTGGCGACCCCGGCGGTGCCAGCGGTGATGGTGATCGCCGCGCCGCCGACCGCGGTGGTGCCGCCGGTGTCGGCGGCGATCTGCGCATCGAGTGCAGCGACCGTCTCGCCGGTGGTGCCGGTGTTGATGGTGTAGGCGGTCGAGCCGGCATATAACTGCAGGGTGCCGATCACGTTGTCGGTCGATGCCAGGGTTCCGGTGAGTGTCAAGGTGGAGACGCTCTTGACCGCTGCAGTATAGGTGGCCGCCGCCGCGCCTGCCTTGGTGAGCAGCGGGGCCAGGCTCGCCGTCGAGCCGGTGCCGCTGCTGGTGCCCGGCGCCGTGACGCCGACGCCGCTGGTAGTGCTCAGCGTTCCAACTCCAACGTTGTAGCTGTTGGTTCCAGTCGTGGTGCCGTCACTGGTGAAGATGTTGCTTTGCGCACTGGAGAAGACCGCGTTGCCGTTGAATTCCGTCGAGCTGCCGATGGTGTTGATCTCGCTCAGGATGTCGCCGTATTCCTGCTGAGCGGCAGCGCCCTGGGCGCTGTCCAGAGTGCCGTTGCCCGCCTCGGTGGCCAGGGTGATGGCCCGATTTAGCAGGCTGTTGACCTGCGACAGAGCGCCATCGGCGACCTGCAGCAGCCCGACGCCGCTGGTGGCGTTCTGCGAAGACTGGGTGAGCGCCGCCTCATTGGCCGCCAGCCCGTTGCTGATGGAAAGGCCGGCCGGATCATCCGCGCCGGAGTTGATCCGCGATCCTGAAGACAACTGCTCCAGGGTCTTCTGCAGGTTGGCCTGCGTGGTGGACAGGTTGTTCTGCGCGTAAATTGCCGAGATGTTATTTAGGACACCCAAAGACATGTCATTGCTCCTTGATGCGTGAGATTGATTCCTCTTATTGCCTTGCTTTGGGTTCCTGACCAGATGCCGTAATTTTGCTCTGGGTCACTTAGCGGAAGGAACCGCGTTACCCACTGCCTTCATCGGCGACCTTCTGGAGCACTTTAGGTGCCAAAGTTGAGCTGCGGAGGGATAAAGCTGGTTGCGACCCGAGCAGTTCCGTTTTGCAGATGAGGAGTTGGCGGCGGCGCGCGTCCTCAGTGCAGCGAATAGCCAGCCACGGTGCCCTGCTTCGGCCTTAAGGATCTTTTTCGTTGCAGCAGGGCGTTCAACTACGTCAGCCTTCCGCAAGAATTGAGTCACTTGGTACACCAATTCTCCCAAAGCCGCCGCAACAAGGTGGAGAGTTCCCGCGCGAAGAGCTCCGGCTCGCCGAGCGGCGAAGCCAGGAAGCGGGCGCGCATTCCGGCGCGAAGTTGAGCGAGAGCTTCAAGATTTTTCGCCCAATTAAGGCCTTTTGCGACGAAGTCATCCTGGTCGCGGGCGACGAAATCCTCTAGGCCGGCGTGCCCCAGCATGGCGGCTCCCAGCCGCCCCGCGGGCGTGTTTCCCTGTAGCGTAAGCGTGGGCACACCCATCCACATCGCGTTGCCGGTGGTGGTGGCGCCGGTAAAGGGAAACGGATCCAGACAGATATCGATCCTATGATGGAGGCCGAGATAGATGTCGATCGTAGAATTTGAATGGAACTCGAGCCGCTCCTTCGCGATCCCCTCCTGTGCAAACCAACTTTCCAGGAGCTCATGACGCCCGTCGGCGGCCATCGCGCCGAGGATCATCCGCGACCCCGGCAATTGGCGAAGCAGCCGCGACCACAGCCCCACCGTCTCCGGATTCAGCTTGCCCATCCGGCTGAAGCTGCCGAAGGTGAGGGGGCCGTTGACTAGCGCGGGCAACGCAGAGACCGCAGGCGCAGCCATATTGGGTTGAAAGGCAGCCACCACCGGCAAACGAATGATCGTCTCGGTGAAGTAACGATCGAACTCGCCAGGCGGAAGGAATACCGGGTCGGCCAGGTAGTAGTCCATGCACTTCATTCCGCTGCTGCCGAGATAGCCAATCCAGCCAATCTGAATCGGCGCGGGCTTGCGAGCAAACACCATTGGGCTCCCTCCGGTGTGTCCGCAAAGATCGAAGAGGATATCGATACCGTCGGCCCGGACCTTCTCCGCCAAAGCCTCCGGGGAAAGACCAGCCGATGAGGTCCAATGTTGGACCTGCCTCCGCATGCGGAGGGTAATTTCGTCTTCAAGGCTCCGGTTGTTATAGATATGCAACGCGAAGCCGCGATCGCGTCCGAGCTGGGACAGCATGGGTTCCACAAAAGAAGCCATCGCATGCTTGTAGAAATCTCCGGATATGAAGCCGATGCGGAGAACACGCGCCGGATCGCGGGAGTTGGAATGCGGCCGCCATTGTCCGACCAATGGAGACTCGAATCGCTCTCCAAACCGCAGTTGCTCGGCGAATTGGTCTTCGATCGCGTACCCGATCTTATGGCCAAGGCAAAAGAGATAATTGGAATAGAGAGGGGCGCTGGTAGGATCGGCTTCGATGGAGCGCCGGTGCGCGGCAATCGCCTCTTCCATCCGCCCCAATTGGTGCAGGCATCCGGCGAGATTAACCAAGGAATCAACGAAGTCCGGATCCTGAACGAGAGCTCGGCGAAACAGGTCCTCAGCTTCAGCCAGCCGCCCCATTTTCTGAAGCAGGGTGCCGAAGTTGCTTAAGGCATGGAGATGAGAAGGCTCGGCGTTGAGCGCCTCCCGGTAGCAGCCCTCGGCCTCGTCAAGCTTGTCGCGAAACTGCAGAACGACCCCGAGATTGCAGCTGCCATCGGCGAAGACCGGACGAAGCTCGAGCGCCCGGCGGCAGAATTGCTCTGCCTCCTCGAGCCGGCCTTGTTTTTGCGCCGCGAGCCCCAGCCCGGTCCACGGCTCGGGATACTCCGGGCACCAGGTTGTGGCGCGCCGGTAACAGGCTTCCGCTTCGGCGTAACGCGACAGCTCCAATAGCGCGACGCCAAGATTGTTTTGCATCTCAGCGTCGCCGGGAAGCAGCTCCGCAGCGCGCAGCTTGATTTCGAGCGCTTCCTCAAACCGCTTCTGCCGCTGCACCGCGGCGCCGATCACCTTCCAAAGAAACCCGCGCGCAGGGGACTTCGTCGCTAGGCCGCGAGCGAGCGCCTCCACTTCAGCAAAGCGGCCTTGCCGATACAGTCCCATGAGCTCGGCTTCTTCGTCGGCCTCTTGCTTGGCGATCGCCGCAGATACGGTCGGCAATGAAGCAGATTGTTTCCACCTGACTGCCCGATCTTTTGCCCTTTGACCTCTTTTCCGGATCTTTTTGGCAACCAGAGGCGAGGCCGCAACGGAGAGCGGAGTTGAAGCAGGGACCGAAGAGATCTTCGCCTCTTCCCGCCTCCTCTCCGTATGCGGACTGGAGAGCGCTCGCAGCCGAACCTCCAGCGACTCAGCGCCTGGTCCGCCGAGGCCGCATAGACGAGCCTGGGCCAGCATCTCGACGGCTGCCCCGGTCTGCCCCAGCCGAATTAGAGTGTCGATACAGCTCAGCCAGAACTGCGGCTGCCGCGGGTCGGCCTGGAGAGCGGCCTGGAAGTGGCCCAGCGCAAGCGCCGCGCGACCGGTGTGCGCGGACAGCACCCCGAGGTTGTAGTTTGCATCGGCCTGGTTGGGGCACGTTGCCAGAATCGCGCGATAGAGCCGCTCGGCCCCCGCAAGATCTCCCGACTCAAGCCCGTTCTTGGCTGCGCGCAGAGCGGCGTCGACATTCAGTTCATTCGCTTGCACCGTCAACATGGATCACCCCGGGCGACTTGGGCCGCCTTCTTCCTGGAGCTCCGCAGCAGCCCCGTCCCGAGCAATGGATCTAGCCAGCCACCGCGCTAGGTCGCAGTTGCAGTCTCGATCTCTTTGACCGCTGGCAAGCTTACCGGTTGGGATAGCCGACCGCTCCAGACAGCCATCTTTATCGGGATCGTCCCCCGTTCAAAGACCACCACACTATCGTAGAAGCTCATCCCGAAGGTATGCCTGGTGATGAAATCGGGGACCAGAGCGCCGCGAGCGTGGTCGGCGTTCAGGGCGTCGACGAATTGCTTGCTAAGGCTGATGAAGCTCTCCGGCTTACACAGTCCGCCGCCATACTCCTCCCAGTAGGCAGTATGCAAGTCCTCGACGACATAGATACCGTTCTTACTTAGCTTGGGATAGAGGAACAGAAAGCTGCTCCTGAGATGCTGCATCTGGTGGCTTCCATCATCGATCACGATATCCGGAGCGCCGAACTCATCCACGACAGATTGCAGGAAAGCCGGATCGCTTTGGTCACCGATGCGTATGTGGATGCCCGGCTCCTCATGCCGCAGGCACTCGGGATTGATGTCGATGCCCACGATCGTTGCTAACGGCCCGAAGTATCGCTGCCACATCTGCAGCGACCCTCCGTGAAAAACTCCGATTTCAATGACCGTAACGGTCTTGTTCCGCCAGGCACAGAGATGCTTCTCATAAATCGGAAAGTAATGCTGCCATTTGTAGATGATCTTGCCTTGATTGGTCTTGAAGTCCTGCCAGAGATTCATCGCGTTTTGCTCCGTGAGGCGGCTTGCCCACGCCTATAGTCTCCCTCGTCCCGCATACCCGGTTGGAGCGATTCACTCCATATGGCCAGGCACTTGCCCATTTTGGAGATGCAATCCCAGAAAGAAAGAAAGACTCGCGAGGCCGCGAGTTGCGCACTCGATAATCCATCCGAGCCCTTGTAGATCGCGGGCCCTATTAAGGTCCGTGAGGCTGACGGCGTAAGCCGACAAAGTAGAGGTGGATCCGGATTTCGCCGACGAATGTTGAGTCCTTGAACATTCAGCCCCTTTCCGCCGATAACGCCTTAGAGCCCGGAGGAGGAGCCTCGATGATTGAACTCACTCGGCTGAACGGCAATCCACTCTTCGTCAACTGTGACCTGATCAAGTGGGCTGAAGCGTCTCCGGATACGATGCTCACCCTGGTCAACGGCGAGAAGGTGCTGGTCCATGAGTCGTGCGCTCAGGTGGTCGAGCGCATGACATTGCAGCGAGCCAAATTGCTGGCGGAGGTGGTCAAACTGGTCCCTGACGGCAGAACACTGTTGCATTTAGCGACATTTGCCACGACGCTTCCGAGTCCCAGGCAACTCGGACAAAAGCCAATTCGAAATACACAAAGGCTTTCGTTGATGAGAACCAGTCCGGCTAGAAAAGCCTTCAAACACCTTTGCATTCAATGCCACATGCGACGACCGTCCCGAAGATAAGGACCCTGAATTCGAATGGACAAGAGCAGCATCATCGGAGTTCTGCTGGCAGTGACCGGCATCATCGCGGGCTTGCTGATCGAAGGTGGAAGCCTCGGCCAGATTCTGCAGCCAACCGCGGCCATGATCGTCTTTGGGGGAACCCTGGGAGCGGTGATGCTGCAGTTTCCGCTTCCTATGGTTCTGGCTGCTTTCAAGAAATTCATACAGGTCTTTGTGGGTGGGAAGAGGGATACCGATCAAGCATTGAAGCAAATCATCGACTTCGCCAACAAAGCCCGGCGGAGCGGCATAGTGTCGCTCGACCAGGAGCTGAAGAAAATCACCGATCCCTTTCTTAAACAAGCCATCATGTTGGCGGTGGATGGGACCGAACCTTCGGAACTGCGGAAAATCATGGAGATCCAGATCGAGAACCGCGCTGAGGAAGAGGAGCGCATTCCGGCGGTCTTCGAGTCGGCCGGCGGCTTCTCTCCTACGATCGGGATTATCGGTGCAGTGCTCGGTTTGATTCAGGTCATGCAGCACTTGGACAAGATCGAAGAGGTAGGCAAAGGCATTGCCGTAGCTTTTGTGGCCACGATCTATGGAGTCGGAGCGGCCAATCTGATTCTGCTACCTTCGGCAGGCAAACTGAAGATCCGCATCCAGGAAGAACGCGTCTACAAGGAGATGATGCTGGAGGGGGTAGTGTCTATCCTCGAGGGGATGAACCCTCGCATGATTGAGATTAAGCTGCAGAGCTTCCTCTCCGAAGACAAGAACCGCAAGTCGCCGGTACGCGCCTGACCGGCCGATCCGAAACCGAAATGATGAGACGAAAGAAAAACAAGCCGCATGTCAACCATGAACGCTGGCTGGTTTCATATGCCGACTTTATTACCCTCATGTTCGCTTTCTTTGTGGTGATGTATGCCACCTCGAAGGCCGACGTGAAGAAGCAGGTGCAGATGGCTGATTCGATCGATTCGGCCTTTCGCACTCTGGGCCTCTTCCAACAGACGCCAACTAAGAACGGGGCTGCCGGACTCGCTCATAACCAGGAAGGTCCGGTTACCCCGATGAACATTGTCTCGGGAGAGGAACTGATGGCTCCTCCGGCGGTCAAAGTGGATCTGGAGAAGCTAAAGGAGCGGCTCTCCGGGATGCTCTCGACCCAGATTGCAGAACACGTCGTTTCGATGAAGATCGGCCGTGACGGGCTGGTCATATCGCTTCGGGAAGCGGGATTTTACGATAGCGGTTCGGCGGCAATTCATACGAATTCCTTGCCCGTCCTGAATAGAATTGCAACTGCATTGGCGAGTTCTCCCTACGACATCCGCATTGAAGGGCACACCGACAACGTTCCCATCCACACCGAACAGTTCGACTCGAATTGGGAGCTATCGACCAGCCGCGCGACCCGGCTGACGCGAATCTTCGTCGCCGACAGCTTCGCGCCCTACCGGCTGTCGGCATCAGGGTATGCGGAGTTTCACCCGGTTGCTCCCAACGACACCGCTGACGGCCGCAGCCAGAATCGGCGGGTGGACATCATCGTGCTCCCGCGGACGAGCAGTCACCCGGAGCTATCGATACCGACGCAGGTTCCGGTTGCCCTTGCCGGCGTCATCCACCATGGAAGCGTTGTTTCGCGGCATTGAGGGCGCCTTTGTTCCAGATTTCTGGTGTGCTCATCGGAGAACTTATCATGGAAACTTATCATGGGAGTACGCATGACTTCCGAAAGCGCGATCCGCAAACAGGCTGAAAGCTTCTACGACCAGGCACTGGATTGCGTTGCGAGAAACGACGGCAGATCGGCAATTCGCCATTTTCAGCAGGCGCTGGCGATTGATCCGGAATTCCTGGACGCAATGCATGGACTGGTCCGAGCATTTCAGGATTCGGGCGACTACCGCCGCGCGATCGATACGGCGCTTGAACTGATCATGCGCGACCCAGAAGATCCGCTTGCACATACCAGCCTGTCGATTCTCTATCAGCATCAAGGAAGAATTCCTGAAGCCGAGGCCGAAGCCCTCAAAGCCAAACTGCTCGGCTGGAAGCAGCAGCTGCGAACTCTAAACGGAGCCGGATCGCCAGAATGAGGAAGGCGCGGCTCGGCCAGATGTACCTCCGATTGACTGCCGTCTATGGTCCCCAGCAATGGTGGCCGGCAGCCACCTCCTTCGAAGTCATCGTCGGGGCCTATCTCACCCAAAACACCTCATGGAAAGGCGTAGAACGATCAATCCAGAACCTTGCGGCACATGGTTCGCTGACCATCGACGGTGTTCGTGGATTGCCCGACGAGGAGTTGCGCCAGCTGATCCGCCCGTCGGGATTTATGGTGCGAAAAGCTGCAGCGCTGAAGGCCTTTGTCACGTTGCTCGACCGCGAATACCGGGGTTCGTTAAGTCAGCTTGCTGCCGAACAGCCCGAGACTGCCCGGGTGAAGCTACTCGCCCTTCCTGGAGTTGGACCTGAGACCGCCGATGCCATCTTGCTATATGCTTTGGGTCATCCAGCCATGGTGGTTGACGAATACCTCCGCCGCATCGTCACTCGGCACAGGCTCTTACCCGCGAAGGCAACTTACTCGGAGATCCAGGCGCTCGCAATAGACGCGCTAAATGAAAGCTATCCAGAAGGCGACCGGAATGCGATCGTCCAGCACTATAACGAGTTTCACGCGCTCGTCGTGATGGTGGGAAAGACCCACTGCGGACCCACTCCGAAGTGCGACGGTTGCCCGCTCGCCGAATTCTTGCCCATTTCAGGTCCGTTCCTTAAATAGCTTCATTGAAGATTTCATATCCTTGCCGTGCCGCGCAGGTCCTTAGTACCCGAAAGAGGAACCATCGCCAGGCTGCTAGCCGATTTGGCCGGGTTTTTTCTTTCTACGGAATTTTTCATCAGCCGTGAACCGTGCGCCAGCGATAGTCCGCCTGACTAGTTGTCGCCAGTCATTGGACCTTTCCCTGCGGGCGCAATTTGCGCAATTCGAGTGCGCAAGCCACCGCGTTAAGGGCTGAGAGCTTCAGGTTGTCGGCGGCTGCCCAAATCCAGAAACGTTGCCGTCCTTCTTCCCCTCGCACCCGCACCATGATGTCTTCTTCTCCAGCGGTGCTAAGATTGCTGGGTGCATCTTGATCGCCGAGAACCACGTCGACATGTTCGCCGGTAAGCGCTGCTTCTAATTCTTCAACAGAGGCGGGCTGCTCCAGTTCAATGCCGAGAGAAATGCCATAACCGTGGAATACGGGAGCATGGATCAACTGCACGCTCACCTGAGGTAGTCCTCCCCCGGATAGCAACCCATAATGGCGGCGGATACGCAATTCCGTTGCACCGAGGTCCACCTTCGCTTCCTCGCCGAGAACTGGCAGCAGGTTGAAGGCCACCTGAGCGTCATAGGTCTCCTTGGGCAGAGGTTGGAAGGACAGCAGGCTGATGGTCTGCTGATGCAGCTCATCCATGGCGGAGCGGCCATGTTCCGTGGCCGGCTCGAGGACGGTGGCCCAGGCGCTGGCGACCGGTCCCACCTTTTTGACGCGAAGCAATAACAGCGCCAGCGCGACGGCGGCAGGATGCGCCGGCACGATCGCCGGCGTTCTGAGATCGGGAGTTGCCTTTCCTGAGGAAAGACCGTTCAGCTCCTCGCGCACCCACGGAGAACGCACCAATACATCGGGTTCGCCTTCGAGCGCGTAAGTAAGATCGAGAATGCTGGCGCCAGAACGGGAGGCGCTCTTCCAGTGCTTTAGCGTATTGCCGGCGTCTCCAGCGAAGAAAACAAAATCCGCGTGATCAAATGACTGTGGATCGATCATTTGCACCACAGTGACTTCGTCCCCCACCGCCTCGACCTTGCCCAACGAACTCTCATCATCCAGCAGCACAAAGTCGGACGCTGCAAACGCGGATTCACCAAGCGCCTCGTTGAGTTCCTTGCCGCGAAGGGAGCCAGCACCGACGATCGCAATCCGATAATTCTCAGGCATTAAGTCTCGTTTCACATGTTTGAGGTTTTCAAGCAGCGTTCGCGGGCTTTCGTCCTCGCGACCAGGAGTAGGCAGCACGGGAAAAAATCCCCGAGCACGTATAAAAAGCAGCCATGAGCAACAACAATACCTGAGAAAAAACCACCAGCGCATAGACAAATGCGCCCAGCAAAATCAACAAACGAAAGGGATGTCGATTAAAAAGGTTAATCTCCTTGCCGCTCCAGAATCGCCAGGTGCTGACCATGAGAAAGCCGATCAGGCCGACCAGTCCCATCCACAGTACGGACATCCACCAGACCGCCAGCGGCTCGCCTCGGAAAAAATGCACGACAGCGGCGATCATCCCTGCCGAGGCCGGGATCGGCATGCCCACAAAGTACTTCCGGTCCCCGCGTCCGGGATTGAGGGCAACCGGATTGTGGCTGATATTGAAGCGCGCGAGCCTTGCCGAGCCACAGATAAGAAAAAGAAAACAGATGAAGGCTCCCAGTTGCACCAGGCGCTGCCGGATGTCTGAATATCCTTCCAAGGCGAGCGAGCGAAAACCCCAGCTGAACGCTAGGATGCTCGGAGCTACCCCGAAGGTAATCACGTCGGCGAGTGAATCGAGTTCCTTGCCGAACTCGCTGGTGGTATTGGTCATGCGGGCAATGCGGCCGTCGAGCGCGTCGAACGGAATTGCGAACCCAATCGCCAGAGCCGCGTAGTTGAAGTGCTGCGGCGCCAGCACCGAACCCTCCAAACTCTGAGTGATGGCGTAATAACCCGCAGCGATATTTCCGGCGGTAAAAACAGACGGCAGAATGAAGAGGCCCCGCCGACGTTGGCGGGCGATCAAATTCTCCTCTCCCCGGCGATCATCGGCTCGCCGGACAAGGGCGTAGGCACCGGCACCTTGGCCAGCACCGATGCGCCGCCCCTGACCCTATCGCCTTTTTTTACCGAAACAGCGGCATTCCCTGGCAGCAGCACATCGACTCGCGAACCAAACTTGATCAAGCCTACGCGTTCACCGCGCTCGACCCGGTCACCAACCCGCTTATTGAAGACAATCCGCCGCGCCAGCAGACCCGCGATCTGCTTGAAGACGATCTGGCAGCCATCTCCCTCGACAACCACGGTATTTTGCTCATTCTTGTCTGCAGAAGCCGGGTTCATTGCATTCAAAAATAGACCCTTTTCGTAGCGAACTTCCCGCACCAGCCCGCTTAAGGGGGAGCGATTGACATGCACATCGAAGACGCTCAAGAAGACACTCAGTTTAATTTGCTTGCCCGAGAGCGTCGAAACGTGTTCAACGCTGGTTACTACCCCGTCAGCAGGAGAAACAATCAGACCAGCTCCGGAGGGAATTCTGCGCGCCGGGTCGCGAAAGAACCAGAGAAAGAACGCGGCGAGCAGAAGAGGAACGATCGCCCACAGCCATCCTCCCGTCCACCAGATCAGCGCCCCGGCGACCGCCAGCAGGCCGAAGCCATAAAAATATCCGTCACGCACCATGAACTTGAGTTAGCGACCTTCTATTCCTGAATGTCACAGGCTTTGAGCCTGCCCTCTTCCATTATAGGTGCGTATAGGTCGCGATGAAGGTCAATGCGTCGTAACGCGCGCTGGCGCGTTCTATGGGACACAAAAAGCCATTCCCCTGCGGCGTCCAGTGGTCCAGGCGCCGCAGCACGAATGGGTGACGAAGCTGCCGTAATCCAGGGCTTGGCTAGTTGAAGCGAATGAAAGGACGATGGCCCATCATCTCGTCTTTGACACGAAGTTTGAGTTTTTTCAAGCGGACTTCCTCGATCTGCTCTTCAGCTGATAGATAGGGGCTGTGGGAGAGTCCATCAAGTTTCTCAGAATACCGGCGGTGTTCCTCTTGCAGCTGCTGGATTGACACGTCGTCTTGCGTTCCGGTTGTTTCTACCTTCATGCAACACCTCTTTCCATAAGACGTATGAAAGTATCACTCCGGTCGCCTGATCTTTTCAATCCACTTGTTGAGGAAATTCTGAAAGTGCGAAGGTTTCGCGTAACTCCAGTTCCAAATTGATGCTCATTAGGACAGCATCTTCCTCAGAAAGGTGAAAATATCCCGGGCGGCGGCCAATTTCGGCTAGCTTAAAGCTCTGATAAAGGCGGATTGCCGCCTGGTTTGAGGCTCGCACTTCGAGAGAAAAGCGCCGGGCCCCTTGGGATCTTGCCAGTTGCAGGCCCGCGGTCATCAACCGTCTACCGATTCCCTGCCCTTGCAGAAAAGGAGCGACTACGATCGACTCCAGCTCCGCCTCGGAGTCGCCCTGAAGTTTTAACAGGCGCAAGACGAGAAAGCCTGCCAGGGAATACCCCGATTCTGCTACCAGGGCAAACCGCTGCAGAGCCATAGCGGCATTCTGCTCGAGGCAGCAGAGGTAGTCGTCGCGGGACCAATGCGGAGCAGTATCGGTTTGCCGCTCCATCCCGATCACCGCCTCCACATCCTCGGCGGTCATAGCCCGGATGCGAATCGCATCGCTCATCTTTGATGAACATCAGCGGGTGCCGAGTCAACCGACACCGAAGCAGGGCGTGGGTCAGCACACGATGGAGCGGCCCGCAGTGCTGCATGTTCGGCGATCCTGGCAAGCATCTCGATCTCAGAACGACGCAGATAGTTGGCGTCTAGCAGGGCCGTATCGTCGAAGTCCTGGGCGAGAAACCGGTTTGCACCGGCAGCAAGCGCGTCGATCGCAGCTGGTGCAGAGACTAGTCGTGGCCCGATCTCCGATAGGGACTCAAAAACTCGGTTTTCACAGACGAGAACCGGGTACTTCCAGTTCGTCATCGCCTCCATCAAATTTTCGCGGGTCAGTAGAATTTCCTGAACGCAAATTCCGTCTTGATAGACGCCCACAAAAAACTCGCCGCGACCTGCGTCGAGGACGGCAATCGCCGTGCCCTGGGCTTTCAGAGCCAAGAGCCTGAGGCGAGAAACGGCAATAATCGGGACGGCGAGAGCCTCAGCAAGACCTTTTGCCGCACTGACGCCGATGCGGATCCCGGTAAAGCTCCCCGGACCATGAATGACGACGATACCCTGCAACTGCGGAAGTCCCACGCGAGTCTCTGCAAGCACCTCAGAGATGGTCGGGATAAGCTGCTCGGAATAGCTTCTGCCCGCAAGTTCGCGGGCGGCCGCGAGCCGCACCTGCGCTGGTTCGGAGCTCCGGGTGGCGGGGTGGGCTGTCAACTCACCGAGCGCCACTCCTCCCAAGGTCCCGCAAGTATCGATAGCTAAAAGCATCAGACGTCCGCGATCGAATCCTGACAGATCTCTACCAGCACTCCGCCGGCACTCTCTGGATGAACAAAGAAATACAGATGACCGCCGGCTCCGATCTGAAGATCGTCGTTTACCAGCCGCACACCCTTGGCTTTGAGTTCTTCGAGGGTTCCCGAGATATCGTCGACGTGAAAGGCCACATGATGAAGGCCTTCGCCTCGACTCGCCAGAAACCGTCCCACCGGAGAATCGTCGCTGGTGGGTTCAAGCAGCTCGACCCGGCTTTCGCCTACCGGAATCATTGCGGTCCGCACCTGTTCGTCGGGCACTTCTTCTTCCCGCACCACCGATAGCCCCAGCGACTCGTAGAATCCGCGAGCGGCCGCAATGCTCTTGACCGCAATGCCTAAATGATCGATCGTTGCCATAATTCTGTCTTGGTCTCCTTAAGTCAATCTTCTCTGCCATTTTCTCTTAGTTCCGAGCAGCCTGCCGCAATCTCTCCATCATCCTGGGCAGCGCCAGGTAAGGATTGACGGTGCCGGCAGCGGCCGCCTCGGCCAGCTTCGCAAACTCGTCCTCGCCCCCGCCTGGCCGTTGGATATTGCGTAGCACTTCCTGCCTGATCATATTCGAGATGCGCTCTCGCCATTGTGCCGAGCGCCTTGCGAACAATCGTCCTTCCATTCCCAGCCACTGTTCCTGTGCTCCGATGGCAGATTGCAACTCGGCGATTCCGTCTCCAGTGATGGCTACGGTGCGAATAATGTGAACATCCAAATTCGGTTCTTTGGACGAGTGACCCAAACTCTGCATCGCTCGGAGCTCTTGTTCGAGACGGTCGCTCCCCTCGCGATCGCTTTTGTTGATGACCAGGACATCGGCAATCTCCATGATTCCCGCTTTCATGCTCTGAATATCATCACCCATCCCAGGAACCACCGCGACAACGCAGACATCCGCCAGACGAACGACGTCGATTTCGTCCTGACCTACGCCGACTGTTTCGATGAGAATGACGTCTTTGCCGCTGGCTTCGATGATGGAGACAACATCTGCCGTGGTACTCGCCAGGCCGCCCAGAGCTCCGCGAGTCGCCATGCTGCGAGTGAAAACGCCGGAATCTGCGTGATGGGCCTGCATTCGGATGCGGTCCCCTAATATGGCGCCCCCGGAATAGGGACTCGTCGGATCGACGGCGACCACGCCAACGGTTCTTCCCTGGCTGCGGTATTGCGTGACCAGGTGGTCAACCAGAGTGCTCTTGCCTGCCCCTGGGGAACCAGTAATACCGACCCTCAAGGCGCGTCCAGAATATGGAAAGCAACCTGCAAGGATTTTTGGAGCCAGCGACCCGCCGTTCTCGACTTCGGAGATGGCTCGGGACAAAGCGCGGACGCTGCCGCCCCGAAGTTGTTCAATCAGCTCTTCAATTGCATCAGTCATGCTCAGCAGCGATCATATCGCCAGCTCAGTCATGACGGCTTTGTGACTGCTCAGTGAACGTCCATCGAGTAACGCACCAGAATGCCATTCACATATTCTGCGTGAATGAGGGTGCTTCCCTGAGCATAGGTTTCAGAGTGGACATGAAGACCGTCATGATCGGTGTCGGTGACATTTGTCGGATTTCCCAGCAGCGCTCGCACCTGGTCCTGATGCATTCCCTTTTGCAAGCCGTGCGATGGATCCGAAGATGCTCCGGTGCTCTGTGACATCACCGCCGGCTGGAGGGTGGCCGCCGGGGGTGGGACTGCATCAGCCGGGGACCCTCCAGTCATCTGGGCTGGAAAGCTGACGTAGGGGGACAACGCCGCGATTACGTCCTGCGGAGTCACGTTGGGAGGAACCTTGCCGTCGTATTTCAAGTTGAAGCGGGAGCCGCCCTTCATCCGGCTGTCATCGACCTGCATTTTCTTGACTTGTGCAGCCTGCTGGGCGATAGCGCGGTTACGTTGATCGTCACGCTCCCGCTGACGGCGAAGATAATCCAACTCCCGCTGAATGCGGCTTTTCTGATCGGAGTCGTCGGTATTGCTGAGTTGATTCTCCAGGTCCTTCTCGCGATCGCTTTTGGGCGCCGGAGTGAATTGAACGGCAGTGTTGGTGTCGTCCCCGAAAGTGCCGAAGCCTCCTCCGCCTAGCTGGAACTCGATCAGCTTATCCTTCACCTTGACGGTAGTGATCATGACCGCATCGCCGCTGCGCAGCGAGGCCGGGAAGCTCTTCATCCGCTTGCCATAAGCCTTCGCGTCGAAAGCATTTGGCTTGCCTGGATAGATGTCAATCCCCTGTTGCGTGCCGGGCATATCGATCTTCACCACCACTTGTTTGCCTTCAAAGAATTGGCTCAGCGCGGTGCTTGCATCCTGGGCTTGGAGGGAGAGCGTGGCAAATACCAACAGAAGTAGGGCGACCGGCTTTTTCATTGGATTCTTCCCTATGCATTCTGCCGTTTTCTAAGGAAATTTCAAGATAAAAGTAGCTACAGTCCCTCAGGAATGCCGTGAAGGGGTGTCGAGATGCTGGCGCAGCTCAGCCTGGTTGTAGCAGTGGGCGTAAGCAGTCTCGCGCAGGATGCGGCCGGCGCGTACCAGTTCGGCAAGTGATTGCTCCATGGTGAACATCCCGTCCGCCCGTCCGACTGAGATGTGGGACCGTATCTGGTGATCCTGACCGGTACGAATCAGATTACGGATCGCCGTTGTCGCAAGCATGACTTCTATCGCCGGATAGCGCCCACTACCATCAGCGGCCGGGACCAGCTGCTGGGAGATGACCGCCAACAACGCCAACGAGAGCTGCTGCCGGATCTGCGGCTGATGCGAACTAGGAAAAGTGTCGAGAATACGAGAAACCGTCTGGGCGGCGTCATTGGTGTGCAGCGAAGAAAGGACGAGATGGCCAGTCTCGGCCGCGGTCAGCGCAACCGCCATCGTCTCGGCATCGCGCATCTCTCCTACCAAAATCACATCCGGGCTTTGACGTAGCACAGCGCGAATCGACTGAGCAAAACTGGGGGTGTCATGTCCAACCTCGATCTGTTCGACGATCGATCCCCTATTCATGTGCTGGTACTCGATGGGATCCTCAATGGTAATGATGTGGTCGCGGCGGCGACCGTTGATTAGGTCGATCAGGGCCGCCAAGGTTGAAGTCTTGCCGCAGCCCGTTGGACCGGTGAGCAGGATGAGCCCCTGGCGACGCTCCGTCAGCGGGGCGAGCACGGAAGGCAGGTGCAGCGACTCAAGCGACGGCACCTGGGGTGGAAGCAGGCGTATGCTGGCCGCTAAAGTCCCGCGCTGATAGTGAAAATTGGCGCGAAACCGGCCAATAGAATTCCGCACAAAGCAGAAGTCTAAGGACCTCTCGCGCTGTAGTTCCTCAGATTGATCCGTGGTCAGGAGGGGCAGCAACATGCCGCGAATGTCTTCGTGTGTGAGCGGCTTACCCGCCGCCGCACTGAGGCCGCCATTGACCCGGAGCGCAATCGCCGAACCGACGACCAGGATCATGTCAGAGGCATTGCGTTGCGCGGCGAGCGCAAGTAGTTGATCGAGCGAGGTGCGTTCCCCGCTGCGCACGCCAGGAACGGAACGATTCAATTCGTCGACAAGCCGGGATAATTCGCTCTCGTATGCACTCATGCGCGTTCATTTATCGTAAATCGTCAGCGACCGATAAGCGTCGCAAACGAGGACCCTCGCCGGGTCAATGACAGCGCACCAGCTCCCGAGAATAGAGCGGGTTTTTCGGGTAGCTGGAGGCCAGCCCCCGAAGCAGGTTGCAGCCTTTGTTCATGTCCTTGTCACGGAACGCGGCCACAGCAAGGAGCAGCTTGGCAAAGGGCGCGAGCAGAACCCCGTGATCAGCGGTTTTCTGGAGTTGCTCAATTCCCTGCAGTTTGTCGGTCTGCATTCCACCCATCTGAAGCATCCAACGGATCGGAGCGGGTTTGATGCCGGTCAGGTAATTCTCAACCCCCAGGGCGATGTAGGCGTCGTAGGCGTCTGGCTTCTCTTTGAGCAGCAGATCGGCGTCCTCACGTCCTTGCTTTGTGTAGTTCAGGGCGGCAAGATCTCGTTTCTCGATTAAGGCCGCGTAATCGGAGCGCAAGCCAAGCGAAAGCACCTTGGCGAACCGTGCGTTTGTATCGCTGGCATTCTTGAGCAGCGCGGCGGCTGCCAACTGATCGCCCATTGCCAGCTGATTCTGAAACTGATCCCTGATTTTCGGATCCGGAGTAAGCTTCTTACGGTCTTCATAGCTCTTGTCATCAACAAATAATTGAGCTTCCAGCACGCCGAGCCGGGCAAACTCCGCGAAGAGAAGAGCAGTGGCATGGGCGACTGGCCCCATTGGATCCTGAGGATGCTGCTTCTGCCATTCATCGAAGTCCTGCGTCGCCTGAGAGAAATCCAGGTTGTACATGCTGTGGAAGCCGTTCTGCATGAGAGACTGAGGGGCAATCTCGGCGCTCTTGGAAGTGGATGGGGTAACCGCCAGCAATCCGAGAGCGGAAATGGTGAGAAACCACCGGTCAAAGAACTTGCGGAAAGATGGGGTCATACTTTGAATAGTTCATCCAGTCTGTCGATAGTACCGCATGGTTGAGGGATTCACGATAGGCGGTGTTACGCCGAAAGCTTAGTCATGGGATGCAGAATGTCTGTGTTAATTTGAAAGTAGCGGTAAATAGTGAGCTCGTAGCTCAGTCGGTAGAGCAACGCACTTTTAATGCGTGGGTCGTGGGTTCGAATCCCACCGAGCTCACCACGATATCCCCTAGAACTAAACACACCGGTAAATCCAAAGTTGCGCGGCGCCAAGACCGCCCCGCGGGTTATTGAGCCGGGCATGTGCTAAGGTTTCCTGGTATTTCCCGTTCCTTGTTGGTTGTAGCCTCCATCTTTCGCCCTCGGTTAGCGGCCCTATATGAGATACGCTGCGCTGCTTCTGGCCTTGTTCGCCTTGGCCCCCGATACCCCCCAAACGTGGGACCAGACTGCCATTCACTCACTCGAGCTGCCGCTCGCAAACCCGGAATATTCTCCGGTCCACCTTGATCGGGACCGATATTACCAAATCTCAGAGCGAGTCATTTACAAGTCCTATCCGGTATTTGCCCCGGGACGCGAACCGGCCGGATATGGGGATTGGCTCAAGACGCGGGATCCAGAGATCATTTTCCCAGTAAATGCGCCCAGAGATGAAGATGCATGGATCGCTGCGGGAGAGATCGTCTTCAATGCGCCCACCTCGCTGCACCCGGTATTTTTCAGTGAGCAGAACCTGCGCGATCCAAACTTTTTCAAGGAGACCGGCATGCCGGTGGCGAAGGATGGAACGATACCCTTCGCTCGCTGGGTGGTCCGGCGCAAGGGCATTGTCGAATTGGGGTCAATGAGCTGCGCCACCTGCCACACCCGGGTGCTGGCCGACGGTACGGTCGTACCTGGAGGGCAAGGCAACAACCCCAACGATCGTGAAGGAGCGCTGCTCCTGAGGAGTTCGGCAAAATTTATGCCCGAGAGCAAGGTCCTCGCCCAGGTGCGCGGCTTCGCCCGGCAGTTCGAAGTGCCATGGGTTCCAGGAGACATCAACCGGCTGCCCGAATCGATGAGTCTTGAGGAGCTGGCTGCAGCCGGAGAGGCGATCCCGCCCGGCGTCACCGCCCGCGCCAACACGAGTATCTTGCTGCCTCCGCAAATCCCGGATCTGATTGGGGTTCGGGACCGGCACTTCCTTGACCACACCGGATTGGTCCGTCAACGTGATATCGGGGACCTGATGCGCTATGGTTCGCTCGCTCAGGATATGTTTGCGGCCGACCGGTACGGGCCGGACAAGACCGAGCCGCCGCTTCCAGCTGCCCGCTATAGTGATGGACAACTCTATGCGCTTGCCAAATATCTCTACTCTCTGCAACCCCCGCCGAATCCAAACCGCTTGGACGCATCAGCGGCTCGCGGAAAGATCCTCTTCGCCCAACAGAAATGCGGCGTCTGCCACACGCCGCCGCTCTACACGAACAACAAGCTGATTGCAGTAGAGGGGTTTACCGGAAGCGCAGCCCCAGCGGAGGTGATGCCGATCCATATAGGCGTCGATCCGCGCTACACCCTGCAAACCCACAAAGGTACTGGGTACTACAAGGTCCCCTCACTCCGGGGAGTGTGGTATCGCGGGCCCTTCGGCCACAATGGTTCGGCTCTCACGTTAGAGGATTGGTTCAATCCCGCTCGCCTCGAGCCTGACTACATCCCGACTGGTTTCAAAGGCTACGACGGCAAGACACGGTCGATTCCCGGTCATCCCTTTGGACTCAGCCTCAAACCCTCGGAACGGGCAGACTTGATCGCCTTTCTCAAAACGCTCTAAGCCCGGCTCAAGTGGTTTTCAGATCTGGGAGCAGGTAAGCGGCGTCAGAATCAGGTTCGTGATGCTGCTTACGATCTCTTCAAAGGCATAGCGGGGCGAGCTAGAGAGTTTCTTCCAGTTCGGATCGGCACCGAAGACCGCCCAACGGGCATTCAACTCTTCCATCGATGGAAAGCTCAACATGTAGGTAAGCTTTGGCAAGCGTGGACCTATCAGGGCGTCGCCGTAGAAAACGGGATGAAATCCGGCGTTCCGGAAGACATCCAATTCGGCCTGATTAAACATCTCGACCTTGCGGACGTGGTCACGGTCGCTAGGGCTCTCGTACGTTCGCAGTTGAAAGATTCGTTTGGCTGCAGTGGCCGGCGGAGTCAGCTTCGGCCATCCCTCAAAGGCTGCAAGCAAGGTACTCTCGACGCGAAGAAACGATGGCGCTGTCGCAGGTGCGGCCCAGAAGGGATCCGCGTCCTTGAGAAATTGCTCGTCCTGGGCGAGATGCAGATCGAGAGTGGCTAAGGACTCGACCGAGTTGCCCGGGACGAGCAGGTAAAAGGTTGGCGTCTCCGGTCCGATGGTGAGTTGGAAAGCGCCCACTGGACCAACTTTCATGCGCATGAGCGCCGGGATGAGCGCCGTTGCGAAATAGCTCTCGGTGAGCTTCGTTTGTGGCCCCGACTGCAGCTCGTAGCGTCGGAGCAGATAAAATTCGCGAGAGGCTGCTGGCGCCGCTTGTGCTCTTCCTTTGCGGGTAAGGGTTAATGCTGAAGTAGCCAGGCTGGCGGCGAGAAACTGTCGGCGTTGGATGATGACCTCCGAGGAATGCACCATTCTACTGCAAGCGACCACCGTGTTTTGCCAGTCACTCTGTTGCTCGGTGAAAGGGCCTTGAATCCTATAAGGGACAGGATGATATCCTCCACTCGCCCCGGGCATAGACTTACTAAGATAGATTTCCACTTTAGATACCGGAGCGTGTAGCTTGTTTAGCAAAGGCGCGGGGTCAGATGTCCGGCACATGCGTCAGATTCAATCGACTGGGAATTGTCCTATAGGCGGCCGTTTGCATTCTCTCAAGGATCGAATGTGAAGAACGCTTTGCGTCATGCCTTGCCTGTGATATTCGTGTTTGCGACCCACCTGCTTCCTGCTGGCGGTCAGAGCATTACTTCCGAGATCCTGGGAACGGTCCGGGATGCTTCCGGCGCGCTAATTAGCGATGCCCATGTCACCGTACGCCAACTGGCGACCGGAACCACTCGAGAATCGCGCACCGACTCGATCGGGAGTTATGACATCGCGGGCTTGCAGCCTGGTGGGTATGAAGTCGTGGTCCGGCACGACGGCTTCAAGACCGTGGTGAGATCCAATATCAATCTGCTAGTCAACCAGCAGGCAGTCGTCGATGCCGATCTTCCGGTCGGTTCGGTCGAACAACAGATCGTCGTGACCGAGGCTGGTCCCATTCTCGAGACCACAACCTCGCAGATGAGCACCGTGGTAAGCGCGAATATCCTTCGCGAATTGCCACTGAACGGGCGTGATCTCTTTCAGCTGACGCTGCTGCAGCCAGGTGTACTGCCAACCACGAATGCGGGACCCAGCCCTTTCTCAGAGGGTGGGATCACCAAGGCTGCGGTCCAGGGATCCCGTCCGACCATGAACAACTTCAATCTCGATGGCGGCGACATCAACGATCCCGGGTTCAACACCTACCCGGGGGGGCCGGCCGGAGTGCAGCTCGGCGTCGAAGCCATCCGCGAATTTCGGGTGCTTCTGAACACTTATAGCGCCGAATATGGGCGGAATGCGGGAGCGAATATCCAGCTGGTTTCGCGCTCCGGGACGAACGAGTTTCACGGATCGGTCTTTGACTTCGTTAGAAATTCCGCACTCGACGCTCGAAATTATTTTGATCTTAGCCAGATTCCTTCATTCACGCGCAATCAGTTTGGTGGAGCGCTAGGCGGCCCGCTGCTCAAGAACAAGCTGTTCTTCTTCGCCGATTATGAAGGACTTGATGAACAACGAGGGATTACTACCAGCGCGACCGTTCCCGACGATAATGCCCACCTGGGACTACTGCCGTCTGCCGCTAACCCGAGCCTGTTGATTAACGTGGGGGTGAATCCGCTGATTTCCCCCTTTCTGGCGTTGTTCCCTCATGCAAACGGGGCATCGCTTTCGGGCGGATTGGCAGTCCTCAATACCTCCCGCAACCAGCCGACACTGGAGAATTATGGGCTGCTCAGGGTCGACGATCAGCTAACGGAAAAAGACCAGCTCTTCGCCAGATGGGTCATCGACAACGGATACTCGATTGTTCCCTTTCAAAGTACGTTTGTTCCCGGCTTCGATGGGAAGCGTACGGTTGCGGATAACTACCTTCTCCTGAGTTGGCAGCGAGTGATCAACACCAGCCTGCTGAATGAGGCGAAGTTCAATTACAACCGGACTTCGTATCAGGCGACGACCGACAATGAATCGCCCCTCAGCATCTCGTTGGAAAACCATCGCCCTCTCGGCGGGCTCGCCATCTCCGGCCTTCCCTTGATCGGCAATAATTTAATCTTCCCCTCCGGCACCTCCTCGAACACCTTCGAGGAGTTTGACAACGTTTTTCTCACCAGGGGCCGTCACTCTCTTAAATTTGGCGCAGACGCCAAGCGAATCCAGGTCAACGGGCCGTTCGATTTTTTCATCGATGGCGAATACAGCTTTGATGATCTCTCCTCGTTTGGCATTCCGGCGCAGAGCACCGATCCAGCACTTGAGTTCTTCCTGGAAGGCGTCCCTTATACCTACTTTGGGGTCGATCCTAACTTTGCCGACTCGAACCGCGGCTATCGCCAGAACTATCTCGGCTTCTATATGCAAGACGACTGGCGGATACTTCCCCAGCTGACGCTGAATCTTGGACTGCGCTGGGAGTACTCCAGTAACCCGTCCGAAGAGGACAACCGGCTGTCGAATATTCGCAAAATCGCGACCGATCCCGGACCAACGGTAGGCAAGATATGGCAGAGCGTGCCACTTGACCTCTGGTCGCCGCGGGTCGGCTTTGCGTGGACCCCCGAAGCAAGCGGAAAGACCGTGCTGCGCGGCGGTTTTGGGGTAATGCGCGATCAGATTTGGGCAAACCTGTATTTCAATACGCGTTTCTATGAACCGTTCTATAAGCCGCTGCTTTATATCCTGCCAAGGTTTGCCGCGCCTCCAACCAGCGTCGATTCAATCGTTGGCCCGATTCCTCCCTCTGTAGTGGGTAGCTTCGGCATGACTTATCGCCCCTCCTTCCCCTACTACATGCAGTACAACCTCAATATCGAACGCCAGCTTGATCCAGTCACGATCCTGCAGATCGCCTACGTCGGATCTCGAGGGGTGCATCTCGTCCGTACCGGCGAAGCCAATGACTTACCCGGAGGCCGGTCGATCAATCCCCTGCTTGGCTCTATTCCACTGATCGTCACGGATGCCAATTCCGCCTATGACTCACTCCAGGGACGGCTGCAGAGGAGCTTCAGCTCGGGGCTTTCACTGCAGGCTTCGTATACCTATTCAAAGTCCATCGACGACCAGAGCGGAGCCTACCCCAGCGACTGGGACTCCGAGTCAGGAGTCTCGCAAAACTTCTTCGACCGCGAGGCCGACCGTGGTCGCTCCTCCTTCGACCGACGACATGCATTCGTCTTCAATTCGCTCTACGATCTGCCCTTTGGTCCGGGCCGACGCTGGGGTCAGAGTCTGACTGGAGTGACAGGAAAGCTGGCCGAAGGCTTCCGAACGGGGTTGATCGTGAGCGCCTTGTCGGGGGTGCCGTTCACGGCGAATCTGGGGTCGTTCAATAATTCGGCGACCTTTGCGGCCGATCCCGCCGATCGCCCCAACTTGAAGCCCGGGGTGAACCTGTGTTCGGGCGCGGTGACTTATCGCAAGCCGACCGGATGGTTCAACCCCGCCGTCTTCACCTTGCCGCCGCCTGGTGTGTACGGCAACAGTGGCAGAAATACCATGTGCGGTCCGGGGCTGGTTGACGTCGACTTATCGCTTACGAAGCAGACGAAATTGAATGATCGCTTCTCGATCCAGTTTCGCGCCGAATCCTTCAATCTGCTGAATCACGCCAACTTTGATGTCCCCGTCAACACTCAGGGGCCTACCGGCAGCGGAGGTAACGGCGACCAGGTCTTTGTTGGCAGAAGGCAGACGCTGGCCGACAAGGTCACCCTTTGTACCGCACAGAACGACCCCGAGAATCTTGGTTGTGGCGTCTTGAGTCCGAATGCCGGGATCATTTTTCGAACTGTCACTTCTTCTCGCCAGATTCAATTCGGCATGAAACTCATCTTCTGAGAACAACGGCAACACCGCAAACGATCCGTTCAGTAGCGATCCGCGACGATGTCACCACGAATCCGGCGATGGCTCAAACTGTAGCGCCCTCTCGAACCTTGTGGTGTCCATAGCTCTGCAACAATCCTCGAAAATGCGGCTACCGGCTCACGTAAGATGCTTGAGGAGGACACTTCAGGGAATGATCGGCAGGACGCTTTCTCATTACCGCGTGACCGCCAAGCTGGGCGCGGGAGCGATGGGTGAGGTCTATCGAGCGCACGACGAACGTCTCGAACGCGACGTTGCGCTGAAGGTGCTTCCGTCCGGCACTCTGAGCAATCAGGACACGCGCAGGCGCTTCCGTCAGGAAGCTATCATGCTTTCGCGGCTGAACCACCCGAACATCGCCCAGATCTATGACTTCGATAACGAGGAAGGCATTGACTTCCTGGTTATGGAGCTCGTCCGCGGAGTGACACTGGCCGCCAAGATGGCTTACGGCGTACTCAGTGAGAAGGAGATCATTCGCTTTGGCTGCCAGACGGCTGAGGCGCTCCAGGACGCTCATGAGCGCGGGGTCGTCCATCGAGATTTGAAGCCAAGTAACGTAGCGCTCACCGCGAAAGGCGACGTCAAGATTCTGGATTTTGGCGTTGCTCAGCTGCTTCATCTTGAGGATGAACGGCATACCGGAAACCATACCGATCCCTCCGCTGCAGCCACGATGGAGACAGTGGCCTTGGAGACCGGGATCAGCGGAACATTACCCTACATGTCTCCCGAGCAATACCTCGGGCAGCGAGTGGACGACCGTACCGATACCTGGGCGCTGGGCATCCTGCTCTATGAAATGGCTACCGGCTACCTTCCCTTCCCGGACCGGGCCGCAATGGCGCTCGCCGAGAAGATCGTATCCACCGAGCCCGTGCCGCCCACCAAGCTCAACCCCCAGCTCAAGCCAGAGATCGAACAAGTCATTTTGAAGTGCCTGCAGAAGAATCCCGACGACCGCTTCCTCTCGACCGGAGGTGTGGCGGACGCGCTGCGAAGGCTGCAGACGGGGAGCTTCTTCGGGCTGTATGTTCCGGGAGAATCGAAGCGTCTTGCAGTGCTTCCGCTCGAAAATCTCTCTGGCGACACCGATCAGGACTATTTCGTCGACGGGATGCACGAAGAGGTGCTGGCGACGCTCGCCCGAATCGGTTCGTTGACCGTCATCTCGCGAACTTCCGTGCGGCGCTACAAAGAGTCCCAAAAGTCTCTTTCGGAGATAGCGAAGGAATTGGGCGTCGATACGATCGTTGAAGGTTCGGTGCGGCAAATTAAGAACCTGGTCCGCGTGAATGTCAGTCTCGTCGATGTGGCTGCCGATCGCTGCGTGTGGACGGAGAGCTACCAACGGGAGATCGAGGATGTCTTAAGCCTGCAAAATGAGGTCGCTCGATCGATCGCTCGTGAAATCCAGGTAAAGCTCACTCCACAGGAAGAAGAGGAGTTGAGTAAAATCCGGATCGTTAAGCCCGAGGCATACAACGCCTACCTCAAAGGGCGGCACCAATGGAACAAGGTCACCGAAGAGAGCATTCGCAAGAGCCTCGAATATTTTGAACAGGCACTCGAACTGGATCCCGAGTATGCGCCGGCACATTCCGGAGTTGCCGATTGCTATATTGTGCTCGCGGACAGCGCCATCGGAACCCAGCCGCCGGCCCATGCCATGGTTAGAGCAAGGGGCGCCGCCGCTCGCGCGCTGGAGCTTGATAGCGGATTCGCCGAAGCCCATGCCTCGCTCGCCTTATTATCCTGGCGATTGTTGTGGGACTGGGAGGCGGCGGAAAAAGAATTTATTGAAGCGCTGCGCATCAATCCAAACTACGCAACCGCTCACCAATGGTATGGATGGTACCTCGGCGCTCGCGGACGGATGGGCGAGGCGGTGCGCGAGATTCAGCATGCCCGTAAGCTCGATCCACTCTCGCTTTGGATCAACTCGAGCCTCGGACTGGCATACTACTTCAGCCGCCGCTTCGATGATGCGATCCATCAGCTCAAGGAAACCCTGGAGATGGACAATAAGTTTCTGGTAGCGCGGCTTCCCCTGGCTTGGTCCTACCTGGAAAAGGGAATGCATGACGAGGCATTGGCGCATCTGGAACAAGGAACCGAGATGTCGCGCCGCAATCCCGCATATGTAGCCGCGCTGGCACATGCCTACGCCATTGCGGGAAGGCGGGATGATGCCATGAACGCGCTCGATGAGTTGCTAAGTGTCGCCGCAACCCGGTATGTTCCGTCCGATCAGATTGCCCGCGTGTACGTGGGGCTTGGTGATCTGGATAAGGCCTTTGAGTTACTTCGACGAGCTGCCGATGAGCCTTCGAGTTACTTAGCTTACCTAAAGCTCGATCCTAAGTCAGACCGCCTGCGAAATGATGCCAGATTTGACGAGTTACTGCGAAAGATTAATTTCCCTCAGTAGGGGTTCGGTCTTCCCTTCACTCACTGAACAGAGCCCTTGAGAAGCTCTTCAACTGGGACATAACTCCCCGCATAGCCGAGCGATTTTAACGCCTTCAGGAACTTGTCTAAGATGGCCGGGACCCGCATCTGCGGCAGGCAGGATGCCGCGATCACCGCAATCTCCTTACCTTGCGCCAAGTCGAGATCGGCGTTCGTGAAGGGCTGACCATCGGTCGTCAGATAGCAGATCAAATCAGGAGCCAGTGCGAGAGGCTTTGGCGAGAGGCTGCTCCATGCAATCAGGTTCTCGTTCTGGTTGTAGATGGTAAGTCTACCTCGCTCGTTCTTCAGCACCAGTGTGCCGAAGTCAAAGCCACCCTCGGTAGTTTGACTGGTCGAATCGATCGTACCCTTGAAGATCACCGTTCCGTCAAGGTAAGCGCGAACGGCCTCGACGGGATCCTTCTGTTCAGCCAATGTCTGCTTCAACGCAATTCCTAAATCTCGTGCATAACTCATGGTGTGGGGAATCGCAGCGGCTTTGACATCGGCGCCGGTCATGCTCCAGAGAGAGATACCGGCATCTTCAGTAAAGGCGCCCCCACTAATGATTCCGTCCGCGGTCACGCCGGCAACCGCAGGATTGGGCGCGTAGAAGGTGATCGCCTGGGTCGCATTGGCGAGCACGATAGGGGAAATCGGCAAGTTGTGGCTCGCATAAGTGACCATGTCGAGCTCCGGGATGGCGCGGCGGGCGCCATCGGCGTCAATGATCGGCAGGCCCAACTTCACGGCCACGGTCATAGGGACGATGCTGTTCCCGGCCCCGACCTCGGCGGGCAGAACAAAGCTGAAATGCTTGCCAGAAGCCGCCGCCTGCCGGTCGTCCAGACTCTTGAATGCGATCGATGCCACATCGAAGGGAAAACCCTCCGAGGCGGCGAGGGGCGACCCCACGCCCGCAGCGATGGCCGTGAGCGCGTCATCCGGAAGATCGTTGATCGGGTCCGCTAAATAGACCGTCCCTTGTTGGATGATCTGAGTGAGCAGCGAGGACCCCAACGAAAGAGGCCCTCCGCCGCCGCACCCCAGGATGCACGCACCGTTCAAGATGGCATGAAGATCATCCGTACTTAACGGCTTACCGATCGTCGCTACAGTCATCGCAAGTCTCCTTCTTACCAAACTCCGAGCTGCCAGGTTTCATGTCGCCATAGGATAGAAAGGCAGCGTAAGGCTACCAGAGAAATAGCCGAACATTGTGTCAACATCAAATCCACCCATCCAGAAAGTCACTGGCCAAGCCTGCGACCGCCCGATGGTGCCCTGTAGTGAATTGTCTGGATCGACTATCTGCGAGCCGCCATTGATGCTGAAGCCGTAGCTGCATTGCATCCCCATGAACTGGGTCGCGGCCAGCTTTTCTCCGATGAGAAAACGGTCGTTCTCAATAGCCATGATTCGTTTCTTCAGCGCCGCGATAGCGATGGGGTCTTTCTCGCTCTTGAGCATCCGCTCGAGATCGGCTTTCCGCTGGGCGCGGACTTCCCAGTAATTCATAAATCCGGTTTTTTCGGCCACTGCAACGGACTGAATGGCAACCTGGTTCTGCCTCCGCTGAATTAGCTGGGTGTTGAGAAAGACATCCTTATAAGTGAGCTCCGGATGGACGAGGTCGATGCAATCCTGGCGCGTTATGGTGATGCCTCCTCCGGAGATCTGGATACGAAACGGGTCGATGGGCGTCTGAAAAGGAGGATTCAGCGGAGCGATGATCATATTGCGCTGCTGAAATCTTGGATCATCGAGCAGACGTACCGAAGCATTCAGGAGCGGGTGGCTGGCCTGCGGAGTTTGGCCTATGGTGACCGAACGCACGGTCACGCCATCGGACTGCCGACGGGGGAATCGCGGAAAGACATAATCCCCTAACCGGATGATCTGATCGAGCGGAGGTTCTCCCGGAACCGAAAATGTCGGGCCGCTCACCCCGCGTGGATCGTCGGTCGGGTCAGGGTCGGTCGCGAACCTGCACTGGAACCATCCCTCGTAGCCTAGAATCATCATCGGATTCTCACCTATAAATGAAGCAACGACTGGAAGCGCATGGTTATGAGTTTCAGACTTTCCGCGATATAGCCCAGCCGCGGTGGCATCTCCGGCTGCTTGCTGAGCGCTTGACAGGTCTCGGTCAACTCCACCATCCGCTCGTAGAGCACTTGCCATGCGGCCCGGCGATGCGGCAGATAATTCACATTTCGATAGAATTCGAAATTTGGCCCAGCTCGTTCAGGGCCGCCGCCGTCGAATGCCGGAAGGCTCATCAAAACTTCGGTGATAGGCCGAATGACCATGGTCATGAAAGGAAAAAATGCAGCTGCCTGAAGCTGCGCAATCTCAACGGTCGTCTCGTCGGAGTGCGCAAAAAACCGAATCAACAGCAACAGCAAAACCTCATAGGCGCCGTTGAGCAGGTCGAGCACCCCGCGGCCATTCTGACTGGTGATCGCCGTCTGGTGCGGCGTGCCATCCGGATAGAGCACGGGATTCGGCACCACCGGGCGAGCCGGCTGAAAATCCGGATCATCTTGCTGCAATTTCTGGAATTGTTTCAGAATCCTCAGGAACGTTTCAAAATGGGAGCTCTCGCCGTGATTTCGCGCTGACTCACCCTGCTCAATGATTCGATCGAGTACGCGGTGTGCCGATTCGATGTCGGTGACAGGGACCATGAAGATGTCGTAACCACCGCCCTGGCCGCCGCGCCGCACAAAATCGGTGTTCAACTGCGTTCCAGTCACCTGGGCGGATCCGGGACCGATGATCAGTTTCACTCCCCGTTTCGTGAGTTCGGCGAAACCGTCGACAATCGCGTCGTAGAGTTCACCGACTGTCTTGTACGGGACCGGCACCGGAGAGACATCTTTAAGCACCGTCAAGTGGACCGCGAGCGGCTCGTTACAGAACGCATCCTCCGGCTCGATCGTTTCTGGGCGCTCAAAGCAGATGAACTTCTTGATAGTGGCCTCGGAAAACGCCTCGAGAGACATGGCGTGCGAGAACAGAGTGGTCCGGTAAGGAAAATTCGGATGGGCCAGATAGGGCGCGGCGCCCACAGCGGTCAAAAGGTTGCAGACCAGGCCGAGATGCTCCATCTCCTGGCGCGCCACCATGAGCAGAAAGCGCTCCCAGTCCGCGATGTAATTCATCTGCTCGTGAGTAACGCCCTCATCGGCACTCTGCTTTAAAGAGAAGGCGGCAAACAGATATTGGCACATGAGCGAATGCTCAAGGGCTGCAGCCTCAGTAAGCAAAAAGATTAGTTCATCCCGCGATTCGACCATAGTTGCAGAACTGTCCCACGAACCAGGATTGCTGCGCCAAGCCCTGGGCAACTGCGACCCGGACGCCCGCACGAATGAGCTTATACGGGAGTGGTTCAAAGCGAGAAATTATTTAATGCTGCGTGCGAGAGTTAATAACTTTCCGATCTTCCTCGTTGGTTTGCCGGTTGCCGAGCTACTCGGTTTGAACTTCGTACATGGAAATCACGTAACTCTAGTATCCTCGGGTACGACGATGCGGAACCTCGATACGCGGCTTGGGAGATTGCTGGCGGTGGCGTTGCTTCCGCTGCTGGCGTATGGCCTGCTTTCCTGCAAGAACCAGCCTTCGGCCGAAACTTCAGTAGAACGGCCTCCGTCCGCTAACGAAGTTCGACTACTCTTCGCCTATGGTTCAGAGAAGCAGAAGTGGATCGAGGACGTCACCGCCAGCTTCAATCAGAGCGGGGCCGCAACGAAAAGCGGCAAGCGGATCACGGTCAAGGCGCTTCCTAAAGGTTCCGGCGAGTGCGTCGACGACCTGATCTCCGGTCGCGAGCATGACGATCTTGTCAGCCCCGCGTCCAACATTTTCCTTAAACTTGGCAATGCCCAGTCCCGCACCGCGACCGGCAAGGACCTGATCGGCGGGACACAAAATCTGGTGTTGTCGCCGATTGTCATCGCTATGTGGAGGCCGATGGCCGAGGCCATCGGCTGGGGCAAGAAGCCGGTCGGCTGGGCCGAGATACTCGCCCTGGCGCGCAACAAGCAGGGCTGGAGCAGCTATGGTTACCCGCAATGGGGCAGCTTCAAATTCGGTCACACCCATCCGGCGTACAGCAACAGCGGCATCCTGGCGCTGATCGCCGAGAACTATGCGGCCACCGGAAAGGTCCACGGGCTGACCGTCGCCGATGTCGAAAGTCCGAAGACGCGCGAATTCGTAAACGGCATCGAAAATTCGATGGTCCACTACGGCAGCTCGACCGGGTTTTTTGGGCGCAAGCTCTTCGACAGTGGCCCAGAGTATCTTTCCGCCGCAGTGCTTTACGAGAGCATGGTGGTCGAATCCTATAGCAACGCCAAACCGCTGCCGTTCCCCATAGTCGCTATCTATCCGAAAGAAGGGAGCTTCTGGAGCGATCATCCGGTCGGGGTCGTCGAGCGCGACTGGGTGACACCGGAGCGCCGCGAGGCCGCACAGATCTACATCGATTACCTGCTAGCCGCGCCGCAACAGCAGAAGGCGCTCGCCTATGGCTTTCGCCCCGGCTCGACCGAGATTCCGGTCGGGGCGCCTATCGACGCCGACCACGGAGTCGACCCTAAGCAGCCAGTGACCACCCTCGAAGTTCCGTCTTCCGAAGTCGTCGCCGCCATCCAACATGAATGGGACGCTGTCGAGAAGAAGCCGGCCGACATCGCCCTGGTGCTCGACACCTCCGGCAGCATGAGCGAAGAATCGAAGATGCCGAATGCCAAGGCCGGCGCGAAACAGCTCGTCTCCTTGCTCAGCGACAAGGATGAATTCTCGCTGATCTCCTTCAACGACGTGCCCAGCTGGGCGACCACCGATCAGGCGTTGGCTAGCTCGCGCAGGCCCTCGCTTGAGGCTGTAGACTCGCTCTTTCCCGGCGGGGAGACCGCCCTCTACGACTCCATCGATCAGGCTTACACCCATCTGCAGCGCCGCCCCGCCGATCATATTCGCGCGATCATCGTGCTCACCGATGGCGCGGACAATAAAAGCGCCGTAACGCTCAGCGAACTGCTCAGTCGCATCCACGCCGACCCCGAAGCGCATACCATTCGCATCTACACCATCGCCTACGGCCACGACGCGAAACGTGACGTGCTGGGCGAAATCGCCAACGCCACTCAAGGCAAGGCTTATGATGGGACGCCGCAAAACGTTGTCGAAGTCTTCCGCGATATCTCGACTTTTTTCTAAACCTTCTAGATCATGGCCTCAGACCCTACATCTCGTCCCTCGCTCACCCTCGCCGGCAAAGCCGCTATCGCGCTCTTCCTTGTCGCCTGTGTTGGAGGTGCCTTCTACTGGGCGCGGCAGCGCCACGTCTTGCCTGATCGCCTCTCGGCCGGCGTCGGCGGCAAAGATGTCGAGGTCGGCATCGCTTACGGCACCGAAAAGCAGCGTTGGCTGCAATGGGCGGTCGAGCAATTCAAAACCACTTCCGAAGGCAAACATATCCACATCAACCTGATTCCCATGGGCTCGCTCGAAGGCGCCCACGCGGCGCTCAACGGAGACCAACGCATCCAGGTCTGGTCTCCAGCCAGCGCCGTCTATAAGAACACCTTCGTCGAGGACTGGCAGGCCAAGTATGGATCCGATCCCATCCTCAAAGAAGACGCGCTCGCGCTCACGCCGATGGTGTTCGTCATGTGGGAGGAGCGCTACCAGGCTTTCCAGGCGCATTACGGCACGGTCGATTTCGACACCATCAACCGCGCCCTGCATGAACCGGGTGGATGGCAGACCATCGGCCAACAACCCGGTTGGGGCCTTTTCAAGTTCGGCCACACCAATCCCGGCGACTCTAACTCCGGCATCCTCGCCCTGCTGCTCGCCGGGCACGGCTACTTCAAGAAAACCGACGATCTCAGTCTCGGCGACGTCACCAATGTCCAATTCCAAAGCTGGCTCGGCAAGCTGGAATCCGCAACCAACAGCGACTCCAATAGTACCGGCAACCTCATGCGCGAGATGGTGCTGAAAGGGCCGTCCTCTTACGACGCTCTCCTGGTCTACGAGAGCGTGGCCATTGACTACCTCAAGAATGCCGAGGGACGCTGGGGGCCGATCCACGTCATTTATCCCGAATACAACATCTGGAATGAGAACCCGTATTACATTCTGAATGCCTCGTGGAGCTCGGACGACCAGCGCAAGGGTGCCCAGGCATTCCTCGACTTTCTGCTAAGCGACTCGATTCAGAAAGAGTCGATCACCCACGGCTTCCGCCCGGCAAATCCAAACGTTCCCACGCGCACCCCGGACAGTCCGTGGACGAAATATCAACCCAATGGAGTCAAGCTCGATCTCGGCAAAATCTGCACGCCGCCTAAAGCCGAGATCGTCACCAATCTCCTCGCAAGCTGGCAACGCCGCGACGCAAGCCACTAGAGCGTTTTCACTTCTAGTCTGTACCGGTAAGGGTGGCGAAGAGTGGCTTTTTCTGGAAAAAAAAGCCACGATCAACTGGACTGCTTTGTATACACCGGAAGTGAAAATGCTTTGAGAAACAGCATCCGAGTAAGATTAGAACCGAACGCGAACCGCACCAAGGAGAACTGACTGCATGTTTCGCCGCCTGAGCAATCTCTTCTATGGATTCGTTGGCCTCTTCATCTCTGGCCTGGAGCGCCAGAACCCGGAGGCGCTGCTCGAGGTCGAGCAGGAAAATCTGCGCAAACAGATTGGTAAGTTCAACTCCGGACTCGCCGCCCATGCCGGACTTGTCGAGCGCCTCATCGCCCAGGTCCGCAAGCTGGAGACCGAAGACAACGAGCTCCACGCCAAGACCTCCGCCAACTTAAAGATGGGGAATCGCCAGGCCGCCGGCCAGTACGCGCTGCGCCTGCAGACAGTCGAGCGCGAACTGGCCGAGAACCGCAAGCAGATGGAACAGGCCGAGACCACCTATAAAGAGCTTGTGCGCGCCCGGGATGTGGCGATCTCAATCGCCCGGCAGAAGATCGAGTCGCTTAAGTCCGGACTCAGCGACCTGAAGATGAAGCGCGCCATGGCCGAGATCACGGAGATGGCGTCGGGCATGGTTACCGATCTGGGCGGCAGCGGCGAGACTCTTAACCGTCTGGAAGAAATGGTCAGCGAAGAGCGTCACAAGGCCGCCGGCCGCGTCCGTGTCGCCGTTGACAGCCTCGATCTGCGCGACGTTCACATCCGCGAAGCTGAGCAAGGAGCGCTCGCCGAACAGGCGCTCGCCGCCTTTGAGGCCAGCCAGGCGCCGGCGCAAATCTCTGCTGAGTCGCGGGAGACGCTGCCGTCGATCATCGTTCCCAACGCGCAGAAGGGTCCCTATTAACCCCATTCATGTGGCGCTATCTTAAAGCTGCGTTCCTCGTTGGAGTGGATGTCCCTGGCCTGGGTCGAATTCCCGTGAACGCGCTGGGAACGGCCGCAGTAGGAATTCTCGGTTTTGTCGAGCCGAGCATCTGGCTGGCCGGCCTTGGGATTGAAGCGGCGCTCGTCTCGTCGCTCGCCTTTCATCCCCGGTTTCAAAAGGTGGTAGACGCTCGCAGCGCCGACCGTACGTTCGATAACGGCAACGCTAAACGCGCCGAACAAAATGCGGCCTTGATTGCCGCGCTGCCTCAGGAACTTCGCGCCAGGCTCGCCGCCGTGCAGGCAACCTCGGCGCGAATCCTTTCCATCTACCAAAGCCTCGGTATCGAGCCGGAGCTACTCGGCGGCACCGAATCCAGTCTGGAAAAGCTTCAGTGGATTTACCTCAAGCTGCTCACCGCCCGGCACCATCTGACTGCGGAACTCGGTAAAGAATCAGAAGCGAACCTCGAAGCTCGCATTCAGCAGATGCAATCCGTTGCGATTAGCGCGCAAGCGGGACAATCGACCGCGCTGCAACGTTCTCAAGAGGCCACGCTCGCCATTCTGCACCGCCGTTTGGACAATTTAAAGAACCGCGATCGCATCCTCCGCGAGAATGACAGCGACCTCGCCCGCATTGAAGCCCAGATCGAACTCATGCGTGAGAACGCCGCCATCGAGGGCAAACCGGCTTCCGTAGAGACCGAGATAGAACTGGCCAGCGACTTGGCCTCACCCGATCTCTTCGGGAGTCAAACCAGCCTGGTGCGAGACCTGGACGCAAGCCGGAGGTAAAGACGGCCTCCATAGTTAGGGAAGCAGCCGGCACTATAGGATGAGGCCAGTACCCGTTTTCAGTACTTATGCTTCCCGCAGTAACTCAGTACGGTACTTCGGAGCAAGCGCTTTTGCCTTCTCCATGAATTCCTGCTGTTGCTGCTTGTCGAGCTTGGGCGGGGCGGTCGTGCGAGTGGCTACCGGGATGCCAACCTGCTGGAAGAACTCCTCTTGTCCGGCTGGAGAGCAGATGCAGAGTAGACGCACGGGCCGCGAAGAGATGTTATGGAAGCGGTGCGGCGCATTTGCAGGAATATTAATCGTGTCGCCGGCGCGGACGATGGATTTGTTGCCGCGGAACGTAGCTTCCATCTCACCCTCGAGCAGGATGAAGGTTTCCTCAAAGTCATGACGATGCGGGGGAGGGCCACCTCCCGGCGGAATGTGCATATCAACGACACAGAACCGGCCGTTGGTGTCGTTGCCCGACACCGTAATGGTGTAGGTATCACCCACCAACCCGATGTGCGGCAGTGTCTGGTCCTTGTCCGGCTGAGAGATGGTGAGCGTACGTTGCAGATCGTCGGGAGGAACCGGCGGATATTGAGACGTAGGTTCAGGCATAGTGGATCTCCTTTGCGTTGGATTGGGAAATAAGTCAGGGTTGTAAGTAAGTGTGCGGCAAAGATCCACATCTCTCACGAGGTCCTCACAACTGCAGACGCGGTGACGCCGAAGGGACTTCAATGAGAATGGCCCATCACGCGAGGATCCTCGAAACGAAATGCTGAAAGAGGTTGAAGAATTCTTCGGGCCGCTCCTCGGGAATGAAGTGGCCGCAGGACGCAATCGTCTCCGCGGTAACATTCTCGGCGACAGCTCCCACCATCTCTGCAACCTTGGCTGCCAAAGCTTTTTCGCCTCCGATGGCCAGCACAGGCGTTTTCAGCTTGTGTTTTGTCAAGGGCGTTGTTTGGGCGATGGTGACGAAGGCAGCGCGGTAAACTCCGAGCGCTCCAAGCACACCTTCTACTCCCTGGAACGTTCGCAACGTTTCCTGAAGGGCGGCCTCGGAGATCGAGTTCCGTTCGGCGGTGGCGCCGTCATAAAACCAGGTGAGAAACTCACGCTCCTTTCCCACGATCAACCGCTCCGGCACACCGGGAGCGAGCGGCAGTATCCACCACCACATGGATCCCTTTGCCATCGCCTCTGGTGTGTATACGATTGTCTTGGCGAGAAACTCTTCGAGCATCGTAGGGACTTCCATATAAACCAGCCCCGCGACCTCCTCTGGATGTTCGGCAGCCCATAGAAGGGCGGGCGGAGCTCCCATATCGTGCGCAACCAGCAAAAGCTTTCTGCCCCCGCCGAACCTGAGCTGCTGCACGAGCGCGCGAAACTCTTGAGCTAGCGCACGAGCATCGTAGCCCTCGACGCCTGCCGGCTTGTCGGAATCGCCGTAGCCTCGCATGTCGGGGACGAGCACGGAGTATCCGGCCTCCGCCAGGAGGGGCATTACCTTGTACCAGCTATACGCTGTTCCCAGGAAGCCATGCCAGAGCAATACAGGCGTTCCACCGGGGTCGCCGCCGACCCAGAAGTGCAGGCGGACGTCGCGAACTTTAGCCGTCTCACTGCGGAAACCAGTAATTTCAGGCGCGTCCATTGGCACCACTGCAGACCCTCCTCTGTGCGTCACGTAGATCACCTCGCTGCTGCCCATAGCGCGGGTACATGGTGGTCCTGCACCGTACATATGAGGGATGACGAAAGCCTCCGCTGGTTTGGCTCACATCAGGCAAAGCGGCGTTGCGGGTATGCAATGGCTATGCATGGATCAAATGTATAAGCTCCCGCCATTGCGGGTTTGCGCTCTCTTCTTTGGACAATCTCGCCTTACCCCTAAGGTCCAGGTATTTCTGGACTTTCTCGCCGTGTATGTACATGGGAACCGATCGTGATCCACGGCTGCGGCAGCCGTGGGCCAAGGAGTACTTTACTCCGATCACGCCGGACGGAGGTCCTGAATTGTAAACCCTCCGGCCAAACTCTCCCGACTTGCTGTTCGTATTCCAGCTTTGCAGGGTGGCGCACTCAGGTCGGGACGCTGCATCTCTTCTTGTTAGAAGTAAGTTACCCGATGAGGCTTCGCGATCGGCATGCCGATAGTATCGGAAGCCGCACATAGAGACATTTCGACCGGGCGCCGATCGACTTGTTAGTGCAAAAGCAATAATGTTGTATCTCGGCCTGCCGGACAGTCGCGGCCTGGCATCAAACATCAATGTGCTTGTGCCCGAGTCCCTACGCGAATGGTTCCGCTGTAGACTCTTGCGACCATTGCTCCGGCAACTGCGCGGCGGCGTTACACCGCGGCGCTTGGCGTGGAGCCTGGCGTTGGGCATCGTCGTCGGAATCAATCCGTCGGTAGGCGTCACGACGCTGGTTGTAATCCTGATTGCATGGGCCTTCGGACTCAACCAGATTGCGTCGCAGATCGGTGCGCACGTGGCGACGCCGCTTCACCTACTGCTGTTTGTGCCGTTCATTCAATTGGGCGTCTACCTTTTTCATACCCGTCGTCTGCCGCTCACCCGGCGGCAGATCGAACATCTGAGCCATCATCCGTATCGCCTGTTTCAATCCATCTGGCAATGGGAATGGCACGCGCTGATAGTATGGGGTGTAATAGCTGCCATCGCCATGCCACTGCTCGCGATCTACCTGCGACGCGCATTGGTGCTGATGATGCGCCGCCACAAAACATTACTTCGTTCTCGCCCCGCTGTGCATTAGAAGGCTTGATGAGCCGTCAATCGGAGCGTGCAGTCCTTCGCGTATAACGGACGCGATAAGGTCCGGCGGCGGCAGGCGCGACATGGCAGTGGTTTCACAAGCCAGGCATCGCCGCTGACTCTATCGTCATCGGACTAAGGAGCTAGAAAGGAATACTTAATGTCAGAGCATCACGATGCCCCGAAGGCGCACGCGCCCCACGCACTCCACGAGGAACACATCAAGGGTCCGCATGATCCGAAAGAGATAAACCCAAAGATGGCATCCGACATCGCCTACTGGTCCACGGAATTTGGCGTAACCGGTGATCAACTCCACGAAGCGATTCGCAGTCACGGTACCCATGTAGAGAAAGTACGGGCCGCTTTGCATCCTAAGACTGTCTGATTGGGCATCCGGTCTATGCCGACCCGCTATTGCGTTTTATATTCCTTCAAGGACGATGCAGCCAAAGTGTCGATCCTGGAGCGGCTCTCAGTGCGGCCCTACTCTAATAGGGGTCATCATGCCCTTCCCGGCCGGTTTGATCTTGGCAACAAGACCGGCCGGACTGCACAATCGTAAAAGCTAGAATTTTCGCTCGGGGGCTTTCGAGTATTCGATAGCCGAATTGGCTGCTAGACGCCCCTCACCCAGTATGATTCTCGTGGACTGCGCCCTATCCGCTTGACGACGCCTGTTTTAGTCGATCTATAATTTGCAAATCGATCTCCGGGTCGATGCTCACTGGCGGGAACGTGCGGACTTAGAGGATCGCATGCGGAAAGATCAAGTCAGGGTCGTCGCTTTGGCATTTGCTCTGCAAATCGTCTTCCATGACGCAGGCGGGCAGGCTGTCGCATCAGCGGGAAATGCCCTCTATCCGGCAATGGCGCCCTTCGAGCAATACCTGATATCTGACGAGAACTCCGAGATCACCATGGCTCGCAGTGCTGCACCCGGCTCTATCTCCGAGGAAGCCGAAGTGATGGTGCTGGGACACCAGGGGTACAAAACCGCGGTAAAGGGCACGAATGGCTTCCTCTGCCTAGTGGAACGATCGTGGGGACAGAGCACCGATCAGGCGGAGTTCTGGAATCCAAAGATGCGCGCCCCTCATTGCTTCAACGCACAAGCCGCGAGGAGCTTCGCGCCCATCTACCTGATGAAGACCAGACTCGTACTGGCAGGAAAATCGAAGGCTGAAATCTCGCAGGCAGTAGCCAAGGCTCTGGATACGAAGCAGCTGCCCGCGCTGGAGCCTGGCGCGATGGCCTACATGATGTCGAAGCAGCAATACTTAAACGACCGAGACTTGGTCTGGCACCCGCATGCTATGTTTTTTTTCAGCGGCGACATGGAAAAGAGCTGGGCAGCCAACAGCCCAAACTCACCCGTCATAGCGGCGAATGACTTGGAAGAACGTGTGACGATTCTGTTCGTCCTGGCGGATAAGTGGTCGGACGGCACGGCGGCTCCGGCGAAGACGCCCTAACCCTCAGCTTGCGATTTTCAGATTAGATCCTCGTAGAGTTCACCAACGCCGCCAGTCCCCTAATCAACTCCGCTGCCCCGCGCTTTCCCAGCCGTCCAGTCGATCTTCAACTCCTCCGGCCGATCGATCAGTGCATCGCCGCGGGCGCCCCCGATAAACGTCCAGGCCCAAGCAACAAAAGCTTCAATCCTTGCTTGGAACGAAGTAAGCAGCACCGCATGCACCGCCAGCCAAGCCATAAATCCGATCAAGCCCCGGAAGGCTATTTTGCCGCCTCCTACCTCAGCCACCGCCGAGTTCTGCCCGATCATAGCCATGATGCCCTTATCCAGATAGCGAAATGCCTCTCGCGGCCTTCCTGCAACGTCATGCAGAATATTCTTCGCGCACCAGTTCCCCGACTGTTGCGCCACGGACGCGAGCTGCGGGAGCGGTTTACCATCCTTGCCGAGTATATTGGCGAAGTCTCCGAGCGCATAAACTCCATCAAGGCCAGGTACGGTAAGATCGGGTGCAACATCAAGACGGCCTCCCTTCCCCGGCATTATCCCCAACTTGCCGGAAAGGTCGACCGCCTTCAGCCCGCCCGCCCAGATCACCGTGTGGGTCAAGATCTTCGTGCCGTCCGAAAGCACGACATATCCGTCTCCAACTTCCTTGACTCGCGTCTTCAGGTGCAGCTGGACCCTGCGCTTCTCGAGCATCCTGCCCGCGTACGCCTGGTTCTTTGGAGAGAATGCCTTTAACACTGCATCGCCCCCATCCACCAGAAAGATCTTTGCTATCCGCCCATCGCCGCCTAGATTTTTGTAGCTGCGCCTTCCAGGATCCAGCTTCAGGGCTGTCAGCAGCATGTCTCCAAACGCACCAGCCATCTCCGTGCCGGTCGCGCCTCCGCCTACAATCACAAAATTCAGCGCCCCCTTGTCGATCAGCGCAGGGTCCCGGTCGGCCGACTCAAGCATCGCTAATATCCGCGAGCGCAATTGCTGCGCGTCGCGCAAAGAATAGAGCGGATAGCTATGCTCCTCCGCTCCGGGCGTACCAAAAAAATTTGCCTGCGCGCCCGCGGCCAGCACGAGACAGTCTCCCTGATAGTGCTGACCCTCTGCGGTCTCCACTGTACGCGTATGCGGATCGATCGAGGTCACCTCCGTCATCCTTACTTCGACATTGGGGTAGTTGTGTAAGACGCCGCGCAGATTGAAGGCGATGTTGCCCGAAGCGAGGATTGCCGTTGCCACCTGGTAGAGCAGTGGCTGGAACTGCTGATAGTTGTTCTTGTCGAGCAGCGTCACTCGGACGCCTGGCTTCGAACCTAAGTGGCGGGCACAGTTCAACCCCGCAAATCCGCCGCCGACAATTACGACATGCTTTCCGCTGCCGGCGTTTTGCCCTGATAAGCTGCTCATATTTATAGGACCTCACAAATTAATACAAACTTTAGAATCACGTCCCTGCCCTTTTTCACGCTCAGTATTACAAATGAGACGCAAACCACGTCCAGAAGGGGCCATTCTCAAGTAAATTTTGAGGTGCGGAAGCCGTCGCATCGAGCGGTATCCGCCGAAATCATCATCTTGGCTTGTTCGCAGAAGCTGCTATCGAAGCTCTTTCCCCCACAACTTAACACAAGCTAAGGTTGCTATCACCCCAGGGTGGAGGCGATTTTGGTGGAGGCGATTTTCGAGCACATGGCTTCTTGGTCTCAAAGCTCGTGGCCGTCCAAATTTTCCTTGGGCGGGATGGCGATCCGGCGACTACACCTCAGAGTGGAGATTCGACGCCACACGAAAATTCGCGAGCCGCTTGTCGAAAGACAGACCGCCAACCGACGGTCTGTCCAGGTAAGAGGTCTTGTAACACCGCTAGGTCATTGGATCTTACTGAACGGCCTTTGTAGCCTTGCGGATCACCTCAATGACGATATCCGGCTGAGAAAGCATAGGCACGTGACTGCTTTCCACCTCGATCACAGTCGCTCCCATGCGTTTTGAGAGAAACCGTTGGAGATCGGGATGAACAGTATGGTCTTTCGGGCACAGAATGTACCAACTTGGCTTAGACTTCCAGGGGGTGCTTTGGATAGGGGCCTGCGTAAAGAGGTCGGCATGGGGCGGGAAGTGTGTCGCCCAGACTAGCTTCTGCTCTTGCTCGGAAAGGTCTCCGCAGAAAAACTCAGTCCCATTCGGAAGCATCCCGGCGTAACTGTCCTTGACTTCCACGCGAGAAAAGACATCCGAGGGATACTTGTTGAGGTGGTCCTGTACCGTCTCACCTACATCCGGAGCAACCGCTCCAATGTAGACGAGGCCAGCCACGCGATCATCGACTCCCGCAGCCGTAATGGTAGCGCCGCCGTAGGAGTGTCCGACGAGGAGCGCGGGACTGCCGACGCGGTTGAGAGTACGCTCGATCATAGCCACGTCGTCTTCGAACGACTCCAGGCTGTATTGAACTGCGATGACCTCGTGGCCATCCGCCTGCAGTGCTATCTGGCGGTATGTCGCTCGTGGTGTCCACGGGGGCTTATACGCTTCTACCTAGCTATGTGCAGAGCGCGCTAATCCCTTCGGTAGTTGCAAGACCGTTGCACGGTGAAGTCCCAACCATCGATCTGGTGATGGGATACAGCAAGTCGAATACATCTCCGTTGATCAAGAAGTTTCTGCTTCGTGCGGACGAACTCGCATCCGGTCGATCTCGGGATGAAGACACACGCCGCATGTCGAAGGGTCAAAAGCAGAATATTGGAGGGCCGCGAGCGGCACAGCGCTCATCAAGATGATTAGGCCCGGACTCGACGTTTCGTCAGTGAATCATCTCTGAAGAAAGCGCGTTTAGCGGTCCGTACGCTCTTGTTAACAGCTCCGGCCAGCGCGTTTTCTACGAGACGATACGGTACCGGCGCTGCCGCAGCGGTGTCCTTGGATCGCGGTGCGTCTCTCGAGCTTGAAGGTGAACTCAAGAGACGCACCATACTAAGCTTGATCGGCAACGAGAAACGTTTGGTTCTTTTCCATAGACTTTGTCAACTTCTCAAAGTCGGCCTGAGTAAGTTGAGCAGGTAAGAAGTCCGTCCTGCCATCCGGATGCACCGCATCCTTCATCATTCGCTCATGGTGATACGTTGACACACTCAGCACCCGGCACGGACGCTCGCTCTTATTGAAGAACGAGTGAGGCGCGTTGGGCTGCACCAGTAGGCTCTCTCCGACTTCATACACGTCCCACTCGGCAGCGCCCTGATTGTTCCAGTGTCCAATTGACAGTTTGCCTTCCAGAACATAGAAAAACTCCGCAAAGGGGTGCTTATGCAGGGGGATTCCCATGCCCGGCACGACCGCGGTCTCAAAAATCGAGAACGTGTAGCCCGTGTTTTCCCCCAGCGCCCTCCACAGCAACTGCATAGGTCCGATATCTAGCGTCGGGCCGCCTGTTTTATGGTTCTTAATAACGTTGTGATGAATGACTTCTTCAAGCGGTGTGGGGAACTTCGACATAGCAAAATCCTTTCGTGAACGAAGTTGGTGCTCTGACGTGAATACCAGAGCTTGTGAGTTGCGCAGCTAGCACTCTGCTAGTACTGTGGGGCACAGTTATCCGTCGCATGAATCGTTGCAGGCCTTACAGGGCCGATTGGATCGTATCGATGAGAGAACGGTTGATCCTCGCCCAGGTCTTGCTATGTGGTCGTAACCGTTACTGCCTGACGCACATACCGGCCGCTTTCCAGCTCTTTCACCATGAATGCCGCCAGATCGGCACGCGCAATCTTGTGCGCCTTCTCGCCGCCCTCCGTACTCAGCACCCTGGCGATGCCGGTCTTTTCACCGTCGGTTAACATCGGTGGCCGCACGAGCGTCCAGTCGAGGTTGCTGCTTTCGATCTCGGCCTCCATGCCCGCCTTGTCTACCAACAGACCGCGAAGAAACGTCCGCATGAGTACGTGCTCGTTGAAGAAGCCGGCATTCTTGACGCTCTCGCCCGCACCCACCACTGAAATCTTCAGCAGGCGACGCACGCCATTGCGCCGCATCGCGTCCACAATATTGTGTGCGGCGTTCGTTTCCATCGTCGTCACTTTCCAAGGCGTCTTGCCGCCTAACGCGTCGATCACCGCATCCTGTCCGGCTACGGCAACGTCGACCGCATCCGCGTCCAGCACGTCGCCCGCGACAACTCTGACGTTCACCTTCTTGTACAGCGCGGCAGTACGCACGAAAACCGTCACCTTATGCCCGGCCGCCAGCGCCTCATTTACGAGCGCTGCACCGCTCTTGCCCGCTGCTCCAATCACCAAAACTTTCATCGTATCCTCCTCCTGCCTCGCATTTGGCCGCCCATCCAGTGAGCGATCTGCCTATTAGAGAACTTGCGTAACCAATGGTTGCTAAATAATCGTTGGTTTTTATAATAATGGTTGTAAATTAACAAGCGGCCGCAAACATCGCCAAAAGCGGCTAAGCTGTTTGAATGTCATCCACATCACCAAGTCGCCGGGTAGAGCGCAAGGAGAGGTTGCGGGCCGAAATCCTTGCAGCCGCTAGCAAAATGTTCGCCGATCGCGGCTATGAAGCCGTGACGCTTCGCGAAATCGCTAAAGAGATCGGCTACACCCACGCGGTGATCTATCAGCATTTCCCCGACAAATGGCACATTCTTGCCGAGTTGAGCAGCGCGACGATCGGATTGATGGTTCAGAACTTCGACATGATTGCCGCTAAACATCTTTCACCGAAAGAGCGTCTTTTTGCGACTTCACGTGGCTTGATTCAGTTCTGCACCGCCCATCCACAGCTGTTCCGCAACGTCTTCTTCGGGCCCGAGAACCGCAACGGCATCCGCGCTGGACAACACATCAACGACCTTGGCGCGCCGTTATTTGGGCGTTTCGTAAAGCTCTTTTTCGATGTTGCCAAGGAGGAAGGATTGCCAAATAGGGATGACATAGTGGTAGCCCACACTTGGTGGTTTGCGATCTTTGGGCTTGCCACCCTCATGGTCATCCAAGGGGTTGTGCCCGACTTGCCGGACCAGGCCCTCGTGGTCGAGCAAACGATCGCAACCCTTTGGGCTGGCGTTCAGGCTGTTCCACGCCTGCCAAAGAGTGCAGTCTTGAAAAGATCCGGACGATCCCTTGCTTCAAAGCAATAACAGCTTCTACCTACCTAGGATTCGTTTGGAGGGTATGCCCATGGAGTTACGGCATTTTCTGCTGAATGTGCAGATCGCAGGGAGAATTCTCGCTTTACGCCCAAATACGAATTCACTCGTTGAAGAACAGATCAGTCCGACAAAGCCGACTGTGTCGTCAGTGAATGATCTTTGAAGAAAGCTAGTTTAAGGTTCCTTACGCTCCTGTTAACAGATCCGGCAGAGATTTGAGCACCCGTTCGAAGCCTGTAGTATCTCCAAGCACCCTGGCGACAACCAAGGAGCCTTCGATCCGAATGATGGCCTCCTCCGCTTTTGAACGAGCGGCCGCTATCCCAAACCCACTCTCTTTAGCAATCAGCGCAAAAGCGCTTACCCAGGCTTGCATCGCTCCCCGAAGAGCGAGTTGCAGTTCTTCTGAGCCCCCGGGGATCGAGAGTACATCCATCAAGCAGGCCTTAGAACCTCCTGAGTAGAACTCCTTCAACCTTTCAGCGACGAAGGACACGCGTTTCCGCACAGGGCTAGTGCTGGTGAGCGGTTCAAAGACATTCGCCTGAAACCAGGCGACAGCATTTCGGGCGATGGCCATTGCAATCTCGTCCTTGCCATCAGGATAGCGGTAGTAAAGGCTCGCCTTTTCCAGTCCAGTAGCATCCGCAAGTCGCTTCAGGCTTACTCCCTCGAACCCGTAGGTCCGGAACAAATCCAGCGCGATTGCCAGTAAATCCTCGTCACTGATGGTGCGGTGCGCCATGGATTGACCTCACCTCCAATATATGCCGATCAGTCGGTAAAGATTCTTTTAAAAGTAGCAAACTTTTCGAATCTTAACCGAACGTTCGGTAATCTTATTGTGGGATTAGAACCCTGGCCCTCAATGGCCGACTAAACTCAAGGAGAAAGAATATGTCTCGTCTGCACGCTGTTGATCCTTCCACCGCTACTGGAAAAACCAAAGAACTACTCGACGCCGTGAAGGGCAAGCTTGGCCTTGTCCCGAATATGACGCGGGTCATGGCCACTTCCCCTGCCGTGCTGGAATCGTACCTTGCTTTCAGCGGAGCACTTGGCCGCGGCCTCCTTGACGCAAAGATCAGAGAGCAACTCGCTCTGGTGACAGCGCAGGAGAACCACTGCGACTACTGCCTTTCCGCGCACACCGCAATCGGCAAGATGGTCGGCCTCGATCAACAGCAGATCGTTGCCAGCCGCGGGGGCAACGGCAGCAACCCGAAGACGACGGCGGCACTCACCTTTGCAAAACGGGTTCTGGAAACCAAGGGGCAGGTCACCGATGCCGACCTTGGGGAGGTCAGCAACGCAGGGTTCTCAGAAGGTGAGATTGCAGAGATCATCGCGCATGTTGCTCTCAACGTTTTCACCAACTACTTCAACGTGGCGACCGAAGTAGAGATCGACTTCCCCCAGATCTCTTATGCGGAGATTGCCTAGAACCGGATCGTTACTGGAGCAACAGACTATCGTTGCTCCGGGCGTTACCCGGGCCAGGTGTGATGTCGGGCCGGGTGTCATTTTAGTACATCCTCGAACGCTGGCTGAACCTGGCGGAGGATAGGCTGAGGTTACGAGCCTGTTACGGAACTCACCGAGCGCGATTCTGCGAGATCCGGTTGCTGACTAGAGACCGACGTGGGGATGTGGTCTGTTGGAACGTTCACCTTCCCCAGGCGTATGGTCATAGCCCTGTCATTGCGAGTCAGATAAGTTGATTCGAATGAGGTGCAATCACGATCCCGGGGAACGACCAAAAAGACGATGATACTGCGATTGAACTGAGAAGCATTCTGATAACCAATACGCGGCGCTACGGTCTCCTGATCCGCGGCTTCGTCAGCGATGGGGAGCAGGTTTCACGCCCTGGTCAGCATCGACACAGTGCGCGAGCGGTTCCAGCTTCAGCGTTATCTCGACAGCATGGAGAAGATGGATGACGAGCAGACGCCGGAGTTCGACCGCTCCACTGTGCAGGCAGCGCTGGATAAGCTGAAGAATAATCCCGAGCCAGAGACCGGTTTCATGGTTATGGGTTGACACACAGCATGCCTACAACCTGCAGACCGCAGTCGGAGGCACCTCAAGAAAGGGAAATTTATGTACGCTAAGCTCCGAGGCAAGCAGCGGAGGGCTTTAGGTAGAGACGTTTTGAGACCCTGTTAGGGCTTTGTCTGAAGCGAATGGATGGCTGTTTCGAGAACGGAATCGCGACCAGCGATAATGTCAGAGCGTGTCGAATGAGCCGGGATATCAGGCTGGATACCAACACCAACAAACTCGCGGTCGTCGGCAAAACTGTCGTGTTTGGTACAGACGCGAGCGCCGCCGCCGCCGGGTAGTTTGAACATAAGAGGCTGGCCGGTGCTACCACCGGTGGGTTCACCGATGGTCTTGCCTCGATGTGCCTGAGCGAAGACGACGACCATGTCTTCCCCGGCAGAGTAGGTCCGGGGACTGATGAGCAGAACGGTAGGACCAGAAAAGTGGCGCGCAGGATCTGGCTCTACAGTACCGACGGGAAAACGTAAGGGAGTCTCGGCGTTTCCCCAGGCACGATAGGTGGCAATCCACCGGGTGGATCGCGACAACTCGCCCAGCGCGGTCTTGTCTATGAGGGTGGCCATGATATGGGCTCCCACCGCGTCGCTGCCGCCGCCATTTTTGCGCAAATCAAGAATAAGCGAGTCGGCTTTGCTGATCTGGGGCCAGTGTTTGTCCCACTCTTTCGCGGCAGTATTATCGTCAAAGCCGTTTAATGCTACGTAGGCGATATTGCCGGGAAGGAACTTTAGGTCGAAAAGGGGACTGTGTTGCGAAGCACTCTTCATAACTTCGAAGACGTGTGTGCTCTGTTTTCCCGAAGTCGTTTCGACACCGAGGGTGAAGGTAGTCCCGATCGGCGCGAGAAAGGGCACGTACTCGTAGGTGCGGGTGTTGCGATCTTGAGAACTCGAGGCGCTCACAAAGGGTGCCACGTTGCGCTCAGCCCAGCTAGTGGCCGGTTCAGAGTTGATCGTGATGATCTCGTCGCCGGCATGAAGACCCTGCAGGTTTGCGGAAGGATCGCGAGAACCAATGACGAGCAGGTGGCCATCTACCAGCCGAGTGCGGAGTGGTAAGCGGCTGAGCTTACCTTCGATCAATTCAGGTGAGTACACATTGGAATGGCCATCCTGAAGCAGAGCGTAGAAGCTCTGAAGAACGCGATAGTAGTCTTCCGTCGAGCGAGTAGCCAGAACCTTTGGAATGAAGTCGCGGTAGGTCTGGTCCCAATTAAGCTGCGGAACGTGCCAGAAGTTGGCAAAACCGAACTTGGCTTGGGCCCAAAGCTCGGCGAGCCCCGCGAGCTTATCCACATCAGCGATATTGGTTGCGTTTGGGGTAGCGAACGCGGCATCACCCCAACGTGCATCTTGCTGCGCGGTGAAGTTGGTCATCCGCTCAAGCAGCGGCTGCCACCGTGGGTCGGTGTGGAGTGAGACGAGGTCCTTATCGGCTTCGGTATCTTTGCGGTCAGTGTAGCCATCTTCGACAGCATGATCGAGGGAGTCGAAAGCAGACGCTCGGTCCCCTGCGAGAGCTTGCGAGCACGCGAGGTTGTACTCGACGCCTGCACGATCATTATCTTGAACGAGCGGAAGAGCGCGAATGTAAAAGCCTGCACTTTCCCTGAAATGTTTTGCCTCGTACGCGGCCTCAGCTTGTTTCATCAGGTTGGCCGTCGCAGAAGTGGCTTCCTGGCCAAGGGTGGGCAAAGTAAAGAGACAAACCAAGGCGAGCGAACAAGTGCGCAACATAGCGATGAAGGTTCCTTTCAGACGGTGGGTTTGAGAATAGTGCGGTATAGCGTGGAGCTTAGCGTACATAAACTTCCCTTTCTTGAGGTGCCCCCGACTGCGGTCTGCAGGTTGTAGGCAGGCTATGTGTCGATCCATAACCATGAAACCGGCCTCTGGCTCGGGATTATTCTTCAGGATACGATCGCATCCGCGAATGGGTCGCGGCCTTGCTCACCGGCATCGACCAGCGCCGCCCCGACCTTTGCGCAAAGCCGAACCTTCTCGTTGATGGCTTTGCCCTGTTCTGCGAACGCACGGGGATATTTTCTGCCAGCGTAAAAGAGGCAGCCGAGCTCGCTCGGGATTAGGACTTCGATGCGCTCTCACTTGTCGGAGAACACTACCGTCAGCTCAGGCGCTACGGTCCTGCGTTGATCGAGACTCTTCAACTCCGGCCTGCTCCGGTTGCCCGCGAGTTGATCGAAGCGATTGAATTGCTACGGGAAATGAAGTGGGGCGGGTTGAGGAAAGTGCCCCAGAACGCACCTTTGGGCTTCCTTCGGAGGCGGCGGGAAGCCTATGTGCTCGGTCCTGAAGCCATAGACCGGCGCTTTTATGAACTCTGTGTCATGGCTGAGTTGAAGAATTCCTCGCGCTCCGGCGATGTATTGCTAGCTGGTTCTCGCCAGTTTCGCGACTTCGAGGACTACCTGATGCCGCACCCGGAGTTAGATCGCAGGCTTACGCAAGGCCAGCTACATGTCGCTGTCCCTACGATAGGGGCGGCATATATCGAGCAGCGAATGTCTCTGCTCCGGAGTGCTCTCGACCACACCGATGCTCTCGCCCGCGAGGATCAATTGCGCAACGCGGAGTTGAACAGTGCGGGACCCAAGATCAGTCCGCTTGAGAACGGCGTTCCGAAGGAAGGCGAAGCTCTTCGGGATGCCCTCAGCAGTATGCTGTCGCACGTCAAGATCACCGACCAGCTGATGGAGGTAGACCGCTGGACCGGCTTCTCGCGGCACTTTATACATCTCAAGACGAACGAGGCGGTAAAAGATCCATCGCTGCTGTCTGATTTACAAGGACTTAAGGATCTGTCGAATCCTCGGCCGTACCCTCATATCCTCGCTAGACTCCCCACGAAGTCTACACAGTTTTCAAGCTGCAGCATTCGAGGCCGGTTGGCCCAGTCATGCGACGAGGCCCTTGGACAGATCGATTGGAAGGGCGGGCAAGATGAAGCCGCAGAGCGTTCCCGTTGGACGGACGGATCAAGAAAGGCCTATTAGGGCGTGCCATCGTCGATCTGGAGAGCACGTCTAATACGCATGTCTACGTGACCTCACCTGCAGCCCCACGCAAAGGACGAGCGGCGCTTTGTCAACAAGGTGTTCGACGCCTTCACGATCCATGCTTTGTTCACACCACTCCACAGCTAACCGCGCACAAAACAACAGAGCCGCTTCATCTGCCGCAGAGTTAATCTGCCTTTAGATCATGGTTTACCTGCCCTCGCCGAGTCGCTCTCATAGGAAGCCCATCAGATGGATGCAGCGCAATACGTAATTGGAGGTTGGGAGGGCGGATTGCCGTAGAGCTGAAACGCAACGTTCGAACCAGTGTTCCCACGGCGATCAACATTTCTGTCATGGCAAAACTCATACCGATACAGATACGTTGCCCGGCGCCGAATGGTAGATATGCGTACCGATGACGACCTGCGGCGCGGCTGGGTGAGAAGTTGTCGGGATTGAAGTGGTCGGGATAATCCCATAGCTTTCGGTGACGGTGAATTACATAGGGAGATATCATCACGGTTGTATTCTTATCGAGTCTGTTTCCTCCAATAGTCACTGGTTCGACAACTCGCCTAGCCATCGCCGCAATAGGCGGGTACAGGCGAAGAGATTCAGAAACAACCTGTCTAAGGTACACAAGACGATTAAGATGGCATGGCTTAATTGGTTCTCCTCTGGTCACTTCGTCAAGCTCAGCAAGAATAAGATTTTCTGTCTCCGGATGAAGACTGACAAGGTAGATAGTCCACGCCATTGCCACACCGGTCGTTTCATATCCAGCTGCAACAAACGTTAGAAGATTGTGCAATACGTCCTTCTCGCCGAAGGCTCCACATTCCGCTTGTTTCTCTGCAGAAAGCAGTAGGTCGAGCAGATCGTCTGGACATCTACCCGTCTCCAGACCTCTGGCTTTGCGCTCATCGATTATGCGTTTCATCTCGATATGGAGGAAATCGCGGGCGCGCAGTTGGCTTTTCTTCCCAGGCCTAAGGATCCACTTCGGAAGCCCCAAAGTACTATAGAGTGCGGCTTTCGGCACCTCTTTCAGATAATTCGATATCGCGCCGATTACCCTCTCTGAGTTCAGCATGGCCTGATCGGAGAGCATCGTCTTCGCAATCGATGTGAGAGACAAATGCATCATTTCGGCCAGAAGAGAGATAGGTTTGTGTTCACTTGAAGCAATCAACCGTTCGGCTGCTTCGACACTGGCATCCAACATCCCCTGGCTGAATTTGTCTATCTGCTCGGGACGGAAGAGAGGAGCACAAAACGAACGCTGGAATCTCCAGCGCGGCCCGTCGGACGCCACGATCGAGTTGCCTACAAGGGGGCGTATGGTATCAAGAAATTCCTTCGAGCGTCCGAAAGCATTGACGGAGCTGACTAAAGCTTCTTGCACGAGTTCAGGGGCCGACAGAAAAATTAATCCCCCAGCCGGCCCAGGAAGATGAAATAGATCTTCTTCATATACTTCGCGCGGCCACACTTCAATCGGATTGCGCGCTGACAGCCGCAGCAATGCAAAGAGACCTGGGGTTTTAGCTGGAGGAACAACTCTTGGTAGAGCCTCGTCCATCACGATTGATTCAGACGTGCCGTCGAAGGGGCATCTCACAGTCACACCTCCACAGAACTGAACCGAGGATTGTCGCAAGCCCAGGCGCAATATCCATAGATCCAAATCTTATATTGGTCGATTATTTCAGTGACAAGATTCTGCTCTTTCGAAGTGATCCGTGCTTCCTTCATTTGCTTCAATAACAATTGTTCCTGCTCCTCGACTCGCAAAACGTATGACTGAAAAATGAGTCCGCTCTCGAATAGAGCGTAGCCCCTGTTATAGCTCCGCTCCTGATATAAAACCTGAACCAGGTTCATGCGATAGCCAACGCGAAGATCTCTCTCATACCCAAGAATGTCATTGGCAAGCGATATAACTAAGACCATGGCTTCCCGAAAGTTCAGGTAGGCGGGTAAAGCAAGTACCTGCGCAGGGAGCTCTGCATCGATGACGACTTCAATAAAGTCTAAGCATATTTCGGCGCCACCTCCGCTTACTCGGTGCGGTAGATAAGCGTTAAGCGATGGAAGCGTTCCGCTGCCTGTTCCAAACGCTTCAGCTTCGACGAGATACATCTGAATGTATTCAGCGACGTGACGACGGAAACGTGTTTGCCACGACGGGGACCGTCCAGCGCAGCTCCGCTCGAAGAGACTAAGAACCGCTCTATCGATTGGTCGCAAATCATCAGATTTAATACCATAGAGTGCATTTGTCAGCCGTGTAATTACTGCCCGGGCGAGACCAGGTTGCTGTCATAGCTGTCCCTCATCGAAGGGATCATCGAAGAGATGTGTCCAGCATAGCCATAAAGCATGAAGTTTCAGATGTGAAACATCAGCAAAAGGCAACGTATATGCAGCGAAGCGCTCGAATCTCGCGCGCATTAGGGAATTGTGGATATCAGGACTTAGTCCTAGTTGGCTAGTATGAATCCAGTTATCAATTTCAAGTTTTGCTTCTTTGGAGTTGGGGTTGAACGGCATTGTGGTCGTGTCAAGTGGTCTGCTGAAGAACTGAATTGGCGATAGCATCGTTTTCGTTAGTCAAGCGTGTTTGTCGAGTGTTCGTATTGCGCAGCCTGCTTCATGGAGCGACTCGTCCATACCGACCGATTTCGAGAACTCCGCAGCAGCTTTGAGAGCTGCAGCCTGCGCCAATTGTCGTTTTCCTTTGCGCGTGCTCGGGGCATCTCAGGTCAAGAAGATGAACTAACAACCTGTATCCTTAAACTTCTAAGGTCTCGATTTATTCCGCCATAATGATAGATATTAGGGACGAGTGCTGAGGAATTGTTCTCGCGCGGCGGCGCCTCGTCATTGAGTGGAGTATTTGTTCGATGAACTTTATACTCATCGCATGACCTTAAAACGACTTATGATGCACTTTTGCATTGCTGGAATCGCTTCTGTTTCGGTAGCACAGCAGCACCACCATAATGGCGGTGAGGGCGTTCCGCCAGAAGCTCTCGTAAAACTCGGCACGGTGCACTTCCCTATCTCATGCAGTGCTTCTGTTCAGGTCCCATTTGAACGTGGCGTCGCTATGCTTCACTCCTTCTGGTACGAAGAAGCTCGCAAGCAATTTGCTTCCGTAGCCCACGCCGATCCCTCATGCGCCATGGCGCAGTGGGGTCTCGCCATGACCGAATGGCGCCCCTTCTGGGACGGCATGCCGGATGACAGGCGCAAGGCAGGGATCGCGGAGATCGACAATGCAGCGGCGCTTCACCCCAAGACCGACCGCGAGCTCCGCTACATCGCCGCACTACGCGGTTACCTGCACTCCGACCCTGGACAAAACATCGCGGCGGTCAGCACATATGCAGATGTGATGGGCGATCTGCACAGGGCCTATCCCAGCGATGTTGAAGCCTTAGCGTTTTACGGTCTCGGTCTCTCCGCAGCCGCATCTCTAGACCCGAAAGATCCTATCGCAGCCGATCGAAAGGCCTTGGCCGTACTCATGCCTGGCTTTGAGGCTCACCCCGACCACCCCGGCTTTGCGCACTACATTATCCATACCTGCGACAACCCTCAGCTTGCCCGAGAAGCCCTGCCCGCAGCTGAGAAGTACGCAGCCATTGCACCTGCCTCGGCCCATGCCCTTCACATGCCCGGCCACATTTTCGCACGGCTAGGTATGTGGCAGGAAGATATCGCGGCCAATCTCGACTCGGTCAACGCTTCGGAACTGGCGGCCAAAGAGCACCTCGACGGAGTCGCCCATGAGATGCACGCGTATGAGTTCCTGCTTTATGCCTATCTGCAGGACGGCGATGATGCGCGTGCACGAAAGATCTACGAAGATACCAATCCGCTGATTCAACATCTTGCAGTGATCCCCGGCATCCAGAACGATGGGATGTACATGTACACCTCGTACATGCAGGTGGAATTCCCTTCCATTTATCATCTGGAGCGCCACGAGTGGAAAGACATTATTGCAATTGCTGAACCACCCCATCCCCTTGTCTCGTCGCGTTATTTTCTTCTTTGGGCACAAGCGATTGCCGCCGGCCACTTACGGGATCCCGGCGCAGCCGATCGGGCTGTGGCGAGCGCGCAATCGATCTATAAGGCCGTCGAAGCTGAGGGATCGCCGATTTCAGCAGAGATCCATGCAACGTTTTTGACTATGCAGGCATGGCAGAATTATGCGCATCACCGCGATGCCGAAGCTCTTGCGCAACTCTCCGCTTCTGCTGATGAACAAGATCGGGTAGGACAGGCTGAAGTTGATATACCAGCGCGTGAAATGTACGCAGACATGTTGCGTGCAGAGGGGCACCTTGCAAAGGCGCTGGCTGAGTACAAGACGGATTTGAAGCTGAGTCCTAACCGTTTCAACGGACTCGCAGGTGCGGCCGAAGCCGCAGCAGACGCTGGCCAAAGGGACGAGGCTCGCCGCCTCTACGGCCAACTCCTACAAGTCACCAATGGTGGACGGACGTCACAGCGCCCGGAAATCACTCGCGCAAGTGCGTATTTGCATCAGCCGAAGAACTCGGCAGGCTAGCCTCACGCATTGTTGTGCCTATGTGTCCATCCAAGAAGCCGATAGCATATCGTTGCATAAACGAACGTTTGTGCAACGATCACAATGAGGTCTCAACCCCAGCATTATCTTGAGACAGCGGTATTGAGGCACACAGGAAAGACAGCCCAGCTCGTGGCAGAATGGGCCAGTTCGCGTTGGTCACGAGCCTTGGCGGGCTGATGTTCTTCTCCGCTCTGCTGCTGCTGCCCGTGTTCAGCCCGCACGCTACGGCAACTGTGACGGCTTCGGCGATCATCGTGATGTTGTTTGTCAGTTCCTCGATCGGTGAGCTCTTGCACCTCTTGCCGGACTTGGGACGAGCCACTGCTTCGCTCTCTCACGCTTGCGATGTTCGATATTATGCAGCAGGCTCCGAGAGTGACGCAGCAGAAGCCGTCTCCTAAGCTCCATTTTGAAAGCATCGAGCTGCGGGAACTCATACACGGGTAAACAACAAACGGCACACACGGATCGCATCCTGCAGATGTGCAATGGACGATTGTCGGCCTGGTCTCCAACGTCAACCATGTTTTGAGGGCTCTGGTGCAAAATAGCGTCGTGCGACTAGCGTGATGTTCACAGGAGAATCTTCCCGTGAGCCCGCTTCGTCGGCGCGTGCTTCCAATGGCGTAACTATTCGCCATCGACCATTCCCACCTATTTCGGTGCGGTTCCGGCAGCTTGCTGAGCACTTCCACCGCTTGCCCCGCACGTTAGGTCCGGAGCATCTGCGACGTTCCCAGATGTTTCTCTTGCAGAAGAAGAAGCTCCAGCCCAACACCATCAGGAAGAATAAAGCTCAAGGAAGGTGAATGTCCTCGTCATCCTGAGCACTCAGTCGGGGAACATCACTGCTCTAGAGCGAGAGGAGGCAGATCAATCGATCGGATTTTTGCTATTGCCAAGAATAAAAAGAGGAGGAACCAGTTATCTGACACAGAGGTATTAACGATGAAGAAAAACGATGGAAAGCACGAGAACCAGGCAGAGACGGCGCTCCAGACAAATGAACTGGTCGTGGCAGAAGATGGCATCGACCGGCGCAACTTTCTGCAGTGCATGGCGTGGGCAGGTACGGGGCTGATCTGGTCGATGGTTGCAGGCGTACCGACTTCGAAGGTGTTGGCGGACTCTACGAGCACAGCCAAGAAAAATATAGTTGAGGATTTCTCCTTTGTGCAGATCAGCGACAGTCATATTGGCTTCAATAAAGCGGCTAATCAGAATGTGACCAACACGCTGAAAATCGCTATCGATAAGATCAACGCCGGGCACGCGGGGGCGAAGCGACCTGAGTTCATGATTCATACCGGCGATATTACTCAAAGCTCAAAGCCAGCGGAGTTCGATACCGCCGCAGAGGTAATCAAGGACGCAAAGGTGGGGCAGGTATTTTATGTGCCTGGAGAACATGATTTCTCGCTTGACGATGGCGAACAGTACAAGCAGCGGTTTGGCAAAGGGACGCTGGGAAGCGGCTGGTACAGCCATGACTACAAGGGAGTCCACTTTGTGGGGTTGAACAATTGTGTCCAGGTGGATGCAATGGGCAACCTGGGCCCAGACCAGTTGGATTGGCTGAAATCCGATTTAGGCGGGCTCAGCGCCTCGACACCGGTAGTGGTGTTTGCCCACATCCCGCTGTGGATGGTTTATCAGAAATGGGGTTGGGGGACGCAAGATGGGGCGACCGCGCTGGGCTACATGAAGCGTTTTGGATCGGTCACGGTCTTGAACGGCCACATACATCAGATCGTGCAGAAGGTCGAGGGCAATGTCAGCTTTCATACGGCTATGTCGACGGCATTCCCGCAGCCTGCGCCAGGAACTGCGGCGGGCCCAGGTCCCATGGCAGTTCCCGCTGGCAAGCTAGAGAGCGTACTTGGGGTAACTAATGTCAACGTCGTTCGTGGACATAATCACCTCGCGGTTGTCGACTCTTCGCTGGCGGAGGCGGTGTGAGGCGCGTCTGGTTGGTTGCGGCGCTTCTCGTAGCCTCGATGACGGGCCTGGGGTATGTCCATCCGTTTGGCAATCCTCATGTAGAGGAGGCGCAAGGACGGGGCAGGCTGCTCGAGGGCGCCAACCTGTCGCCTGCTGCAAAGGGGGTGCTGGTGAGTAAATGCGCGGATTGCCACTCGAGTGAAACGCATTGGCCAGTCTACGCCCGCGTTGCTCCGGGATCCTGGCTGATCGAACGAGATGTCGTCGAGGCGCACAAGCACATGGATCTCTCTCGATGGGAGTTGTTGTCGGTGGAGCAGCAGCAAGTGCTGTTTGCCAAGATCAGCAGTGAGGCAAAGAGTGGGGACATGCCGCCGCTTCAATACCTGGCACTTCACTGGGGCGCCAAGCTTACCCAGGCTGACGTGGAAGCGTTATCGAAGTTAGGCAAGAATGCAGGTAACACCGAGGCGACGCTGACTGGGGCTGGGAATGCTACACGGGGCAAGATGGTATTCGACAAGCGCTGCACAGGTTGCCACTCCATGGAGATCAATGAGGAGGGGCCAAAACTGGCTGGAGTTTATGGAAGAAAGGCCGGAACCGTGCCGGGGTTTGACTACTCCCAAGGATTGAAGAATTCGGGACTGACCTGGAACGAAGCCACTCTGGATAAGTGGTTGAGCGGTCCAGATTCGGTAATACCGGATGCCAAGATGGACTTCTATGTACCCAAGGCTGAGGAGCGGCGGGATCTGATCGCCTACTTTAAACAATGAAAGCAAGGCTGCGCGATGCCGATAAAACCAAGCAATCCACTTATACCGAGCTGGAGCCAGGATCAACTCGACTGTCCATCTTCGCCCGAGACCGAAGCTGCTTATTTCGATCCCCTGCTGAACGCATGGGTTCTCAGCAAGTACTCTGATGTTCTCGCAGCCTTTCGTACATCGAGTCTTGTGCTGAGTAGCCCTCGTCTGGGGAAAACGATTGAGCTGCCGGACGATCGCGAGCGAGCAAGGATACGAGTAGAAGCCCTAGAGTCACTTTCCCCAGTGCCATTAAGGAGGTGGAGAGATAAATTAAATCGCGAGGTCTATGAGGTGGCCGACGGTTTATCAACCGAAAAACCAGTCGATCTGATGGATGATTACGCACGGCCGCTTTGTCTCTCTTTAGCAGCGATGACGACCGGAATCTCCCGGGACGATGGCGCCCGTCTCTATGAAGGCGCCCGACACGTTTCAGCCGCTGCCGCCGAGCCTTACGACCACGCTCTGCGCGCCTCTGCCAAGGCCGCCAACGCAGAGATACGAAGGTACATTCCCTCCAGCCCCGAGCGCCTAGATAGCTCCGGATTCGTCGCTCTCTCACAAACCCTGCCTTGTCTGTTGGGAAATGCCTGGTTCGCTCTAATCCAATATCCGCTGCAATGGACCGAACTGCATCAACAACCCGCACTTATAGAGCAAGCTATAGAGGAGTTGCTGCGATACTCTGGGCTTGCCCGCACCGTCACAAGAATAGCTACGGCGGATATCGATCTGAATGGTTGCTTAATTCGTAAGGGGGAGCAGGTCATCCTGAGGATCATCGCCGCAAACCGCGATCCCGACCGTTTTCCCCAACCTAATCAGGTCGATATCCATCGAAATGAAGGAGCACATTTCACTCTAGGGTCGGGCTCACACTCATGCGTAGCAGCCGGCTTGATTCGCATGGCGGCTGCCACGATTACCCGTCCCCTGCTGGAACGGTTTGGGGCGCCAACTCTAGTCTCCCCGGTCGAGTGGCAGGGCGGTTCGGGTTTTCGCTTCCCAAGGTCTTTGTGGGTTCGCTTGCCGAGAGCTCCGCAGGATGAGGCTCGCATTTGAGAAGACGATGGACAGGTGTTAGCCGTCTTGTATGAGAAACCTAGGAGCGTCCTGGGTTCCATTTCTACCAGACTTTGAAGAATTCAAGACCCGCCTTACCCTCAGAAGCCTCGCCTTCTGCTTGTACCAACCTTCCCAGCTCCGACTCATTTGAATGCGCGAAAGAAATCGTACGTCATGCCCTCCACTGAACATGTGGACGTGGCACGAGCGATGCACCATCGCCGCCCGCGCGGCGCGGCTTTAAGCGCATGACGGAAGCTACTGCATGACTATGAAAAATGGAGCAGATGCTCTCGCTTCAGCATCCATCCCACCTAAATGGTGTAATGGTCACTCAACCGGGCAAGCCAACGCGCTGCACAAGGTGTTGAAAGCGCGGCTCCGAACGGATGGGATCGAACGCCGGCCGTATCAGCACACCAGGGTTAAATCGTTCCAGGTAGCCTTTTTCAAGCCAATTCATTGCTTCATCCACATTTCCGAGCGACACATAAATGGCGGCAATCTCCGAAGCATACGAATACCGGGCCGTCGAACTACCCTTCAGGTCGTTCAGCAGCTTTATCGCTTCGTTCCTCTTGCCGGATAAACTATATGCTCGAGCGAGATTAGCGATGCACGTCGGGCTACCTCCAGAAAGCTCAACCGCTTTTTGCAGTTCTTCGATTGCTTGGTCCGACATGTGTTTTTGAAGGTACGCCTGGCCTAACTGATTATGTGCCATAGCAAAGTTGGGGTCCAGATCGATTGTCTTATGGCTTTGTTCTATCGCTTTGTCATAAGAGTGTGAAAGGACAAGAAGCTCTGCCAAATCCGAGTTAATAATGAGAGATAACGGATCCAAGCTTCTCGCCTTATTCATTTCGGCAATCGCCTGGTCATACTGGCCCAACAGAGCCAGGTGCCAAGCAAACCAATGGTGAGCAGTTGCGTATCCCGGATTGAGCTCAATGGCCTGTTGGAATTGCTTTCCGCTGGAATCGAAATTCCAGTCAAAGCCGTCCAGCACAAATGCAAGCGAGTTGTGTGCTTCCCCGAGCGTGTTGTCCAGATTCACAGCTTTGAACGCTGCGGCCTTGGCTTTAGGATAGGCTTCTTTAGGGGTCATCACTGCATATTGCCAGTCCCCCAGCAAGGCATAAGTGTCGGCTAATCCGGAATAGGCCCTAGCATCGTTCGGATCTTCTGCGATCGCCTGATTAAAATAATGAAGGGCAGCCTCTAAACCTTCTGCTGTGCGCTTACTCCAAAAGTATCGGCCTTTGAGATAAGACTCGTAAGCTTGCGGATTGACAACCGTTGCGCTAGTCAGCTCAACTTTTTCGCGCGGTGTTAAGCTGATTTGAATTTGCTCGGCAATGGCTCTTGCGACCCGGTCCTGTAGCGCTAAGGTGTCTCGCAACTCACTCTCATAGCTTTGCGACCAGATGTGCTTGTCAGTAGAGGCGTCGATCAACTGCGCTGTGATGCGAATATGGTCGCCGGCACGAACCACGCTGCCTTCTACTACCGCGTCCACGTTCAACTCACGAGCGATTTGGGGCAGCGACTTATGAGAACCCTTGTATCCCATTGTTGAGGTGCGGGAGATTACCCGTAAAGCACTGATCTGCGCCAGGTCAGTGATCAACTCGTCTGTCATCCCATCAGAAAAGTAGTTCTGTGCGGCATCACCAGACAGATTCTCTAGCGGGAGCACCGCCAAAGACCGTATGACTGCGGGCTTATGGTAGCGGGAAAGGAAGAACAAGACGGCAAGCATCGTCAAACTCAGTGCGGCCGCGAGCGCTATGAGCACTCGACTGGTCGGTGGCCGTCGGGTCCTGGGTGGGACAGACAACTCAGCGCTTTGAAGCTGAGGCGAGGGTTCACTTATGGGCAGAACGGCTACCCCGTTGCCGTTATGCTGATACCCGATCTCGGATTCAGCAGACGCATCCGTGGATGCTAGTTCCGGCGTTCGTCTCCTGCCATCCCCGTCGACGAAAGAGACGTCCGCGATGAAACGATACCCGCGCCTCGGGAGAGTCTCGATATATCGCGGATTTTCAGCGGAGTCCCCTAAAGCGCTCCGAAGTTTCGCGATAGCTATGTTAACCGCCTGGTCGGCATCGCCAAAGCTCTCGGTCGGCCAGACCCGGCTGCGAAGTTCCTCCCTGGTGACGAGCTCTCCGGGATGTTCCAACAAGACCTCCAGCAGTTTGAGCGGCTGCTGTTGGACCCTGATTCTGACACCCGCTCTCCGCACCTCGCCCGACTGTAGAGAAAACTCAAAGGTACCGAACCGCACGAGGAAGTGTTGCCGCGATGGTTCCATATTGGTGCTTTTCCTGCTGAGTTTATCACTTTGACAAGTCGAGGTTTCGTAAATATGCAAGGAGAAGTCTCCGCCCCTATCCCCTACACAGCCACGCCAGCAAACCGTTGCCAAGGATATGTTCAGAGGTAACTGCCTTAACAATGAGCCATTTGACAGGCAATATACAGGATAGGAGGGGAAAAGCCTGGGTAAATTGATGCCTTGCGGCTAAGGGTGCACTTTTGAGGTGTGACCCGAGGAGCAGGCAATTGAGACCGTTTGGCTTTAGGCTACCGGGTGTGGTCCACTTCGGGCCTTCATCCTCGCAGGACGATGGATCGTTGGCCGGGTTCGAAGAATTGGCCATTCCTTTGTTCGATTCCCTTTACAACTTCGCGCGATGGCTTGCACAGAATCAGAACGATGCCGAGGATCTCGTTCAAGAGACCTACCTGAAAGCAATGCGCGGCTACAAGTCGTTTGAACCTGGCACCAATTTCCGGGCATGGATATTCCAAATTCTGAAAAACACATTTCTTGGTTCCTGCTCAAAACTTGAGCGGCGCATGACCCTTGCACTAGACCCCGAGAAGGATCTGCCGACAACGTCCGCCACTCCGGAGTCGTTCCTCATCAGGCATTCCGACATCGATGCTGTTCGAGGTGCAATCGAGCGGCTGCCCGCCATCCTTCGAGACGTCATTTTGCTCTGTGACGTTGAGGATGCGTCTTACCGGGAAATTGCGGACACATTGTCGATCCCAATCGGAACCGTTATGTCACGCCTGGCCAGAGCCCGGAAAATGGTTCGGGAGTCACTTCGGAGTACTCACGGTTCACTTCAATCGAGAAAGTCAGCCGGTACGGCGGCACTTAAAGAGAGGGCACATCGTCAACTGAAATGAGGGGCTTTTACAGACGAGCAGCGGAGGGGAGAAATCAAACAAGTGTAGTACGCATCGATCACCAATGAGCGATCGATAATGAGCTCCCTGCTAGGAAGTCCGTGTGCTTCTGTTTCCTACACACGGCGACTCGCCCGACGAGCAGATTAGTATAGAAGCCCCTCTCGAATTTGTTAATAAATATGGGATCATCACGACAGCCTCCCCCCGGAATGTGGCAAAGCTTTTGGAGGGATCGTATTTCTAGTCACCATAAGCGGCGCTTAGTCGATTCCTGTATTCTGCATCGGAGATCGATCGTTTGTCTGCGACCACCGCAAGCACCGTCACCGGTAAACCCTGTCGGCTCGAGACAAATTGTTGGGATAACTCGATAAGGACAGAATAAAAACGCCTGCATCTAGTTTCATTAGCTAGAAAGGCAGGCAGGAATGCAAAACTCACGGGACAATATCAAGCGTTCACTCGACCGCCGCTCTTTTATGAAGAGCGGTCTTCTGGCGGGAGGTGCAGCGACAATCGGCACGGGCTTGTTGGCAAATGGAACGGCGGCAGCAGCACAGGAATGGGGAGAGAACCGAAGGCTCGATGCCGGCGATGTCGCTATTCTTAGGTTCCTGGCGGCGGCAGAACTCATAGAGTCGGACCTCTGGGTACAATATGCGGAGTTAGGTGGTCTGAACTCGGGGATTCCGCTTGAGGTCGACCCAAATCAACCGCTGAACAGCTACCAGGCCGCGCTTCAGAATCTTGATGGCGACGCTACTCAATACATCACCAGTAACACCCTCGACGAGATTAGTCACGCTACCTTCTTAAACGGATATTTGGAATCGAATGGCGCAGACCCGGTCAATTTCGACGAGTTTCTCACTCTCCAAGGGAGCCGGGCCACGGGGGCGCAAAATATCGGTCGTCTCACGAACCTCATGCATCTCAATGTCGACACAAGCTGGTTCACTCGCTACCGAAGCGCGAAGAACCCTGATTTTGGAGCAACTTTCCCCCAGGCGCTCAAGATCACCGATCGCCGCGCTATTCCTGTCGACGATGCTGACCTGAACGGCTCTGCCGCCCATCTTCAGGTGATCGCGAATACCGCTGCTTTTCACTTTGGCTATATTGAACAGGGTGGATCGAGCCTCTACGCAGCAATGAACCAAAAAGCGAAGCATCCGGAAGTGATTCGAATTACGCTTGGCATCGGCGGAGATGAGATCGCTCACTTTCTGGAGTGGGTCGATTTTGCAGGCAATGCAGTCCAGGCACCTGTGGCGCCGGTAACAGACGAAGGATTGACGTTTCCTGATTTTTTCCATCCGCTTAACCCGCAAACCCAGCCCAGCTTGATATTTCCGGTACCTTGCGATTTCATAAGACCTAATCTTCCCAAATGTTCCGTGATCCGCCCACTCAGTGACGAGTTTGGGGGCGCCGTAGCCACAATCGCCAGCTTTACGGCGGATGGGCTATTCGTCGGTCAAAGTAAGAAATTTTTGCGAACACTAAATGAACTAGCCGTCGCGGCCGACGCAGCTACCAGGTAACGGTGGCACGTGCTATCTGATCCGCTCCTGTCAGGCTTGGTACTCTGCTCTAAGCGGAGACGAGTACCAAGCTTGCGATGCTGCTAGAGCCGCCGCACATTCAGGCTGGTCTGCGGGACGCCAATAACCCTATGTTGCCGAGGTCTGCCAAGGAAGGGAAAACGAAAACAGAGCAGTCAAACCGAATTGCCTTAATCTGCCGTTGAAAACGGCCTGCAATCGGCGATCGACTTGTCAGGAAAGATAGGTGTGCAATGAAACGTGACCATCTTTTCTCCTCGGCCGGATACGAGGTCGATCTCGTCCCAGATGGCTTGGCTGGTCTGGAGATGCTTGCCCGAAAACGGTTTTCAGCAGTGATAGTCGACCTGCAGATCCCGGAACCTGCGGGTTACGGGCTATGCAAGAGAATTGCGACCTCGATCTCGGGTCTCTCCCTGGTGGTTCTTGGCTAGAGCTCGCACGTCGACGGAAAGGTTCGTCTCCTGGAAGCTGGGGCCGACGATTACTTGACGTGCCGTTCAGTTTGCGAGAACTTGTTACACGAATGCGAGGATTGATAAGATGTGCGGCGAGTTCTGGTTTTTGAGCTTGTATGTCGAGGAGGCCGCACGTTCTCAAAGCGCGAGTAGAGGTGTGTACCCCATGCCGCCGACATCTCACCTTGTTGTCAAATTACGTCTTCGTCTCCGCCTCGACCCTGGCCGAGATCTAAACTACTCTAGCCTTCCTTGAACCAAGGAGGATCAAGTCTGCCTAGAGACAGAAGCCTTCTCCAGGCAGACTCTGATGCCACTTAAATAGATGTTAGATCCAAAGGTCTGCGCGAGACGCTTATAAAGTCATGGTTTCTGTCAAGACAAGTGTAGTTGTAATAATTAACGGTCCGCAGTTGATTCTGCAAAGAGTGGGTGCGACAGCAATGCAATCTGTAAACAAAGTGAGTGCCTGCGCCGGGTTTGAAGCGAGCATCCAGTGTTACGTCGACGGCGAGCTCACCGGGGAGGAATGTGTGGATGTTCTGTCTCACGTAGAGAATTGTTCAGGGTGCAGCCGCGCGTTGCATGATACGGAGGCTCTTTCTCTCCTAGTCCGTAATGGTCGGCCTTCAGTCAGGGTACGTAACGCTCTGCGAGAAGCTGTGATACAGGCAGTACAGCGTGCAGAACCTACCTTAAGTGAGTGGCGGTTCGCGGCGAACCGAACGTCGCCGTTTAAGTCGAAGCCCACAACAGGAAGCCTGAGCGCCTTGAAGAATGGCAGTTTTAGAGTGAGAAGTCTATTCAGCATTGTGCCTTGATCCGCGACGCGTAAGACGGCAACCAAGCCGCTCTCGCCAGGTTGGTACATACCTGTTATCTGTTGCGTCCCGGCCCGCGTTCCGGCTCAACGCATCTGAGAGCGACGCTCTGGCTTTTTAGCAAAGGCGTTTTATGGTTCACAAGAAGCTGGATGGCCCTCGGTTCGATTGCTCACTTGCTACCCGGGAGTTACGGCATAATCGCGATCGTCTGCCTGGTCAGCCAACGTAGGAAGGAGGTTTGTAAAAGAAGGGCGGACTAGAGATCAACGACAATCCATTGCGGGATCAACCGTCGACAGACAGGCAATACTCCGAGTAAACGGCATTAAGACCATGAGTTGAGTACTTACGTCCTACCGGCCCTCCGGAGAGGGACGGGGCACGCGTGCATGGCATCCGACTTGAAGCATTCGCAGGCTCTTGAACGGCGAAGAGCGAGCGCAATCCTTAATATCGCCGATGGGTCGGTAAAGATCCTTTGTTTCGGGCCAGGCTGATACCGTATCTTGCTACACACCGCCTCTTAACAACTATGCACCGCGTGTTATCCGCTAAGACGATATCTCGGCCCGACGCGGCCCAGGCATTGCGACAGACCGAAGTAGAACAGGCTCACTAAGATCCGCCTTGTGGAAGGAAGCATCATGAAGGTCATTATCATTGGAGCCGGCGTCGGCGGATCTTGTCTCGCGCACGGTCTGTTGCGAAGCGGGATTGAGGTAAAGGTTTTTGAGCGCAATGCTAGGGATTTACTTGAGCTTCCAGGATATGGAATTCACATCAACCCCTTTGGTCAACAGGCATTGTATGAATGTCTTCCAAAGGCCAACTGGAGGACATTCCTTCAGAAGAGCGTTCGGGTTGGTGGACAAAACCGGTTCTTCGATGAGAAGCTGCGGATTCTGGCGGACGTCAGAGGGTCACACCTGATAGACGGGAAATTGATCGACGAAAGCCTCATGTCGATCAGCCGGGTAGAACTGCACAGGATATTGTTGCAGGGCCTTTCCCACGTGGGCGTCCCCGCGGACATCGTGAGTTGGGGGAAAGTCTTCGATCGCTACGAAGTGCGAGCCGACGGGAAAGTAGGGGTATCTTTCCAAGATGGCACGCAAGAGACAACCGATGTCCTGGTGGGGGCTGACGGAAGTGATTCACTCGTGCGGAAGCAGTTGCTACCCGGTGTCGAGAAAGTCAGCACGAAAGTATCCTTAATCGTCGGAAGAACCCACCTTGGCTGGGCTGACTCCTTACCGGGCATTATGCTTGATGGGTCGCCCAATACCGTGGTCTCCCGCGCAACTGGCTCGATGTTCCTAGCATTGTCGAGGGCACCTGTCGACATCAAAGTTCCCTCCATCGAAGTTGAAGTCGCGCCGTTTGTTGTTTGGGCTTATACGGTGGCTGATGGCACTCTTCCACCGGACGTGGAAGTGTATTCCTCAAGGCAGTTGCTCGATTTAGCATTGGAGCGCTCGCAGCACTTGCACGGCCGCCTTTGGGTGACAATGTCCAATAGCGAACTTGAAAGTGTTTTCCTCGTTCCTTTAAAGGCTATGCCTGAACCTCCCCTGTGGGACTCGAGCGTCGTCACCCTGATCGGCAATGCGGTGCGCAACACGACGCCGGTCTTCGGTATAGGAGCCAATGCCGCCCTGCGAGACGCCCAGCTTTTATGTAGATCGCTCTTAACCGTAGCGAAAGGGCGGGGCAACCTGACACAGGCTATATCGAAGTACGAAAGAGAGATGCGCCTCTATGCCAGCGAAGATGTGATGCAATCCCTCCTCATTCCCAAAAAACGCCGTCAACCCTTTTCACTTCCAGCGACTCCTTTTCTGCACTCTGTTCATGACCGCCGAGGTATTTCCTAAGTTCAAGTCCACGATATTTCCTCCTGGAAGGTAAATTACTGAATCTATGCAACGCTTAGATCTGCGAGAAATTCACGATCATCCGGCATGTCCCAACTTTCTGAGAGACTTGGTGACCGACGGGTTACAGTCGCTGTGGAACTTTGGGAACTTCTATAAGCCGATTCTCGGCCGATTACTTGGAAGCATTAATCGCGCCGGAACTTCTAAGGTACTGGATCTTTGCTCGGGTGGGGGCGGTCCATGGTTGCGGTTAGCCCGGGAGCCTGCAGTGAAGAAGGTTTCCGCAATATCAGTCAGATTGACCGACAAGTATCCAAATTTGCGAGCTTTCCAGCGGGCCAGTGCGGTCTCGACCCTGCTATCTTTTGAGGACCGTTCAACAGATGCCACGATGATTCCAGCGGATCTGGAAGGCTTCCAAACAATCTTTTCCTCGTTTCATCATTTTGGTAGTGGTCAGGCCAAAATGATACTTGAAAACGCCATGAAACAACGGCGAGGGATTGCAGTGTTCGAAGTTGCCCGCCGCTCCCCGCGAACCCTGCTCGCCGTCTGTTGCATCCCTGCGCTTACATGGTTGCTGGCTCCGACCATACGACCTTTTTCCTGGTCACGATTGCTCTGGACCTACCTTATCCCGGTTGTCCCGTTTGTACTGTGGTACGACGGGGTAATTTCATGTTTCCGTGTCTACTCCACGAAAGAAGTTGAGAACATGTTGCAACCGTTGAAGCGTAGCGGCTATCAATGGCACATGGGAGAGGACCGAAGTGGGTTTCTTCCAGTGAGCTATGTTCTCGGCTATCCGGTCCTCGAATCCATTGATCCTGCATAGCGCTTTTCGATCAAGCGTTAAAGCTGAAGAAGCTGGAAATCGTCTGCGCATAGGTTCGCCGAGAACTCTAACAACAGAGCCGATCGACGGTTCTATGCCTTCTACTGCTCCGATCGGCGGGGCTTCTTCACGTTTTAAAATCCGACTTGTCTTCTCGTCGGTCGATCTGTCTCTTTCAGTTGTGCCAGTTCTTCGGAGGTCGGGGCAAGAGTGTTCGGCTGGTTACCTGGTTATCAGCCTCTTCCTATCGATCGCCTTGCTACACCTACCAGGCAAGTCCTAGGGCGAGCTTATAGCTTTCGCTGCAGGAATATTGCGCCGCCGGATGGAACATCAGCCAACCATGTCTCCGGATCTAATAAGGTGCCCGCTACTTAGCGGTGAACGATCGTGTGCGAGGTAGGTCATCGGCTCGAGGCGAATTTCTTGGAATAACTCGAGATGGATAGAATAAAAATGCCTGTGTCTAGTTTCACTAGATAGAAAGGCAGGCAAGAATGCGAAACTCACGGGACAACATCAAGCGTTCACTTGATCGCCGCCGCTCTTTTATGAAGAGCGGCCTTCTGGTCGGAGGCGCAGCGACGCTCGGCACTAAATGGAATAGTCGGCGACAACAGGCGTGACGTCCGCAAATGCCAACGATGAGATGGTCAGCGTGCGCGTGAAGGCGTTATATCAAGAGTGAGTGCAAGTCTATCTGGAGGCCGAGCGGCCCACAATCGAGCGCCTAAACCGTCCTTGTCTGTAATCCATCGCTACTAGACGTGGCGTGTGGGTGATCACCTCCGAGATAAGAGCGGGGCATCATCAAAGATCGCCGAGATAGTCATGGACATAATCAGTTGTCTTAGGCAAAGCCTCATCGTGCACCCGACGGAAACGTCTATGTCACTAAAGAAGCACCTGCTGAAACGGATGAAAAAAGCAGTACTTGGCGGAGAGCAACTGCCGAACCGGTTCTTTCTAGCGCAAACGGCATCACAGCAGGAAGTCGTGGTGTGGCTCCTCGGGGTAGGTAGGCCCATCGACGTTACCACGCGCCACTGCCAGGCGTCCGGATTGCCGTTTACCATCTGCATCGAATTCGCGCAGGGCCAGGCACCCGATGAAAGCCACTGCCAGCTACTTAAGCTGCGTTTGTGCGAAAACGGCGGTGCCCATCGTGTCCTCAGTGAGGTCGACCTTGATTATCAGGATAGGCTGGAATGCGGTGGGTCGGAGTTTCTACTCTTTCGTTCCAGCAGGTGTGTCAATTACTGTCTTCCCACGGTAAGGCTTTGGAGCAATCGCCTGTGGTATACACTTGTTACCTCCCGCAGGGCAAACAAGATCCGAGTTCCCGCTGGGCAGATGAACGCCATGTCGGCCCTGTTTTGCTGCCCGCGCCCCGTCTCTCTCCTCAGCGTCGCGGATGAGGAGGGCAACGGGAATATTTTTCCCCTGAACGTGATGGGTGAACTCAACCGCAGTTACTTCGGCTTCTGCCTCAAGCACAATTATTTGCCCGAAAGGTTCGTCCAACAAACCAGGCGTGTCGCGCTCAGCAGTGTTCCCATGAAGCAAGGCCCTATCGCATATTTCTTAGGCTCCAATCATAACCGGCCTACCATCGATTGGAAGGAGCTTCCCTTTCCCACGCGTCCGTCCCAAATCTTCAAAATTCCGGTGCCTCTGTTTGCGTGCAGAGTGCGCGAGCTACAGGTCGAGCGGGTTCACCGGCTCGGCTATCATACGTTTTTTCTGGCTCGCGTCCTGTCCGATGAGGGAGTGACAGACGTACCGGAACTCTGCGTCGCACACGGTTTCTACCAAGATTGGCGCATCAGGAATCTGGGAATTGACAGACTGCAGTCTACCGCAGAAGACTTTTACGTGCGCTCTCCCATATCGAGAGAAGTCGCGGAGCGCATCTCAGCTCAGCTTGCATCTTGCGCCGATTTGAGAACGCCACTCTGATTCGAACGCCTGTCTATCCGGCGACGCCGAGACAATCGGTTCAAGTCCTAATTGCCACAACGTTGCACACGTCCGGCCTAGTTGCCTGAGTAAGGGCGAAGCTGCCTCGATAAATGATGTGACCTTAAATTGGTGTATACGCCTAAGAACCTCTGTGACCGCGCCCGCTGACTGACCAGAGCTCGCGAGATAGGCCCTCGGGGAGGCGGGATGCATTTTGCAAATGTACCGTGTCGCGCGGCGATGGTGGCGTTCGGTACGCCAGGTTTATGTAAAGACAGTTAGGAGTTCAAGGATGGACACAAACCAACAACAGCTCTCAGTCAATCTCGATCCGTTTTCTCTGTCAAACATCCAGGAGCCATATCCGTACTTCACCCGTCTTCGGAAACACCATCCGGTATATTGGCGGGCCGAAAACCAGTTCTGGATGCTGTCCCGATATAAAGATGTTAAAGCCGCGCTGCAATTACCGGCACTCTTCAGGTCCGGTACCGGTCCGGAGATATTGAGACGCGCCGAAGCTCTTCCCGCCACTACTGCGAACGCATTCAACGTCTGCTACAAATTTTGGTTTACCACAATCCTCGCGACAGATCCTCCGCAGCATACTACCCAACGCATCGCCATAACGAAGGCCTTCACAGCTGACGTCATAGCAGACATGCGCAAGGCTATCGAAAACCGAGTGGTGCAATTGCTGGACGCCATCGAGGAGGAAGGCGAAATCGACTTTGTGCGCAGCTTCGCTCATCCGCTTCCCTCCGGGGTCATATTTGACATACTAGGCATCCCTGAGGAGTCTCATGACACTATTCGGCAGATGTCCATGTGGCTCACGCGATTTCCTGGGGCGGTTCTACATGGAGACCAGCAGATGATCGAGAACATCGCAGAGCGGGTTCGCGCGGCAGAGCTTGTACTCAAGAGCATCATTGCGCTGCGCAGGAAGAGCCCTTCGAAAGACCTCATTTCGCGTTTGGTCAATGAGCCTGACCCCGAAGCGAGGATGTCGCCCGACGAAATCATGGTGCAGGTTAGCTTCCTGCTGTTTGCCGGACATGAAACTACAACGAACCTGCTTTCGGGAGCCATGCGGCACTTGCTTCAACAGCGCTCTCTGTGGGTCGAGTTGCTAGACACGCCGGAGTTGCTGGGAAATGCCGTCAACGAACTCCTGCGCTTCGTTAGCCCCGTTCTATGGGTTACCAGGTTGCTCTCAGGCGACCATGACATCGATGGAATTGTATTGAAAAGTGGAACCCGTGTGCAACTCGGCTTAGGCGCCGCAAACCACGACCCAGAACAGTATTCCTCACCGGAGACGCTCCACCTGAGAAGGGAGAACCCTTCCTCTTTAGCATTCGGATATGGACCACATTATTGCATCGGCGCTTCCCTGGCAAAGCTTGAAATACAGATATCGTTGGCATCTCTTTTACAGCGGTTCCCTAACATTGAGTTGAACACAACGACATTCGATTATCAGCCCGCCTATTGGATGCGGTCACTCAAATCGCTTCCCGTTCGCATAGATGGCTAACCTTCTGGCAAGAGTTAGATACGCCTTGAGCAAACTAACTATCGATTCAAGGACCAGGAAAATACCACCCCGTCTAAAACGGCCCAACGCGCACGAGCAGTTTCGAGAAGAACTATGAGAATCGCGTTCTATATGCTGCCGCTCTACAGCCATGTGTCCGTACTGCTTTCTGTCGCGCGGCAGATGCACCTTCTCGGTCATGAGGTTATTGTCCTTGGTCTTTGTGATCTCCAGGCTAGAGTTACACAAGAAGAAGGCATGCTCTTCTTCCCCATGTGTGAAGAAGAATATCCTCCGGGGTCGATTGCCTCTATCTTTGCCCCCCTTCGCTCCATGTCAGGCCAGGCTGGTACCGAGTTCAGTATTGATCTGCTAAGTGACTTGTGCAAAGCTGTGCTCCGAGATGGCCCCAGAGTTCTTCGCCAGAGTCGTGCTCAAGCGCTAGTAATCGATTTCTCGGCCAAAGGAATGGAAGCTGTAGCCCTATCGATGGGTATTCCTTACGTGCAGGTCTCGAACGCACTTCACAGTGACTACTCTGGCTATACACCTTTTTGGAGCTATGATTGGCCACCAGACACAACAAAGGAGGCTATTGAGCGGAATCGCTCGGGACTATATCGCTTTGCTCAGAAAGCCGCTCCAATGCAGGCGATGATCAAGCACTTCCTCACCGATGCTGGCGTCACGGTGAACTGGAATGACCCTCACGCTCTAACATCGAGGCTTGCTTGGCTCACCCAGTTACCATCGGAGTTAGATTTTCCGAATCCCTATTGGCCAGAGCAGCTCATCCATGTCGGCCCACTCTGCGAGCCATCGGCAACTGACCACGCGGATTTTCCATGGCATCTTCTGACGGGGGAGCCGCTCATTTATGTGTCCTTCGGCACGTTGCAAAATGGCCTTCTGCCTCTTTACCAAATGATTGTGCAGCTCGCACGAGCGAAGACATGTCAGATAGTTCTGACAACGGGCGGATCAGCGCAGCAGGATAAGTCTGAAGACGTACCCGGTAATTTGATCTTGGTAAAGTCTGCCCCTCAACTGGAACTTCTTCAACGAGCAAGACTTTGTATTACTCATGGAGGAGTAAATACAGTCTTGGAAGCTCTGCAGTACGGAGTGCCACTTGTTGTCCTTCCGATCACGAACGATCAGCCAGGAGTCGCCGCGCGGGTTGCACACGCAGAAGTGGGCGTCTTCTGCCGTGCCGAGGAAATAACGTTACCGGTTCTTTCGCGGCTAGTCGACGAAGTGCTAAACAACCCGAAATACCGCATGAATGCGATCCTAATGCAGACCGCCTTGGATCGGAAACAGAGTCTCGCGCATGCCGGAAGAATTATCGATCGGGCATTCGCTTCGATAAGCACAGGTATAGCAAACCCGATTAAATAGTGCACCGATTCAAAAGGAATCTGAACAATGACTAGACTTTCACTCCGATTCGCTACTCCCAAAGATTACAGCTCCATCATCGCTTTGCAGCGAACCCGCTATATAAACAATCTATCCGAATCAGAGCGGCGAAAAGGATTCCTCTCCGTCGAGATGACGCTCCAAGACATAGACACTTACGCAAACGATCTGGGGATCGTGATCGCCTGTGAAGATACCGACTTGCTGGGCTATTTTTGCGTCTCTCGCACGCGTCATTGGATGGGCAACTCTATCATCAACGCGTTACTCTCCTCCCTCCATAGAAGCTTCGAAGATAACGGTATCGTAGATCCCGGCCTGGAGACGTGTCTATTTGGACCAGTGTGCCTCTCGGGCAAGGCACGCGGCAAGAATGTCTTTCAGAGACTGCATGCAGTCGCGTGTCGCGCTGCCTCTCGTGAGTTTGCGTTTGCAATCAGCTTTATTGCTGCCAATAACGTTCCGTCGATAACTGCCGCACGGGGAGTTGATACGCATCCAGCGGCTCAGTTTTCCATGGAGCAGGGCAAGTATCACTCCTACTTTATAGACCTTAGCTTATACCGCGCGCCATTATCGCTCGGCCCTGAACACCATCAGAGTGAATCATCGGCTAACCTGTCGTGACCGACGTTCGCCACTCCACTTCTAGTAGCAGCATCAAGGATTATTGACAATGAGATTCGCCGTCTATACAGTACCCGCATCAAGTCATATGAGAGTGATGTCTGGACTCGCCAGGGAGCTCGACTCGCTTGGTCATACAGTATGCGCAATCGGTTTAGAAGACCAGGAACCATGGTTTCGCGCGGCCGGAATCGAGTTTGTATCGGCGTGTATCCAGGACTTTCCACACGGCGAAGTCGAGCGACGCTATCACCCTATCCGCACGATGTTTGGTTTAGATGTCGTTCGTGAGGCAGCGTCCGTCGCGTGTGATGTAGGCATTGGGGTTCTCAAGGACGGGGAAAGAGCTGTTCGAGTAAGCAGGGCCGACGCGCTAATTCTCGACTCCTGTGCCCGAGGATTTGAAATGGTTGCGATGAATCTAGGTATTCCATTTGCCCACCTCTCTGCTCAGGTTCATGAAGACTACAGTGGAGGAACCCCCCCTTGTTACTTCGATTGGGGACCGGACGCTAGCATGGAAGCGATTGCAAGGAACAAAGCAGGTGTTCGGTCGCTCCTGCAACTTGCCGGCCCTGGTCGAGCTGCAGCTCTTAAATACCTTAGCGAAAGGGGCATAACGCCCGATCTCTCCACGGCCTATCCGTTTCTTTCGAAACAGGCATGGATTACTCAAGTACCTAAAGAATTCGATTTCGCCAGCCCGCTTTGGCCCGAGCAACTATTCCATGCGGGGCTCATCAGCCCACCTGAGGTCAGTACCACGACTGAATTCCCTTGGGAAAGGCTCACGGGCGATCCATTCATTTACGTAACGATGGGAACTATGCTGAATGGTTCAGCGGAACGGCTACGGCTCGTGGTACAAGCTGCTCAAGCAAAGGGCAGGCAAGTAGTCGTTTCTACGGGACCATATCTTCAGCCGGATGATCTCGGAGAGCTGGCGGAAAACACGATCACCGTATCGTATGCACCGCAAATAGATCTCCTCAAACTAGCTGATCTATGTATCACCCACGGGGGCCTGAACACAGTACTGGAATCCCTCTACCACGGGGTGCCTCTCGTTGTCCTTCCTATTGGCTTTGATCAGCCGGGGGTGGCGGCAAGAGTCGCCCACTTCGGAGTGGGCAGATTTCTAAATACTCAGACACCTGATCGAGATGTACTTGCCGCAATGATAGAGGAAGTGTTGGGCGATCCATCTTATAGGAATGCGGCTCGAAGAATGCAAGAGAAGATTGCATGGCAGAATGGAGCTCAACGCGCAGCGAGACATCTACATGATGTAATGCAGCGTTAGCAGGCACGAGTATTCACCAAAAGACGATCGGTGAATGAGATGTATCGCGCCTCAGCACATCTCTAAACCTGGCTCAGCGCGCCAGGTGTCTATGCTGCGTCGGCTTCCAGCTTTGTCGCGAGCACGTCTGGAAGGCGACGCAGCCAAGTCTCGTGTCTATGTAGCTAAGTTACGGTGGGACATTCGACCGTCGCGCCAGTGGTGCGATGTCGGGTGCCATTCAACAGCTTACCTATGAGCGTATAGCGCACAAAGAGATGATAACTTGCCAGGCTGAGCACGGTGGTGGCCGAGATGACTAAAATAAACTTTAGTATCACAGGCATATGGAAGAATAACAAAGCTATCTGCAGCCAGATCACGAGAGGGTAGTGGACCAGATATACCCAGTAGGAGGCGTCGGCGAAATAGCGCACATGAGGGCTGCCGCCGTTCCAATAGCGGTTCCCTATACCAATAAGCCCGATGATTAAGCACCAACAAATAATCGCGGTCATGGCGATCAGGGGAATGTGAACTCGAGGCTCGTGCCGGAGCAAGCCGTGCAATCTAAATGCTATCGGGCCCAACACGAACGCGATCGTTAGGTGAGTTACGGCATGCTGCTGTAACCGTAATAATAAATCGATCTCGGCAAATAAGTACCAACCGAACGCGAAAAAATATCCATAGGTGGCAAGATCTATGATCGTCGGCAACCAGCCCTCGGGAGCTCCGAAAGATGCGATGGGCGAGACATATAGAAGTGCACAGGTAGGCACGGCTAAAATGAATGCTCGCCATCGCGAATTTGTTACTGCCCGGAAGCTCATCGTGATTGGTTGTTGCAGCCGGGTTCTGAGCTGAGACGGCGTGAGAATCAAAATAGCGAGGCAGAGAAGGTAAGAACAGTACAAGTAATAGAGAAACCACAGGTGCATTGTGTAGGACTGGGACAGAAATAACCCAGAGCTGAAATAATGCGATACCTCTACCCAGGGGTGCGGATCACGCACGTGGATCCCATACTGGACGCCAATGATAGTCGGCAGGTAGAGCGCCAGCCATCCGATGGCAAAAGGCAGCAGGATCCTCTTGGTGCGGTGATAAAGGAAACCCGCCGCTCCTAGACGTTCGTAGAGGAGGTGTGCGAAGAAACCTGCCAAAACAAAGAATAGAAGCATCCGAAAAACATGTATAGCAAAGACGATGGCATCCCAAAATATAGGATGCGTAGTCGGGTCGTTCACCGGCCACATGCGAATTCCAGTGTACGGCAGGACTCCATGTAATACGATGCCGAGGAACATCATCCCCGCACGAAGACTATCGAGCGAGTGGAACCTAGGCGTGGTGCTTGGGTAACGATGTAGGTTCAACGCATTATCTCCAATTGTTAGCTCCTCCTGTAGACGATTGGAGCGTCTGGAAAGTACGACAGTTGTCAACTTATTCGTTTGTTGCAACAAGTCCCGGATCTCCGGAGGGGCTACAACCAACCAACGCTCTCTGTGGTCAGATATTCCACCGTGGTGACAAAATAAATTCCGGAGGGAAGCAGGTGCGGCAATTCTCATCTATTATGGCTCGAAGCAGATCGATTGCTTCAACCAAAAGCGTTGCTTGCAATCAGGCGACGGACTATGGCTTTGCCCCGATGACTGTTCTTTCGATTCGCCACACGCGGTGTTGCTGCAAAGTGTGAAACGTGGTCGGCGTTGCAAAGCTAACACGTCAGTTAGCTTCCAGTAGTAGCCGTGGTTTGGCTCGTTTGCTTTGCCAGGTTTAGGGAGGGGCTGGACATCGATGAGAGAACGCGATCGGAAGCGGATTGAGGTGTTGAGTGCGCGCCCGTACTCTAGGACAGGGAGGAAGCCATCTGAAGGGATGGCATCCTCCACTAATCCAGGATGATTTCGGTACGGAAGTTGACACACAACCACCTGTTTATTCACAATGACCCACTACCAGTTATTCGCAGAGCGACTCCTTCCGATCGATGCGCTACAACGTGGGTGTTCCAACAACGGCCTCTGTTGCGTAAGTGGAGCTATTACTACAGGTACCTACAACGTAGCCGGAGTTCTTTATGTGGGTGAAATTGCACGCATATTGTCCAGGAACGGCAATCTGAGTGTACGTAGTGCCGTCAAAATAGAAGGGAAGTTCGGCATTGCTAGTGTCATAGTGCCCCACGATGTGGCCGTCGGCGTTGATGGAGTTGGGCACAGTGTTAATTGCCCCTGGAAAGGTCAGCTTAGTAAGCGTGCCATCCTTGAGCATGAAACCTATGGAAGTTCCGCCGCGGCTTGTTGTGTAACTGCCCACAATGACGCCGTTATCATTGATGTCATTAATTGTTGTGCTATAGCTGCCAGGGACCTGGTAGGCCTTATAGGTCCCATCTTCAAGCACGAACCCGTTTAGTGCCCCACTCTCCGTCGTGTAATTTCCAACGATAGTCCCTGAAGAGTTGATACTTAGCGGAGTTGTCAGTGTATTGGGGAATGGAACCGCAATTGTGGTTAGCTCGCCGGAGCTCGTCAAAAGAAAGCCATCGACGTAGCCTTCCGGCAGTCTGCCGACTCCGACCAACTTACCTTGGCCATTGATTGAGTTTATTACTGTGTATGGCGAAGCCGAGCCTTGCTGCGGCAGCGCGATTGTAGTGTACTTGCCACCGACCTCGGAAAATCCCCAGGCAGCTGTGGTCGTGGTATACCATCCCACTAGTTCTCCAGTGGGTGATAAATCTGTTCCTGATATGACAGGCGCATTGGGGGACGGATCACGAAAGTAGTTAAACGAATACTTTTGCGCCTGTGCTGCTGCACCTGCGACAAGTAGTGCTCCGACGATGGCTGTACTTCTCGCGAACCTCTTCAACATATTGACTCTCCATTGGGTGTATGGAATCGGTGATCGGTTTTAGGTAGACTGAGAGCAAAACAGAACAGCAAAGCGAACATAACTACAGCTTGTTGATCAGTTGTCACGAACTTGTCTCCCGTCCACGTAATCGCAAGATTCGGACAATATCCAGCTACTTATAGCAAGTCGACGTTGCACCGATCGGACCGTGCTTGAGGATGCTGACGTTGCCGCGTTGACCCGGTCGGTGGAAGCGCTCAAGATGATGCGGTAGCCTTGGCGACATGCTGCCGACCGCAGCGAAAATTACCAAGCTCTTCGATCGAAACCGTCCCACATCTTCGACATCGCGTTGAGGTCCAGAAGTTCAGAAAGGTGCGCTTCGAAGTATTTGGGTAGGCTCGCGAGGCGGTAATCGGAAATGCGCTTTTTGGCGAGCGACTGACGCCATTCAAACCTTTGGTTGCGCCAAGCAACAGATATGCTGATATCCACTCTCCGCCGCCTGAGCGTAAAATCTGGGCTCCACTTCGGGGGCTGACATCGCGGAGAACGCAAAGTCACTGAGGACCGAATCATTTTTGCAAGTGGTGTGACTTCGCTGGCCCTTGAGCTGTGAGTTTCCGTAATAGCTAGTTGCTCCGGACTAGATCGGAAATCGAGGAACAGACCCATGGTTGTCTCAGAGTCGAGGGACAGGATTATCGCGGCGGACGCATCCCGGCCTGCTTGGACTTTACGCTCTGGTTTCCAGAGGCGGAATTATCCACCAAGGTCCCGCTGCAGGCAGAGCTACGGAGCGGTTTTCAACGCGTTTGCAGTGGCAGCCGCGGCGGTCGCCCTCAGGACGGAGGCAGCCCCTCGACGATCACCGTTCCCTGAGGAGCATGGAAGCTGAAATCGGCATCGGTCGCGGCGGGGTTCGCTTGTTCATCGCTGAAAGAGAATGTCGACGTGGATCCGTCCATCTCCTCGATCTTGATTCCCTGGATGGTCCCATCCTCCGCCAAAGTAAATTGCAGCGAAGAGACTCGTTGCTCCATGTTCCTGGGAACGCCGGTGAGTTCATAAGCTTCATCGTGATGCGTGATCCGAAGATCCTGAAGCTCCTTGGCCAATTCGGCATGACCGAGAAGAAAGCGCAGCGGAGAGCGCAAGTCGTCGAGCTTCTTCGCCGAGACTCGTTGTACCTCCGACTGTCCCGGCGAATAAAAATAAGCGTCCTTGCCGTCGAGGACAAACAGCTTGCCGGGGGGGTGCGCATAGCTCCACTTCATGCGTCCGGGTTTCTTGAGCAGGAGCATCCCGCTCTCCCGCCGGTGCTGGCCCATGCCGTCATACTCTTGTGAAAAGTTGACCCGAAGGGAGTGAAGGGCGTTGTAGTGATGATCAACCCGCGCTGCAAGAACTGAGGCGCTGAGTTCGAGGGGTTGGTGTTCTTCAGACCAGGACTGCCGAGAAAGAGCAAGGGCGGCGCAGAGCAGAAGAAGCCCAATGGATCGCCTGGCTTCGAATCCTAAAGCGCAGTAGCGGACGGAAGGTGCGCTATCACCGCCCAAGTTGCCCGTCTTGAACTTGCCGACGGATTGGAGCAGCCGCATCCGCGCAAGACGAAAACCCGGCAACGAATCCCTCACTGCAAGGGCTGGGTACAGTTCGTGCCGCCGGCCGGGTCAGCCTTGATCTCACCCTGCTGGTCGATGCAAAATCCACGATGGCCCGTCTTGCCGATCGCTTGCGGTACAGCGAACGCTTCGTAGCTGGTGTACATATCCTGATTGTTTACGTTGACCTTGGTGCAATTTCCGATGCTGAAGGTGTAGCCGCTCTTTTGCCCGCTGGCAAGATCGCTTTGCAACACCTGAGCGCTTTGCGGACTTGGCGCTCCGGAAGAGGCTGCCCCGCCTAACGTACTCAAAGCACAGGCAAAACCTTGCGCGGGATAGTTGGTTTGATATTGAATTTGCGACTGATAAATGGCGCGGAGCGACTGGATGGCAGACGTCTCATTGGCCTGGCTCTTCATACTGGAGAAATTGGGAATCGCTATAAGCATGAGGATCAGCATGATCGAAATAACGATCAGCAATTCCATTAATGTGAAGCCGCCTTCGTGCTGGCGGCGGCGCTCGGCGGAGCGGGTCATGCAAATCTTCAAAAGGCTACGCTTCATGGGTGCAGTGTCCTGTTAGAAAGCTTTCCGAGGGCAATCCTAATTGATGTAGACGCAAAGGGGAAAGCGAACGCTCAGCAAGCAACCCGATGGAAAGCTGCCGACGAACCCGGGTGGTCCGAAATTCGGCCTTAGCGCGTCTTCCGGCACCCTTCGCGACGGATAAAGATCTGCAAGCGAGCAGCGCCAGCCGCTGCTCGCTTAGCAGGCTAATTCCCTCCGCGTCAGCTTCAACCCGTCGAGTCTACCCAGTAATGTCACCGCCACCTCTTCCGGCCTGAAGATCGATTGCGCCATTTCCATCACCTGTTCAGCAGTGACTGCTTCGATCTTGTCCAGGATCTCCTGCATGCCGAAGAAATATTGGAAATACATCTCCTGGCGCGCCAGATTGGACATGCGCGACATGGAGCTTTCGAGCGACAGCAGAATATTTCCCTTCAGCTGGTCCTTTGCGCGCCTCAGTTCGTCGGCAGGCAGCAGCTCTTCTTTGAGACGGCGGAATTCGGTCATGACGAGCTCGATGACCTGGACTGCCTTGGATGAGGAAGTTCCCGCATAGACGCACAGTGAGCCGGTATCCCGATATGGATTCAGGTCGCTGTAGATCGAATAGGCCAGGCCACGCTCTTCGCGTACGGTCTGAAAAAGCCTGGAGCTCATGCCGCCGCCGAGCACAGTGTTCAGGATCAGGGTGACGTAGCGTTGTTCGTGAGCGATCGGCTGCGACGGAACGCCAAGGCATAGTTGGACCTGCTCCAAGGATTTCTTATTGCGCAGGCTGATCCGGGCCGCCGTCTTTGGCGCCGCATCGCCGCCTTCATGGTTTCCCGGCAAGACTGACTCGAAGCGGCGCACGACCTTCTCGACGAAGGCGTCATGTTCGAGGTTGCCGGCTGCGGAAAAGATCATGTTCCCGCCGACGAACCGCTGCCCGTAGTAGTCAAAAAGAGTGTCCTGCTCAAAACGGCGCACCGTCTCCTTGGTCCCGAGGATCGGCTTGCCTAAGGGATGGTCCTTCCAGAAATTCTGGGTGAAAATTTCGTGAACCAGATAGTCGGGGTTGTCCTCGTCCATCTTGATCTCTTCGAGGATGACGCCACGTTCGCGAGAGATGTCCTCGTTCGCGAAAACCGGGTTAAGCACCAGGTCGGACAGCACATCGAGCGCCGGCGGAACGTGCTCGTCGAGCACCTTAATGTTAAAGCAGACGGTCTCTTTGCCAGTGAAGGCATCCAGATTGCCCCCGATGGCGTCGACTTCGCGGGCAATGTGTTGGGCGCTCCTCGACTTGGTCCCTTTGAAAACCATGTGCTCGACGAAGTGGGAGATGCCATTCACTTCCGGCAATTCGTGACGGGAACCAGCACGGACCCACATTCCCATGGCGACGGAGCGAACATGCTCCATGCGTTCGGTCAGAATGGTCAAGCCATTCGGCAAAACAGTACGTCGTATGTTGCGTTCGTTGATCATATTTTTTCGAAATCCCTCTCGTTCCGAGCCGGGCCTGTACAGCAGCAGCGACACAATGCAGACTGAAGGAATGCCACCCAAAGCGCCAAACCGCTTACAAGTTGAAACGGACGAGGACAATCTTGCGGGCGCACCGGATGGGAACAGCGGCTTCTCTATTTTAGACGTTCCACAGGCTCCGGCGGTGAATTCCCTGTTTGGGCTTTCGATTGAGCAACTTACGAATATATGTGGAAAATTCGCCACACCTGCCTATCGGGCAAAGCAGCTTTCTGATGCGCTCTACCGGGGTTGGATCGAGCATCTGGACCAGCTCACCACCTGGCCGAAAGAGCTACGGGAGCGCCTCATCGACGCCGGATACCAGGTAGGCCGGCCAAAGATCGTTCAGACCTTCCGGTCGAAGGATGGAACCGAGCGCTACCTGATCGCAGGGGAAGACGAAAAGACGGTGGAGACGGTTTGGATGCCAGATGGAGACGACGGCGAGTCCGGAGACGGTTCCGATGCCGGTGTGGAAGAGCTAAGCACTGGCGAAGCGGAGCATCACCGCGCGACCATTTGCATCTCCAGCCAGATAGGCTGCGCGGTCAACTGTCAGTTCTGCCTCACTGCAAAGCTGGGGATTCAACGCAACCTCTCTGCCGGAGAGATTGCCGGGCAAGTGGTCGCCGTCCTGAAGCTTCAGGGGGTCAAGATCGGTCGCGACCGGATCAATCTGGTCTTTATGGGAATGGGCGAGCCATTTCTAAATTACGACGCGTTCATGGATGCCGTGCGGCTGCTGGTCGCTGAGGTCGGAATTGCCGAATCGCGGATGACGGTTTCCACCTCAGGCATCGTTCCAGGGATTCTTCGCTTCGCAGCTGAGCGGATCCGGCCGAAGCTGGCAATCTCGTTGAATGCTCCAAACGACGAAGTTCGCGAACGCATTATGCCGGTAACCCGCAAGTGGGCCATTGGCGATGTGATCGACGCCGCCCGCCAAGTGCCCCTCCGGTCGAAAGAACGGTTGACCTTCGAATATGTCCTGCTTCGAGGGGTTAATGACCGGCAGGAGCAGGCGGAGGAAGTGGCGCGGCTTCTACGCCGAGCAAATGTCCCGGCCAAGGTTAATCTCATCGTGTGGAATCCCGGACCGGGGGTCGAATTTGATAAGCCAGAGGCCGGCAGCGTCGCTGCCTTTCAACAGCAGCTGATTCGCTCGGGCATTCCCACTTTCGTGCGCAAGCCTCGAGGATTGGATATCTTTGCCGCGTGCGGACAACTCAAGCGAACGGTCAGTTAGCCGAAGAACGGGTTGAGGCGCTTGCCGGTGAAAATTCAACTCAGCCCCGAATATCAAGGTCGCCTGGCTGCTGCGGCAGAGGATCGGCAGGTAACGATCGAGGAGTTCGTCATCGATGCTTTGGAAGCAGCGCTGCGTTCTTTCGAGATTCGAGCTGGTGGTGCAGCCCGCGATGTGGCGGAGCTCGAGGCGCTATGGCAACGGTCAGGGGATGCTCGCGAGCAACATCCCGATGGCTGAAGGTTGAAGAATCGCATCGAAATTCATGATGAGCGATGCAGATCTGCCGATTACGCGAGAAACATTTGAGTCGCTGTGTGCCTGGGTTGGTGACCGCGAGGCAGATCCTAAAGGAGGCATCTTTGGACCCGAATCGATCAGCTGGAAGGTCAATCGAGAGGCTGCGCTGTTTCTCGGCGCCGGGCGGGCAGCATTGCTGCAGTTGGCTCATCCCTGGGTAGCTGCAGCGCTCGACCAGCATTCCAACTTAAGAAACGACCCGCTTGAGCGATTCCACAACACCTTCCGGGTCATCTTCACTATGGTGTTCGGCACCCGCGCTCAGGCGCTGGCCGCCTCCAGGCATTTGTATCAGCTGCATTCCCACATTGAAGGAGAACTGCCCGAGTCGGCTGCGGCCTATTCTCGTGGATCGCGCTACCAGGCCAACGAGGCAAACGCGCTTTGCTGGGTTTATTCCACCTTGGTTGAGAGTGCGCTCATTGCCTACGAAAGCGTGCTTCCGGCCTTACCGCCTAACGAGCGAGAGAGCTACTACACAGAGAGCAAGACCATGGCCGCTCTCTTCGGCATTCCCGGCGAACTTCTGCCGCGGGATTGGGAAGCCTTCGAGCGCTACAATCTCGCAATGTTGGCGTCGGGTAAACTCGGCGTCAATACGCTTTCCCGGGAACTATCGCAGCGCATTCTGCACGGCCGCGGCTCCTGGATCCCCATCCCGGGTTGGTATTGCGCGCTCACGGCGGCGTGGATGCCCGCACCCCTTCGCGATGCCTTTGAGTTGGACTTCGGGCCAAACGAGCAGGCGGCAGCACGCCGGGCGTTTGCCCGACTGCCGCAAATTTACCCGAGATTGCCGCGATTTTTGAGGTTTGTGGGTCCGTATCGGGAAGCAATTCGGCGGTTGCAAGGTCGTAAGCCAGGGCTGCTGGTGCAGGTGAGCAATCGTTTCTGGATGGGCCAGCGGCACACCATGTTTCGCGGCGAGATGTAAGTTCCTCTCACTGCTATCCTGCTGAAACGGCTTCATTGGTAATAAACCAGTGCAGGGGAGGTCGCAACGGAATGAAATTCGTCTGGGTAGCCATCGGCGGCGCGCTTGGATCGCTTGCCCGCTACACATTGGGAGCCTGGATCTACAGCCGCATGGGGACACGCTTTCCCTATGGGACTTTCGTGATTAACATCACGGGCTGTTTCGTTATTGGCCTGGCGCTCTCGATCCTGGATGCGCACACTGAGCTGCCCAGCGCCTGGCGTCTTGCCGTACCGATCGGGTTCGTCGGCGCTTACACGACCTTCTCTACCTTTGAGTTTGAGACCTTTCGAGCAGCACAAGAAAACCCGGCGATCGCTCTCCTCTACGTCGGATCGAGCGTTGTTCTTGGATATGGAGCGGTTTACCTCGGGATCCAGACAAGTAAGCTTTTTGGGTAATCCGATTTTGCTTCTGTCGTCGAACCCAATGCCAAACTACTTCTTTTTCGCCTGGAATCGAGCCAGTACCCGATCGTCCACGCGAAGCAGGAGAACGTCTCCCGAGACTTGAAAGCTGGTGGTCAACTTAAGCGCGTCGAGCAAGGCGGACTCACGCTCGGCGGAGTTCCCCGGACACGCCATCAGCGTTTGCGCGACGGAGTGGAACTGGAGTGAGCTTCCACTGAGATCGAACGACCCGAACAACCGGTTGCAGCCCCCGGATCCGCTCAACTTATCCCCTTGCGTCTGCAAATATATATATGGCTGACTTCCAGGAGACCTGGAGCTTACTGGACTGCCATTTAATTCCACCAGATTCCACTGGGTCTCGGTCACGCTCAATCTTGAGGAGGCCGAGGAGCTCTCAGGAATTCTGTTATCCGGCGGCGGCGCCTGCGTCTGTGCATTCCCCGAAGAGCCGGCGACCGCGAGACCGGCCACCCACGTCAATAGAAGCTTCGGAAACACTGTCAGTCCTCCCCAGGATGGGATTGCTTCAAGAATCATAGAGCAGTTTAGGGAGCAGTTTGGAGCCGAAGCGGCGAACGCCCGGATTCCCGAGAGATTGGGATGTTAGCTTGGAAACAAACACATCCTATTCCGAGGTGAGCTTTGCGTTTCGTCGAAGAGAGTCGTAAGGATCATTCTGCGTGGTTGGGTTCCCTACAAAAGACATTCACTTTGCGGAAATGGCTTACGCTTTCGTTGGCATTGTTTCTTCCGCAAGGCTGCATTCTTCTCGCTCAGCGCCCCGGGGGAGATCTGCCTCCCGCCGCCGCGAAATCGCCCGGCATCGGTATCGAGGACGTTTGCGCTGCGGCCGTGCCTCCAGAGTCCCAGGGCAAGCAATTCTGGTGGAGTCCCGATAGCGGCAATATCGTCTACTTTAAGTCGCTCGATAGTGGATTTGGCCTTCGCCTCGAACTCGATGGAGTGGACTCACTCGGCAAGCAGCCAACCGTTTTGCTGAACCAAAGCCAGATCGACCATCTCTTCCCCGCCACGGCGAAGGGTGATAAGGGCACGATGGCTCCACCTCCTCGGGAGAAGGTTGGCTTGGAGTGGAGCCCTGACAGCGCCGGCCTTCTGCTGCACAGCGATCGAAGTATAGTCTGGCTGGATCGGAAGACCCTGCAGACTCGCACCTTGATCTCCGGCGAAGAAGTAATTGGGGACGTGCAGCTTTCTCCCGACGGCCACTGGGTGGGTTTTGTTCGCCAGCACAACCTGTGGATGATCAGCACTGCGGGAGGCCAAGCCCGAGAGATCACTCATGGCGGAACCGAGATCCTTCGCCGCGGTGAACTGGACTGGATGTATCCGGACTCACTCGGTACCCGGCACGGATACGAGTGGTCGCCCGATTCACGGCAAATCGCTTATTACGAGTTCAACCTCAAAGGAGTGGCCCTTTATACCCCACCTTTTCAGCCGGACGAAGACGGCCCGGCAGAAACGATTGACTACCCAACCCCGGGAACGGCCAACCCGACGGTTCGTGTCCTGGTCCTCAACGTGGCCGCTAAGTCGACGCCCGTGGCAATCAATACGGGTACCGAAAAAGACATTTACCTCCCACGGATGAAATGGCTCCCGGATAGCAAGCGACTGGCGGTCGAGCGTCTGAATCGTGCGCAAACAAAGCTTGAGCTACTTATAGCTGACACACACACCGGCACGGCCCGAACCATCTTGACTGACACCGACCCGTATTGGATCAACCTCAGCGATATTCTTTACTTCTCGAAGAGTACGCCACAGTTCCTTTGGTCGAATGAAAAGTCCGGCTATCGCCACCTCTTTCTTTACGATCTTGATGGCAAACTGGTGCGTCAACTCACGGACGGCAAATGGGAGGTCACCTCGCTCAATGCTGTCAATGAGAAGGACGGCATCATCTACTACACTTCAACCGAAAAGAGCTCGCTTGATCGGCAGCTGTACTCGGTGAGGTTTGAGGGCGGTAACACCGGCAACAATGAGGCCAAACGCATCACCGGGGAAAGCGGGACCCATGAAGCGATCTTCGCGCCGAATGCTGCCGCATTCGTCGATCGTTTCTCGACCGTCGTCAAACCGTGGATACGGACGGTATACCAGCTCGGCTCCCAGACCGAGTCCATCGCTGCCGCCAAGGTTTTTGTGCTCGACAACAGCAGGGTGCGCAGTCCCATGAAACCGGCGCTGCAACAAGTCGATTTCATCACCATCAAAAGCCACGACGGCATCGAGATGAACGCCTCGATGATCAGGCCTCCGGGCTTTACCGCAGCGAAAAAATATCCCGCCGTGATCTATATCTACGGAGGCCCGGGACGGCAGGCCGTTCACGATACGTGGGAAGGCGACGTGTCGATATGGAACCAGATGTTGGCTCAGCGAGGATTTATCGTTCTCGCGCTAGACAATCGCGGCACTGCCGGCCGCGGGCACATCTACGAAGAATACATTCACCAGCGATTTGAGGGTCAGGAGATTACCGACCTTAAGGACGCCGTTCACTTCTTCCAGGCACTCCCCTACATTGATCCGGAGCGGCTCGGCATCTGGGGGGAAGGCTTCGGCGGCGCAATCACGATTAATGCCATGCTCCATGCCCCGCTGTTCTTCAAGGCGGGCTTCGCAGTGGCGCCGGTCGTCGATTGGTTCCAGCAAGACTCCGCCTATGCGGAGCGCTACCTTGGCGATCCCGTGCAAAACCAGGATGGATACCTTTCTTCTTCTCCGCTGGATTACTCCAAGTTCCTCAAGGGGAGCCTGCTGGTTGCTCATGGCGCGGGGAATCTTAAGATTCATCCGGACCAATCCATGGAACTGCAGAGCGAATTAGTGCAAGCGCGCAAATATGCCGAGATTTCCCTCTATCCCGGGCAGACCCGGATCGTCGACAAACCGGCCGCCTGTTCGGTGCTCTATCAACGCGCCACGGAGTTCTTCGGAAAAAATTTGTAATGCCGACTCAACAGTAGGATTTCCCGTTCTGGAGCGGAACCTCGACATCCGGGCGACGCCCGATGAATTGGGGTGGCATCCGCAGGCTTGCTTACCCTAATATCGCTCCAACAAACGCATTTATATCTGGACGATTAGCCCAGAAGAACAGCCACTGCAATGCGGAGCGAACCCACTCAGCGTACTTCTCCGGCGGAGAAGTGTGCCTAGCGACTTGCCCGCAAAACAGCAGCTGTACTTCAGCTCTGGACCGACTTCCGCGGCTCGACCGACGGCGAAATAGGCGCGTCTCTGCTCAGAAGAGCCGTCGCCTCACCAATCGGAAAAGCGAGCAGAGGACGTCCCTCGTCCAAGTTCAAATGAACCGGGGATCATTCATGCAACGTCTCAGAAGCGGTTGTGTCGCAATGATAGGCGTTCCCATCGATAACGTGTCGATGGACGAAGCTGTAGAGGCCATTGAAAATGGTATCCACGAGGGCGGCTTTCATCACATCGCTACTGCCAATGTGGACTTCCTCATCACTTCCATCCACGACCAGGAGTTGAAGGACATCCTTGCCGCGTGTTACCTGGTCCTGCCCGATGGCATGCCCTTGGTTTGGGCCTCGCGCATGATGCGTTCTGCTTTGCGAGAGCGCGTCAGCGGCGCAGACCTGGTACCGAAGATCGCAGAACTTTCAGCCGACCGCGGATATGGGATCTTCCTGCTCGGCTCCTGCGAGGCCTCATCCGAGGGCGCAGCGGAGTGGATGGCGCTCAGCTATCCAGGAGTAAGGATCGTAGGACGCTGTTGTCCCGAGATACAGGACCTGGACGAGATGGATCATGAGCGGATTCTGCTACAGATTGAAGCAGCCAAGCCGGATATTCTGCTGGTGGCTCTCGGCAGTCCGAAGCAGGAGAAATGGCTCGCGATGCATAGTCATCGCTTGAAAGTTCCCGTCTGCATTGGAATCGGAGGCTCGCTCGACATTCTCGCCGGAATGCTGCGACGCGCGCCTTTGTGGATGCAGCGACAGGGCCTGGAGTGGTTTTTCCGGACCTGCCAAGAACCGGCGCGTTTGGGTGCGCGGTATCTTCGAGACGCCCTTGGCATGGTCGTTTATATGGCCTTGCAACTCGCGGCTAGCGCCGCCCAGAAGCCCGGTCACTGGATGAACGGTGTCGTCATGGAAGAGATCGGCTCGACAACCATACTGCGGATCTCCGGGAGACTAACGGGCACGCCCGTCGCGAACTTTGAAGAGGAGGCCCGGCTCGCCGTCAGAACCGGTCGTCACCTGATATTGGATCTAGCCCGGACCACCTTCATCGGCCCGGATGCGCTTGGAGAGCTGATCCATCTGGCTTATACGGCGAAGAAATATCAGCGCGAGTTTTGGCTGACCGGACTTGGACCATCGCTGCTTCGCTTGATTCAAGCAGCCCAGCTCAAGTCCAATTTCAGGATCGCGCCCAAAGCCAGTGACGCCCTGCGGCGGATCCCTGCAACGGAGGAGCGAATGAGCATCGAGTCTGGCAAGGACTGGGCGCTTTGTAGAGTAGGCGGTCGATTGATCCCGTTGGAGCGCGAAGTAGCCGCGGGTGTTTGTCGGCAAGTCCTCCAAATGATCGAGCGGCGGCCTCACGAGATGGCACGCGACCATCGCGAACCGGTGGCGCAGGGCTAGGAAAACGCGATGGTTCCAAATCGAAACTGATCAAGAACTGCGAGTACCAAAGTGAAAAGACTTGTTCTGGTTTGTAGCCACTGCCTGATCCCCTTTCGCCAATCACCGATAGATGGGAGATGGGTAAGCTCTCTCAGGCAAATCAATCGGCTATCTCGGCGTCATCATCTGGCCTGGCTCTGCGTTCCAGGATTCTGGTCGGCGCAGCTGACTCCTTAGAGCGAAGCATCCTGAGGGATCTACTCGCCGATTGGGGGTATCAGGTCATCACGGCTGACGACGGGGCGGCGCTCCTCGAAGCCTTGAACGAAGGAGAACCTGCACCCATTCTGATCGTCGATAACGCTCTTGCTGGGCTGGATGGCGTCGCACTTCTCCATCAGTTTCACTGGCAATCGTCGCGCTGCCGATGCTGGACGATCGCCTTGACTGACTCTTCTGAATCTCCCGGCAAGGGGAGCCGGGCGCTCGCGCGAGGCATCCACATAGACGACTTTCTGACCAAACCCGTGAATGAATTTGATCTCCGCGTCAGTCTCCACGCGGCGTTCCGGGTGAGGGCGATACATGCAGAGATGCTGGAGTCAGTTGACGCGGCTCGCTTCCATGCCAGCCGCGATTCGCTGACTGGTCTATGGAACCGCGAGTCGCTCCTCACCCGGCTCTTTCTTGAAACCGACCGGGCACAGCGAATGGGCAGTCCCCTGGCATTTCTGCTCTTCGATTTGGATCACTTTTCGCTCGTCAATCAACGATATGGATACGACGGCGGCGATAACATCCTGCGCCAGTTTGCCAGCCGTCTTCGCCGTCACCTCCGCAGCTACGATCTAGCCGGACGGTGTGGTGAGGACGAATTTCTGATCGCCATGCCGGGCTGTTCGATGCGCGACGCCTGGGGCATGGCGCAGCGATTGCAGGACTGCATACGAAGACGCCCCTTCGATATCCTCAAGGCTTCAGTTTCTGTGACCGCGAGCTTCGGCATTGCGCAAAGTGGCGGACGCTCTCCGCTGCTGGTGCTGCGGGAAGCGGAAAGCACGCTGCGCGCGGCAAAGCAGGCGGGCGGCGATTGCGTTCGATGTTTTCCGGCGTCGACTGTCGTGCACCCAATTGGGCACTCGGCCACACCAGGATCGAGTCAGGGTCCCTGGGAGCTTTCAGGAGACTGACGACGAGGCTGACTTCCGGTTCATTTTGAACACAGCAAGCGCCCGCTTACAAAACTGTTACAACCACGTTCCTGCGGCGACTGATACGGTTTAGACAGGTTGATTCGTTTAACCCAAGGATAGCTGCCAGCCCATGCCCCTCGAACTCTTGGAAGAAGAACTGAACCTCCCCGTTCAACCAGCGAAAGCTTCGATCCGCGCCACACCCACCGCATCCACCCCTGACCGGCACCTCGCCAGGAAAAAAATCAACTGGATGACTACCGCGTTCATGGTGGCCTTCCACGTCGGCGCCGTCGCCGCTTTGTTCATGTTTTCCTGGAAGGCCCTGATCGTCTCGGTGGTCTTATACTTCTTTGCGATCAATGTCGGCATTGGCATGGGATACCACCGGTTGCTCACTCATCGTGGTTACAAAACTCCCAAATGGGTCGAATATTTTCTTGCCATTTGCGGAACGCTGGCGCTCGAAGGCGGACCGATTTTCTGGGTTTCGACCCACCGCATTCACCATCAGCACAGCGACAAACCCGGGGATCCGCATACTCCGGTGGATGGCACCTGGTGGGCTCATGCAGGGTGGATTATGCATGGTGAATCCCTTCACCAGGACACCGCTCTGCTCAGCCGTTATGCTCCCGATCTCGCCAAGGACCGCTTTCATGTGCTGCTCAGCAAATATCACTGGCTTCCCTTAACGGCTGTCGGCGTAATCCTCCTGGCCGTTGGCGGCTGGCCGCTGGTCATGTGGGGGATCTTCCTGCGCGTCACCCTCGGGCTGCACGCAACCTGGCTGGTCAACTCGGCGACGCATCTCTGGGGCTCGCGCCGCTTCGAGACCCGTGACGACTCCCGCAACAACTGGTGGGTCGCTCTGCTCACAGGCGGAGAAGGATGGCACAATAACCACCACGCCCATCCAGTTTCAGCACGCCACGGCCTGAAATGGTATGAGTTCGATCCGAACTTCTACGGCATCTGGCTGCTGAAGAAGGTGGGATTGGCTAAGGACATAAAGGTCGCGCAGTATGACCCGCAAAATCCAAGGCCGGCCGGTGCGTCCGCCGTTTAGGGCAGAGGCCAATTCGGCATTTAGGGTTCGAAGAATTAGCTTCTCCAATGAACGGGAATTCATAGCAGCGCAGTTGCCGGTTTTCGGCAGCTGCGCTTTTCTGTTGCGCTTTTAATCACAATCCTTAGCGCTTTTTAATCTGGCGCCGATGAAGAGAGCGGGCTGGCACATGCCGCACTCTCCCCCGACGGAGCCTCGATGCGCTACGGAAAATGTTCCTTTCTTTCCCTCTCTGCTCTCTCGTTTGTTCTGCTGCCCTCCGCCTTACTCACCGCAGCTTTCGCGCAGTCTTCGGTCGATGCTGCCTTAGAGGCCGTGCATCCGTTCGATCGGGTCGTGCTCCCCGTGGATGATGAGGACCGAGTGGTTCTCTATGGCAACACCCTGCCTCAGGCGCTTCTGGCCTACCAGACGGGAACCGTTGAAAGTGACCGCCCCTTTCATCACATTTTGCTCGAGCTCAAGCCGGATGCCTCACAACAGTCGGGGTTGGATGCGCTGCTCGTGGCGCAACAAAATCCTGATTCACCCCTTTACCGCCAGTGGCTGACGCCGGAAATCTACGCAGAGCACTTCGGTGCGTCGAATGCCGATATCGAGCAGGTGCAGCGATGGCTGGAACGCTACGGTCTGCAAGTCGATGAGATAGCCGCAAACCACCGCACGCTGCTCTTTAGCGGCACCAGCGGACAGGTGGAGGCGGCTTTCCACACTTCTATGCGCACCTACCGTTTCGGTGGAGAGGATCACCTAGCGAACGCCACCGAGCCGACCATTCCGCTGGCGCTGTCCGGGGTCATCAATGGAGTGGTTTCGCTTCATGATTTGTTCAGCACTCCCCAACACCGATCCCAAAAAGTCACGCCGGAATACTCGGCGGGGGGGACCCACTATTTGTCTCCCGCGGATTTTGCCGCCATCTATGACGTCAGTTCGCTGTACCATCAGGCCTACGATGGTTCCGGTGTGACGATCGCCATTCTCGGTCGGTCGGACATTACCCTCAGCGATATCCGGTCGTTTCGCAGCCAGTTTGGATTAGCGGCAAAAGACCCGGTCGTTATAGTGAACGGGAGCGATCCAGGGAGAGCAAGCCAAGGCGATTACTACGAATCGATGCTTGATGTGGAATGGTCGGGCGCGGTCGCCAGCAAGGCCACGATAGACTTCGTTACCTCGGCATCGACCGCAGTCAGCGATGGCGTCTTCCTCTCGGCGCTTTATGCGGTCAACCGCAACGTAGCGTCCATTGTGAGCCTCAGTTACGGGCTTTGCGAGGCGTCACTTGGCGCCGGCGGCAACAGTTTCCTGAATTCCTTATGGCAGCAGGCGGCGGTGCAAGGAATGACCATCCTGGTCTCGGCGGGAGATAGCGGAGCGGCCGGGTGCGACTCCGCGAATGCAACCCGGGCGACACATGGAAGAGGCGTGAACGGAATGTGTTCTACGCCTTACAACACTTGTGTGGGCGGCACGGAATTCAATGACCTGGGTAACCCGGCAATCTTTTGGGGAAAGACGAATGGTGTCGGAGAGGAGTCGGCCCTTGGCTATATTCCTGAGGTCGTCTGGAACGAGAGTGGGTCTTCTGGCTTATGGTCGACTGGAGGCGGCGCCAGTAGCGTCTATCCGAAGCCGGCCTGGCAGACTGGCTCGGGAGTGCCCAAGGATGGAAGGCGCGATCTCCCCGACGTGGCCTTATCCGCGGCTGGCCATGATGGTTATCTGGTGCAGGTGAGTGGCGGCTTATATGTCTTCAGCGGTACCTCGGCGGCCGCGCCTTCATTTGCAGGCCTGCTCGCTCTGGTGGAACAAAAAATGCAAGCGCACTTGGGGAATGCCAACCCTCAGCTTTATAAGCTGGCAGCGGCCGGTGGCGGCGTTTTCCACGATATTGTCTCCGGCAATAACAGCGTGCCCGGAGTGACCGGCTATTCCGCAGCCGCCGGATACGATCCGGCCTCTGGCCTGGGTTCAGTCGATGCGGAGAAGCTGGTGACCGCCTGGGGCGGCGTCCCACTCAGCAGCCTGACACTCAGCGTAAGCAGGCCGCAAGCCACACTGTCCCGAGGCGACACTGAAACGCTTCTGGTGAAGACTATCGCGAGCAGCGGATTCAATGCCTCGGTAACTCTCGCACTGAGTGGATTGCCTCCTGGAGTTACGGCAAAATTTGCCCCGGCAGTCTTCTCCGCGCCCGGCGCCGGGAACAGCGTGCTTACGCTCACCGCCTCAAAGACAGCAGGGTTCGGTTCGAGTCAGCTGTTGCTGACAGCTGCCGGAGGCGGCCTTGCGGATATGAGTCCAATTACCCTGACCGTCGTCGAAGCAACCGGCAACACAGGGTCTGGACCGACCGGCCATCCCCTCCGGAGACACGAGTAATTGGCTCTACTCCACAGCCTGACATTCGATCTGCCGCTGGTGATAGGTGCATCGCACCAGCGGCGCATCTTCGGTGCTGTAGAGGATGCCGGTCCAGCCCTTCTTTTTTCGATCTAGAACAAAATAACCGAAGTTGCCTTTGACCACATACTTTGCCAAGAGACCGTCGATCGTCTCTTCACCACTGCGAACGTCCGCCGAATCGAGCGCAGTGCCGCTATCGCCGACAATGAGTTGGGCAGGCCGCAACGATGCCTGATTGCTCGAGAAGTCGAGCGCGCCAAAAAGATGAATATGCCCGGCAAGCAACAGGTCCACACCCGGCAATTGGACGCTTCTCGGTGTATCCATCATCTCGGCCGCGGCCGCAAGCATGGGATTTTGCGCGATCATGGATTGCCCGGCACGCGTGAGTTCGTAGCCCCAAAGCGGCTTGTGGGTGATCACCCAGGTCGCCTCCTGTTTCTTATTGACCGAAGCGTTAGCCGGAATCGCAGATATCTGCTTCTGATAGAACGCGAGCCGATCGATACTGAGCTGCTTGTCAACAACATCGGCAGTGTCGATGACATCGAGCTGAAGCCGGTCGAAGTGTACGGCAAACGGCGCCGAGGTCGCGGGGCACGTCAACGGAGCCGACGCAGCGTCGAGAAAGCGAAACCAGCCGCTCGAACCTCGCCCACATTGTTCGTGATTTCCGCGGGCAAAGATCCAGGGTGCGGCGGCCAACAGACTTGAAGCCGGATCGAAGAAGTCCAGGCGCCAGCTGTCCCAGAGGTCTCCATGAGGACTGCCGTTGCAGCCCGGCCGCTGCTCCGGACAAGAGGTCTCCCGGTAATAGTAGTCGCCGACGTGGATCACCAAGTCTGGATGCTTAGCCGCGGCGTTCCTGATCATGGTGGCGAACGGCCATATTTTCGGATCGTTGCAATCTTGCACCTCGGCGCCCTTTAAACGGCAACCCGTGTCGCCAATCACCACAATCCGCCTCAGCTTGCGCGGCGCAAGCGCGAGCGTCTGTCCATTGACCACAGCGGATTTCGCACCTGAAGGAATGAGCGTCTGACAAGTAGTCACCGGGAACTCGGCGCTGGACTTCGCGCGCACCGCCATCGGGATCGACTCGCCGTCAACGCTGACGGACGGGCAATCCGGCCCGTTGATGATCGCGCGAACGCTTACCCCTTCTGAAGTAAACTCCGTCCACGCGTGGGTCGGCTGACCGGGCACGCTCAGATGCGGCGGCTGGGGAAAAGCCACGGTCGCGGAAATTGTGACGCCCGCAAGCCACATGCACCACAACCGCCGCCAATTGGACCAAAACTGAGTCATCCCACTCTCCCATGAGCATCTTCGCAGCTCCTGTGAACTTTCCAGCCGATGCGATGCTTGGCCCTTTCAAGAAGAAGCCACCGGACACCCTCTGCAAATGGTTACTTCATCCGATTCTCGCACCTGCCCGGGAACCATTCGGTCCGTTCTTGACAGAATTGCAATCTGCAATATAATTATTGCAATTTGTTATAGGCTTTTCGGGGAGCCCGCTGCAATGAAACTCTCTGATAAAGTTCGATACCTGCGCGAGGTAGAGGGATCGCTGCGTGGCCTGGATAGAGCCATGACTCAACAGGAGCTCGTACGCGCAATTGAGACCGAGACCGGGGGCGGCATCTCGCAGTCCTACTTGTCCCAGATAGAGTCCGGTTCTCGTCCTCATCTCACCAACACCACCCGCTTATTGCTGGCGCGGTTCTTCAAAGTCCACCCCGGTTACCTCGTGGATGATCCGGAGGGATATCACGCCGAGTTGCTCTCCGATGTCCGGGCTCTAGAGGACAAGCTCGATCTCTGGCTCATCGGTGGGGCGGAGCGGTTCCGGCGTGATCCCAAGCTCTGTAAAGCGCTACTGACGCTCGCCCGCCATGCGGAGTCGCGCAACTGCCTGTTGCTGCTGGAGGCGATTCTCGAAACCCCGTCCCTGGCAGAGCGGCTGCTCGAGTTGCTTCGGCCCGAAATTCGGGATAGTCGCCCATTCGCAAAAAAGGCTTCGCCGATAAACGCCCACTCGGTGGCTCTTCAAACGCCGGAAGCGAAAAAAAGAAAGAGACGGCAATGAATTTGGAGTCGTTCTATCTAGTCTGTTTCGGTGTGGGATTGGCGCTTAGCGTCCTGTCGTTCGTGGGCGGCTTTGGCCACTTCCACGCGGGCCACCTGCACCTCGGCCATCATGGTCCGGTTGGACATGGGCGCGCAGACGGCGCTTCTCCGTTCAACTTGTTTACCGCCATGGCCTTCCTGTGCTGGTTCGGGGGTGCGGGCTATCTTCTCAGCTACTACCGCTTCACGATCGCGCCCTTGATATTTTTATTGGCAGTGGTCACCGGCGTCGCTGGCGCCGCTCTTATCTTTGGATTTCTGGCCAAAGTGCTGCTTCCCCATGAGCGGGTGCTGCTTCCCGAGGATACTGAAATGCGCGGCGTCGTCGCCCAGGTCAGCTCTCCGGTCATGCCCGGCGGTCTGGGAGAGATTCTGTTTTCTCTCGACGGCACCCGCCGCTGCGCGGCCGCTCGCTCCGAAGACGGCCAATCGATCATTCGCGATACCCAGGTGTTGGTGATGCGCTATGAGCAGGGCATCGCCTGGGTGCGCCCATTTACCGAGCTTGACGAATTTGAAGAACCCGCCAGGCAGGAGCCGCGGCGGACTTGACCTCACCGTTCGCGGTACGTATTACCGGTCAGGCCGTGGAATTCATATGTCGACACGACACAACGCAACATTCGCAAAAGGAACATTATGCCCAGCTTAGTGGTGATTATCATCGGACTCGCCGTTGCCGCAACCCTTGTCATTCTCGCGCTTATCGCGAAGATGTTTCGGAAAGCAGGCCCCAACGAAGCGGTCATTGTCTATGGCTTCCGGGGTCCACGAATCATTCGCGGCCATGGCGCCATCATCTTTCCGGTCGTCGAAAACGCCCGCCAGCTTTCGCTTGAACTGATGAGCTTCGACGTGGCGCCCAAGCAGGACCTCTACACCAAGCAGGGCGTCGCGGTCACTGTCGAAGCGGTCGCACAGATCAAGGTCCGCTCGGACAACGAGTCCATCCTCACCGCTGCCGAACAGTTCCTCACCAAGACCCCGCCGGAACGGGAAGGCCTTATCCGACTGGTTATGGAAGGCCATCTGCGAGGCATCATCGGCCAGCTCACCGTCGAGCAGATTGTCAAGGAGCCCGAGATGGTTGCCGACCGGATGCGCTCCACCTGTGCGGCAGACATGAGCAAGATGGGCCTGGAAGTGATTTCGTTCACCATCAAGGAAGTCCGCGACCAGAACGAATACATCACTAATATGGGCCGTCCGGATATTGCCCGCATTCGCCGCGATGCCGAAATCGCAGCCGCCGAGGCGGAGCGCGATACTGCGATCCGCCGGGCGAACGCTCTCCGCGAGGCGGCTGTCGCCAAGTCCGCCGCCGATCAGGAGCGGGTCATTGCGGAGACTGCTTCGCTCGCCAAACAGGCGGAGGCCCAGCGAGATCTGGACATCCAGAAAGCGCAGTTCATGGAGCAAAGCCGAAGACAGGAAGCGCAGGCCGACAAGGCCTATGAGCTTCAAACCAATGTCATGCAGCAACAGGTGATCGCCGCGCAGGTGAAGATCCAGCAGATCGAGAAGGAGCAGCAGATCAAGGTGCAGGAGGCAGAGATCCTGCGCCACGAGAAGGAATTGATCGCCACCGTACTGAAACAATCCGAGATCGAGCGCCAGCGGGTCGAGAACATCGCCGCTGCTGAGCGTTCCCGGTTAACGATCGAAGCCGAGGGCCGCGCCGCCGCCACGCGTACCGGCGGGGAGGCGCAGGCTTCCGTCATTCGGGTGCAAGGCGAGGCTGAGGCGGCAATCATCTTCCAGAAAGGCGAAGCCGAGGCCAAGGCGATGAACGTAAAAGCCGCCGCTTACCAGGGATGGACCCAGGCCGCGGTTGTCGATCGGCTCATCAGTAATATGGCCGAGGTCGTCCGCGCCATGGCCGAACCGCTATCCAGGGTCGACAAGATCACCATTGTTTCCACGGGGAGCGACGATAATATTGGCGCCAACAAACTGACCGGGGAGATGACGAAGATCGCCTCTCAGGTGCCGGCCCTTTTCGAGGCCCTGTCCGGTATGAATCTCAAAGACCTTATGGGCAATATCAAGCCGATGAAACCTCGCACGGATGGCGAGCGGGCTGACCGATCCGCGCAATGAACTGCTCAAAGGAGGTGGGAACTTCCTGGCCGTTAACCCGGCCGAGGCAAGTGAGATCCTCAGGGCCTGTTGCAAAGTCGATAACTAGAAGGAGTACACCATGGCATTGTTAGAACGAGTCTCTACGCTGCTTCGCGCGAACGTAAATGATTTGATCGGTAAAGCCGAAGACCCCGAGAAGATGCTGCGACAGCTGCTTCTTGATATGGAAAATCAATTGCTTCAAGTGAAAACCCAGGTGGCCATCGCCATTGCCGATCAACATATGTTGGAAAAGAAGAAGACGGAGCATGACGATGTGGCCGCCGCATGGCATCGTAAGGCGGAGATCGCGGTCAGCAAAGGACACGATGACCTGGCTCGCGCTGCACTCGACCGCAGCTTGTCGCACCATCAACTCGCGGAGGGTTTCGCCCAGCAAATTGAAGACCAGTCCGCGGAAGCTGAGATCATGCGAGCGAACTACAACAAGCTTCAGCAGAAGCTCAAAGAGACCGAGGGCCGATGCGAGTTGTTGATCGCGCAAAGCCGCCGGGCACGTATAGCCGGTAAGGCGCACCCGGCCCGGACAACGGCGACTGGCGATACGCTCACTCGTTCTATGCACCGCATGAGAATGAAAGTGCTGGAGGATGAGGCGGCGAACAGCGCATCCCGGTCGCTCATGGAGATGGATTCGCTGGACGACCGGTTTCGCAAGCTGGAGCGGGAGGAACAGATTGAAACCCTGCTGAGCGAACTCAAGTCGCACCCGAAGGGGTATATCGAGAAGGGAGATTAGTTTCTCGTCTCGGTGGCTCCCATGCCAGGAATCGAGATCAGGGGTTAAGACGATCGCCAGCCGGAACCCTGGATCCGTTAAGATCCGGGAAGAGAGCGGCAATCTTGTGAAGACGTAGTAAATTAAGACCGCGGCCGGGTTGCGCGGCAAGTACCCGGCTTACCGTAGATTCTGGAGAGAGTCCATTGGCCTGGTATCAACTCGAAGCGAACGATAGCGAACAACTCGATGAGTTGGCCGAAAAGTACAAACTGCACTCGTTGCATGTAGAAGATTGCCGGAACGCGGAAGGACGTATCAAAGCCGAAGAGACTCCCGACTATCTCTTTGTCATCCTGAAACCGCTGAAGATCGTCGATGAAGAGACCAGCGAATCTCCATTGCATATCTTTGTGGGACGGGACTTCTGTATCACAGTTGGCGATATGAGCTGCTCTTCAGTGCGAGAAGCGATGGAACGCGCCTGGCGCGCGGGTTCGGATATCTCTCCCGGGAAGATCCTTTACCTGATCTTTGACACGATCGTGGACTCGTATTTCGTCATCGTCGACCGCCTCGACGATCGAATTGACCTGATCGAAGATGACGTACTCGATGATCCTTCACCAAAAATTCTAGAAAAAATCTTTGACAACAAGCGGCAGCTGATCGATCTAAGGCGTATCGTCGTCGCCACTCGCGATGTCGGCATTCACCTGCAAAGAAACACTGGGACCCTCGTGGATGAGAACCTCTATCCATTTTTTCGCGACGTCTACGACCACCTCCTTCGACTCGCTGACACCATCGACACGATGCGCGACCTGTTGAACAACACGCTGGACGTCTATCTGTCGAGCGTAGCCAACCGCACCAACCAGGTGATGAAAGTACTTACCGTGCTCAGCACGATTGCCCTTCCCGCCCTGGTGATCTCGGGCATTTACGGTATGAACCTGAAGGGCCTTCCTTTTCTCGAGAGCGACTATGGTTCGGAATACATCGGTGCGGCGATGTTCTTGTCTACAGTCTTCCTGTTGTTACTGCTAAGACGATTCCGCTGGGTTTAGCTGCTAGGTTCTTCGAAGTGCGCCTTTGTCAGAACAAGAAAGCAGAGCAAGAAAGAGACACCTCGCCCGATATACTGGGAGAGGGTCGACTCTACCTTCATGCGCAATATTCGCCGCCGCCGCGCTATCGCTCTTTTCATCTCGCTCGGCGTCTGCATGGTTGCCTTGGCCGTAACCCTGCAATTTGGCTGGATCATCCTCAACTGGCGTCGTCTGGTGCCCCTGGTTTTAGGGATTCCATTCTTTGCACTGCTCATCGCCGGAGTGATCTTGAACACCATCTTTCTGGTTCGCGAAGTCCGGCGCAATGAGCATCACGATAGCTTTCTAAATGCGGTCACTCATGAACTGAAAACACCAGTCGCCTCGATCCGCCTCTACCTCGAAACCCTGCAGCGCCGCAACTTGCCCGAGGCCCAAAGGCAGGAGTTCTACGGTATTATGCTGGCCGATAGCGAGCGCCTCCTTGCTACCATCGAACAGGTCCTGAAGGCGGGTGAGGTTGGGCAGCGGGCGAAGAAGAACCAGGTGCGAGTAGAGGTCGACCTGCTGACGCTGGTCAAGGAATGCATTCAGATCACGCTTCAGCGATATCATCTTGAGCCCGATAGGATAACCCTTCAACCGGTCGACCATCAGACGCTTCTCGCGGTCAGCGGAGACCGGCAGGATCTTCATTCGGCCATCCTCAATGTGCTCGACAACGCGGTTAAGTATTCTCCCGAACAAGTAGCAGTACGTGTGAGCATCTCGCTGGAAAACGATGCCTGGATACTGATTCGGGTGACCGATGATGGCATCGGAGTTCCGGCGGCGCACCTGAAAGGCATCTTTAAACGCTTCTACCGGGTGCCCAATATGTCTCTGCTCAAGGTGAAAGGGACTGGACTTGGACTATTCCTGGTGCGAAGCATCGTTCGCCAGCATGGCGGCGATGCCCGGGCAGAGAGCGCCGGCGAAGGTAAGGGGACCACCATTATTTTGCAACTCCCCCGACTACTCACCCCGGCAACCGAGTCGCAGACGGCGCTCCTGGACAGGAGCGAATCACTCACGCGGGTGCCATGATCGCTGACTCTGCCAACATCCTCATCGTCGAAGACGAAGCTCATCTCGCTCAAGGCCTGTTGTTCAATTTACAGGCAGAGGGATATCGAGCCAAAATTGCTCCCGACGGCAATGCGGCTCTCGATCTACTGCTCAATTCCCTTGATGACGCTGAATATTTTGATGCCGTGGTTTTGGATGTCATGCTTCCCGGCAAAGACGGCTTTCAAGTACTCTCCGAGCTGCGGGAACATGAGCGTTACGTGCCAGTGCTGATGCTCACGGCGCGCGCGCGGCCTGAAGATGTGCTGCGAGGCTTCAGCGCCGGCGCCGACGATTATCTCGCCAAACCATTTGATCTCTCAATCTTGCTGGCGCGGCTCAAGAATTTGCTGCGGCGGATGCAGTGGAATCGGCGCGAAAAGCCTGGTCGACCACCGACTGCAGAACCATCCGAGCTCCCCTTCAGCTTCGCGGGACGCACGATCGATTTCTCCAAGCTCGAGTTGATCACTCCGGAGAAGACGATCCATCTCACCTTGATGGAGGCTGACCTGCTTCGTTATCTCGTCCAGAATCGCGACCGGATTATCTCCCGGAAAGAGTTGCTGGAACAAGTCTGGCGCGTTCGCGAGGACACCGATACGCGGGCCATCGATAACTTTATCGTTCGCTTGCGCCGCTACATCGAAGATCGTCCTGCCGACCCGATCTACCTGCAAACGGTACGAGGAGTCGGCTATCGTTTCCTGCCCGGAACTGCCTGAGGCGAATATCCGCTCCGTTTCGGTCTCCACCTGCATCAAAGTAGTATAGGGGTAGGGGGTATAGCTATTTTGGAGATGATACTGCGCATTGACGGCATGCATTGCGGTGCTTGCATTCGCCGGGTGACCCAGTCGCTGCAGAGAGTTCCAGGAGCCGAAGTGGAAGAGGTGCGGCTCGGGGCAGCGCGAGTGAAGTTACCGGAAGGTTCCAGCTCAGACGCGCTTATCGCTGCCTTGAGCGCGGGCGGATTCGCCGCTCACCAGGAGAGCTGAACGTGTCCGGCCTGGAAGCGACGAAGGCGTCAGAGACTGCGGCGCAGGCGACGATCACCATCCCCGTCCTGGGCATGTCGTGCGCTGCGTGCCAGTCCCACGTGGAACGTGCCTTACGGCAAACCCCGGGAGTTGGTGAGGCGGAGGTCAACCTGATGACGCACTCCGCGCGAATCGTCTTCGACCAGAAGATCGCTTCTCCTTTGCAGCTCGTTGAGGCAGTTAAGAGTTCCGGCTACGAGTCATCGTTACCTGCAGACGACGCTACACCTGCATCGCACGTGCACCCGGAAGCCGCCGAAGGCAAGCTGCGTCTTCAAGCACTGTCGACGCTTGTCCTGGCGGCTCTGGCCATGCTGCTCTCCATGCCCCTGATGAACGGCATGGCGGCAAACCCTGGTCCTGTTTCGCGGCTATTGATGGCAGCGCTGCCCATCCTCTATCGAATTCCGGCCCAGGCACTCGGATGGACGTTGCTCGCGATGACGCTCGCCGGTATGTCGCTCGCGGCAGGCGAGGTCTACAAGCCTGCATGGAAAGCGCTCCTCCACCGCGCCACGAACATGAATACGCTGGTGGCGCTGGGAACGATCTCCGCACTGCTGTATTCGGCGTTGGCGACCCTCGCGCCTTCTCTGTTTGTGACCCACCGCCTCCGTCCGGATGTTTATTACGAGTCGGTGCTGTTTATCCTGGCATTCCTGATGCTTGGACGGTGGCTCGAGGCTCGCGCCAAGGATCGCACGCAGGAGGCGCTCAAGGCCTTCTCCCGTTTGCAACCGCAGACCGCGCGCGTCCTGCAACAGGGTCGTGAAGTGGAAATTCCCGTCGCCTCGGTACAACCAGACGACACCGTCGTCTTGCGTCCAGGTGAACGCGTCCCGGTTGATGGCGTCGTGCTCTCGGGCACCAGCAATGTCGACGAATCGCTGGTGACCGGCGAGTCGATCCCTGTACCTCGCGGACCCGGCGACCGCCTCATCGGGGGCTCGCTCAACTTTGACGGTGCACTGGAATACCGGGCAACGTCGCTTGGGAACAGCAGCATTCTCGGTCAGATGCTCCGCTTAATGCAGGACGCGCAGTCATCACGTGCCCCAACCCAGAAGCTTGCTGATCAGGTCAGCGCCGTCTTTGTTCCCGCGGTGCTGGGAATCGCGCTGCTGACGCTCGTTGGCTGGCTGATCCTTGATCGTGCGAATCCGAGCTACGCCTTCGCCGCCGCGGTCACTGTCCTGGTAATCGCTTGTCCCTGTGCGATGGGGCTCGCGGTGCCTGCGGCGCTGACCGTTGCGATCGGCCGCGGCGCGCAGCTTGGGATTCTGTTCAAGAGTGGCGAAGCAGTGGAGCGCCTGGCTGGTGTCGACACCGTTCTGCTGGATAAAACGGGAACGCTCACGATAGGAAAGCCGCGAATTCATGGCATCTATCCCACCGCGGATACCAGCAGCGAAGAGTTACTGCTGCTGGCTGCATCGCTCGAGCAGCGTTCCGAACATCCACTCGCGCGCGCCGTCCTCGAAAAAGCGGAAGAAAGCGGATTGAAGCTCAAGCCGAGCGTCGACTCAAAGGCCGTTCCCGGCATGGGGATTACCGGTGTGGTTGAGGGCCATCGGGTCGCTGCCGGCAACGCGGCATTGATGGCGCAGCTTGGCATCTCTACTTCAGAAACATCGCTGCAACCGCACCAGGGCAGCGTTCTTCTGATTGCGATCGATGGCCGCTTCCACGGCTACCTCACCGCTCAGGATGAAATCCGCCCAGGAGCAGCCAGCGCCGTCAAGGCACTCAAGGCTCGCGGCCTGCACACCATCATGCTCACTGGAGACAATCCGGAAGTCGCCCAATCCATCGCCAGACAAACTGGCATTGTTCAGGTGTATGCCGGACTGCTGCCTGCACAAAAATTGGAACACATCCGCGGTTTGCAAGCGTCGGGACGAAAAGTCGCGATGGTAGGGGACGGCATCAACGATGCCGCTGCTCTGGCCCAGGCCGACGCTGGCATCGCCATGGGAACGGGTACCGATCTGGCTCGGGAAGCCGGGGATGCGGTCCTGCTCCGCGGTGAGCCAATGTCGATCGTGACCGCTGTCGATCTGGCGAGGGCAACCGTGAAGACAATGCGCGCCAATCTCGGGTGGGCGATCGGCTACAACATCCTGGGGATCCCAATCGCGGCCGGGGCTCTCTATCCCGTGCTCGGCATCCTGCTCAGCCCGGCAATCGCCAGCGCCGCAATGGCTTTAAGTTCGATCAGCGTTCTTGGTAATAGTCTTCGTTTACGGAGGTTCGTTCCACGATGAAAATTCCCAAACCAGCGACAGCGGAGACTCTCGAGGTAAGCTGTCTCTGCGCCGGCGAGCGCAAGGCCGCCGCCGTGGATCCTGAAATTAAGGCCTCCGTGCTTGCTCGCCTCGCGCGCATCGAGGGCCAGGTTCGGGGCCTCAGGAATATGGTCGAGTCGGAGCGCTATTGCGCCGATATTTTGCTTCAGATCTCCTCCGTCCAGGAAGCACTGCGTGGCGCCAGCCGTCAACTCATGCGCAACCATCTACAGCATTGCGCTGCTGATGCGATCCGGAAGGGATCACCCGATGCCGATGCCATGTACGACGAGCTGCTCGACCTGGTCTATCGCCATGCGCGATAAATCCTGCCGCGGATAGAGTTGTAAACTCAAGACAGGTTCGTCCATGCGCATTCTCAGCCGCTACATCTTGAGGGAAGTCTTCTCGCACGCACTGATTGGCGGGGCGCTCTTCACTTTTATTCTGTTCATGCGGGATCTCGGTGGGATCCTGGCGCTGGTCGTGCACAACAGTTCTTCGCTGGTCAGCGTGCTCAAGATCTTCCTGTTCACCCTGCCCAACACCTTCACGGTGACCATTCCGATGGCAGTGCTGGTCGGAATCCTGTTGGGTCTGGGGAGACTGGCGGCCGATAGTGAAATTACCGCCATGCGCGCCTCCGGCATTGGCGTGTTGAGCTTTGTACGCATTGTGCTGGTCGTTGCGGTTCTTGGCTGGCTGGTGGGCATGGCGAACTCGCTCTATTTCGCGCCGCGGGCATCGGCAGCGCTGCTTCGGCTCAAAGCTTCGCTGCTCACCTCGCAGGCATCCTTCGAGATCCAGCCGCGGGTGTTCTATGAAGACTTTAAAGATTACGTCCTCTATGTGCAGAATGTACGAGCCGGAACGGGAGCATCCAACTGGCAGAATATCTTCCTCGCCAATCTCACCGATCCTTCCTCTCCGCAAATCATCAGTGCGGAACAAGCCACGGTTGTCAATGACACTGACGCTACTTTGCGCATGAGGCTGCGCAATGGCGTTGAGCACGAAACCAGCGCCAGCCAACCGAACCAATACAACATCTCCACCTTTGGCGTGACCGATCTACCTTTGCCTCTCAGCGACAAGGACGATACCCGGTTGGGCAGAAGCGATGCCCCCATCCTTGCGCTTTCGAGTAGTGAATTGATCGCCCGAGCCAGAAATTCGCCGAACAGTGTCGACGGGAAGGCGGCGCTGATTGAATTCAATAAGCGGCTCTCTTATCCCGCCGCCTGCCTCGTTCTTATGCTGGTGGGCGTGCCGCTGGGCATGGCCTCCAGGCGTGGCGGCAAGAGCGCGGGCTTCGTGCTGACCATCCTATTGGTCTTCGTTTACTATTTTTTGTCCATCATCGGCGTGGCGCTGGCACGCCAAGGAAAGGTTCCGCCATTCGCGGGAGTCTGGCTTTCGAATGCCGTCTTCGGCATTTGCGGAGTCTTTCTGCTTCGCCAGATAGCCACCGGCAACGCGGCGCTGGCATATTTCGGAACGATCTCCTCCTGGGTAAAAACGTGGTTCGCTAAATTCGAAGCACCAGCGCAGCGATCTCCCGCCGTGGCCCGGGTCAAACGTCAGGGGCGAGGAAGATTTCCTCTCATCCTGGACGACTACATCCTGCGCGAATTCCTGACGACTCTCGGCCTGGTGCTGGTCACCTTCGTGATGCTGCTGTTGGTTTTCACCTTCTTTGAATTGATTGGCGACATCATCCGCAATAAGACGCCGTTCGTGACCGTCGGGGAATACCTGATCAACCTGACCCCGAGCATGATCTACACGATTACGCCACTAAGCGTATTGCTGGCAGTCCTCGTGACCTTCGGCACCATGCACCGCACCAACGAACTCACGGCGATGAAAGCGACAGGCATCAGCCTCTACAGGGTTGCCCTTCCGGTGCTGGTGATTTCTCTGCTAGTCGCCAGTTCCCTCTTTGCCTTCGATGAACTCTATGTTCCCTCCGCCAATCGCCGCCAGGAAGCCTTACGCAGCGTCATTAAGGGGAAGCCGGCGCAGACCTTTTTCCGTCCCGATCAGAAGTGGATGTTCGGGAAGCAGGAAGCTGGGCGGCCTGATCGAATTTTCTACTACCAGTTCTTCGATCCCGACCATGACCGCTTCGCCAATGTCACCGTCTTCGAGCTGGATCCTGCGACGTTTACACTCTCCCGGCGCATCTTTGCAGCGACCGCCCACTGGGAGCCGGCGGTGCAGCAATGGATCTTCGAAAGCGGGTGGGTCCGGACCTTTAGTGGAGATTCAATCAAGACCTACGCGCCTTTTGAAGTCAGCACCTTTCCTGAGATTCCTGAGCAGCCGCAGTACTTCAAGAAGGAGAGTCTGCAGTCTCAGGAGATGAGCTTCGTGCAGTTGCGGCGCTACATACGCGATCTCAGCCAAAGCGGTTTCGACACGATGCCGCTGCTCGTTCAACTCAATCGCAAACTAGCTTATCCGTTGATCACCCTGGTCATGGCCGTGCTCGCGATTCCGTTTGCCCTCTCGATGGGGAGGCGCGGCTCGCTGGCGGGAATCGCCGCCGCCATCGGTCTGGCGGTTACCTACTGGGTGACCGCGGCCATGTTTGAAGCGATGGGGAACGTGAATATGCTGCCGGCGATCCTTGCTGCCTGGTCGCCCGACGTCCTCTTCGGTTTAGTTGGGAGCTACCTCCTGCTGAAGACCCCGACCTGAGTAGGAGTATCACAGTTGCACCTCCGCTTAGCTTCGTACGATTCGGTTGGTGCCCAGTTTGCCCGTTCGCGTATCCTGTTCTTTTTGAGGGAGAGCTATTGGCCTATCGACTGATGTGCATGACCGCTCATCCGGATGATGAGTGCGGCGCTTTTGGCGGAGCATTGCTCTTGGCCCATGCAGCCGGTGTCGAGACGACAGTGATTTGTCTCACCGAGGGCCAGGCGGCCTCAAATCGCGGCGACGCCTCAAGCGGAGAGGAACTGGCGCAGATGCGCCGCGACGAATTCGCCGCCGCCGGTGAAATCCTCGGAGTCAGCCGCGGCGAGGTGCTCCATTATCCCGATGGGAAGCTGGCCAGGCATGATCCTACGGAGCTGATCGGTGTGCTGGTCGAGCGTATTCGGCAGTGGAGGCCGCAGGTCGTCCTTACATTCGGTGGCGAAGGCGGCGTCAATCTGCATCGCGATCACACCGTAGTCTCGCTCGCCGCCACCACCGCGTTTCACTGGGCGGGGCGGCCCTCCGCTTTTCCGGAACAGATCGATCGCGGCATGCAGCCCTATTGGCCGCAGAAGCTCTATTACTCGGCAACTCCGTTCTTGTTGGTTCAGGATGAGGTGGCCAAGGCGAACACGAGCCGCACGCCCTATTCTCTAACACTTCATCTTGGGAACCACGCAGAGAAGAAGTACGAAGCATTCCGCAAGCACACCAGCCAGGCGATCTTGCTCGACAAAGCGCGTAAGGCATGGGAGGCGACCGCCAACCTCGAATATTATCTTCTGGTCGCCGCCCGTGGTCTCCAAGAGGCGGGAGCCGACGTAGCCATGTTCCAAGGCGTCATTGAGGATTAATGGCGGTTGCGGTCGTCAACCGAATCGGCGAACTGCGTATCATAGGCTTCCTGCCGCCCATCTACTTCAGCTGAAACTCCGGCGAGCCTAGAATCAGGGCAGCGATCGTGTTCAGCACCTGCGTCGAATCCGCCGGGGACGGACTGGCCTGGTCCTCCGCGATTTGCTTCAGGATCACAGCGTTTGTCTTGGCCGAAACCGCGCCGCCGATGACCATCTGTTCGAGCAAGGCTAGTGCTTCTTCGCGTCCGCTGACCGGCTCCCCCGCTTCTACCGAAATGCGGCGGACTGGAGACTTCACCGGCTCAACCTCCCGGGCGAGCAATCCGGTGGCAAGCAGATGCGTGGCGTCGAAAGGTGTGTTTCCCAGCTTACCGCCTGTCAGGGTGAGCGAGAGATTCAGCCGGTCAACCAGCGCTGCGGAGTTCATCCAATGGTCGGCGGTCATCGGGTAGCCTGTCGGCGGCTGCATCTGATAAAGCGGCTCGCCCATCGTCTTGAGCACGTTCACGACGGCGGCGGGATTTGCCGGGTTGGTCTCGGTTGCGCGGAAGGCCGAGGCTACAAACTCGAGTGGCGTTTTCACCTTGACGCGGTAATACTTGCGCGCAAAGAACTCGGGCGAACGCTCCATAGTTCTCAACACCTCCCGGATGTCGCCGTCAGAGGAGAGGAAGGATTTTGCCATCCGGTCGACCAGCGCCGGCGGCGGCTCATCGGCCACGAACCGCTGGGCTAATTTGAAGCTGATGAAGTGGGCCGTCTGCGACTGGGATGCCAGCCAGTTCAACGCCGCCTCCCCCTCCGCCACACCGTTCGGTCCGGCCTGAAAGGCGACCTTCTGCCGAAACCATTGCTTGTCTCCGGGCTCATGTTTGCGCGGCTCAAAGAGAAACCCGCCGCCTTGGTCAGGCCGGTCGACCGTCCATCCCGTGAGGATCTTCGCCAGGTTGGTGACGTCGGCCTGGGTGTAGCCGCCACTCACTCCCACGGTATGCAACTCCATGAGTTCGCGGCCATAATTCTCGTTGAGGCCTCTCTGTGCGTTCTTCTGGTTGGCCTGGCGATTCTCGGCCGCCTTTGAGTCTGGGCCGATGCTCAACCAGTTATCCAGATAGACGAGCATTGCAGGGTCTTTTGCGGTAGCCGTCAGCAAGTCCCGAAACTTGCCTAAAGCATGCGGGCGAATGGTGTCTCGTTCGTAAGCGGGGGTATAAAGCGCATCGCTGTCCTTATTCAGAAATACATTGAAGTGGTTGAACCAGAAATCGGTCATCACCTCTTGCAGCTGGCGTTCACTCAAGATAGCGCGAAGTGCCTTCGCTTGTTGAAGCTCGCTCTGAACGACATGCGCAGCATCCGGACCGCCGCCCATCGCCGCGAAGATCTCCCGCTCATGCGGATTGAAGTCCGCGATCAGCATTTTTTTCTGTGGATCGGGGGTACTGCCAGCGAGCACGATCCGCTGCTCAACCGGAAGCTTGAAGATCGCTGCCATGCGCTGCGCCTTAGGCATACCGAGAATCTGCTCGGAAACCACCAGAGCGGTGGCCTGGTCCTGCTTCTTCTGGGCTGCCTTCTGTGCCTCTTGCTGCTCGGGAGTCTGCTGGTTGTCCTGTTCTTCTTTGCGGACCTGCTGTTCGTGCGCATACTTTGTCTCTAGCACCTGGTAGACGCTCGCCAGGGCCGGATCCTGAGGGTAAGTCTCTTTTCCCTCCAAAATCTTGCGAAAGACCTGGTTCCTCGGAAAGTCAATTGCGGTTTGCGAGGGTGTCAGCTTTAAAGCCGGATAATCCTCCAGCCGCTTCTCCAGGACCGCGTCGGGCACAGTCTCGGGATTCAGCTGTTGCTCAAACCAGGCGTCCGGCCCCAGCTTCATGACAGCTGTGATATCGCCGGGCCTAGGGCCGAATGTGCATCGATTCAGCAACTGCGCGGCCTTTTCGCGCTGCGTCAATGGAGCTTCGACAGTGGCCGCGGGCAGGTGATGTTGCGGTCTCTTCGCAGTCAGTTGCGCGGAGGCGCCGGAAGATAGCGGGAGCACCGCCAGCAGCCAGGACAACGAAGACACTCGGCTCCAGCGCATCATCGGCTCCCTTCATCCCTATGAACAGTATTTACGGCAGGATGTTGCGGGTTGAAGTTGCAGACGATACACACGATCATCGTGCGCTCTGCGAGGCAGATGAGTGAACGAGCTTGGATCACACGGAGGTGAGAACGAATTCCGCCCCGTTCACCCCATCAATTCGCCCGCTTCGCCGCAGCTTACTATAAAGCCAGTGAACACTGAACCCGACATTCGCACGAGACCTGGATCGCGGAATCCGCCCGGCCCTCCTTTCCTGCCGCGGTTGCTGAGCGGCAAGATGTTTAGGCAGAGCACCATCGACTTTCTGACGGACAACGCAAAGCGTTACGGCGACCTGGTGCACTACGGCGCCGGCAATCGCAAGATCTTTCAGTTTAATCATCCCGAGTTGATCCAGGAATTACTTGTCAATGACGAACCGCGCAACCGCCGGGGAATCGTCATGCAGCGATCGCGCTTCATTCTTGGCGATGGCCTGCTGACCAGCGAAGAACCTCTGCATATGCGCCAGCGCCGCATGGCCGCTCCAGCCTTTCACCGCCAGCGGATCGCCGCCTATGGCGAGGTCATCTCGCAGTACTCTGCGGAGATGATCGACCGTTGGCAGCCCGGTCCGCTCGACCTCCATCCGGAGATGCTATTGCTTGCTCTACGCATCGTCGGCAAGTGCCTCTTCGATACCGACGCACAAGCCGAAGTCAAGAAAATCGCTGCCGCAGTTGACGCCTTCATGGGCTTTCTGCCGCTTGTCTTTCTGCCCTTCTCCAAGCAGATCGAGAAGCTCCCCTTCGGGCCTATGGAGAAGATCCGTAAGGGCGGCGTCGATCTGGATGCCATCATCTACGGCATGATCGCCGAGCGGCGCAAGTCCCCGGGCGATCGCGGCGACCTGCTCTCCATGCTGCTCGAGGCGACCGACGTTGAGGAGAACCCCGAAGCGCTCCAGGATAGCCCCGCGGCTCAAAAACCAGCGGCGCACATGACTGACAAGCAGGTTCGTGACGAATGCCTCACGGTGATGTTGGCGGGGCATGAGACGACCGCTAACGGCCTGAGTTTCGCCCTGTGGATGCTCGCCAAACATCCCGAAGCGCAGGAAGAGGTGCACCAAGAGGCGGTCCGGGTTCTCGGTGCTCGCGCACCAGTCGCGGATGATTTCCCGCGGCTTCGCTACACCTACATGGCGTTCGCGGAGACGATGCGCCTCTACCCGCCAGTCTGGGTGATCGGACGCAGCTGCGGCCCCGAGCCTTACGACTTTCGCGGGTTCACCATGCCGGCTGGCGCGATCTTCATTGCTCCGCAGATAGTTGTGCAACGCGACCCGCGTTTCTGGCCAAATCCGGAAAAGTTCGACCCGCGGCGTTTTGCCGAGGAGAACCGATCGTCAGAGGGCCGGCCCGTCCGGCCAAAGTTCGCCTATTACCCGTTTGGGGCCGGTTCCCGCCAATGCATCGGCGAAGGACTGGCATGGATGGAAGGGGTCTTTGTACTCGCCACGATTCTCCGCAACTGGCGAGTGCGTCCGGCACCAGGCCTGCCGGAAGAACTGCCGATGAGTCCGTTGATCAGTCTGCGTCCGAAGCACGGGGTTCCGCTGGTTTTGGAAAGGCGCTAGAAAAGCTTGGAAAGGCGCTAGGAAAGCCGGCTTCAGATGCGGCGGGAGGTTGTCGCTTCGGAGTGAACCTTCAGTTAGAAGGGTTGCTTTCGATTGCGGCATCTCTCATGAACAGTGCTTCGATCGCGTCGCAGGCGTGGCCGATACCGTTCTCTGCTCGTAACCGGTCGCCGATCTGCTCCGCTTTGCTCGAATATTGCGGATCATCTAACAATTTTTCGAGAACCTTCGCTGCATTGCTGGCGGTATAGCGGTTCCTCGACAAGGTCAGCCCGGCTCCCATCCTCTGCACTCGTGCGGCGTTGTCCGGTTGATCGAAGCCGCAAGGCATGATCAGGGATGGTCGTCCGGCTCGTAGGGCCTGGGCAGTCGTGCCGCTGCCGCCTTGGTGCACGATGGCGGCAGCATGCGGGAAGAGATTCGAGAACGACGCGTAAGGAACCGCAATCATCTCCGAAGAAGCTCTCGGGGGTGGTGGGTTATCGGCAATCAGGAACACGGCGCGCCTCTTCACGATCGCGGCCGCTGCGGCGCTCTCTTCAAAGAAGCCGCGTGGTTCGTGGACAGCCGACGAACCCAGCGTAAACACGATCGGCGGTCGGCCGGCATCAAGAAAAGCGGACAGCTCAGCAGGAAGCCCACTCTGCGCCTCGGCGTCGTCGTAATAGACATAGCCAGGCTGGATGGTGTTAGGCGGCCAGTCGTCCTGCGGACGAGCGATCTCCGACGAGAACAGCGCGAGCGTCAGGTTCGGCGAAAACTTGTCATAAAAGATCGGATTGCGTCCTGGACGAAGGCCAAGCTCGCGGCGCAGCTTCCGCACCGGCTTCCACCAGGAAAGCGTCGCGAGCTGGGCCGTCTTCAACAAAGCCTTGTGCACCAGGGGACTTGCGCGGTAGAGAAGATCGAGTGACGGGGCTAGCGGAAATACCGGAGGATCCAGGGACGAGAAAAAGGAGAAAGGCGAGAGAATGGCGGAAACCCACCGCATCCGGAGCTTCTCGGCCACCAAGGGAGCAGCGAAGACAATTTCCCCGGCAATCAACAGATCGGCTCCCGTGACTGCCTCGATGAGGTCCTCGTATGTGTCTCGAATCACAGGCAGAATAAGTCTTCGAAGCAGTACCTCGGGGCCTCTACGCATGTCCATCAGTGGACCCATCAGGGCCGGGTCGCGAACCGCAATGTCCGGCCGAATGACATGGAACTGCAGCCCTAGAGCTTCCACCTTCGATCGGTAAGCCTCAGTGCTTGCAATCAAAGGCCGGTGGCCGCGCTCCCGCAGCGCGAGCGCAAGCGCGAGGCAGGGATGCAGGTCACCCAGGGATCCGATGGTCGCCAGGACGATTCGCTTGGAGCCGTTAGGCATCTTCTCCCAGTATCGGCGATCCGGCAGCGTCTTTGGAGGAAGGGCGCTAAACGCCTGTCCTGAGATTGGAAAGATAGCGGCAATTTATCACTTGACCGCAGGGTTACACGGGACTATGGTTTGCATAAAGGCGAACAAATGGCGAACACCCTAATAGCTTCCCCTTCTCTATTCCCGATCCTCGACCAACCGGCCGCAGACTGCCGATTGAGCCCTAAGGGGATCGCCAGATTGGCGGCTTCGAGTTCCAAGGTCGACCATGGGCACGAAGTTGAATTTCGTAGTCTCAAAGTTCGATCGATCCTGAATAATTCCGTCTCGCGCCGTCGCCTCTCGTTCTCGAAAAGCATCAACCCCTATCGTGGTTGCGAATTTGCCTGTCGTTATTGCTACGCGCGCTACACCCATGAGTACATGGAGCTCCGTCAGCCGGAAGATTTCGAGCAGAAGATCTTTGTGAAGCAGAATGCGGCCTGGCTGCTGCAACAGGAACTCCGCCAGCTTCGAGGAGGGGAGGAGATCGCCATCGGAACGGCGACCGATCCCTACCAGCCCGTGGAGCGGAAGGCGAAGGTCACACGCAGTCTGCTGGAGGTTTTTGCACAGCGACGCCGGCTTCGGATCGGCATCGTCACCAAGTCGACGCTGATCACCCGAGACATCGATCTGTTCGAGAGGATCGCAGAGCATAACGAACTGGTAATTCACCTAACCATCACCACTCCGGACGCGAAGCTGGCGCGTATTCTGGAGCCTCGCGCTCCACGCCCTGATCTTCGCTTGCGCACGGTAGCCAGGCTGCGTCAGGCAGGCCTCCGTACTGGCATTCTCTGCTCCCCATTGCTGCCCGGCATTACCGACAGCCTTGAGGCCATCGACTCGATGGCGAGCCGGGCTAAGGATGCCGGGGCCAGCTTCTTTGCCGCTCAGCCGCTCTTTCTCAAGCCGTGTTCCCGCGAGACCTATCTGGCGTTTGTGCGGAAGCACTTCCCTGCCCTCGAATCGCTCTACCGTTTCCGCTTCGATGGGCGAGATTTTGTTGCTGATGCTTACCGGAAACGGATGGAGGCGCTGGTAGATGAAGTCACTCGGAAGCATGGCCTAGCATCGCGGAGCTCTGATGCTCTACTGACCAGAGATGTCGGGAGGGAGCCACCCTCGAGTCCCTGCGGGCAGACGACGCTATGGGTGGAGAAGAAGCCGCCACTCAGAACCACGACACCGTTCTCCGTAAGATCCAGTGGTCCTAACGGCGGCTCCTCTACCTCGTAACGATCACCTCGTACACATTGTCCTTCGCGAGGAAGAACTTGCAGCCTTCGTAATCGGAGAAAAGCTTTTCGATCTTGCGGTTTGTATGCACCTGGCGTACCGGATGGCGTTCCGCCTCCTGCATCTCGACGACATCGCCATCGGTGAGGTGGTAACGATAAAAAGCAGTGGCTGCGCCAGTCGTCTTCGTGTGAAAGAAAGCGAGGATGCGGCCTCCAGGCTTAAGACTCGCATAAAGGCGACGGACGATTGGGGCTAGTAGGGCTTCGGGAAGATAGTCGAGGGTCGTCCATAGCAGCACTACATCAAAGAGGCGTCCGTTGAAATCTAGATGCTGGTTGAGAAAAGTCTCTGCATCCGCCTCTATGCTGACGTCGTCTTCGCTAGCCGGATTTTGCCAGTCGCTGCGGTTGGCTTCGGTGAGGATATCTGCCATGCATACGCTGTGACCGAGGCCGGTCAGGAAGTTAATGCTCGATGATGATGTCGGCCCAATATCGAGGACTCGCAGCGACTCTTCGTCCCGCAGGTACTTAAGCATCGCCGACCAGCCAGTCGAATGCCTCGGGATACGCGGACCCACCAGCGTGACACGCTCTTCTGGCGAGTCGCCGGTGGATGCCCTGTTGAAGATATTGCGCCATGCCTTGAAGGCCACGTGACTATCCCTCGCTGAAATGCCGCTGCCGGCTTCGCGTCGCGCCAGAGAAGTCTGCTTATTGGCACACGAAGCGGTCTTGTCAGGTTTTCTCTATGAAAAACAAAGCCTACGGAGTCTATGTCCGGCTAAAAAATTCAATTCGGGCACTTGATTTAGGCTTTCGACCCTGAAGTGAAAAGACCTCCAGAAGCAGTCTGCGGCGTCGCTGACACTGCTGTTGCCGCTGACGCTACGCTCTTCGCCGACGTCGTCGGAGCAGCAGCTTGTTGCTGAGATAAGTCTACCTTGCCGGAGAACAAAGAACCGTCTTCAATCGAAATCCGGGCTGCTCGAACATCGCCAGTCAGATTCCCCCCTTTTCTCAGATCGACGCGGACCGTGGCGGTCACGTTGCCGTTCAGAGTACCGAGAATGACAATGTCGCGGGCGGAGACATCGGCATCCACGCGCGCCGTGGGCCCCACCGTCAGTTTGCTGTCGATCAGGGTGATTGTTCCTTCTACATGGCCATCGACGATCAGGTCTTCGCTGCCCTTCACCTCGCCACGAATCTCGACCGACTTGCCGATCGACGCAGCACTGCTCTCCGTAGGACTCATGTCGTTCTCCTCTGACCGCTTTCGATGTACGCGGAGTTATCCCCGAACTATACGCAAGGACCAAAGGCCACCGCAAGCCCAACCGGAAGCATTGGCAGAGTAGGGAGCCCCATATTCCCATTAAAATCCCACTACAATCATGCAATGGGGCGGGAGTGACATTCCCCCCTATTGGAACGTCTGGAGAGATATGACAATGATCAACGCTCGAGTGCGCCGGCAGCTCCTGGCGGCGAGCGCCTTTGCCGTCGTGGCCATGCTTTCAGACTCTGCCGCTTTTCTCTCTGCTCAGCCGTCGGCGCCCAACGCCGCGTCAAGCGACCCAGCCGCGCTCGTTCGCCGCGCGTCACAGAATGAGCTCCGTCCGTCGTCTCCGCCCTACCCAGTCCGGTACAAGCTGCGGAAGCAGGACGAGAAGGGCGTCACGACCAAGGAGATCGTCGAAACTAAGGACGGAGACGTAGCCCGGCTTATTGCCAAGAACGACAAGCCGCTCACCCCGCAGGAGAACCAGGCTGAGCTCGATCGATTGAATAACCTGCTCGCGCATCCTGAGATACAAGAGCACCGCCACAAACGTGAACAGGAAGACAGCGGACGCGCCGATGAGATGACCAAGCTGCTGCCAGACGCGTTTCTCTATACCTATCTTGGAACCGTTCCAGGACCCAACGGGCCGGCGCATCGCCTCAGTTTCAAACCGAATCCAAACTTCAATCCGCCCGACCGCGAAGCCGAGGTTTATCACGGCATGGAGGGGGAACTCTGGCTCGACCAAGCTCAGGAACGGATCGTCAAACTCGATGCCCACCTCATTGCCGACGTGAATTTCGGCTGGGGCATCCTTGGCAAGCTCTATAAAGGCGGCAGCCTCAGCATCGAGCAGAAGGACGTCGGCCACCGTCATTGGGAAGCTACGCTGTTGAAGCTGAATCTCACCGGAATCGCCCTGATGGTCAAGCCACTCAGCTTCCAGACCACCGAAACCTCGACCGACTTCGAGCCAGTCCCAGTCAACATGAGCTACCAGGATGCTGTTCATATGTTGGAGTCGGATAGTATCGGCGCTCAAGTCGCTCAGGGTACGGCAATCAAAAAATAATCGACGCTTGCTAGGAGGCAGCTCTGGAGTTCGCCCTGACCGGAGTTGCCTGGTATCACAAGTGAAGACTGTCGCCAAGGTCTGAAGTGGAAGACATCCGTATGCTGATTAGACGTCAGCGAAAAATCTCGCCTAAAGGGTAGGTAAAATTCCATGGAAGGCCGGTGAAGAGACTCTGCTCCATTCGGGTTGCAGCCTTGCTCTGTTCTTTCGCCCTCTTATCTCCTGCTTTAGCTTTTCAATCATCGAATTTAGGTCGGCAGGCTGGTTCAATCTCGGGCCGTCTTCTCACGGACACCGGTCACCCCGTCCAGGGAACGGCGGTATCCCTCCTGAATACTCAAAAAACGCTGCACCTGGTCGCTCAGAGTGATGCTTCCGGAGCTTACGTCTTTTCATCCCTTCCCGCAGGCCAGTACCTGCTACTGGCTTTTCACCCTGGCTACTTCGCCGAATATTTCAATATGGGGCGCGCCGGATGGTATCCAGGGCGTTAAGTTGCTTGCCGGCAAGCCGGTCACAACCGTGGACTTCAAGCCGACGCCATCACCGCCGGCCAAAGAGCTGCGCGACGAAGCTCTTTGGTGAGCTATTCAACACAGGAGGGGGCGCAACTGTCGTTCTACTCAGGAATGCGCTACTTAGCTTACCAGACAACTGACGTGGTCTCCGGCGACTACCGGTGCTTCTTTCCCGCGCCTGGAACACTCGGCGCTGGAACCGAAATCGCCGGGGTCATCTGCTGCTGAATCGCGTCCAGCCTGCCGTCGATCCTGCGGACATCCCTCTGGAAGAAGTAGTAGGTACCGACCACGCCCGAGGCAAGGCCATGGATTTGACGCGCAAGCGCCTGGAACGCGGATACCGCCTCGCGTCCCACAAACCCACAGCCTCGACGACGGCTACTTCCTTTAGCCTTTTACATCCAAGCTGTTAGAGCTAGAAACGCTGTCCTGTTTGAAGAGGTCAGCAAGACCGGTGAATTTTGCCGCATCGGTTAGGTCTCCATGTGCGGCATCGAAATCACCAATACTCTGTAACGTGCCGGTGAAATCGATATTTCCGGAGGTGGCTCGGGTGTAACCTGTCTGGCCTGTCGGTTGATAGCTCGGATCGTTGGCGTTCAGGTCCTGGAACCCTGAGGCTATGAGAGCTACTTGCTGGAGAGTTGTGAGTTTTCCACTGGTGGCAAGTCCGTCTACCTTGTCACGGATCTCAGAGACGGTAGCTCCATCGCCATCCAAGGGGCTGCTCGCTTTGGTGTTTCCGATCGTCCCTGATGCGTAGAGGTCGCTCAGTACGCTCGCATTGCTTATGCCTGCAATGTTCATTGAGACTCCTTTGATGCTTGCGCTCAGCGCAGTGCTGTAGGTGCGACCTTATTGCTGAATAAGGATGCTGGAGGAGAGTGTCGTACCTGGATTGTTGGTCCCAGTTGACTGAAGATTAAATGTGCGAGCACCGCCAGCAGCGAGCAAGCTTGTGATGTCATACCAATACTGATAGCCCGTGATCGTCTTTCCGTTGGTGCAGATCGTATAGCTTGAACCACACAGGCTATCCGTTAAAATAGTGCACCTGCCGGAATCACAGACCCACTTGATCCTCCAGGCTTGGCAATTGGCTGCGATCCATAGCCATAAACACTGACTACTTCAAGAACCTTGTAGTCGGTTGTTGGATACAGATTGTTTGTTGCAGACCGGTTTACAGTGTACTCGCGCACCAATGTCGCTGTTGAGGTCGTCTGATCAAGTGCTGTACGTTAACACACTCGTAAGGGGAGGTGCCGAACCTTCAGGTTGGGGATGGCTGATTGCCGGCTGTTCTACTACAGCAGTCTCGTCAGAATTGGCTCTGGCAGGTTGCACCACGAAAGAACTAAGGTGTTGCTCCCCCTTCGTAGATTGCAGAAGGAGCTTGTGTCGACTGCGCATGGCCAGTCTGCGCAAAATAGTTACAGCCAATCATCACCGTAGATACGGTGAAAGCGCGAAGCACTTTATACATTATGATCCTCTGTGTAGAGGGTAAGCACGTCTATAGCCGTCGTATCTAGCGAAGGATGAGAAATCAATGAGACGTATGGAGCTTGATTTCGCCTAAACGTAAGAGGGTGATCATCTGTACTCTCTGACACCACCAAAGCAGTAGCTGACGGCCAGTTCTGTCAGCACTGAACGTCCGTTACAAACGCAGACAGATGCCGGAGTTCGTCGCCTACTGTCGCGTTTCGACCGACCGGCAGGGTGAGAGCGGCCTTGCACTGGACGCGCAGCGCACTGCCGTGGCGCGGTTCATCCAGGGCGCTTCTCTGCTGGGCGAGTTCCAGGAGATCGAGAGCGGAAAGAATCACACTAACCAGCCTCAGCTCACCGCCGCCCTTGCCCGGTGCCGCACCAGCCGCGGGACTCTAGTGATCGCCAAGCTCAACCGGCAAAGCCACATGTACACATCAAGACCGAGAGATGACCGCCGCATCGCTTTAAGGATGCGCATATCGAGCGGTACAGGGTGGTCGATAATCTCCTGAAACGGTCTTTCGCCCAGCCCGATACAGCTCTGCAGCATTGTTGACCAGGATTGTTATCTTTCCGAGGTCGGCGGAGGTCTTAGCAATCATTTGCCTGAGCGTCTGAGTGTCCGTCACATCGCACGCTAGGAGCAGGGCTGATACGCGCATCGTGTCAAAAGCAAATCAAGCAGGATTTGTGTACACGTTTGTGCATTATCCAGCGTCTCGTTTCTGACTGCCGCCGAGATTTCGCCAACGAGTTTATGGAGGGGATCGACGAACGGGAAGATTACGGAGAGGTTCGCTTTATTGCCGGAGCAGGTATCAGCGCGCAGTGGAGGAAATCGAATATGGCCGCTTTTTTTACGTGTCTTCTTACTTTTGCAAATTCCTGATCATCGTCAATCATGATCTGATCGATGTTCCAGGCTGGATCTACGGCTCTCAGGTACAGGCACAGATCGGGAAACGGAAGGTCTGGCTCGCGACGCTCGTGAACGCCGTGTTTTCCCGGAATCGCCGCAGGCTTTGCGATCCGCTTCTGGAATCGTCCCAAGCCGGGATATGTCTTAAATTACTGGTTCATCTACTGCGCAGTCGCGATGCTGTCGGCAGTAGGCATGTGGTACATCCCTTATTTGCGGGGTGCGCCTGCAAAACAAAGGAGGGAGTACTTAGCCATGTATGTGGGAACTCGTACATCCTGCCTGAACGCGTAGACACCTTCGCCCAAACCTCTTCCACGTGTGTATCCACTTCCTGTTTTTCGCAAACTTCTGCTTAGCCGCAATTCTTAGTCTCAGGGAGGCGTCGAGCTGATCGGGTGCCCGCCGACCCGGCCCAGGATCAGACAATGGCGCGCGACGTGGAGGCATCCTGTTGGAAGCACCCACGCCGCGCAATCAAGGTCAGCCTTCGAGTTCGCCCGTTTAGGAATTACACGAGGCTTGAGTCGTCGCCGCCGCCGTCATCAAAGCTCCCGGAATCATCGAAGCTGGAGCTGTCATCGAGTCCGCCGGTCGTCTGGTCATCATCCAGCGTGTCGATTCCCTGCGGATCCGTATAACTGGCATCCTGGAGTTGCGCGCCTCGACCATCGTCCCCGGGCCGCTCGTCGAAGGAAGCTTCATGCTCGTGATGCTCCTGCATGCCGCCAAGGTTCTGGTTAGGATCCTCATAGTAGTTGTTGACGATCGTCTCTTCTCGAGGCCCATCGAAGCCGCCTCCGCCGAAGCCGCCGCCCCCGCCAAAGCCGGGCTCGCCAAAGCCGCCTCCGCCGCCGTGACCAAAACCATGCATCAACGACTCGACTCCCTCAAACGCCAGAGCCCCAGCAGCAACGCCCGCAGCGGTAGTTGCTGCCGATCGCAGGAAGCTGGATCCGCCTCCGGAAGGTGCGGCGGCGGGCGGTGCAGCCGCATAATCTGGTGCGTAGGAAGGCGCCGGAGGGTAGTATTGCGGAGGCGTCTGGGCTCGCTGTGGTAGTGGTGGAGCAGGAGCAGGATCGTGCCGCCCTAACAGGCTCCCCAGGAAACTGTGAGATTGGGCTGGCTGCGGGTGCGCTTGCGCATCCTGAAGCTGCTGCTGCAACTGCTGTACCTGAGCTTTAGCGCGATCGAGCGCGAAGTTTTGCACCAGCACCGTTTGGGCAAGAATATAGAGCGCGTCGGGACTGCTTCCCAGGCTCTGCTGCAAAAATCTTTCCGCTTCCTCATCTTTTTCGGGCAATTGTGTCTGCTGGATTTTGCGAACCAGGTCATTCAACATCGAGCTTTCCTGCGGCGTCATTGCTATCACTCCTTCTGCTTCACACTTAAGAACCCAGATCCTTCAATTAGATGCGGGGACCGCTTTGCGCAATCACCCTAGGGCATGTGCGGATCTACTTTCGAGCCGCGTATTTCGAGCCACGGGCTATCCATAAACCGATGCACTCGCACTTTGATTCCCGAACAAGCCGTATACGTAGAGGGTAGAGTTAAGGTTCCGTCCTCCGCCTTTCTCCCCTTCCCGGCATAAGACAAAGCGACGAACTCGCTCGCCGGTCCCTTTTTCATTGCGGAGACAGGTGGTCTACTCTACTCCAAGATGAAGAGAAGCATGTGGCGATGAAGAAAAGCATTTGGCGAGCCGTGATTGAAATAGCCTTCATCGTCTTTCTGTTTTATTCCAACCTACTGATGGGTGAGTTCGAACGCTCTGGCATGGGGCAGGCGAAGGGCTTAGCTTGGGCGCTCAAGGATGTTTTCACGGCTTCCAATTTCGAGATCGCATTGATAGCGGCGATGGTTGGCTACCTTCTATTTGAGTATCTTCGGAGTCGTTCTTAGGAGAGATACGGCGCCTCTTGATCCTGCTCAGCTTTGATCTTCAACCGATGCGGTCCGCCACGTTGGCAGGATTAGGAGACCAGCTGCATGGCACGAATCTCTTCCTTACGCACTGTTAACCGCTCGACGAGATCAGTGCGTACCTCAAAGCCCCTACCAGGTGTCTCGGGCACTTGGATTTGTCCAGCCGAGGAAACTTTGACGACCGGATCGATGATGTCTTCCTGCCAGTAGCGCATGGACGCGGACACATCACCCGGCAAGGAGAAGTTAGGCAGCGAGGACAGCGCAATGTTGTGAGACCTGCCGATTCCCGACTCGAGCATGCCGCCGCACCACACCCGAATACCCCGTTCCTGAGCGACGTTGTGAACAGCGATCGCTTCGCTGAAACCGCCGACCCGGCCGCATTTGAGGTTGATGATCCGGCAGGACTCCATCTCGATCGCGGCTAAGGCATCACGGCGGTTGCGGATTGACTCGTCCAGGCAGATCGCCGTTTCCATCCGCTTCTGCAGCATGGAATGGAAATAAAAATCATCTGCCCAGAGGGGCTGCTCGATCATGAGCATATCGAACTGGTCCCACTCGACGATGCATTCAATGTCTCTCATCCGGTATGCCGAATTGGCATCGCAACTGAGAGTAATTTCTGGCCAGCGATTTCGAACGGCGGCAAATACTTCTGTGTCCCAGCCGGGTCTGCATTTGAGCTTAATGCGTTGATATCCGGCCGCAAGTTCTTTCTCTATTTCCTCAAGTAATACTGGAATAGATGGCTGTATCCCAATCGAAACACCGCAGTTAATGACATCTCTCGTGCCGCCAAGCAGCTGCGCCAAAGGCACATTCCGCATCTGTGCTTCTAGATCCCATACTGCATTCTCGAGCGCCGCCTTGGCCATGCGATGGCCGCGTACGTGCTTGAAGATCGAGGGACATTTGCCACTATGGGCGATCTCGGCAGCGGCCAGGGCCGGAGCCAACTCATGCTGCAGCATCAGCCAGGCGGTGTCAATCGTCTCGTAGCTGAAATATGGATGTTCACCAGCGACGCACTCGCCCCAGCCGGTCAGCCCCTCTGACTTGATCTCAACCAGCAGAATTCGCCGATCCGTAGTGGATCCGAAGCTGGTGATAAATGGCTTAACAAGGGGAATTCGCAATTCACGGAGAAAAATCGCATCAAGCTTCATGGGAAGGTTGTCTCGCTGCTTTCAGGAGTTGCGGTACTTCGGGTCTACGCCAAAAGCCCAGTTGATACACGCCGTTGATTTCGCCACCACCGGATCCGTTCAACTTCTTCCCACTATTTTCCTTCGTGAATCCGACGACTGTGAGGCCGCGGGTGAAGGCATCGAGAAACCGCCTTCTCACTTCAGACTGCACCGCCTCGGCCTCAGACAGCGTGACCGGGGACTGCTTCCATGCTTGCACCGCGCCCGGAACGACAATGGTCTCGACGACTTCCGAGGACAGAGCTGGTTCGCCGTTCAGTGCTGAATCAACCCGGGGAGAATTCATCCACCATTCGGCATGGAGCCGGTCGGTCGGCAATCCTGCTTGCAGCCGACTTGAGAATACACCATAAAAGTTTGGGGTATAGCTGTGAACTACTGCCCCAAGCCGAGCGACATTCAGGTAGGCATTCTTGATTTCGAGCGGATCAAAGGTCCACTCCATGCGCTGAATACCACGGGCGAGCGCGTCCTGCCGCTGCGCGAGCTTCAACTTACGGCCGATCCCCATGTCACGGTATTCGGGAAGAACAGCCAGCATATGGGAGTGCAGATAGGCTTGCCCGTCCTTCACCCCAGGCATTGACATGGCAAAGCCGATGAGGCTCTTGCCGTCGCCACCCGGCTCGTTCGATCGGGCGAGGTCGAAAGCGCCAAAAACCTGGCCTCCGATGCGCTCGATTACGATGAACTCCCGAAGCGGAATCGTGTCCCGGACATCATAGCCCCAGATCTCCGTCTGCATCCGCACGCAGACGTCAAACTCGTCGAAGCCCTGGCAGCGGCGGATAAGAATCTTTTGCGCCGGAGCTTTCATCTGGTCGGCTCCGGAAGACTGCGCTCTACCTGCTTCGCCCCCGCCCAGAGTGACTCGAGTTGATCGGCGGACTGTCGGTCCAGAGGCGAGATGGAGGCAGACTCCATCGCCGCGTAGCGACGGCGAAACTTCTGGTTGGTTCCGCGCAAGGCAAGTTCGGGATCGACGCCAAGGTGGCGTGCCAGGTTCACTGTGGTAAAAAGTAGATCGCCGAGTTCATCCTCAATTCGATTTTGCTCCTCCGAACTGATCGCGTTTCTCTCTGGACCCGGAATAACTTCACGCAATTCTTCGATCTCTTCTTCCAATTTGGCGAAGACTCCATCGGTGTCCGGCCAGTCGAAGCCGCTCTTGGCCGCCTTCGATCCCAGCTTGGAAGCTTCCAACAGCGCGGGGAAGGATCGTGGAACCGCATCGAGAACCGATGCTTTGGCAGCGAAGTCCGGGACGCTTCCCTTTTCGGCAATCTTGATCTGCTCCCAGTTGCGCAACACCTGCTCCGCGCCGATCCCGCTCGTCTCTAAAGCCGCAGATGTATTTCCAGCAGCCGCAGAAGCCTGATCACCGAAGACATGCGGGTGCCGCCGCACCAGCTTCCGGTTCAATCCTTCGATTACGTCGGTGATGTTGAAATAGCCGGGCTCAGCGGCCATCTGCGCATAGAACAACACCTGCAGCAGCAAGTCGCCAAGTTCTTCCTGGAGGTTTTTCCAATCCTTGCGATCGATCGCGTCGATGACTTCGTAGGTCTCCTCGAGCGTGTACCTGCGAATGGATTCGAAGTCTTGCTCCCGGTCCCAAGGACAACCGTCGACCCCTCGCAACCGGGCCATGATCGCAACCGCATCGGCAAAGACTTGTCCGGCCGCAGCCGGAACATCTTCGCCTTGGTCCTCGGCGTCCAGTCCCATGTCTTTACTCTAAACGATAGCGGCGGAGAACAGCGTTCCTGGGCCACTCTCGATCTGGAAATTGTCGCCGCCTATACTCGCTACAGAGTGCCGGAACTCATCTCCATCTTTACTGTGCTTGCAGGCCTCATCTTTGGCAGTTTCTTGAATGTCTGCATCAGCCGCTTGCCCCAGCATGAATCGATCGTCAGGCCGCGTTCTCGGTGTCCGGTATGTCGCTCTCCTATATCCAGTTGGGACAATATTCCGATACTCAGCTGGATCCTGCTTCGAGGCCGTTGTCGCGCCTGCCGCAGCCACATTTCTCGCCGTTATCCACTGATCGAGGCAACAACTGCGGCGCTCTTCCTGCTTTCGATTCTGCAGTTTGGGATGAGTTTTCAAGGAGTAGCTGCTTGCGTCCTTTGCTGGCTCCTGCTCGGCTTGGCGGCGATGGACGCCGAGACCATGCTGCTGCCGGATGCGCTCACCGTGCCGGGGACCGCTTTAGGAGTGGCCTACTCTGGCTTCTATGCGGGAGAGCATTTCTTTGCGTGGCGGGCTGCGGGAGAGTCACTCCTGGCCGCAGCGGTAGCGGCGGCATTCATTATGCTGATCCGCTGGCTTTACTGGCTCGCCCGGAGGCGAGAGGGCATTGGGCTCGGCGATGCCAAGCTGCTGGCTATGATCGCCGCCTGGATGGGGCTCTGGCAAGCTGGGCTGGCACTATTTCTAGCTGTCGTAGCGGCGGCAGCTTACGGCCTCATCCTCATTGCTTTGCGTAGAAGACTGGCGACAGCATCGAAGCTCGCCCTTCGCATTCCGCTCGGAGCTTTCCTTGGAGCTGGCGGGATCTTTGCCCTCTTTGAAGGGATGGACGCTCTAAAGTGGTACTTTGACTTATACCGGTAGCCCCCTCAATCGAAGCGACTTAGTGCGAGCTACGTTAGAAAGCCTCTTGGGCTACGGCTTTTTCGAAGAGATTAGCTCTGCGAGCGCCTTTCGGGCGGTCTTGGCGTTGGGGCCATCGGGCACTGCTTCCAGGTAAATCTCATAGTTCTGCTCCGCTTCCTGAGGAAGGTTCATCTTCCTCGCCGCCTCGGCCAACCAGAAGACCGCCTCGGCATCTTCATGATTGAAGCTGGTCGCGTCTTTGAAGCGCGCATAAGCCCCCTTGAAGTCCCCCGTCTTCAAATAGAACTGACCCACGCGAACGTCCTCAGTTGCCCGTTTTTGGTCGTAAACGTCGGATGAGCCGTCGGGGGATTCGAGCTTGAGCTGCTTGCGCGCGGGATCGTCCAAGCCAAGTTTGTCGATGTTATCGCGGCTCGAACTCCCATTGGCCTCCGTGCCGCTCGTCGAGCCCGGTGCGGTGGGCGCGGGTGCGTCCGGCGTCGCCGCCGACTTCGCATCAGCTGCCGCTGCTGCGGCCGCCTGTTTCGAGACATCTTCGGGGAACGGGTTGTCTTCAGCTGTAGTGGCCTTCTTTTTGGGGGCTGGAGCCTCTGGCGGTGTTTTACTGTCTGGGTGTGTCTTGCTCTGGTCTTTATTGGCCGCGCTGGTATTTCCTGCATCGGACTGACTTGAAGCAGGCGGAGGTTGACTTGCGTTCTGCGCATGCGCGGGAATGAGCACCGCGACAACGCTGGCCATCAGCAGTCCGACAGCGAAGAAGACCCGGTTTTGCATACTCACCCCGGCAACCAGCAGTTCGCTCCAGTCTTTCGACCTGCGCCACTGCTCCCATTTTAGACGCATCAACGGAGGCTCACGGAGCTTCTCAACTTTCGCCTCCCTGCTGCCCAGCTTATTGCTATACTCTCGGAAATCCATGGGCTTGATTATTCGTTCTTCCAGCATTCACGCCGCCGGTTGCTACACCACAAAGCGGATCGCCAACGGCTCCCGAATCGTCGAGTACACCGGTCAGCGCATCACCAAAGACGTAGCCGACGAACGATACAAAGACTCAATCGTCACCTACCTTTTCGGTCTAGGCGACGGCACTTACGTGATCGATGGGCATGGGGTCGCGATGTTCATCAATCACTCCTGCGATGCGAACTGTGAGACCGATGAAACTGACGGGCGCGTCTGGATCAAGGCCATCCGCGACATCGCCGCCGGCGAGGAACTGCTTTACGACTACAATCTCTACGATGGCGACGAAGATCCCGCCACGTGCAATTGCGGTGCGGCGAAATGCCGAGGATCGATGTACTCGGTCGAAGAGTTGAAGCGTCGAAAGAAGGCTGCCGTCGGGAAAGGCTCGCATAACGGTGCCGTAAGGAACGCGCGATCGAAGTAGGTTCGATTCTCAGAGTTATAGCCTACCAGTGGTCGCACGTTCGTGAAGAAACCTGACTGCCTGGTAAGAGACCCCTCTTTTACCGCTGTACATCGTTTATTCACAATCCACCGCTACACTCGACGCCTGAGGATAGAGCAAGCATGCCCAGTGAAATCGAAGAACTCGATCGCCTGCAAGAGAGTTACAAAGCGGCTGTAGATGTGTGGGTAGCTGCAATCCGGTATGAAGAGGCGCTCGCGTCGGTCAATCACACCGTCGCCGAGATTGACCAATGGGAACACGCCGCAGCCCGAGAGGACGTGGCGAGAAAGAAAGTCAAGGCAGCGAAGCTCGCCTATGAGTCGGCGCTTCGTGAGAAGTTTTTCAATTTCTAGCCGGGCTTTTGGATGTCACTCGCGCCTGCCGCATTCGCCATCAACAAGCGATATGTGACATCCATTTTGCCTGTCTTTCTACGCTGTTAGGGCAGAAGTACTGTGTTGGTGTGATGTGCGGAAGTTGGCTCGTCAGGCTTTGCCACAAGGACTAGCCTGACGAGTAGATTGCTTCGCATTCGGCAACTGTACGTTTGCTCTTCGTGATGCTTTGCCTACATGCTCAAGAGGGAGAATTGGCCGGCGCCGCGCCGTTCTCGCCACCCTGCTTATGCTCCTGCCAGCGCTGCTGCTGCTTGGCTTGCATCTGCTCAAACTTCTGCTTCTGCGTATCGTTCAGCACCGCTTCGATCTTCGTGTTGCTGTCGTCGCGCAGGCTCTTCATCTTTGCCATCTTGTCGGATTTGCTCATGGACTGGTCCTGGCGCAGGGCCTCCATTTGCTGTTGCCTGTCGGCAAGGATCGGTTTGATCTGATTTTCCTGGTCGGCGGAGAGCTTGAGCCTCTTGGCCAGGTGATCGGCCTGTTGATCGGGGCTCATCGACTGATGGTAATGCATGGGTTGAGCGCTCTGCGCTGGGGCTGATTGCTGCTGGGCCGCGGTATCCGTTTGCGCGAAAGCTGCGCTGCCCGCAACTGCGAGGACACCACTTAGTGCAAGACTACAAAGGCTTTTTCGCATTTCCGTTTCCTCCAACTACATCTTTAAGAACACCACCTCAACGCAGAAGGTTGCGGCCTTAATTGCCGTGAACGGTAGCTTGAGTTTTCCGCAGGAAGCTCCTCGCTGAGACAAAGGCATCTTGCTGCAAGCGATACAATCGATCCAGGCGCTTCACCGATAACCCGAACTGAATCCCATGGCATACCTCGTACTCGCCCGTAAATATCGTCCCCAATTTTTTTCCGATGTCGCCGGGCAGGACCATGTCACGCGCACTCTGATGAATGCGCTCTCTCAGGGCAGAATCGCCCACGGCTACATCTTTAGCGGCCACCGCGGCATTGGCAAGACAACTATCGCGCGAATCCTGGCCATGGCCCTGAACTGCCGCAATGCCATCGGCTCCGCACAGCGTCCGACCGCGGAGCCTTGTGGTGTCTGCGAATCTTGCACCGAGATCCGCGCCGGGAATGCGGTTGACGTGATTGAGATCGATGCCGCCACGAACCGCGGCATTGACGAGATTCGCGAACTTCGTGACGCTGCCCGCTATCGTCCGGCTCGCGACCGTTACAAGATTTACATCCTCGACGAGGCGCACCAGATTACGGACGCTGCCTTCAACGCCCTCCTCAAGACGCTCGAAGAGCCGCCCGACCACGTCGTCTTCATGATGGCGACAACCCAGCCAGAAGATATTCCGCAGACTATCCGTTCGCGGTGTCAACATTTCAGCTTCCACGCGGTCAAGTTCGACGACATTCTCGAGCAACTGCGCACCATCGCCGCCCAGGAAAACGTTACGGCTACTCCGGCGGCTCTGGCTCTGCTCGCGGAGGCCGGTGACGGATCGATGCGCGATGCGCTCTCAATCATGGACCAGGCGATCGCCAGTGCTCCGGTCACCGGGGACCAGCCCCATTTGGATGCGCCGCAGATTCTTGAGTTAATGGGCAGCGTTCCCAATACTGTCTTCGAGCGGCTCATGGAGGCGATCAGCGAAAACCAGAGCGCCACCGTGATCGAGGAGATAAACCGTCTGCTCAATGCGGGAAACAGTCCGGCACAGCTCGCCCGGCAGTTCGTTCGCTATCTGCGCAATTGCCTGATGGCCCGGCTGGGCGGGGAGTCCAGCGAGCTCCTGCAGATTTCTCCAGATGAGCGGGCACGCGCCGCTCGTTCGGCAATGCTGTTCTCTGAAGAAGACCTGACTCGCTTTCTGGACGTGATGTTGCGCACCTTTGATCAGCTGAACTACCGGCAGGAGCAGCGCTTTCATCTAGAACTTGGCCTTTTGAAATTGGTCCACTTGCAGCGCTTGCTGCCCGTGGAGCAGTTTCTCAGTCAATTGCCAGTTCCCGGAAAAACGCCCGGTGGTGGCGGCCTGCCTGGCGGCGGTCCAGTCAGGACGCTTCGCAGCACTAGTCCGGCGCCGCCATCACAAGCCCCAACCGCCAGTCCAAGTTCCCAGCAACCGGGGGCGAAAGCGAATTCCCTTCCAGCCGTGCCGTTCTCGCCCTTTGGCGCCGAGACTGACCGGAAGATGGAAGACCAAGCTGCCAAGTCTGAAAGCAGCCCGCCACCAGTCCCAGCGGCAATGTCCGTTCCTCGTGCCCCAACCCCGCTGGAGGTAACATCTTCAGCCGTCGAAATGCCAGACGCAGTCGCTCTTGCCGGTCCAGTGTCAACCGAATCGGAGCCAGAGAACAGGGTGGTGCAGGTCGAGCGAACCCTACCTACGTTCGATCTGGATACACTGCGCGATGCAGTGAGCAATGCGCTTGAAGCCGCCGGTCACCATACCGCCGCAGCGTTGCTCTCGAACGGCAACTGGCTTGAGGCAGATGGCAATGTAAGGGTCGAAGTCCGAATCAAGCAGACGATGCTCGGCCTGACCATGAATGCCGAAGCCGAGAAGATCGTCAAAACGGCGGCGCGGGAGACCGGATTCACCCGGCCGATTTCTATTATTTCGGCTGCCAATGGAGACGCAACCCCGGCCAACGGTAGTCCGCGCACCGCAGCAAAGCGCCCCGCCGCTGCAGGCAGTGTGCAGTCCGAAGCGTTGGCCCATCCACTGGTGAAGCAGGCTCTCGAATTATTTAACGGCGAAGTGCGCAGTGTCCTGGACCTGCGCGAGAAACGGAATGGGTGATAAGAGTGGAGATACCGATGAATCCTTTAAAGATGCAGGAAATGCTCGGCCAGGCACGAGCCATGCAGGAGCAGCTACAACAGAAGATGAGTGAAACCGTGGTCGAAGCCAACTCCGGCGGCGGCGCAGTCTGCGTCCGCATGAATGGCCAAAAGCAACTTCAAAAGCTCACCATCGATCCGTCGGCGGTTCTGGGACTAAGCGGCAGCGCTGCAGATGTCGAGATGCTTGAAGACCTTATCATCGCTGCGATCAATGACGCAGGCCGCCGCGTGGATGACGCCATGAAGACGGGTCTCTCGTCGATGCTAGGCGGCCTCAATCTGCCTCCGGGATTGATTTAATCATTGATCTAGAAACTCTAGGATTGATCTAGAAAGATCAAGGATCGACCTAGAGTCTGTTAGCAAACCCTTCTCCAAAGAGACGACTCACCAACTTTGCATTCAAAGGAACCATTTGTCTCGATTTGCCGAACCGATGTCGCAACTGATCGAAGAATTGCGCAAGCTTCCTGGAATCGGCGCCAAAAGCGCCCAGCGGCTGGCTTTCCATATCCTGCGCTCGCCTGCTTCTGACGCGGAAGCGCTGGCCATGGCGGTGCGCGAGTTGAAGGCCAAGCTCAGACTTTGCTCAGTGTGCAACAACATCACCGACGTGGATCCATGCGTCTATTGCTCCAGCCCCACCCGCAACCAGCATCTAGTGTGCGTGGTCGAGGAGCCTACCAACATCGGCAGCATTGAAAAGACCCGGAGCTACAACGGCGTCTACCACGTTCTGCACGGCACACTGTCTCCTCTGCATGGCGTCGGTCCTGAACATTTGAGAACCGGGAACCTCCTGGCGCGGGTTGAGCGTGGCGAAATCGAAGAAGTCATCCTCGCCACCAATCCGACCGTCGAGGGAGAAGCCACCGCCGGTTACCTCGCCGAACTGCTTCATGCCACGCCCGTGAAAGTCACCCGCATCGCGACGGGCGTTCCCGCAGGGAGCGATATTGAATATGCAGACGAGGTCACCATCTCTCGCGCTATCGAAGGTCGCCGTGAGATCTAAGCCTGGAGATGGAATCGGCCATTTCCTTGGCTGAAGAGGTCGTGTCCCAGGCGTGCATGACCTCAGGCTGCTTGACGAATCAGAGGGAACAAGAGTCGGGGGTGCCGCGAATTACTTCTTTCGGCTTCTTCCTGGAGGAAAAAGCCTGCCAGCGAGGCACTCCGCTTCCGAGTGCCTGTGATTCTGCTCTAACCCTTGAGTTTGGCGAGCAGATCTTGCGGATGGACGGGCTTTGCCAAAATCTCAAACTCGTGTCCCTGGCTCCTGGCCTTGTCGAGCAGGTCCGCGGTTGCAGCCTGACCGGAAAACAGCAAAATCTTACAGGACGGGAGAATCTTGCGAATCGTAATCGCCGCGTCGATGCCATTCAGATCGGGCATGATGACATCGCTGATCAGCATTTCAGGTTGCAGAGTGCCGGCTAGTTCGACCGCTCTTTCTCCGGAGTAAACGGCCGTGGCGTCGAACCCGGCCTGGTTCAAGATGATTACAAGGGTATCGGCAATCACTCGTTCATCGTCGGCGACGAGTACTTTTGGCTTAGCTACAGTCTCTGGCATTCGTTCCTTTTCTTCTCTTTGGCTTGTCTTTACTGGGTAAAACGACGCTTTCCGGGCTTACGCCCCAAAGCAAAAATGCGGGGAATCAAGAAAGCACAAGGTCTGGATTCGAAATCTCCTTCTCAGATGATACGCTTCCCTCAAGGGATGCTTTTCCATCTTGAACGCCGTCCCTCAGCCAGCGCCATTTGGACTTGCGCTCTGGCCCCAGGATCGGCCGAATCCCGGTGATTCCACGATACTTCAGTTTACTTTGTCAGTGAGATAAATGCCGATGGTTGAAGCCAAGATTCAGACCGATACGGAGACGATTATCCGTGCTCAGCAGGTCGAGAAGTTCTACTCGCAGCCGAGCGAAAACCGGATCCAGGTGATCGCTCCGACCGATCTCTCGATTGTACCGGGCGAAATTGTGGCGCTCCTCGGCCCCTCCGGCTCTGGCAAATCCACTCTGCTGCGCATGCTGTCCGGCCTCTCGACTCCATCGGCCGGCCAGGTGCTCTGGCATGGCAAACCAATTGGCTCGGTCCAGATCAACGTCTCGATTGTCTTTCAGAGTTTCGCCTTGTTCCCGTGGCTCACCGTTCTTGAAAACGTCGAAGCGCCCCTCAAGGCGCGTGGCATGGAACCAGACGAGCGCCGTGAACGAAGTATGCGCATCCTCGACACTGTCGGTCTGGACGGTTTTCAAGCCGCTTATCCCAAGGAGCTTTCCGGCGGCATGCGCCAACGCGTCGGCTTCGCCCGGGCGCTGGTCGTTGAGCCCGAAGTGCTTTTCATGGACGAACCGTTCTCGGCGCTAGACGTATTGACCGCAGAGAACCTCCGCTCCGAACTGCTCGAATTGTGGGAGAAGAAGACCATACCCACGAAGTCCATCTTCATCGTCACCCACAACATTGAAGAAGCCGTACTCTTAGCAGACCGGATTATTGTCCTGGGCCGCAATCCCGGCCATATTCGCACCGATTTCAAGGTCACGCTGCTGCACCCGCGCGACCGCAAGGCTGCACCTTTTACCGGCATCGTTGACTATATCTACAAAGTCCTCACCCGGCCGGATGTCATCCCCGCCAACGAACCGACGCATCAGCATCCGTCCAGGCCACGAGACCAACGGCAGATGAAATATGAGACGCTGCCGCACGCCCGCCCTGGCGGCATTGCAGGCCTGCTCGAGTTGCTCATCGACCACCAAGGCCGAGCCGATATATACCGCCTCGCCGACGATCTGGCCTTTGAAATCGACGACCTTTTTCCGATCGTTGAAGCCGCCCAGTTACTTGACTTTCTTCACGTCGAGGAAGGCGACGCGGCCATCACTCCGGCCGGCCATGAATACGCCGAATCGGAGATCTTGCGGCAAAAGGAACTCTTTCGCAAGGCGGCCGTCGAGCACGTGCTGCTGCTGCGACAGATCACGCGCGCGCTCGAGAACAAGTCAGATCACACGGTACCGGAAGAGTTCTTCATGGACATGCTCGATGAGCAGTTCAGCGAAGAGGAGACCCGCCGTCAGATGGAGACTGCCATCAACTGGGGCCGCTATGCCGAATTGTTCGACTTTGACGCCGCGCGCCGGCGCTTTGTCCTTCCTGAAGTTGAAGCGACCGCCGACTCTATCGAGGAAGTGAAGGGCTAGGCATGAAGATCGACAATACATTCGCCCGCAGCCTGGTTCCCGAGCGCACCTGGCCGGTCTTCCTCGACTTGATCGTCGCGGCCTTCTGCCTCGCCGGGTTCTACGCCATCATCTTCGTGGGTCGCTACTGGTTCAGTCGCCCGGTGCCGGAAGTCTTCATCGACCGTGCTCCTTCGGCACTCCCGCTTTACGCTTTTTACTCAGTGGTGCGCACCATCGCCGCTTATTTTCTGAGCCTCATCTTCGCAATCGGCTACGGATATATCGCCGCCTATAATAAGCGGGCTGAGTCGTTGATGATAGCTGCACTCGACATTCTGCAGTCGATTCCAGTACTCAGCTTTCTACCCGGCGTGATGCTGGCCATGATCGCGCTCATCCCGGGCAGGCAGCTCGGCATTGAGCTCGGCGCCATTGTCCTCATTTTCACAGGCCAGGTCTGGAATATGGCCTTCAGCTTTTATTCTTCGCTGAAGAGCATTCCTCGCGAGCTCCGCGAAGCCTGCGCCATCAACCGCTTTTCCGCGTGGCAACGTTTCTGGCAGCTGGAGCTTCCCTTCTCCGCCATCGGCCTTATCTGGAATTCGATGGTCTCCGTCGCGGCCGGATGGTTCATCCTCGTCGTCTGCGAGATGTTCCCGGTGGGTACTCGTCACTTTCGACTACCCGGGCTTGGATCCTACCTCAAGACCGCCGCGGACGCCGGTGATACATCGGCGACCGTCTACGGCATCATCACCATGATGGTGATCATCGTCTTGACTGACCAGTTGGTCTGGCGGCCGCTGATCGCCTGGTCGGACAAATTCAAGTTTGAGACCAGCGATAGCGGCGCCCGCGTCACTTCGCCGATCCTGCACCTGCTGCGAAACTCTACCGCTCTCGGCTGGGTGAGAGAGCGCACCATCGAGCCGCTCGGCGAGCGCATCTACGCCGGTTTGGCGCGCCGACGCGATGCCCCGATCATCCGACAAATGCCAGAGCGAACTGCGCGCCGCATTGGGTCGCTTTCTACAATTGTGCTTGCTCTCATTGCCGTCATCGCCGTAGCCCTGGCCGCTGTCCGGGCGCTTGGCCTGCTGCACGGCATCCCGGGATCGGATTACCTTTTGCTCTTCGAAGGCGCAGCTGCGACCTTCCTCCGGGTGAACGCGTCGTTGCTCATTGCCTCGCTCTGGACCATCCCGGTCGGCGTGGCCATCGGCTTCAATCCGCGGCTCGCGAAGATCCTGCAACCGATTATCCAGATGGTCGCATCGTTCCCGGCAACCGTCCTATACCCGATCATCATTCTTGGCCTCTACCGCATCGGGATCGGCCTCGGCATCGGCGCTGTCGCGTTGATGCTGCTTGGAACGCAGTGGTACGTGCTCTTTAACGTGATCGCCGGAGCGATGGCCATCCCCTCCGAAATGCGCGAGGTCGCTGATCTCTTCCACTTTCGAACTTTGCAGCGCTGGACGACCGTCATTCTGCCCGGCATCTTTCCCTACCTCGTGACCGGCCTGGTCACTGCATCCGGCGGCGCATGGAACGCCTCGATCATTGCGGAATACTACCCCATCCGAGATAAAATCTTCACCACCCTTGGACTCGGGGCTGAGATCAGCGCAGCCAGCGATGCCGGGAACTTCGGCATCCTGCTTATGGGCACCATCATCATGGCGTTGATGGTGGTCACCGCGAACCGCCTGCTCTGGCGGAAGATGTATCACCTCGCCGAGACCAAATACCGGCTGGATTAGGCGCCTTCCTGCGAAATCGTCATTTCCACCAGGTCGCAAACGCAGCTTTCGCCATTACCACGCGGAGCAGAGTGAAGAAGCTGTCCACCGTGGCCATGCAGTAAGCGAGTAACCCGCTTTATGACCCGGTATAAAGCTGGAAAGCCGCCCAGTACACCGGTTTTCGATAGCTTTGCCCATGCAGCAAAGACAACTTGGCTGCGCGCAACGCCGTGTCGGGAGAACTTCCCTTCGCCAGCTCGGAGTACATCGTTCTCATCAGTTCGGGAGTGGATACGTCGCTGATGTCCCAAAGCGCACCGATCACGTTGTGCGCACCGGCATGGAGAAACGCCCAGGAGAGTCCCACCAGACCTTCCCCTGTATACGCGCGCTCCCCTGCTCCCTTGCAAGCCGAGATGGTAACGAGCTCGGCTTGCAGGGGATGAGCGATCACATCGCGCGCATAAAGCTTATAGCTTGCATCCTTATAACTTGCGTTGACACCCCGGACGGACGAGGCGGCGGCCGACAATACCACTGCCGATTCGAGCGGGTCGGTTGAATTTGCATCGCCATGGGCTACGAAGTGAATGTAACGGAAATGGCCGGGATCGCTGGCTATGTAGGCCTCAGCCGTAGCGTTCCCTTGCTGATAGACCTCCTCCTCGGAGGCAGGAAAGTATTGGCCGACCGCGGATATCTCTTCCGCAGCATGCGGCAGAACGCTATATTGGCCACCCCGGTCCGGCGGCACCGGGTTCCCGATCAACAGCAGCTTACTGCCGGGAATGCGGCGCGCTTTCGGTCGGGCCAGCAACAAACGTAGCGAAGATGCATTCTCGAGAGTGACATCTTCGATCCAGTAATGAGGCTCTGGCTGCGGAGCGATGAGGCTTTCAAAACTCAGACCACTCAGCTGACCGTCGGTGATGACAATGACCCGGCCGTTGGGGTGAAACAACTCCGCCGCCGGAGCTACTAACATCTGATAGAGCTGTTCGCCGTTGCTGTCTTCCGTCTGAAGCACATCGCGCGAACCAACCAGTGCCCTTCGGTAAGCAAGAATGCGAGGCTCGATTTCGGCGCGCGGGGGAAGCGAATACAACTTTGTTTCTTGCGGAGTGACTGCCCACAGATAAGAATGTGCGGCACCCACCCAATAAAAGAGCATCGTCGATTGGAGCTGCTTGGCTACCTGTTGCGGAGCGAAGGACGCTTCATACGCCAGACACCTCTTCCCTTCCACACCAAGCCCCTCAGCCAGCGTCAACGCTCGACTTTGATCGGCGGCGCGCAATGCTTCAACTGTCTTCCCCTCCCGCACCAGGAAATCAATGTAGCTGTCATAGAGCAGGGTCGTATTGGCGAAGAAAGGCAGCCGTAAATCCTCTTTGTGGATGGAGCAGCGGGCTGTGCCCGCGGTATCGAGCGCGGCACGGTACTCCGCTTCGGCCGCTTTAAAATTTTGCTCCTTAGCGTACAGATCGGCTAACGCGGTCTGCGCCTCCCAGCGCAGAGACTGGCGATCATGATGCGGGTCGAAGGCGACTTCCGTCAGCAATCTTTTTGCCCCATCCTGATCGCTGTTGTGGGAGGCGATGAGGCCTTGGGCAAACAGCGCCTGTAATTCCAGCGGACGGTCTGTTTGCTGCCGCGCCGACTCGATGGCTTGCTTGCTGAACTCGTCAGCAACCTCCCACTTTCCGGCCCGCACAGCGACAAATGCAATCTCGGCCAAGGCAATCGCTGCCTGGGCTTTGTCCCCTTGTTGCTCGGCCATCGAAAGTGCGTCTCGGTATTCAGACTCGGCCAGCGCGAATTGACCGAGTTGCTCATGAATCATGCCGATGTTGTTGCGACGCCGGATGCGCTCGGGACCTTCGCCAATGACGCGCGCCAACTCCTCAGCCTGGAGGGACAACGGAAGCGCATCGCTAAAGTCGCCGAGCTTGTAGTAGTTCCAGGCCAGGTTCCCCTCGGAAATCTCCTCGAGGACCTTATACCCTTTCGATTTTGAGATATTCAGTGCAGCAACGCCCCATGCGATCGACTCGTCGTATCGTTCCTCCAGTTGAGCCGCGTTGCAAAGATCAAGCAGCGCCCGAGCTTCACGAAAGCTGTCCCCGAGCTGTCGATCGATGCCCAACGCGAAGCGATAGTCCGACTCAGCGGTTGCCGGATCGTCAAGGAGTTCGCCTCGTCGGATCGCAATATCTTCGGTGAGGCTAAGGCTGCCTTGGGGGCAAGGCTGGCTCGCCTCCCGCATACTGGATTCGACTTTGGAGTCTTGCCCGAGCCGGTCGTAGGCCACCGCTTGAAGCAGATGTCTTCGCGCATTGAGTTCGCAATCTGTGAAGAGCTTCGATGGCGAGTTGTCCAGCGCTGCGATTGCCGAAGAGTACCCGCCTTTCGCCAACATGATCTGAGCCTGGAGAAGACGAAATTTTGCCGCTGCAACCGGGTCCAATGACAAGAATCGTTGATAACCCTGGTCTGCATCTACCTGAGCTTGATTCAGGTCGCCCCTTTGACGAAAAGACTCTGCTTCTTGATAAAGCTTTTCTGGGACCAAATCTCTAGTACAGCCCACTGAGAAGGCCATAACCAGAGCGGCAGTAACGGCTAACGGTTTCCACCCGAGTTGCTGCCATTCGCGCTTCCATGTGCTACGGCGACATTTCCCTGTGTGGGACATCCCAATTCCACCCGGAGTAAGGTCAGATCGAACGAATTGTGATGGACGAGCAACTCACCTAGGTATATGCGCCCGAATCCGGGAATGTCGATCACATGGCCGCCTGTTTTCCCGGCGAAACTCCCTGTCGTCACGATCCCATCAACGACTGAGACTATAACATTGCCGCGTTGTTTAATCTTAGCGCCGCTATTCGGTCCATCGCCCGAATGCCTTTGGAATAACCGGTCAAAGACGGGAACTTTGCGCATCTCTGACGAGGAGCAACCATCCGCGATCTTCTTGCTCTGGTTCTTGGCATATTTGAGCAGTTTGGAATCTGTCAAATACGGGTTCTTCGGGTAATTCTTACCGCCGTTGCGATCGCAGATGTCGAGCCGCAATTGCGGCTCAAAGGTGCAGTCACCGGCGCGCAGGCCGCGGTACTCCGTGTTTTTGAAAGAAACTGTTGGATAATGGTCTTTTGGAGGATGTTCGGTTTGAAGCTCCAAAGCGATCCGCTCGGCATGGAAGACGTCCTTGATATTCAGGTCCTCGACCACGGAACGCACGAAGGTAGTGAAACTCCCGTCTTTATGATTCTTGGTGCCTCCTACCTGGGTGTAAGCGCTCTTGACCGAGATCATCTCCGCAACGCGAACATTGTCAGCCCGTGCCGAGTGATAGCCGCCTACGCTCGGTAAAGAGCTCGCCGCTAACACCGGAAGTGTCAGGTTGAAAGGTCTTTCCAGGACGCCGCCAAACGCGTCTGCATTCGCGTGGTAGTAGTGGGTTACTTCATTGCCGTCATCCATCTCCGCCTCCAAAACACCCATGCCGTCGTTTTCTGCCTATTTCAAGCGCAGAGTGAATGTATAGCGGCCAACCTCAGCCGGGCCGACAGTTCCCGCCTGGCTGACCACCAGCGAATAATTCCCCGCCTCTAGGCCGCCAGGAACTCGCAACGGAAGATCCTGCTTTGCGACGTCTGCCGGGATCGTTAAGCTCTTCGGCCAACGCCTTTGTCCCGCGGCGTCGTAGAGCTCCGCCGAGTAGACGGCGTTACTCTCCCCGGGAATGTCAACCTGCAGTAAGAACGGCTGGCCGCGCTTAGCCACAACCACTTGGTTCTCCCCGCGCGTGCCCCCACTCGCGAGATAGGCTGAGGGCAGGACCTCGGGCGAATTCATGACCATCAGCGATCGCTGCAAGGCCGGCACCTGGACCAGATTTTGGACCGCGACCGTCACCAACAGTATCGCCAATGCGGGCACGGTGAATACAGGCCGCAGCCACGCAAACCAGTCTCGGCTGCGACTGGACGGTTCCGGCCTGAGCCGTGCTCTTGATGTCGGAGCCTCCTTGCTGTTTGGCCCTTCTAGTTCGAAAATCTGCTTTCCGTGTTCCATCAGCGCGGTGCCGACCCGGATGTCTTCCGCGCATTCGTGGCAGGAAAAAAAATGCTCCTCAAACTGCTCCCGTTCCTCTAGGGCGAATTCGTTGAGGAGGTATTTTTCCACTGCCATCATCTCTAATGCTTGTTTATGGTCCATTGGTAATTCCATCTCTGATGATTAGTGACGTTACCAGCCAAAACGTTTCATGAGGCTTAGAGCGGCAGTGAATTGCCGAAGATTCGCTCTTTGCTTTCCCTGAGCATGGCCTGCCAAATTGCGATGGCTGTACGGCAGCTCTATCGCCTGTACATCGTTCCGGCGGGCTGGCTGGTCCTCTCCAGATATTCCTCCTTGAAAGATTTGAGGGCGCGGTGAAGCAGCACCCGCAGATAGTCCCGGTTCACCCCTATTTCCTCACAAACCTCGTCCTTACTTCGCTCTTGCAGCAGGACCTCGCGAATCAGCCGCCGGTCGCGTTCGGAAAGGTGTTCAAGGACTTGCTGCACCTGGGCCTGGACCTCCCGAGAGACCAGGTGATCGAGCACTCCGGAGCTGGCGTCTGGGTATTCCTGAACCTGTTCTTCGTCCTCGACCGGCGATTCATGGGCGGGAGCGCGATAGTACTCCAGCAACACATTGTTGCAAGTGGAATTCACATACGCGCCCAGCTTTTCGGGATTTCGGAGACCCTGCTGGGTGCGCAACGTACGCAGAACCCGGCTGAATGTCTCTTGTCGGATGTCCTCGATGTCTTCGGGCCTGCGAACCCGTGACCGAAGCTTGATCTTGATCAATTCGGTGAAATAAGCGGCAAAGTGTTCCTGTGTCCGGAAATCTCCCGCACGCAATCGCTCTACATACGACTCATCAAAAACGCAGAATTCCATAGAAGCGGCCTTGGGGGGAGACATGCAGTGACGCGTTAGCCCCTCGAGTGCGAGGCAGTCGGATATGCAAACAACTCTAGCACTGCACCGCGATGACTGCATCAACAATTGAGCACTCGTCACCTCGGACTGCGGCGATCGAGAATTGATCTGCCTTGCCCGCAGACCACAAGTTGGGAAGCCGTGAAATCATTGGTGGTGATGATGAAGGCTTGCCTGCGCATACTGCGTAGCCCCCGTTTTGTGTTAGCGTCGATCGCGTTTCTCGGAACGCTGCTTGCGCAGTCCGGCGAACTCGGCACCAGCGATACGATGCATCGCTTGCAGACCACCCACTCGTTCTGGACCTCCGAGCCGCCGGTCTTTCCCAATGAATATCCGGAGTTTGGTCTTATCGGACGCAACGGCCATCTCTACAGTTGGTATGGCATGGGCCAATCGTTGCTCATGTTCCCGCCGGACGTGGCGGGAACCTACCTCGAGCACCTGTCGATCTTCGATCAATACGCTGGAAACGATCCCAGTATTCGCGGCGTCTTCGTCAGCTTCACCACCAATCTGCTCATCGCAGTGCTGACCGCGCTTGTGTGCTTCAGGCTGCTGCTGCAGTTCGAATTTGCCCTGAAACAAGCGGCCGCCGGGGTCCTGACACTTCTCTTTGCCACGACCCATCTGCATTACTCGCAGAATATGAGCGAGAACAACTACATCTTTCTACTCACCCTGGCAGGAATCTCGTTCCAGTACGAGTGGTTCCGCACCGGCCGAAAACGGCTCTTGCTTATCGGCAGCTTGGCGCTCGGATTGAACCTGCTTACTCGCCTCACTACCGCTCTCGACTTGCTCGCGGTTGCTGGCTTTCTCGCCATGCTCCTGCTGCTGGAGCGAACCAGATTTGGCGACGTTCGGCGGCAAGCGCTGATCTACGCTCGTACAACCATCCCGGTGTATGCCGCATTTTTGCTGATTGATCGGATCTACCAGTTCTATCGTTTCGGCTCCTTCTTCAACACCTACCTGAGCGTCTTTGCTATTCAGCAAAAGAAGCTCGATCCATCCTTGCCTGCCGCCTATCCATTTGAAGGCCGCTTCCTTGATGGCTTGCTCGGCCCGCTTTTCTCGCCAGAGAAGTCTATTTTTCTCTTCGACCCATTGCTCATCCTCAGCCTGGTGGCAACCATCTTTCTGTGGAAGCGCCTTAGCAGTCCGGTTAAGGCATTCTCGATCGCAGCCTGGTCGCTGCTCTTTGGCTACATCTGCTTTTATGCGAAGTACACCGTCTGGAGCGGCGATTTCGCGTGGGGAGATCGCTATGTATCTACCGCTGCCCAGATTGCATCGCTGCTCGGTGTCCCACTGCTCTTGCGTTATCGGCAGCAGATCGCCGGATGGCTTCGCTGGGCCGGCTGGGTCGTGGTTGCCTTCAGCGTTGTGGTGCAGTTGGCGTCGCTCTGCTTTTGGCTCCCCTTAGAGATCTATCAGATGGAAACGATCGGCCATCCTACCTTCGTCATCGCGCTGCGATTCAAAAACATCGTTGCCTTTGCATTAGGAAAGATGGACCCCTGGGGACTTAACAACCACGCGATGACCGAAGATCCATGGGACTATGTCCACATAACATCCTGGAATTTCCTACCGTTCTTGCTGGGCCGTGTCGGGGCGGCTCCGGCCTGGGTCGTCAATAGCCTCAAGGCATTCTGGTGCGGGGGATTCCTCGTTTTGGGCGGACTTTTGCTTGAGCTCCGCCGCATTCTACGCGCTGAACCTTAGTTGACCTAAGCCTGCCCCTCAACATCCGGCATGACCAGGAACATGAGGATAATTCCTACCACCGTAAACATGCGAAAGGCCGCTTCCTGGCCGTCCCAGGTTTTGGACTGCCACATGAGGAACCATTCCGCGCCAATGGTGAGGAATGCCACAAACCACATCAGCAGACTCAGCGTCAGAGCAATCACTGAAATTCGTTTTGCCAGGTTAAAGGCAGCAGCCGGAGCGCCCAGCTTCCGTAACAACAGCGCCCCGCCGGCCCATCCAAGGAAAGCAGTCAAAGCCTCCCAGCTGATGATGGAATCATAAAAGGAGCGGTACACCATCGTGGAGTGGACAGCCCTCCACATTCCGTGATTGCCCGGAAAAGTGGAGTCCATCTTCAGCACGTGATAGACGAAAAGGTAATTCGAGTTATAGTCAGTCAGATTGTTGAAGACGACTATGCTGTAGAACACGGCTAACGCAAAGATCAGGAGAATCTTCGCAATCCTGATCGTCATCGGCTCACCGCGGATGTAGCCGCAAACGTGGCGAAATACCGGCGCAGCGTCTCGAGCGTCTCCGCGTCATATTGCGGGTTGCCCGGCATTCTATTCTTTGCATCGAAGGCCTGAGGGTTCTTGACATAGCCAACGAAATATTTTGGTTCAGTCGACGCCCACATCGCCAGCATTGGCCATGACCGGCCGGCCAGCTGACCTCCCTCTGCTCCCATGTTATGGCAGCGAAAACAGTTCTGCTGGGCGATACGATACCCCTGGATGACCGCGCCATCGGCATCATACTGACCTACCGGTGCAATCGAGCCGAAGACGGCTTGTTCCTCTCGGAATTCAATCCTGGTGACGCCATAAGGTATCTGCGCTTCATCGGTATGCGAAAGGATTCGGAAAGACGGCTTGAAGAACGGATGGGAGATAAGATAAGGTCCCATGGATCCGCCACTCTCGGTCAGCGGCCAATGCGGTTCAGCCTTGCCGTTGATCTTCAACACCAGTAGCGGATGATGCGCGCCGAGATACGCGCTGGGATAATTCGCCCTGTATCCGTCGTAGCATATTGCCACCACCAAATTCGCCGTAGGCGTGCCGAGCGCCGCCGCCAGCTGTTCGAGCGGGATTCCGCTAATCCGCGTCTTTTTGGGGAAGTTGCTATCGTCACTAACAGTGTAGGTTGCTTGCGGCAAGGCAAGCAGGTCCTGGTAGGCGATAAATCGCGTGCTGTCTGGGGGAAGACCGGCTAACTCTCCGCCAACCTCCAAGTCACTCTCAGCCTGGCGCGCAGCATGGAGCAACGGCGGCTTGCCTGACAATTCCTTCCCGAAGATCACGAACGGCACCGCTAGCAGCATTACAACAGCAACCGCGACGGTTGCAAATCGGATCATCAAATCCTACCTCGACGCCCGTAGTCTCTCTTTGAAAAGTAACAGATGGATCCCTCGAAAGCCGTGAGGGACAATCCAACAAGCTGAAGGTAACAACAACGAGAGCGGAAGAAAAATTGCACCGACCGGGCATTTTCTTGCTAAGCCGCCGTCGCGGGCCGCTCTACTCGGGTTAGTGAAGATCGCATAAATTTTTCGCTATGTCGGGTGCGAAACTTACGTTATTCTCAAGCCATTCTCGAAAATCAGGCCTGAACCCGGGCCACTAAAGACAAGCGTACCTGCGCTCGACCGCAGTTCTATTTCAAATACCGGCTGATTCAGAGCCGACGCAGTTCCCCAGCTTCTTTCACCCAGTGGAGGCCAAGCATTCATGTACCTAAAAATAGGTCGACTCTCCTCTTCTCTGATCGCGCTGTTGTTCCTGGGTTTCTCTTGTTGTTCCCCCGGCCTCGCCCAACAAACCCTCGGCGGTATCTCTGGAAGTGTCACCGACAACTCTGGCGGCACGGTTCCAGGTGTCGCCGTTACCGCCGTACAGGACTCCACTCAACTTACCCGCACCGCGAACACCAATGACAACGGCTTTTACTCCTTTGTGAACCTCCCCATCGGCACTTATACCCTGACCTATAACCGCGACGGCTTCGACAGCCAAAAGAATCCAGGCATCCTCGTCCAGGCCGACCGCACTGTCACTCTCAATGTCACCCTGCAAGTAGGCTCGGTCAACACCTCCGTCGAGGTCGACGCGACGCCACTTATGAACGCCACCGACACCACCAATGGCTACGTACTCGACAAAGCGCAGATTGACGCTGTGCCTCTTCCTACCGGAAGCTTTACCGGCCTGGCCGTTCTTTCTCCCGGGGTGAATGCCGAGCTTCCAGGTGGCACCGGCGCAAACAGCGGACTAGGCAACGCGCCGATCTGGGCGAATGGCCAGAGGGACACCAGCAATAGCTTCCTCTTGAATGGCGTGGATGCCAGCAATCTCTTCAACGGCAAGAGTACCAGCCAGGTGCTGTCTGCCCGGGTGGTGAACAACACCGGAATCGCCCAACCGGGTGCAAGCTCCGGCATCGTGGTCCAGTCCAGCGCCTCAATTTATCTCGCGATCGGGGAAGCTCTGCCAACACCGGCGCCGGAGAGCATCGAGGAAGTCCGCGTGAACACCTCGATGTATGACGCCCAGCAGGGATCAACCAGCGGCGCACACATCGACATGAGCACCGGCTCCGGCACTAACCAGATTCACGGCACCGGATACGTCCATCGCGGCACCGACTGGCTCAATGCAGCCCCCTTTTTCTATAAGCAGGACGACTATATCCCCGAGAACGAGAAGGTGCCGCAGCTTCACCGCTACACCGCCGGCGGCACGGTGGGAGCGCCAATCCTCAAGGACAAGCTGTTCGGCTTCCTTTCCTATCAGCATATTCATTCCTCGGATCAGGAAATCGGCATCTCCCGTCTCACTGTTCCCTTCGGGCTCACGGACGACCGGAGCACTACGGCACTTGCAAATATCGCCAACACAAACTTTCCTTTCGCCACCCCCACACTCGCCACCGTAGGTTCTGCACCCGGCGAGATAAGCACGGTCGCGGACTTCCTCTTGAATTACAAGCTGCCGAACGGCCAATACCTGGTACCCTCTGCAGGTGTCGGGCCGGCCCCGACCCAGACGATTCCGACCAATGCTTCCGCGCCTGGCACCGCCTACTTCATCTCCGACCAGGCCGTCGCCGATCTTGATTGGAATGCCACTAAGACCGACACAGTCTCCGCAAAGTACTACTACCAACACGATCCGACAATTGCTCCTTACGCGTATTCGAGCGTCTCCGGCTTCACTCAGCACCTCGATGCGGGGAGCCAGGTCGCGTCGATCACTAATACTCTTCTGCTCACCCCCACCCTCAGTACGACGCAAACCATTGGCATCCTCAGGGAAAAGACGTATAGCACCACCGATCAACTCTTTACTCCTGCCGAGTTGGGCATCAACGCATTCGGTTCGACGACTTTTTCCGGCATCAGCATCGTCGACGCGCTTGGCAACAGTTCGCCCAACAACGTTAACTCGGTCTCAAACGCCCAACTCAACATCGGTCCAGGCTCAGCCTCGCAGGGGCCATTTACGGGAGTCTTTCAGAACCGCATTATGCCTTCGGCCAATGCGATTTGGACATTGGGCAAGCACACTCTCACTTTTGGAGGAAGCTACGAATACACCCAGCTCAACACTCGCGATGAACGAACCGGCAAAGGAATCATTGCGACTGCTGATTTCTCCCAATTCCTGCAGGGCCTTGTCACCACCAATTACGACTTCAACACGACCGCATTTCTTCAAGGCGATGCGAACCGGTACTACCGCGCCAACCAGGTTGGCGCCTACGTACAGGACAAATTCCAGGTTCGCTCAAATTTAAGTCTGACCGCAGGTGTCCGTTATGACTGGAACGGCGGGCTCACCGAAAAGTACGGCCGCCTTTATAACTTTGATCCGGCCAGCTATGTCTTTAACGGCAGCGAAGTCACATCGAACGGCTTCATCATCGCCGGAAACAATAAGCAATTTCCGACGAAGGGCGTCAGTCCGACGACGCTCACCGGCCGCCAATGGGGAATCGCCCCCAGGCTTGGATTTGCCTGGACGCCGAAACAGAATGACGGCAAGGTTGTCTTCCGCGGCGGCACCGGAATTTATTACGATCGTGGCGAACTGTTCACCTACTTCTCTCCCGGATATGCAGCCGGCGAGATCACCGGCGGCCCCTTCGGAGTGAACCAGGCTCCTCCGTTTGTCACCTCTCAGATCTGCAAATCATTTCAGAGCCCAGCCTATTTAAATTTTGTTCCTACCTGCGACCCAGGGGCTGGCTACTCCCTTTCGAGCCCCTGGGGCGCAGCGCTCGGGCCTGCGCCGACTGGTAATCCGGCAGATATTACAAATTACCTGCCGAGCGTAGCGGCGATCGAAAATGGAGCCCAGTTATTTTCGTTCGCAACCTATAACCGCGCAAACAAGCTCCCTTATACGATCAATTTTACTTTTGACATGCAGTGGCAGCCGCGGAACGACCTTGCCATTACCATCGGCTATGTTGGCAATTTGGGGCGCCATGAGGTCATCCCAGTGCCCTTCAACCAGGCTGGCATCGCCACTCCGTCCAGCCCCATCAATGGTCAGCAATACACCTATGGCTACACCGTCCTCGATCCGAATAACAACTTTGCCCCGATCAACTTACCCAACGGACAAGGACCGATGCAATCGAATTACGAGGGGGGCAACATCGACCTTCGGGTTCCCTACATCGGGTACTCGGCTGAATCGGAGAGTTATAAAGCCGCTGGCGTCTCGGCCTACAACGCGCTGCAGACCCATGTCGAGAAGCGTTTGAGCCACGGACTCCAAGTTGGCTTCTCCTATACCTACTCGCATGCTCTCGATGAACAAAGCGCGCTCGGGCTCTTCTACAACGGAAATAATCCGCTCAATCTTCGTGAGTCCTACGGCTCCTCAGACTTCGACCGCACCCACGTGATTAACTTCACTTACTCTTATGTTTTGCCCGCCTTCTTCGGAGAGACTTCTCTCAAGGGCAGGCTCACCAGTGGTTGGGCACTCTCTGGAATTACGGTCATTCAGAGCGGCCAGCCGTATAGCGTGATTGACTACTCTGGCGCGGTCGGCAGCATCTTCTACGGGGTCTCGGATGGCATCACGAATCCGATCGTGCCTCTCGCCCCAGGCTGCTCTCCGGTCAGCGCTAAAACCGGTGCGACCGGGGCGTTTGGCGCCCCGGCACTGAAAGCCTCCTGCTTCACCTTGCCGCTCCTCAGTCCAGGAGATCTGAATGGGGGTATTGCCCCGGGGGACACCTTCGAGACCAACTTCACGAGCGGCCAACGAAACATATTCCGCCAAAGCTATCAAAAACGAGCCGACATCTCTCTAGCGAAGAACACCCAGATTAGGGAGGGGATGAACCTTAAGTATGACTTGGACATTTTCAACTTGACCAATACCGCAAGCTTCGACATCCCGATCAACAACGTGACCCAGAACGAAAACTACAATGGCTTTCCTTCGCTTGGGAGTTCGCCACTCCCGGGACAACCAAACTCCTTTTACAACGCTCCCTTCGGGTTGGGAAATGTGAACAAGACCATAGGAAGCCCGCGGCAAATACAGATGGCACTGCGTCTTACCTTCTAACCGGTCCTCCAGGCGCTGTTCCAGAGGCGCTAGGAGCCGGGATTCGGCGTTCCCTATCTGGCTCGGAAGGCAGGTATTTTGATCACTTGGTCCGGACTTGTCCGGCAGCCAGTCTGGTCAGATGATCCGGCGCGCTGGTTCATTGCCCAGCAGTCGCGACAATTCCGGGTAGCGCACAATCGAAAGCTCAACCAAGAAAAGGCGGCTACTTAGGGTATCTCCCTATGAGCCGCCTCGCCCGGTCGATGGAACTGTTCTAAGTCGTCTGTTGCTATTGCTGCTATTTCGGGGCGCTGGTAGGGGCGCCGCTGGAATCGCCCGTGGTGGTAGTCGGCTTGCCCTCGGCGTCTCGCACGGTATTCCCCGTAGCTTTCTTGGTTGAATGATAAGCCGACTTGGTGCCATTGGAAGTCTTGTGCGCCGCCTTCTTGGTCCCTGCGGCGGTTTTGTGGGCAGCAGTCTTGGTGCCGCTCGCCGTCTTGTGGGCAGCCGTGTCGGTGGCGCTCTTGGTCTTGTCAGCGGCCTCCTCGGTCTTCCCCGTAGTCTTATCGTAGGCCTTGACCGTGCCCTGCTTGGTATCATGCGCTACGGTCTTGGTGCCTTCCGCGGTCTTGTGCGCCACCGTCTCGGTACCTTCCTTGGTCTTGTCGTAGGCCTTGACCGTCCCGTGCTTGACTGCGCTTCCCGTCTTTTCGGCTGCCTTCTTCGTGTCGCTTCCGGCGGTCTTGATATCTTGACCCACGGTCTGAGCAGTCACCGAAAGATTCAATCCAGCCGACAGCGCCAGAAATACCAAACCTTGTCCAACATATTTCCTTCGCATAGTGTCCTCCAACGTTGATATCGCGGCGTTCTTTGATGCTGGTTGAAGCCAGACTTGTTAGCAGCAGCCATGACCGGGGCTGTTTTCCATGGTTACACTGGCCGCTTGATTCATATCGTTCGCTGACAAATATTGCTCATCGACGAGGTTAGCGCTTCTTTCTCGCCAGCGCTGACTTCGCCGATGACTTTGCAGAGACCTTCCCGGCAGCTCGAGACTTGGCCGCCGAACCCACCCTATCGGCTGCCGGCTTCGCCTTCACGGGCGGCTTCGCTACCTTCGGCTTGATTAACACCTTCCCCTTAGTTGCCGCCTTCTTGACCGCTGAGCTCTTCTTGCCAGATGGTTTAGCGATTGGCTTGCTCTTAACCGCCCCTTTAGCAGCGGACTTCGGGGCCGGCTTAGCCAGGGATTTAGTTGGGGCCGGACTGCTGGTCGATTTGTGCGCTTGAGCTTTCAGCACCGGATGTCCCGCGGCTTTGCCGGGAGAATGAACTGCTGGCTTGGCCTCAGTGGTATCCGCATGTTTGATAGCAGTCGCATGCTTGGTAGGAGTCTTCGATGCCGGCTTGACTTCCGGCTTAGGCTCATCCTTAACCGGGGCAGCCGCGCCAGGTCTTACCGGAGACTCCGTCTTTTTTAGAGTTTCATCGATCCTTGCTGTCCCTGATAACCCTTGCTTCGGAGCAGGAGCACTCGACTCATGGTCCGCTGACCTCTCTGTCGATTGTTGCAACGTAACCGGCTCGTCTACAAGTTGAGGAACGCTCCGAAGAACGGATCGCGGAATAAGTTCTGCACGCTCGTCCGCAGTCTCGCTCTCTTCATCGGAATCCACGTCTTCATCGCCTTCGTCATCGTCGCCGGCGGCGCGTCCTTCGACAAGTTCTTCGTCGTCCTCGTCGCGGAGTTCGCGGCTCTTCTCTGCCGACTTCTTCGAGCGAGTGCGGCGAATGCTGACCGGCGGAGGAGGTGCGGGTGGCGAATAAGGCTCCAGGAACAGCCGCATCTCCTCTTCGGTCGAAAGCCTTCCGTCAATTAACTCGAAGAAGATATTCTTGACAAGCTCCTGATAACCCTCAAGCTCGGGGACGATGCGCATCTCCTGCATCAGCGCGTATGGAATTTTCTGGCGCGCCTCTGGCCACACCGAGAAGAAGTCTTTGAGCCTGGCCTGCACAGCTGCGGTTTTGCTTGTCAGTCCCAACCAGAGCAAAGCTTCAGGATCGACTGAAGTCAGCAGTTTCCAAGCCGCCGAAGGCGTTGCAGCTTCTTTGCCGGTCAGCCTCTTTCCCAGCTCCTTCGCACGCTCCTCCTGAGTCTCCCATTCGCGGACAAAACCTTGCCGCACAAACATCTGCTTCAGAGTTGTCAGGTCTTTAGGGGCCAGCTTGGAGGTAAGCAGCTGCGCTTGCGCTGCGGAGGGATCGGGATTTACCCCTTGCATCTGCAAGTGAACCAGAACCTCGCGCATCGATGCCAACAAATCAGTATCCGCTTTGGCGCTCGTCCAAGCCGGGAAAAGCGACTTCATCCATCCTTGCTCTTCGAGGACCTTCAGAATCTTGAGGCCATCCTCTTCATGGACGATTTCTTCTACCTCATAGCCCTGCGCATAGGGGGAAAGCTGAGCTATAACATTCTCTTCTTTTGCGTTCTCGAATCTCGCCTTTGTCTTTTCCTCCAACTCCCACCCGAGCCGAGCCTGGAATCGCGACGCCCGGATCAGCCGAACCGGATCCTCCAGAAAGCCGTAATTGCTCACTAACCGAAGCAAACGGGCTTCGAGATCGGCAACCCCGTTCAGTGGATCCATGAGCAGCCCATAGGAGCCTTCATTCAAGGAAAGCGCCATGGCATTCGCGGTGAAGTCGCGCCGGCGCAGGTCTTCGAGAATACTGCCGGGTGAGTAAACTGGCTTTCCGAGGGTCGGAAATTCTTCGCGGCGGGTGCTACTGATTTCCGCTCGAACGCTGCCGGGGAACCGCGCAAAGAGGGTCTGCGAAGGCTCATGCTCCCCCCACAAAACCGCTCCCGCTTCCTGGAGCTTCGTCTTGAGTTCGAGAGCATTGCCCTGAACGGAGACGTCCAGGTCCCTGACCGGCGAACCGCTGGTCAGGTCGCGCACTGCGCCGCCGGTCAGGAAAACTGTCATACCGGCTTCGCGTGCTGCTTCGCGAATCATTTGCAGGGCGCCCTGCTGAGAGGGTGAGAGGCGGTTCTCGAGGAGGTAAATATAATCGGGCATGCTTGCGAAGTTGCTCCAGCCGCCGTCCCAAATTACGCCCTCTGGATTTCACCTTAAGGCTTACATTTTGAAAGAGTTAGGGGCGCACGGGCGCTGATTGCAAACAATAACTTAACATATTGGCATCCAGTTGGCTACCATTCTGCACAACTTTCGTTGCTCAACGTAGCAGGTATATAACTTTCTGGAGCGCGAACTGTCCTTTATTCTCAATCGCTCCATAGGATTTATGCCCTCTGGCCGAAAGAAAGCGATCGTTCGCAAACTCAGTCGAGATTGGCTGTCGGGATATCTGCCGGCCTCCAACTTCGCCCACAACGGGCAGATGGAACTGCTCGATCTGACGGGCAAAGTCACGACCCTGCAGTTAGATGCGATAAAGTGGGTGTGTTTTGTGCGCGATTTTAATTCCGGGGAGCCAGGCAATCCTGAGCGGCTTTTGCGCAAGAATTTCGCCGCACGCCCTCGAAACGAAGGAGTTTCTCTCCGTCTCCGCTTGAAAGACGGCGACATCCTTGAGGGCCTGGCCGCCAACGACCTCACGTTGCTCGACTCGCCCGGAGTTTTGCTGACGCCTCCCGACATTCGCTCCAATACTCAGAAAATCTTTGTACCGCGGTCAACCATCACCGATCTGTCGATCCTCGCGGTCATCGTCAACTCTTCCCGGCGGAAACGCTTCGAGCTTCCCCATCAGGAAGACCTCTTTACCGCGCCGGAAGAACCGGCTGAGTGAACTCTTTTACAATCCAACCCATGAAGTTGGGTGAGTTAGCACTTGCGCTGGGCGCAGAATGCGATGGGGCTGTCGACGAAGAGATCACGGGCGTCGCCGGCATCGAAGAGGCAGTCCCTGGACAGTTGACTTTTATTGCCAATAAGAAATACGTGGGATACGCCAGAACCACAAAGGCATCGGCGATCCTGGTTAGCCCCGATTTTCCGCCTCTGACCATCCCGACGCTGCGCATTCGAAATCCTTATCACGCCTTCGCTCGTGCCGTCGGTCTGTTCTACCAACCGCCAACTTATCCCCCGGGTATCCACCCCACGGCGGTCATCGATCCTACGTCACTGATTGGGAAAGATCCCCACATTGGCGCCTATGCCGTTATCGGCGCGGGAGTGGTTCTCGGTGATCATGCCACTCTGCTGCCCCACGTAGTCCTCTATCCTAAGACCGTCATTGGTAGCAACTTCTTCGCCCACGCCCACTCTGTCGTTCGCGAAAACTGCCGTCTCGGTGACCGGGTGGTCCTCCAGAATGGCGTGATAGTTGGCGGGGATGGCTTCGGTTTCGCCAAAGGAGAGGATGGCGCATGGTACAAAATTCCGCAGTCCGGACCTGTCCTTATTGGAGATGATGTTGAGATCCAGTCGAATGCGTGCGTCGATCGCGCTAGCGTTGGCGAGACACGTATTGCGAATGGAGCCAAAATTGACAATCTGGTTCAGGTAGGCCATGGCTCTTCGGTTGGCACTAACACGCTGCTCTGCGCTCAGGTCGGTCTCGCCGGATCCTCTCAGATAGGCGACAATGTCATCTTGGCCGGTCAGGTTGGCGTCGCCGGACATTGTCATGTGGGTGATGGGGTCGTGGCCACTGCACAATCCGGAATTCCGAACGATGTGCCCGCCGGACAAATAGTCAGCGGCTATCCCGCCATCGAGAATCGCCAATGGTTACGCGCGGTCGCTTATTTTCAGCGCCTGCCAGAACTTTTTCGCGAGGTCAAACGTCAGGGCAGGAAGGAAAAAGAGATACGAAATCATGCTGACCAGGGATAGGCTAACGACACCAACCCTGATTCAGCATCTAATCACGACATGTCGAACGAGATAGTCTTTGGGCCGCCAGGAAGCTCGAGCCAGGTCGCGCCGCCAGCAATCGGGCAATCGACTGACGATCTTTCCCCAGGCGTCGATCGGCTGATTCGAGTTTTGTTGCTCGACGACGATGCAGAGAGCTTGTTGCTGCGATCCACAATCTTGCGCAAACACGGATACCTTACCGAGTCCGCCAGCACCATCCAGGAGGCCAGCGAGCTCCTCGACCAGATTGACATTGCAGTGCTCGACTATCATCTGGGCGCCGGTCAATTTGGCACAGAAGTCGCTTCCGTTCTCCGTCGCCGACGACCCGAAGTGCCGATCATCATCCTTTCCGCGACGCTCGAACGCCGCTTCGGCGGCGTTGAAGACATGCATCTGCTTAAAGGCTATAGTTCGGTGGACGATCTCCTGGCTGCGTTGCGCTCCTTTGAGGCAAAGTTGCGCGGCAAACCCGTAGTCGTCGATGCCCGCGATTTTTTCTATTCCAGAATTAACATGGCTATGGGCGAGGACGTGGTACTCGAAGTGCTCAGCGGTGAGGGTGACTGGCTGTACGTCAATGAAGCCTGCGCTCGCCTTCTGGAGCGTCCCCGCGAATGGTTCCCCGGCCGGAATCTGTTCATCGAGTTCCCGGAAATCTCTGCCGATTGGCGCGATATCCTCAAGACTGTGGTCACTACCAAAGAAACCTACATTGATCGTACCTATCGGGGGCTGCTCAACCTGCCCCGAAAAGGTGAGGAGTGGGTGTGGAATGTTCTTGCCTTCCCGATGACCCTGCATGACAACCAGCCAGGTGTGGTGCTGACCGCGCGGATTCTTGAACGCAAAGCTTGAATCGCAAAGTCCCGTATAAAAGAATCGAAAGCGAGCATGAGTCAGAAGCGCCTTTCCCGTTGTACTCGAATTGCTCTTCTTACTTCAATCGGCCTCATCGTCATGGGATGCCACTCCCATTTTGTCGACACCACCATCGACAATCAGGGACCGTCTGCGATTCATCTCGTGGAAGTCGACTACCCCAGCGCCAGTTTCGGAGTTGGCAACCTTGCTGCAAACTCGCAATTTCACTATCGCTTTAAGATCCAAGGCTCCGGCGCACTGAAGATCGAGTTCACCGACTCGCACGGACAGGTTCACAACGTTGACGGACCCGAGCTCAACCAGGGCCAGGAAGGCCGGTTGATCATCGCAGTCGGTCCTGAGGGGAAGGTCAGCTGGCAACCAAAACTGTCGGCCCCCCAGTAGGCTTACCTGGGTGTTGCTCCATGCCCGCTATGAAGAGAACCCACAAACAAGCGGGTCAGAGGTGAAAGGCAGATGAAGCATGTCGTGCTGCTGGCTCTAACTATGGGGCTCTTCGTAACCGGCGCAACCGCGGCAACTCCTCCGTACACCATGCTCTACGTCTTCGGCGACAGCTATTCCGACACCGGAGCCGGCTACGTCGACGGCAATGGTCCAACCGCGGTAGCCTACCTTGCAGAGTGCCTTCATATCCCTTTTACCTACTTCGGCGATGCGGATAGCAAAGGCAAGGGCCTCAATTTCGCCGTAAGCGGCGCCAGAACGGGCTTTGGAGAGGGTCAGCACTTTGAGCATGGTGAACTGCTCGGCCGCGGCATGCGCAATCAAGTGGACGATTTTGCAGGTCTCGTGAAAAGCGGCCGGATCCACTTCGATCCCAGGGAGACCATGTTCTTCTTCGCGGGCGGTTTGAACGACCGTTCTCTCCCGGCGGGCGCCACGTCCTTAAACCTGAAGGCCGAGATCGCAACCCTCTATGCGCTCGGCGCTCGCCGCTTCATGGTTGCTCTCCTGCCGACCAAAATACCCGCATTCGCAACCACTGGTATTCGCTTCAATCCTCAACTCGCCAGGATTCCGGCTGATCTGCAGGCCAGATTTTCGGACATTCAGATCGAGAATAGCGACTGGGGTTCGTTCTTCGACGAAGTCATGCAAAATCCCGGCAAATACGGCATCACCGACACCACCACCCCGTGCGCCGGCCGCGCCTTGAAGAATGAGGATCCGACTCCCTGCACGTCACCCTCGAGCCACTTTTATTTTCACGAGGGTCACCCATCAACGGCCGTGCACAAGGCAGTCGGCGAAATGCTTTGCCGCGAGGCGTCGCGCCGGGCGCAATCGCGTTGAAAACATTACGAAAGTTTCTGGTAGTTTTCGATTACCGGGCTACAATAGGGCAGCAGAGATCCCGGCGTAGCCGATATTTCTGCTGCCGTCATCATCGTTAGACAGGAGAACGACATGGAAACGAAAGTCTGGACACGCCCTGATTTTGAAGAAGTGACCCTCGGCTGCGAGATCAACTGCTACGCCCCCGCGGAAGTCTAAACCTTGCTGAAATTCAAGCTGCTGGGGACAGCTGCCGGTGGTGGCTTCCCCCAGTGGAACTGCGCCTGTTCTCTTTGCCAACTGTCCCGGACCCAGCCTCAACTGACCGCCCCAAGAATGCAACTGCAAGCCAGCTTTTCGGGTGATGGCGAGAATTGGTTCCTGATCAACGCTTGCCCCGACCTCAGATACCAAATCGAAGCCAACCCCGAACTCCAGCCATCAGCCGCTCTGGGCAAACGAAACACGCCGCTGCATGGGATCTTGCTCACCAGCGCCGACCTAGACCAGGTGCTCGGCGTCCTTCTTCTCCGCGAATTTCAGCCGCTCACCATCTATGCCACTTCCCTCGTGCGGAAGGTGCTGGAAGCGAACACTTTCTTTCGGATGCTGGATCGAGTTCCCCAACAACTGACCTGGGTCGAGATCTCCCCCGATCACCCGCTTCTGCTCGATCACGAGATCACCTGTCGAGCGATCCCGCTTTCTGGATCTTTGCCGTTTTATGCGCGCGACGTGAATCCAGCGCAGGACGGTCAGGCCAGCCTCGGGCTGCTCTTGGAAGCGAGTGGGCTTCGCATCGCCTACACGCCCTCACTGCCGAAGATCACCGAAGAACTCCTCGCAATCTATTCCACCAGCGATGTAATTCTGGTCGACGGGACTTTCTGGAGCGATGCTGAGTTGAGTAGCACCCACGCAGGCACCCCTTCGGCGCGGAGCATCGGACACATCCCAATGAGCGGGGATGACGGCATCATCGCTCTCCTTTCCCAAATCAAGAAGCCCAAGAAAGTCTTCGTTCACATTAACAACACCAATCCCGTTCTCGACCCGCGTAGCGCAGAATACAACCAGGTCATCCAGGCCGGTTGGGAGATAGGACATGACGGATGGCAACTGAATTAGCTGTCGCACTCACGACTGAAGACGACCTGCTTTCGCGCCAGGAACTACGTGCGCGCCTCCTGGCAGTCGGCGAGGCCCGGTACCACCACCGTCATCCGTTTCATGTACGAATGCATCAAGGTGAGCTGACTCGAGGACAGCTGCAGGCTTGGGCGCTCAACCGCTATTACTATCAAAGCCGCATTCCCATCAAAGATGCGCTGCTGCTGGCGAAAAGCGACGATCCTGCGTTTCGCCGCACCTGGCGCAAACGCATTCTCGATCATGACGGCGATCAGGACGGCTACGGCGGAGTTGAAAAGTGGATTCAACTCGCCGAAGCCACTGGTCTAGACCGAAGTTCGGTAATTTCCTATCGCGGCATCCTTCCCGGCGTCATCTTTGCGGTCGACGCTTACCTCGCGCTGGTTCGCGACAGTTCTCTGCTGGTTGCCGTGGCTTCCTCGCTGACGGAACTCTTTTCCCGCGACCTCATCTCTCTGCGCATGGACAAGATGAGGCTCCACTATCCCTATCTGATTCCCGGCCTGGCCTACTTCGAAGGACGCCTCACTCAGGCTCCCGAGGACGCCGCCTTCGCGCTCGATTACGTCTCCACCCATGCCAGGACCGCGGCGGAACAGCAGCAAGTCATCCGTGCCCTCGAGCGCAAATGCGAGATCCTCTGGGCACAGCTGGACGCCATCGATTACGCCTACGTGGAGCCCGGGTATATTCCTCCCGGCTGTTTCGTGCCCGGAGAGTCATCTTCGGCTGCCTCAAAGACGAGATAAGCTGATATGGACTTGAATTCCACACCACGATTTGCCCCTGGCTGCCGCCTCCATGGAACTGAACCGGTCTTGCTCGTACCCGAAGGAACGCTCAACCTGGCAGGCCCAGCTCGAGACGTTCTCGTCTATCTTGACGGTCGGCGAAATATCGCGGCAATCGTCGCGGAGCTCCTCAAGCAATATACCGGCGCGCCTCAGGAACAAATGACTGAGGACGTCCTCAGCCTCCTCAACCGCATGGAGCAACGTGGCGTCATTCGAGCGTCCGGTGAATAAGGCCTAAAACATTGCGGTAAGGACTAAGAACAAGGAAGCAAAGATAAAGAACAAGAAATATGAGGGCCGATCTCGGATTCGCAGGCTGAGATTCAGAACACAATGTCAAATCTCGATTCAAATCCGCCGTCCTTCAAGCCCTTCTCGCTGATCGCTGAAGTCACCCACCGCTGTCCGTTGCACTGCCTCTACTGCTCTAACCCGCTTGAGATGCAGCGAACCGAAAAAGAACTCGCGACCGAAGACTGGGTTCGCGTCTTTCAACAAGCTGCCCGGCTCGGCGTCCTTCATCTGCACCTCACCGGTGGAGAGCCACTCGCTCGCAAAGATCTTCCAGATTTGATTGTCGCTGCCCGCCAGGCGGGCCTTTACGTCAACATGATCACCTCCGGCGTCGGGCTGACGGAAGAGCGGCTCGCCCTTCTGGTCCAATCCGGGCTCGAACATTTGCAGCTTAGCTTTCAAGATATTGACGAAGCCTCCGCCAACCATATCGCCGGAACTCGCGCACATGCTCTCAAGTTGGCCCTGGTTCCCGTGCTCAAACGCTTTCCCCTGGCGTTCACAGTTAATTTAGTCGTCCATCGCATGAATCTTGACCGGCTGGAAAGCTTCATTACTCTCGCCGAAGAGCTGAATCCAGACCGATTGGAGATCGCCCACGTCCAGTACTACGGATGGGCGCTCAAGAATCGTAGCTTGCTGATGCCGACCCAGGAGCAGGTGGATCGCTCCATCCCCATCGTCGAGGCGGCCCGGCAGCGCCTCAAAGGCAAGATCCATTTGGAAGCCGTTTTTCCCGACTACTACGCCAGCTTCCCCAAGGCCTGCGTAGGTGGTTGGGGACGGCAAATGATGCTCATCGACCCGGCCGGCCAGGCAATGCCCTGTCATGCCGCTGCGGTGATTCCCGGCCTTCATTTTGACAACGTTCGCGAACACGATCTTGCCTGGATATGGAGCTCCTCCTCAGCATTCAATCGCTTCCGAGGTGACGCGTGGATGCCGGAGACCTGCCTGTCGTGCGCGAGGAAAGAGAAGGACTTTGGAGGCTGCCGTTGTCAGGCATACCTGCTTACGGGCGATGCCGAGGCAATCGATCCGGTTTGCGGCTACAGCCCGCAGCACAGATTGCTGCAGCATCTGAGAAGTTCGGCTCCCGAAGTCCTCCCCATCTGGAGACAGTAGGGGAAGATTGGCGAATTCGTAGCCAATACAGCCTAAGACCTTCAACTCACTTTTCAAGTTACGGCACACCCGCATTTGTCTTGTGGTGATGGCCGCCGCTCCGAAACGCCGGATCTTCAAACGCTGTTTTGCCATCCTCAGCGGAAAACCCCTTGAGTAGCGCCGGGTTGGGTCGAAACTTCTCTGCCCCTCCGTGCAGCTGGCGCACGTCGCTGAGAACAATACCCGACCGGTCGGCAAACGAATGCACGGTTCCGCGAATTTCAATTTCCTGGCCATGTAAAGGATCGAGAGCGCCCACGCCTTTCCGGTCCTGGCGTAAGCTCACGATGGTGAAGTGGCAAGCCGCATCGGTTGTTTCCGGGCTACAAACATCCAAGAAACGGGTCCCATCCGCGAGTTCCACGACATCGTAGACGTGAGCTCGAATGCACACATCCTGGTTCAGGTGCTGCCCAGCCTCGGCCGATTCGTAACAAGGCCTCTCACCCGCCATGCTGGTCAATGTAGATACAACGCTGCCCCCAAATGCCAGGCACAGGATCATCTTCCGCCGCATCGATCATCCTCGAAGGAGAGTGATGCTAACGTACCAGCCCGTGCCCGGTGTCGATGGAAGGAAATGGACGTCATTACGCTTCCAGATCCAATCCGGGAAATGACGTTGAATCCGACTCTACCGTACGAGCTGGAGGGAATGGCCGTAGCCTAGGACTGGGCTCGAGAATACCTATGGACGGGATCGCCATTCGATCTGGGAAAAGCGCTTTAACTGGCGTGAAATTTCCTTTACAGGCAGCTGACTGGTCGGCAGCCTGCAGAATAGACCAAATCCACACCCGCTAGAGGCTCTTAACTCACTTCAACCAACTGCTGTTCAGCGGGTGAATGCCCGTAACGATGGTCCACATACTCATTCAGGATTCTCTTGAAGTCCGGAATGATCGTCTCGCCTCGCAAGGTGACCGCCAACCGGCCATCGATGTAGACGGGAGCCTTTGGCTCTTCCGCTGTGCCAGGTAGAGAAATGCCGATGTTGGCGTGCTTCGATTCACCGGGCCCGTTGACGATGCAGCCCATAACCGCGACTTTGAGCTCCTCGACACCGGCGTAGCGCTCTCGCCACTGCGGCATCGTATCGCGCAAGTAGCCCTGAATCTGCTGTGCCAGCTCCTGGAAAAAGGTGCTGGTCGTCCGCCCGCAACCTGGGCAAGCAGTCACCTGAGGGGTGAAACTGCGGATAGAGAGCGATTGCAGGATCTGTTGGGCCGTCTGGACCTCTTCGGAACGATCGCCGCCCGGCTTCGGCGTCAATGAAACTCGAATGGTGTCGCCAATCCCCTGCAATAACAGCGGAGCCAACCCAGCTGCGGACGCGACGATTCCCTTCATGCCCATGCCTGCTTCGGTCAGGCCCAGATGCAGCGGATAATCGCAGCGCGATGCCAGGACACCGTAGACGTCGATCAGGTCGCGAACTCCGCTCACCTTCGCACTCAGAATTATCTGGTCGTGGCGCAAGCCATAGCGCTCGGCGGCGGCAGCTGAGTCGAGCGCGCTGACCACCATCGCCTCCATCATCACGTCGCGGGCATCGAGCGGCTCTGCGAGACGGGAGTTCTCATCCATCATCCTGGTCAGCAGCGCCTGGTCGAGCGAACCCCAGTTGACGCCAATCCTCACCGGCTTCTGGTTCTCGACCGCGCATTCGATCATGGTGCGGAAATTGTCGTCGTCCTTGCGTCCAATCGAGACGTTGCCGGGATTGATGCGGTACTTCGCCAAGGCCCGTGCGCATTCGGGATACTTCTTCAACAGCAGATGCCCGTTGTAATGGAAGTCGCCGATGATCGGGACATCGATACCGAGCTTCGCCAATCCATCGACGATGGCAGGCACGGCCATCGCCGCCTCATCGTTATTCACCGTCACCCGAACCAGCTCCGAACCAGCCGCCGCCAGCGCCGCTACCTGCTGGATGGTGCCTGGGATGTCGGCGGTGTCTGTGTTGGTCATGGACTGGACGACGACCGGCGCATCCGAACCGACTCGGATGCGGCCGATCGTCGTGGTCACCGTCTTCCTGCGATAAATTTCCGGCATAATTCCTCGAACTTCTAGTTTACAACCCCGAGACTGCCCGAAGTGTGGGGCGTATATTCTTGGCGCCAAACACGGCGAGCGCTCAACCTTTCGGGTGATCCCTGCCGGAAACTCTGCCCTTATACTTAGGCCGTTCAGCGACCTCGGCTAAACCCAGGGAAAACAGAAGCCATGGCTACACCTGCAACCGCTACGACCCAAACCAATCCCAGGCGACCCAAGCGGGGCACCTACCGCCCCAGGCCCGAAACGCTCGCCCTGCTGAAGACCTCCGGCAACGCTATCAACGGAGTGGGCGAGACAACCCCGCGCCAGGCTTCCCCCTTCTTCTGGCATCCGCCCGACATGCACCCCTTCGGCGAACTGCAAGCTTATGCGCGGCAAAATTTTCGCAAATGCCCCGGCTCCGACGAAGCGTTCAAGGCCGCTTATGACTTTCCGGAACTTGTCCCCGTGAGCGAAACACGCAACCTAGCATCGCCCGAAGAACTTACCGCACAGGCCACCGCCTTCGCTCTTGCCCATGAGGCGGACGCCGTCGGCATGACCCCGATGGATCCTCTCTATGTCGTCGCGGGCTACACGATCGAGGAGCCGTGGGTCATCGTGCTGGAGCTCGCCCACAACTACGAGCGCCTGAAGGAGGTCCCCTCCGACGAGACCAACTCAGTCGGCATGATCGACATCGCGGACCAGTATGCTCGCGGCATGCGCTCTTCCTACGCGCTCGCCAACTGGATTCGTTCGCAGGGCTACTACGCGAAACCATATCCCGGCTCCGGCGCTGCTGCGCTGCTCCATATTCCGCCAGCCATCGACGCCGGCCTGGGCGAGCTCGGCAAGCACGGCTCGCTGATCAGCCGCCAATTTGGCTCGGGATTGCGCCTCGCCGCGGTCACGACGCACATGCCGCTCGTCGCCACTGGTCCCGACCGGTTCGGCGCCGACGAATTCTGCAAGACCTGCCAGGTCTGCACTCGCGCCTGCCCGCCAGCCGCGATAGCTGATGAAAAGCAGATGGTCCGCGGCCAGGACCGCTGGTATGTCGACTTCGACAAGTGCATCCCGTATTTCACCGAAGCCTCCTCCTGCGGCATCTGCATTGCCGAATGTCCGTGGACCCGCCCCGACGCCCGCCCCAAGCTGTTAGCCACTATGGCGCGCCGACTCGAGGCTTCGCAGTCTTTCGAAGAGGAAGCTGTCGAGACGACGCGCTAGCTGAACTCGAACAAGCCCGGCAGCACGTCTCCCGCCTTCCCCAGAACAACTTGAGTGAAGGCGGCTGCGTTCGCTGGAGCTTCAGGACCCACATAGACGGTGCGCACCTGCTGGCGGCCCACTCGATTCCGTTGGTTCGCCCAATGCACAAAGCTGGCGGCCGGGTACACTACCCCCGAAGTCCCTACCACCAGCAAGACCGTACAGCGCTCGATCTCCCGCTGAATGGTCTCCATCTCAAGAGGAACCTCGCCAAACCAGACGATATGCGGTCGAATTCGCGCACCGCATGCGCAGCGACCGATGGTCGCGAGGGAATCATAGTGTTTCTCATCGGAGAAGACTGGCCTGCCGCACTCATCCTCGCAGCGCGACTCAAAGAGCTGGCCATGCATGTGAATCATGCGCACCGAACCGGCGCGTTCGTGGAGGTCGTCGACGTTCTGAGTACAGAGAAAAAAGCGATCGCCTATAGCAGATTCCAAGGCGGCGAGGGCCCGATGCGCGGGGTTTGGCTCGGCCAGCCGCGCATCCCGGCGCCGCTGAGAATAGAAACGCCATACCAATTCGGGATCGGCGATCCACGCTTCGGGAGTAGCCACGTCCTCCACCCGATGCCCGCTCCAAAGACCATCGCTATCCCGAAAAGTGGCCAGGCCGCTCTCTGCGCTGATGCCCGCGCCGGTCAGCACGAAGACACGATCTTCTGTCGAGATTTGGATGGGTGTCATATTCTTCTGCCCTACCCTTTCCAGGATTGCTACCTCAATCTTCAATTCTCTTCAAGGAGAGGCGGTCACGTCCAGCCATCGCGTAAGCTGAAAAGATACTGATGCGTGTCTATCCCAAATTCCTGCTCTCGGCTCTCGCACCGGAGCAATTTCCTCAGCCCTCCGCCCCGGAGGTCGCTTTTCTGGGCCGCTCGAACGTCGGGAAATCCAGCATGATCAATGCCCTGCTCGGCTCCGATGAGGCGCGGGTCTCGCAAACTCCAGGGCGTACCCGGGCGATTAACTTTTTCGCAATCGCTGACAGTCCCACCCGCCAGCAGCCTCGCTGGATCTTCGCCGATCTTCCCGGTTACGGATACGCAAAAATTTCCAAGTCTATCTCCGCTGAATGGCCCAGCTTCATCGATCCCTATCTGACCAACCGCGAAACCCTCGCCCTCTGCATCTGCCTGGTTGACAGCAACATTCCCGTGCAGCGCAGCGATGCTCAGTTGATCGAATTCCTTACAAGCGTAGGCAGGCCTTTTCTGGTCGTTGGGACCAAGGCAGACCGGCTCTCCGGGAACGCCCGGGTGAAGGCCGAGAAGACGCTTCGTGAAGGTTTGGGAATCGAGCGGATGCTGCTCTGTTCGGCCGAGACAGGTCGTGGCATAAACGAGGTGTGGGCCGAAATCAATGCCGTGAAAGCCTAGCTGCGACGTTGGCAAGACCCGTCTGCATGATGCTTCGGGATCACCAGGTTGAGTACGCCTGTCCGTCGCTTCCGGTTTCAGATGATCCGCTATGGACGTCGTTCACGCCACCATCTGTTTGATCAAGGCTCTGTACTGAATCGTCGGTCGCGGTCACCCAGGTGGTGTTGCTGTGGGTCATCGGATCCATGGGAATGGACTTGAGATATCCTGCCGTCACCAAGTCATCGAGCGACTGGGGGGCCTTCTCTTTGTCGTTGGTGTAGGCGTCGATCGCCTGACGCAGTACATGCAAATCCTCTTTGAGTACCGCCTCTTTGGCATTCTTCAGCGAGGAGATGTAACTCGGGATTGCGATCGCAGCAAGCACCCCGATAATCAGCATCACGATCATCAGCTCGACAAGCGTGAAGCCGCTGTCCTGCCGTTTTAGCCGAACCCTCATCCTTCGCCCTATGCCGCCCAACATGATTACCATTCCTTGTATTTGGTGCCGTCGAGCCCAGTGCCTTCCGATTTCGTGTACACGTCGAAGACGTTCTGACCGCCCCAGGAATCGCTGGTCGCGTCGTCCTGCATCGATCGCAATCCCCACTCCGCTTTTCCCGTCATCGGATCAACCGGAATGCGCCGCAGGAACTTCAGCTTCTTGCCCTGCACATCGACGCCGGTAACCAGCGTTTCCATGTCGGGGGGATAATTCTGGCTGTCGACCTTGGTCTGAAAAGCGCCTTTATCGGCGGCGTCCTTATACTTGTCGATCGCGTCCCGCATCTGCCACAGGTCGTAGCGGAGTTCCCGCTCTTTTGCCCGCTTGACCTCAAAGCGGGTCACCGGAACCGCAGCAGACGCGACGATCGCCAGGATCGCGACCGTGACAATCAATTCAACCAGCGTCAAGCCACGTTCCGAGCCGCGCTCGCCGTCTCGTACGCACCTCTTTTGGGTCCATCTCAACCACGCTTCGCTCATAAGAGCCTACTGAACATGAACGGTGATCTGCGAACCTGTCACCGGCAACGCTTGCTGAGCGCTGTTCTTTGCACCCGGCCGGGTAATCGCAATAGGAGCGTCTCCGGGCGCCTTTGCCTGGAACGTCATCAGACAAACCGGTCCGGAACCGTTGACCCCGGCCACGCCGGGAGGCCTCGATGCGGAGATCGCCACGCCGCCGTTCCCATCGTCGCGATGCACCAACGCCACCGCCTGTCCGTCGGCGCCCAGAAAATTGCCGGAATCGACGTTGATGAGCGTCAACTTGGTCTGGTCATACTGCACCTGTAAAGGCACGGAGAAGATGTCATGCCCACCATTCAGATTGACCGCAACCTGGAAGCTGCTACCCACCTTTGGCGGGGTCGGGGGGGTGGTCAGCTGCAGTGCCACCGGTGCGCCGGTGTTCGTCTCCGCCTCCTGATGCATGGCCGCCAAAGCACTCGCGGCCGCCACTGGCCCAGTCACGCCGGCTGGACTGCTGTTCGATGCCGTCGGGGCCGGCGTTACCACCGGTGCTACTCCATCGTCAGTCCTCGGTTTGCGTCGTATCTCTACCGCGCTGCCGGTGCCGGTGTCAATCTGCTCTAAGTTCAGCGGACTTAACTGGGCTCCGCGCACCACGTGGGGGATCAGCAGGAACACAATCTCATCATCGATCTTGCTTTTGGTGATGGTACTGAACATGTATTTCAGGATTGGTAGTTCCCCGAGACCCGGCCAGCCGCTAACGGCCTTGTTTTCTTCCTTGTCCAGCAGGCCGCCGATCATATTCACTTCGCCTTCTCGGAGACGAATCACCTGGTCTACGGTGCGCTGGCTGATGATCGGCTCGGTGACTCCGCTGATGGTAGTCTGACCACTCTCGGACGAGATCTCGATCTTGAGCTTCAGGGTTACATCACGGTCATAGTGAATGGTCGGCTTCATGTCGATATTCACGCCGACGTCAATGTATTGGAACTGCGTCTGGACAGCGCCGATACCCCCGAGCGCCGAACCGCCGACGCCATTCGAGAATGACCCCGTTGCAATCGGAATACGCGAACCGATCTTCAGCGTCGCCTGCTGTCCGTCTGTCGCCCGGATACGCGGGTTCTGCAGCACCTTGGTATCGCTGTCGCTCAACAGTAGATTGGCTTGAGCGGTCCCGAGCGTCACGGCGAAGTCATTGGCGTTCAGATGCGCGAGGTTATTCAGGGTCAAGTTGTTGGTCGTGGTAGTACCGGTCGTGTCCGTCGTAGTGTTAGTCGAAGAGGTGGCCGTCGTCGGAGTCGTAATCGTGACCGACGCGGTTTGCGGCAGCTGGATACCGATCTGCGTCATCTTGTTACGGTTCACTTCGAGCACAGCGACGTCGACGACGACCTCCGGCCGCGCCTTGTCAAGATCGTTGACCAGCTTTTGCGCGAGCAGCAGTTCATCTGGAGTCGCCCGCATCACGATTGCATTCTGACTCGGTACCCCGTACAGCTTGGCGTTGGTGAGCACGTTGCGCAACGCTGTTTGAATGTCGTTCAGATCGTTCTGCTGAGCTGAATTCGAGAGATAAAAGGTTTGTACCGCTTGTTCGTCGAGCTCAGTCCGCTTCGCGCGAGTGTTTTGCGCAACGAAGATCGTGTTGGACGTAATCGGTCTCCAGAATGTTCCGGAGATCGTCCCGATGATATGCAGCGCATCGAAGAGCGACACATTCGAAAGATCGACCTGGACACGTTTGCCGTTGTAATCGGGATCGAACAATACATTGATCCCGGCCAGCTTGCCGACCGTCTGGTAGATAATCTTGCTGTCTTCGACAGAGTGTACCGTGATCGGCTCGTTCGAGATCGGCCGCAGCCTGACCGGCGATGACATCTCGCCCATCTCGCTCATTGCCACCGGACCGACTGAGGTCTCTTGCCGTTCCTGTGGGGTGCCCATAGTACGCCGCGCTGCATCGACATCTTGTTGCGCGAGTTCGTATCCGGGGTCGATCTCCAGCGCATGCAGAAATTCCGTTAAAGCGCCGGTATTGTCGCCTTGATCGCGAAGCCGCTCCCCACGCTTGGTATGCATCGCCGCAGCCGAAAAGCGGGAGCGCTCATAGGCCGTCTTATATCGCAAATCTTTCGGTGATTTTTGAAAGGCCTTTGTATAGAGATCGTAGGCGGCATCGATATCGTCCCGGTCTTCGGCCGACTGCGCTTTCTTAAAAAAGCTTGCCGCTGATTCCGCATAGGCCCGCGGTCCGATTGGACCCTCAAGGAACAGGACAACAAGCAACAAAACGGCCACAATCCACTTCGTGTCCGAAAAACTCAAGCGACTCATGCAGCTCCAGAGAGAGGTTCGATTTCCACCGCCTGCCCGGGTTGCGGCGAGAGGGTCCAGATTGAGACGGGCACTTCCGCAGCCATCGCAGGATCGGAGCTTCTCGATCCCTTCGACTTCGCTGCCATCCACAGGCAACTCCGTTGTTTTCACCAAGCTTCGCTCCCCGAGTATACCATCGGCAGGGGCAGCAACTGCCCCGCCCGGAGGGTCTGCTCACGATTCGACACGGTGCATGCTAGCATTGGAAATTAGACCTTTTTCGCTCAATAGCAGAGATCTTCCGATGGCCCGCCAATCGACACATACGACTTCCCCTGCTCCTTCGCAGAAACCAAAGCCCCGTGACCCGGTGGCTTCCGGCGAGCGCGATGCCGCGCAGAACCGTGCCGCCAGCCATAATTACTTTCTGCTCGACAAATTCGAGGCTGGAGTCGCCCTTCGCGGGACCGAGGTCAAGTCCATCCGCGAAGGCAAGGCCAACCTGAAGGACGCCTACGGTCTGCTCAAAGACGGCGAGGCGTTCCTGCTGAACGCGCATATTGGTCCCTATTCTCACGGCAACGCCTTGAATCATGATTCGCTGCGGACTCGAAAACTCCTGCTGCACCAGACCGAAATCGAGAAGCTAACGGGACAGACGCAGTTGAAAGGCTTTACGCTCATTCCCACCCGGCTCTATTTTCGCAATGGCCGGGTCAAATGCGAACTCGCCGTGGCCAAGGGTAAACAGGATTGGGACAAACGGGAGACCGAGAAGCGGCGCGAAGCCGACCGCGAAGCACGCGCCGCCATTGCCCACAGCAAAGGCAAATACGCTCGCTGACCCGAATTGCTACTGCCGCCCGTTTCAGACAAAATCAACCCGAGGAACCTATGGCTTCGGAGGGCTATTCCCGTCGCGATCTTCTCCGCACTGGTAGCGTAATGGCCGGCGCTTGCCTGCTTGGCAGAGCGCCGTTCTCGAGGATCGGCGCCGCACAAGTGGCGACGGGTGTCGCGGAGAGCGCGTCAGCCGACTATACCCTTACCATTGCCAAGACCCCGATCGAGATCGCTCCCAACCGCATCGTCTCCGTTACAACCTATAACGGACAATTCCCCGGCCCGCTGCTTCGCTTCCAGGAAGGCAAGCAAGCCAGGATCGAGGTCCACAACCGGACCGACACTCCTGAGCAACTCCACTGGCACGGCCAAGCCATCGGCTCCGATGTGGATGGCGCCGCTGAAGAAGGCACTCCCTTCATCCCGCCTCATGGAAGTTGCCGCATTTCGTTTGTCCCCAGACCGTCAGGGTTTCGCTTCTACCATACCCACGTCCGCGCCGGCAGCGACCTCAGCGCCGGTCAATATAGCGGGCTGGTCGGCCCGGTTTACATCGAACCCAAGGAGAATCCCGGCCGCTACGATCGCGAGGTTTTTCTCACTCTTAAGGAATTCGAACCTACTTTCAGCCGCGGCGGCGATATGGCAATGGATTTCCTCGCTCCGTCTGCCACCGTGAAGAGGCTCAAAGACCGAGGCGAAAGCGAGATGAACGCCTCGCTCGCTCAAGGAATGCCGCACGGCTACGAGGTTGGTTATGGCTCTTTCACCATCAACGGACGCATGTTAGGCCACGGCGATCCGATACGCGTCAAGCGCGGCGAACGCGTCCTCTTCCACGTGTTGAATGGGAGCGCTGGAGAGATCCGCAGCCTCGCCCTTCCCGGCCATATGTTCACGCTGGTGGCGCTGGACGGCAATCCCCTGCCAAAGCCGGTGCGAGTGCCAGGGCTCTGGCTCGGCACTGCGGAGCGCATCTCGGCCATCGTCGAGATGGACCACCCCGGCGTCTGGGTCATGGGAGACACGGGCGATGACGATCGCCGCCACGGCATGGGCATCGTCGTCGAATACGCGGGTTCGAAAGGCAAACCGCAATGGATTGCGCCTAAGCCCTTCCATTGGAACTACGCTCACTTCGGGGATCCAGATCCCTCAGCCGAGCAGCCGGAAGAAGTCTTCGCTATGACCTTCGCCAAGCAAAACGCCGCCTACGAAGGCTTTAACCGATGGGCGATCAATGGCGTGGCTTATCCCTTCGGCGAGTCGAGCGACGCCATGTCGGCGCAACCGTCCTTTCACCTGAAGCAAGGTAAGCGCTATCGAATCCGCATGAGCAACGCCAGCGACGACATTCACCCCATCCACTTGCATCGCCATAGCTTCGAGTTGACCAGGATCGCCGGACAGCCGACATCGGGAGTGCTCAAGGACGTCGTCATGCTCGGCGGCTATCAGGAAGCCGAAATCGACTTCACGGCCGATAATCCCGGCCTCACCCTCTTCCACTGCCACCAGCAGCTGCACATGGACTTCGGGTTTATGACGCTCTTCGATTATGTCTGAGCCTTCAGTTCACACCCATCGCGAAGTGCTCTAATAGAGCTTGTCAGTAAACTTGTCAATAAAGCACGTAAAAGAGGACCATGAAAACCGAACTGAACTTTAGCGATGCCGCCGCTATCGCTACCGAACTGCTCGTCGCCTTTGCTGTCGATCACTCCACCTCCAAAGACAAAGACGCCAAACCCGAACTGGCCCTGCTCACCACCGAATCCGCGCTCACCACCGCCGCCCAGGATGTGCTGACCTCGGGCGAATTCAAAGGCTCGGCCAATGAGACCCTGCTGCTCCACTCTCCCTCGGGTCTACAAGCAAAGCGGCTGCTCGTCGTTGGTCTGGGCAAGTCCAGCAAGGTGACGGTGAACGACCTCCGTAAAGCCGCCGGCGTTGCTGTGCGCTTCTCCAAGCCGCGGGCCATCCGGGAATTGGCGATTGTCATTCCGAATTCCGAACTACTGCCGCTTGGCCCGGGGGGCCGCTCGGTCGTTGAAGGGGCGCTGCTGGCCGATTTCGACCCCGATACTTATCGCTCCGACAGGAAGGATCAGAGTATCGATTCGCTAAGCGTGATCGCTCCTCAGAAAGCAGACAAGGCCGCCCTTGAAACCGCCTTCGCCGAGGGTGTCATTCTGGGTGAGTCCCAGAACTTCACTCGCTCCCTCGTCAACGAACCCGGCAATGTGCTCACTCCCACCGTCCTCGGAGAGCGCGCCGCCGAAATGGCCAAAGAAGTTGGATTGAAGTGCGAAGTCTATTCAACGGAAAAACTCCACGAGTTGAAGATGGGGGCATTCTGGGCGGTCTCCCAAGGCTCCGTTCAGCCGCCAGCGCTGATTGTGCTCACGTATGAACCGGAGGGCGCGCCATCCGAACCGGTGCTTGGTTTGATTGGCAAAGGCATCACCTTCGATACCGGCGGCATTTCGATCAAGCCCTCCGAAGGCATGGAAAAGATGAAGTACGACATGGGCGGCGCAGGGGCGATGATCGGCGCTATGCGTGCCATTGCGCTTCTTAAGCCGAAGGTGAAAGTCATCAGCGTCTGTTGCTCGGCCGAGAATATGCCCTCAGGCAGCGCCTATAAGCCCGGCGATGTGGTCACCGCCATGTCCGGCAAGACGATCGAAGTCATGAATACCGACGCCGAAGGTCGCATGGTCTTGGCTGACGGGCTCCACTATGCGCAACAGCTTGGGGTCACCCACCTTATCGATGCGGCCACGCTCACGGGAGCCTGTGTGGTCGCGCTCGGCATGATCAATGCCGGTGTCTTCTCCAATAATGAGGAGGCCTACAGCCACTTCGTCGAGGCCGCCAAGATCTCCGGCGATCGCTTCTGGCGGCTACCCGAGGAGGATGATTATCGCGACCAGATCAAGTCTCAAATCGCGGACATCATGAATACCGGTGGAAGCCGTTGGGGTGGAGCAACTACTGCAGCCATGTTCTTGAAGGAGTTCGTCGGCGAAACGCCCTGGATCCATCTTGACATCGCTGGTGTTGCCTGGCTCGAAGAGCAAAAGCCGTGGATGGCGAAGGGACCGAGCGGAACCCCGGTGCGGACGTTGGTGGAGTGGGTGCGGAGTTACTCCAGCTAGAGCAGAGCTCCAGGGGCCCAGCCCAAGGTGGGCCCCTCAAACGTGATTGCCCGTCTAGATGTTGCTCGACGCCAGCAAACGCGGCGTTCTATTTGCAATCGTCAGGATCAATTCACCAAACAAAGTGTTGGCCCAGGCAAACCACTCCCGTGTGAACTTGCCCGGATCGTCTTTGTTGAAGCTTTCATGCATAAAGCCGGTGCCGGCATTGCTCTTCTTGAGCCAACGCAGGCATTGTAGCTGTTCGTGTTCGTCGTCCGTAGTAAGGGCGAGGATGATGATCGACATCGGCCAGACCATGTCCTGACCAATGTGCGGACCGCCGATACCCTCGGCCACCGATCCGCGATAGAAATACGGATTGTCGTCGCTCCAAGCGAACCTCCGGGTCGCCAGGTACATCGGTTCGGCCTTCGAGCAGCATTCGAGATAAGGCAGACCAAGCAGACTCGGGACGTTGGCGTCATCCATGAAGATCGCATTCCCAAGACCATCGACTTCGTACGCCCAGATTTCGCCCGCAGTGGGGTGTTTCCCAGGAGCATAATTCCTCAATGCAGACGAGATCTCTTCGCGAAGCAACGCCGCCTCGCGAGCTGAAGCTGCATCGTGGGTAATCTCAGTCAACATCTCTTCCAGTCGAAAGAGCGTCTTCACCGCGAAGAAGTTCCCGGGAATATTCATCGGATAGACGCAGGCGTCATCCGACGGCCTAAATCCAGAGTGGATCAGACCAACCGGCCTGGTGGGAGCGCCGAAACCGGCGTTCCCCAGCGTCTCTGTAGGCGTAGCAGAAACACGCTGGAAGCTATACGGCCCTTGCGACCCTTTGCGCTGCTGATCCTTGAAGGTAGAGACGATGAGATGCATCGCTGCCGCCCATTGTGCGTCAAATGGTGCGATGTCACCAGTTTCCTTCCAGTATTGATAGCTCAGCCGAACCGGATAACAAAGGGAGTCGACCTCCCACTTGCGTTCCCCAACCCCGGTTTTCATTGTGGTATGGTCGGTCTTGCTCCAGGGCAGCGGTTCGGCGCTCTTGAGATCACTCATGAACGCATTCGCGTAAGGATCAATCAGGATGCAGCGGGTCTGTCGCCGGATCACTCCTTCTATCAACCGCGCGAGACTCTGATCAGCCTTCACAAAGGGCAGGTATGGCCAGACTTGCGCGGACGAGTCCCGGAGCCACATCGCGGGAATGTCCCCGGTGACGACGACCGTATCCGGCTTCCCTTCAAACTCTCCGAAGGTCACGGTGGTGTCGAGCGTATTCGGCAGGCAGTTTGAGAAGAGCCACGCAAGCTCCGGATCGGAGATCTTACTCGAAACCGAGTCGATCGCTGCATCGACAGCAGGGCTGCGAAACCTCCGCGCTGATGGCTGGGGACGCTTGGATGGAAATGAGGACGATGCGGCAAGTCCCAAGGTGTGCGGTGAAAGATAAAGCCCTCCGGCGGCCAGCGAAAGATTTCGCACGAGCTCCCGGCGGGTAAGAACTTCTGAAAATGTCATTCTCGGCTCCAGCTTAAGCAGAAATAAGCTGTCATCATGCGAAGATCCGAACTCGGTAGGTCTTTTCCATCAGGAAAAGAGCTACCGAGTGAACCCCGGCACAGGACATGATTCGTACTCCTGCTCTAAAAGTCTATCGAGTCGCTGGAACACAAATGGTTCAGAAGCAAAAATCCCCGGCCCGAAGGCCAGGGATTTTAGCAACCTTGATCAAGAACCGTGACGAACAAGAACCGTGCCTACCGAGCACCAGCTAACGAGCTGGCATGTGCGAACTCTTCAATCATCGTCTTATTAAAGGCCGGGAGGTCGTCCGGCTTGCGGCTGGTAATCAAGCCTTTGTCGTTCACAACTTCTTTATCCACCCAATTGCCGCCGGCATTCGTGATATCAGTCTTCAGCGAAGGCCAGGAGGTCAGCGTACGGCCTTTTACGACATCTGCTTCGATCAACGTCCACGGCCCGTGACAAATGGATGCGACCGTCTTCCCTGCATCAAAAAAGCTTTTCACAAACTTCACCACTTCTGGGTGCGTCCGCAGCTTATCGGGATTTGCCACCCCACCGGGGAGGACCAGATTGTCATAGTCTTCCGGTTTAACCTGTCCGATTTCTTTGTCCACTTTGATCTTTGGTCCTGGATCGTCAAAGTTGAAGCCCTTGATCTCTCCCGCCTTCAACGAGATCACGTCCACCTTGGCTCCGGCCGCTTCGAGCGCCTTTTTGGGTTCGGTCAACTCTACGGCTTCTACCCCATCCGTAGCGACGATTGCGATCTTCTTGCCTTGTAGCTGTGCCATCGTTTTACCTCCATTCCTACCATAAGAACCAGGTCCCCCGACATCCGTTGCTTTCCGGAAGAGAATCCATCCCTTTTCAACCCGCGGTAAATTTATCGTGAATTCAAGTCTCTACAGGCAATCTCTGTCTAGCATGGTGACACGTATGATTTGTATATATCTGAGGAGACAACCTTTATGAAGTTAGCAACTCGTGCATCTGCAAGTGTTAAGGTCTCCCTGGCCGGCGCCGCGCTCGCGCTCTGCCTTTCCTCCTGCAACTCCGGCGGGGGCAGCGGCTCAGAGAACGTCAGCCTGAACGGTGCGGGAAGCTCGTTTGTGTATCCAGTCATGCAGCGGTGGATACAAGACTATTCAAAGACCCACAGCAATACCCAGATCAATTATCAGTCGATCGGCAGCGGCGGGGGCATCCAGCAGGTCAAGGCCGGTACCGTAGATTTTGGCGCCTCGGACGCACCGCTTGACGATACTGCACTGGCCGGAATGAAGCCCGTGATTCAAATCCCCGAGAGCGCCGGCCCGGTGGTCGTGACTTACAACCTGCCTGATCTCAAGCAGCCGCTCCAACTCTCCGGCACAACCCTCACCGACATCTTCCTCAAGAAAGTTAAGACCTGGCACGATCCCGCTATCGCCAAGGACAACCCCGGGGTAACGCTACCCAATACGAAGATCGTCGTCGTCCATCGCGCCGACAGCAGCGGTACGACGAATGCTTTTACCACCTACCTGGCAGCGGTCAGTCCGGAATGGAAGACCAAGATCGGCGCGGGAACTCAAGTACAGTGGCCCGGTGATCTCGGCGGTAAAGGCAGCGAAGGCGTCACCGGCCAGGTCCGCCAGACCCCAGGCGCTATCGGTTACGTCGAACTCACGTTTGCCACACAGAACAAGCTTCCCATCGCATCCATCGGCAATCAGGCAAACAAGTACATCGTTCCCAGCGCCGAAAGCACCACCGCCGCCATCGCTGCGTTTGCCGACCAACTGACGAAAGACCCGCGCATCCCGATCGTGAACCCGCCGGCGTCCGCAGCCGACGCTTATCCCATCTCCACTCTCACTTTTCTCATCATTCCGAAGGACGGAACCGACGCTGGCAAGCGTAGCGCTCTGAAGAGCTTTATTCACTACGTCATTACCGACGGCCAGACGGTTGCCGGGACTCTCTCCTATGCGCCTCTGCCGGACGCCGTCAAGCAGTACAACGATCAGTCCCTCAATCAAATGACCACGAACAGCCAGCCGATCCAGTAGCATCTTCTTCAGCCAAGGCCGCCCGACCCTTTGATCAGCGCCCACACAGGGCGCTGATTTGGCTTCGACTGGTTCATTGCTTCTACTCAGCAACTAGAATGTTTTCATGCCTGAGGGAGATACTATTTTCCGCTCTGCCCGCGCCCTTAATCTGGCGCTGCAGGGCAAACAGGTCACCGCTTTTGAAACCGCCTACGCACAGCTGGCGAGTGTTCATGACCAAACGCCAGTTGTAGGGCGGATAGTCGAGCGGGTGGAATCCCGCGGCAAGTGGCTGCTGATTCACTTCACCGGCGATTTGATCCTGGTGACTCACATGTTGATGAGCGGCAGCTGGCACATCTACCGCCGCGGAGAGCGCTGGCGTCGCACCCGGATCCACATGCGCGCCGTAATTGCGACCAACGATTTTGAGGCGGTTGCCTTCGACGTCCCGGTCGCCAGCTTCCATACCGCACGAACGCTCGAGCGAAATACCAGCATCCCGAAGCTCGGGCCCGATCTGCTTCAGGGCAGCTTCTCTGAAGACGAGGCTATCAAGCGCCTGGTTCTCCGCGGTGAAGAAGAGGTCGCCAATGTGCTGCTGAACCAGCAAGTACTCGCAGGCATCGGGAATGTCTTCAAATCGGAGATCTGTTTTAGCTGCGGGGTCAGCCCCTTCACTAGAGTTTCCGCGCTGAGTTCCGCCCAGGTGGAGTGTTTGATGAGCACGGCGCGGAGGCTCCTGGCAGCCAATGTCTCCGAATCGGCGGGACCTGGGATCGTCACCTATTCCGGGGGAAGGCGGACCACCGGAGCGGCCGATCCGGGAGCTCGCCTGTGGGTATACGGCCGCCGTGGCAAGCAATGCCGCCGCTGCGGAACAATCATCCTCATGCGAAAACAGGGCGTTGGCGCACGCTCCACTTACTGGTGCCCGCAATGCCAGCCTTTGCCGCTTGCGGCGAATGATGGCGGAGGAGGCGAGGTCGAGGGCTGGTCGACTCCGGTGCGGCGCACCAGGATCGGATGCTCTTGAACTTGTCCGCTATCGGGCTCAAGCCAGAAGCTGGCTGCGCCAGCGGCAGACAGAGCTTCGTTACTGTTGTGGAGCGCTGGGTTGAGGTTGCGTCGGCTGAGGAGCGGGCTTCTTGTCTTCATTCTTCCCCCCGCCGAACAGCCTGCTGAAAAACCCCTTCTTTTTCTTGGGTTGACTATCCTCGGCGACCGCCGGATTGGGGCTCTGCGCTGATGCGGAAGTCTGAACCTGACCGGTTTGCGCGGTCTGTGCCGGCAATGCCGGCTGGCCAACTACGGTCGGATGAGTGCCGGGCGGTAAGGCCGGCATCGTACTCTTATCCCCCAGACCGAACAGCTTCTGGAAGATGCTGCGCTGGTCTCCATTCAGATGGTCGCAGGTGTCGGTCGGCTCGGTGCCTTGCAGGAAGGCTGCGTTGTAGGTCTTGCTCGGGCAGCTGGCGTCGGCCAACAGGTTGGTCTCCTTGTCGAGCTGCACGACCGTCACCCCTGTAGGCGGAACAAACTCACGGGTGTCTGAATATTGGGGCAGCTTGACCGCGGCTTTCATGAACTCCGCCCAGATCGGGGCGGCGGCTACCGCGCCTTGCAGCTTCACGTCCTTGTAGTCGTCGTTGCCAATCCAAACAATGCAAATCAAATTGCTCGTATAACCGGCAAACCAGGCGTCATTCGAGGTTCCGGTCTTCCCTGCCGCCGGCGCCAAGAAGCCGCGCTGCCGCACTGCGTAGCCGTAGCCAAAGTTCATCACGCCTTCCATCATGCTGGTGGTGAGGTAGGCCACGCGCGGATCAAGCACCGGCTTTGACGTCGGAGTGTAGTCGTTCAGCACATCGCCCGAGGCCGAGCGCACCGAGGCGAGCAACCAGGGATCGATTTTGATGCCGCCATTCGCGAACACCGTGTAGGCTCCAGCCATATCGAGCGGAGACGCACTATAAGTCCCCAACGCAACCGACGGCGTCCCCTGTGCCGAGCGAATGCCCGCCGACCGCGCCAGCGAGGCGACATTCCCGAAACCCACCATCTGTGCCAACGAGATCGTCGCGTTGTTCAGCGAATGCGCCAAAGCATAGGTTGCCGTGACCTCTCCGTGATACTCGTCCTTGTAATTCTTTGGGTTGTATTCCTGGTCCCCGGCGTAGGTGAAGGTGGTTTGCTCGTCGTTCAACATGGTCACCGGGGTGAACAGGGCATCCGTGCCGTCGCTGTCCAACTTCGTCCCCGCAACCGCCGAATTGAACGCGCTGGCGTACACAAACGGCTTGAAGATGGAACCGGTTGGCCGCTTGGCGACCGCATGGTTCAATTGGCTGATCCCATAGTTGCGGCCGCCGACCAGCGCTAACACCTGGCCGGTATGCGGATTCAGCGCCACCAGCGAAATCTGTGGATACGAGATCTCCCCCGTAGTGGTGATCGTTCCATCTTTTTCCTTGCGGGTATGCTGCTTCAGCACCAGTTCATCGACCAGCTTCGAACCGACCTCCACCGCCTGGGTCGCCGCATGTTGCAGCTCCGGATCAAGCGACGTATAGATCCTCAAACCTTCGCGGTTGAAGCTGTTTTCTCCCAGCTTCTGGGTGAGCTGTTCGCGCACCAGGTCGACGAAGTAAGGCGCTTCCCCGGCGTTCACATTGGTGGGAGCAAGCTTCAGCGGCTCCGCCTTGGCCGCTTCCGCCTGCGCCTTGGTGATCGAGCCGGTCTCGACCATGGTGTCGAGAACCAGATTGCGCCGCGTCATCGCCCGCTCCGCGTGACGATAAGGATTCAGCCGGCTGGGACTCTGGATCATCCCCGCCAGCAAAGCGCACTCGGCGAGATCGAGTTGACGAACATCTTTGTTGAAATAAGCTCGAGCTGCCTCGCCAAATCCGTTTATCGCGAAACTCCCCTGCTGGCCGAGCGGGATTTCGTTTGCGTAAAGCTGGAAGATCTTCTGCTTATTGAACCGGCTCTCCAACTGGTAGGTAATCACGATTTCGATCAGCTTGCGCTTGATGCGTTTTTCGGGCGTCAGAAAGAACCCTCGCGCCAGTTGCATGGTCAGCGTCGAGCCGCCTTCGGTGTAATTGTGCCGGTGGGTCAAGTCATTTCGTATCGCGCGGAGTACGCCGATGTAGTCCACGCCGCCGTGCTGGAAAAAACGGTGATCTTCGATAGAGACGACTGCATGAACCAGATTTTGGGGAAGCTCATCGTAGTCGACCAGCCGCCGCTTGGTGCGGCTCTTGTCCTCAGAAAGCCCGGTGATCAGCAGCGGTTCCAGCTCATAGGCATTGAGGTTGACATTGCCATCGCCGGTAATCTGCGATACCTTGCCGTTCTCAAAGCTGATGGTGGCGCCGTCTTCGGAGTGATACGACTCGGGGCCGGGATGGATCTCGATGGAGTCGGCGGACTCGCTGAAGTGACCCATTGGGGATTGCGAAGCCGCCCCGTCTTCGCTGTAACCCCCGTTGCGAAGCTCCTGAGCCACGGAATGCGCACTCAGGCGCTGCCCCGGACGGACCTCTCGAGGCGCGGCATAGATCTTTGCGGTGTTCTCAAACAGAGGCTGGGTCAGCCGTTCATCGACAATATGCTTGTACTTGAACCAGTAGTAGCCAAACACCAAACCGCCAACCAGCAATCCCAGCGCAACCACTGCCGCCGACGCCATCAGCAGGCTGCGTTGCAGTTTGCCCGAACCCACACTCCCGATCTTCACTTTAACTGCCACGAAATTATTCCAACCTCAAGTTGTTTCCTTTGGCGTCATCTCCACAAAGCTACCGGATCTCTCTTACGGTCAAAGGCCCCGGTTTCCTCATTGGTGACCTTGTTGACCCAAAAGATATCCGCCAAATCACTAGATGCAAAAACACTAGGGCCGCGAACTCTCCGGAATCAAACCCGTCATCAGGCTTGCGATTTGGTCCATCTCAACATCCTGGCTTGTCGATGTCGACCGGATCACCAATTCCACTTTGCCCTCGGCTGCTCTTTTGCCAACGTTCACACGATACGGGATGCCAATCAAATCAGCATCTTTGAATTTGACCCCCGCGCGTTCGTCGCGGTCATCCAGAATCACATCGAACCCCGCCGCCTCTAATTGCGCCGCCACTGCCTCTCCAGTAGAGACGAGTTTCGGGTCGGTGGTGTTCGTGATCGTGACCACCACTTCGAACGGAGCAATGGCCGCTGGCAGCCAAAAGCCGTTCTTGTCGTTGTTCTGCTCGATCGTTGCGGTTAAAATGCGCTCGATCCCGATGCCATAACTGCCCATAATGGGCGTTACTTCCTTGCCGGCCTCGTCGAGCACACTCGCGCCCATCGCGGTGGTGTACTTCTTCCCTAGTTTGAAGATGTGTCCGATCTCAACCGCCTTGGCGACTTTGAGCGGAGTTCCGCAAACCGGACAGCCTTCCCCCTCAGCCACATTGCGAACATCAGCCACAAGTGTCCATTGAAAATCCCGCCCCGGTGTGACGTTGCGCAGGTGGTAGTCCAGTTTGTTGGCGCCGCAAATCATGTTTTTACGCCCAACAAGGGCGGTATCCAGAATCACCAACATTTCCGCAGACTCCAGATCCTTGGCTGCCGCGATTCCAACCGGGCCGAGAAAGCCGGCCGGCGCATGAAACCATTGTTCAAGTTCCTCCGCAACCATTGAACGTAAATCGACTGCACCAACTAAGGCGCTTAATTTTGCCTCATTGACGCTGTGATCTCCGCGCAGAAACACCGTGACTGGGAGCCATTTACCTGCCCGCAGCGCCATATACGCGACACACTTAATGTCCTGTTTCGGAGAAATCTGAAGATACTCCGCAACATCCGCAATCGCGCCTTTTCCCGGCGTATGCACCAGTTCAGGCAGACCATCGCCGCTCGGCGGCAGGTCCTCCTCGACCGGCAACTGCGAGGTCGCCTTCTCCAGATTTGCCGCATAATCGCCCGTTGGGCAGCTGACGATCAGGTCTTCGCCGGCGTCTGTATAGACCATGAACTCCTGCGACTGCGAGCCGCCCATCGCTCCCGAGTCAGCCTCTACGGCGACAAACTGCAAGCCGCATCGGCTGAAAATCCTCCGGTACACGGCATCATGCAGATCAAAGCTCTTATCCAGACCCGCCGCATCGATGTCGAAGCTGTAACTGTCCTTCATCAGGAACTGCCGTACCCGCAGCAGCCCTGCTTTCGGGCGCGGTTCATCGCGGAACTTGGTTTGAATCTGGTACCAGATCTGAGGCAGCTGCTTGTAGCTGCGCAGCTCCTTGCGGGCGATGTCGGTCATCACTTCTTCGTGGGTCATGCCCAGCGCGAGGTCGGCGCCTTTCCGGTCCTTCAGCCGGAACATATTGTCGCCCATAGTCGTCCAGCGGCCGCTCGCCTCCCAGATCTCTCTGGGATGGATCGCCGGCAGGAAGAACTCCTGGCCAATCTTGTCCATCTCCTCGCGAACAATGCCGACGATTTTATTGACCGATCGGTTGCCCAGAAACAAATAGGAATAGATCCCAGCGCCCAACTGCCGAATATACCCGGCACGCAGCAGGAACTTGTGGCTGGCTACTTCGGCGTCCGCCGGAGCTTCGCGTAGAGTGGGGACAAACAGTTTCGACCAACGATGCATGTTTTGCGTTACTTGCTTTCCTGCGCGCGTTTCGGTTTCCACGCCGCTATTTTGAAGAGGTCAGTACTTTATTTTAGCCGTTGCGAAGGCCCCTCCCCCGCATTACCGAACGAATCCCTCTCCTATTTGTATTCATGACTCGTTCATCGTGTAAGCTGTTGGTGTCTTTACTCTGGAAGACCATATGCAACAAGACCCACTTTCGATCAACTCCCATCCAGGCAAGAGCGCTGATACCCTCGTTCTCGAGTTTGAAGGGCCACTGACCCTCAGCAACCTCTTTGCCTTCCAGGCTGAATTGCGCAAGGATAGCGCTCCTCTAACCATCCTGGATTTGAGCAAAGTGCCTTATATGGATTCAGCGGGTATGGGAGCCATCATCAATTTTCACATCTCCTGCACCAAAAACCATCGCAAGCTGGTGCTGGCCGGTGTCAACGACCGTGTCAAAACGCTCTTCGAGTTGACCAATACTGACAAACTGCTGAAGCTGGTTCCGACCGCGGGCGACGCGGAGTAGCGACCCGGCCCAAACCGGTTACTTCTTCGGAAGGGCCGCAAGGATCTCCGCAGCCGAGCTTCTTCCTCCGTGCATCTTGCTGCTCATCGAGAAGAAGATATTCCCGTCCTTGCTGATCAGGAAAGTTGAAGGATAGGCGGTTTCGTTGGCAGCATCCCAACGCAGGCCATAGGCATTCGTGAAGGAATACCCGGGATCCAGCAACATCTCAAAAGAGCTTGGGAATTGCGCATCTTTGAGGAACTCTTGCGCGTGATCGCCGAGTTGAGCAGGCGGTCCAGGATAGACAAAGACCACCCGGTACCCCGCTTGCTCGAAGGCTGCCTGGTGCTGGACGAAATCATGCACCTGCTTCACGCAGAATGGGCATTGGTAGCCTGGATAGCCGCGCAGCACAACCAGTACAACCGGGCTGCTCTGCAGGACCGAACTGAGACTGACCTTCTTCCCCAGCACATTGCTCAGTTCAAAATCAGGCGCTTTTTGCCCAACGGATGGCGGCTCTGAAGCAAACGATGGCGCAGAAAAGGCGAAGAAACAGAGTGCGATGACGATCGAGCAGGCCAGCTTTTTCATAATTTCTCCGGAAGACTGTACCTGTCTGACTACCAAATCCGGCTGAGATTACAGATAAAGTTTTGGGCCTTAGCTTGAGGGAAATCAGAAGGCACCCGCCTGCCACAGATCATGAAGGTGCACAACGCCGAGCACGAGCCGCTGCTCATCGATGACCACCAGCGAAGTAATCTTGGCCTCCTCCATGACTCCCAAAGCCCGCACCGCGAGTTCCTCTCCTGAAATGGTTCGCGGGGACTGATTCATCGCGTCTGCCGCTGTCTTGTCCAGCACGCTCGCACCGTCGCGCTGCAGCAGCCTCCGCAGATCGCCGTCACTGATAAGACCGACGAGCCTGCCCGCTTCAATGACCGTCGTCACGCCCAGCCGCTTCTTGGACATTTCGTAAATCACTTCACTCATCCGCGTCTGCGGGTCGACCTGGGGGATCGCCTCGCCCGAATGCATCAGTTCGCGAACCCGCGCCAGCTTCCGGCCCAGCTTCCCGCCTGGATGGAGGTCGGCGAAATCTTCTGCGCGAAAGCCCTTCCGCTGCGAGACAGCGATAGCTAACGCATCCCCTAAAGCCAGCATCGCCGTTGTCGAGGCCGTCGGGGCGAGCCCCAGCGCGCAAGCCTCCTGGGCCACGCAGCAGTCGAGGGCCACATCGCTGGCCAGCGCCAGCGTCGCTTGCGGATTGCAGCAGAAGCTGATCAACGCGTCGCCAATCCGCTTCAGCATCACCAGCAGACGCAGAATCTCTTCCGTCTCGCCGCTTGCCGAGAGCGCGAGCACGACGTCTCCGGCAGCCAGTGCGCCAATATCCCCATGAACGGCCTCAGCGGGGTGAAGAAAAAGCGCTGGAGTTCCCGTTGAGCTCAGTGTTGCGGCGATCTTCTGGGCGATGATGCCGCTCTTGCCCATGCCGGTAACCACCACCCGGCCGCGCGTTTGGCCGCATTGCAAAACAAGTTCGACCGCCCGCTCAAAGGCCGGCTTCATGACGCCATCCAGCCGCAGCGCGAGCGCTTCGAGGGCCGCGGCTTCGATGCGAACGAGTTGGGCTGCGCTTAATTCAGACATAACGAAACAAACACCTGATGCTACCAGACCCGCCCCGTAACCTTAGGCGAACCTATAGAATCAGAGTGGCATGGCAAGAAAAGCAATCGTCGCACTCATTCTGGTCGCGGCCCTAGGGCTGATGGCTTTTTCTGGCTTCAAGGAATATCAGCGCCGCAAGATGCAGGCTGGGGCGCAACATGCGCCGGAGATGGTGCTTGTGCCCGATGGCCAATCGCCGCCAGCCAATGCTGGATCAGAGGCGGCGAACGACGGACAGATTGCCCAGCCTCAGCCCATGAAGGGCAAACCGGCGCCCGGCTTCACCCTTCAGGACATCAACGGCAAGAAAGTCTCGCTCGCCGACTACAAGGGCAAGGCCGTCCTGTTGAATTTCTGGGCCACCTGGTGCGGTCCCTGCAAGCTTGAAATGCCCTGGATCGTCAAGTTACGCGACCAATACAAAGCTCAGGGATTCGAGGTTTTGGGTATCGAATCCGACAATTACGACGACGATCCCAAAGCGTTCGCCTCCTACAAGGAGGGAGTCGTCAAGTCAGCAACTGCTCTCGGAGTCGACTATCCGGTGCTGCTCGGAGGCGACTCGATCTCCAAACCTTACGGAGGACTGGACGGCCTGCCTAATTCCTTCTATGTCGACCGTAACGGCGTGGTCACTGCTCAGATCATAGGACTCGCCGACCGCGACGAGATCGAAGCCAACATCAAGAAGGCACTCGCCGGCGGAGGCCAGTAGGCCGTGCGCCATCAGCCGAAAGTGGGGCGGAACCTCGCTACCATGGTTTCCGTTCTCTTGTTGCTTGGGTGCGCAGCGGCCGGCGCCCAGGATTTACCTGCAAATCAGGCGATCCAGTCCTCTAGGGGCACACCGTCATCGGTGACCTTTCTCTTTCCCGAACAGGTCTCGATTCCTGCCGGTAAACCAGCGCCGGTCGATCTTCACTTCCGCGTCGCCGACGGCCTTCATATCAACTCTCACACTCCCCGTGAAAAGAGCCTGATCCCTACGAATCTCGCCGTCGTCGAGATGAACGCCCTCAAGGTTACGGGCGTCGAATTTCCCTCAGGCACCGACTACGCCTTCGCCTTCGCACCCAGCGAAAAGCTCAGCGTCTATAGCGGAGAGTTCGTCCTGCACGCACATCTCGCAGCTCCAGCCGGACAATATCTTCTTCAGGCCTCCTTGCGCTACCAGGCCTGCGATTCCAGGTCCTGCTATCCACCAAAGACGATCCCAGTGGCGATCGACGTCATCGCCAAGTAGGCCACAGTTGATTTGTGACACAGCCGTGTCAGGCAAGGCTCGAATGTCTTCAGGGATCGTTCGCTCAGGTAAGAGACATTGATGGAAGAGAAGAACAAGGTCAGCCGCCAGTTGGAATGCCGGCCCGCCGGAGAGTGTAAGTGGGATGTAGCTGCGCTCGGAGAGGTCATGCTGCGTCTTGACCCAGGCGACGGACGAACCGCCACGACTCGAAGCTTTTCGGTGTGGGAGGGAGGCGGCGAATATAACGTCATCCGTGGTTTGCAGCGGGTCTTCGGCCAACGCACGACGATCTGTACCGCGCTCGTCGATAACCAGGTTGGGCGCCTTGTTGAAGACCTGATAAACCAGGGCGGCGTCGACACCTCGCAGATTCTCTGGCGTTCTTTCGATAGTATCGGCCAGTCAGTCCGGAACGGGTTGTATTTCGCGGAACGAGGTTTCGGCTTGCGGCCAGGTAGCGCATGCTACGATCGCGGGCACACGGCGGTCGCCCAGTTGAAGCCTGGGGACATCGACTGGGACCGGCTCTTCGGCGACGAGGGAGTGCGGTGGTTCCATACCGGCGGAGTCTATGCGGCGCTCTCTCCAGAAGCTGCCCTGGTAACTGAAGAAGCCATGCGGGCAGCTCACCGTCACGGGGTGATGGTGTCCTTCGATCTGAATTACCGGGCATCTCTCTGGCGCGATAAGGGTGGTGTCGAGGGCGCCAGAGCGCTGATAAGAAAACTTGCCCCATTGATGGATGTAGTGATTGGCAACGAAGGGCATTTCGCCTTCCTGAGCGACGAGCCGAGTGAATACAGGAGCTATCCCGCACCCGACGCCGAACGATTCGTCGCGGTCCTCGATAAGGCGCGGTCGGAGTTTCCTCAACTGAAATTGCTGGCAGCCACCTTCCGCCACGTCCATCACGCCTCGCTCCATGACTGGAGCGCCTTCGCCTATTATGACGGGGACTATGCGGGCTCGAGACACTACAACGATGTTGCCATTCTCGACCGGATTGGCGGCGGAGATGGATTCGTCGCCGGCCTCATCTACGGGATCATGAATCGAAAGCCGCTCGCATGGGCGCTCGACTGTGGCGTCGCTCATGGCGCGCTCTGCATGACCACGCCGGGGGATAACTCTATGGCGACGCTCGCGGACGTCGAACGGCTCATGGAGTGCGGCGCTGCCACGATGATTCGCTGAAAGGACATTCATGACCAGGGAAGACATACTCATCCAGATAGAACAATGTGGCGTGATTCCCGTAATTCGCGGCAGCAGCTTCGAGGAGGCGTTGGCGCTGGTGCACGCCATCGAGGCCGGCGGCATCACGGTGTTCGAGATCACCATGACGGTGCCGAATGCGCTTGACGTATTAAAAGAGCTGGAACGTGCAGACTCCAGCGGCTTGATCGGAGCGGGCACCGTCCTCGATGCCGAGACCGCCCGGGCCTGCATCTCTGCCGGCGCCCGGTTTGTGGTGAGCCCCGCTTTCGACGCGGCCACGGTGGAGCTCTGCCATCGCTACGGAGTTCCCTGCTTTCCCGGTGCATTGACGCCAACCGAAGTGGTCCGCGCCTGGCAATCCGGCGCTTCAGCGGTCAAGATCTTCCCTTGCAGCGCTATGGGAGGCGCGAGATACATTCAGTCGCTCAAGGCTCCGTTGCCGCAGGTGCGGATGATCCCCACTGGTGGTATCTCCGTCGCGAGCGCGCATGAATTCCTGAACGCTGGAGCATTTGCCTTGGGTGTAGGCGCCGACCTGGCCGATGTCCACGCAGCCCGCAGAGGCGACCATGACAAAATTACTGAGGTAGCGCGACAATATCGAGCTGCTGTCGAAAACCATCGCGCCGCCAAGCGCTAGTGGCCTGTAGCTTCCTGCATTAGGTAGATACAGCGGCAGCAAAAGTATTCCCGCGTTTGACGGCGAACGGCTCGGCAGATGAGATTAGTAGGCATGAAGACAGAACGATTCCGCAATCTCACGACGCCAGTCGTGGCCTGCCTGTGCCTCCTGATTACACCTCACCTTATCGCGCAGAACGCCAAAGCCGACGCATCGCCCGCGACAGGTTCGTTCAATGTGGATTCCTACACCCCGGAACAATTGCGTCAGAAGGAATCTGCCTTAGCGTCAGAGGCAGCGGCAAGCGGTATTTCGAGTGAAATCCTGGCCCATTATCCAGGCCACTACACGATGCTCGCGTACCGCGATCGAAGTGGTCAGGCTGAGGTGCATGAAAAACTTGCAGATGTTTTCATCATCATTCGCGGCTCGGCTAGTCTTCAGAGTGGCGGAAGAATGGTCGCTCCAACGACAACCGTTTCCCCTGGAGAGGAAAAGGGCCCAGCTCTTGAAAACTATCAAGAGCGCGCGCTTCATGCGGGTGATATCGTCCACATTCCCGCGGGGGAGCCGCACCGGATGACGCTCGAAAAGGGAGCGACCATTCTCTACTTCGTCGTCAAAGTGCAGGAATCGTCTGCGCCATAAAGTGTGCGGATAGATAGGAAGCTGCGGCCAACGCTCTAGCTCAACCCCTGGGTCACGACTGCGATTTCTCCGGCAGCCTTCAGCCGGCGCACCACCCTCTGCTTCCCAAGGGTGACCATGACAGCGAATAAACTCGGAGCCACGCCCTGGCCGGTCAGCGCCACCCGCGAACCGTTGATCAACGCGCCGGCCTTAATGCCCTTCTCTTCTGCAAATTGCCGCAGTATCTGCTCTGCTGAGGCCTCGCTGAATTCTTCCGCCCCTTCATAGCGGAACCCCAGCTCAACCAGGAGCGCCGGCACTGCCTCATCCTTAAAGAACTTGGTCACAGCGGCGGTATCGAATTCAAATTCATCACTGAAGTAGGCCTTGAACGCACCCGCGAAATCCTTCAAGCTGCGTGCTCGCGGCTTGAGCAGGTCGATAATCGCCAGAATCTCTTCGGTTGTGCAGAGGGGTTCAAAACCAGCCTTCGCCCACTCCTCTTCGATCAAGGGCAGCAGCCTCTCGGCTGAGTAAGCGCGAATATATTCCGTGTTGAACCAAGCCAGCTTATCGTTATCGAAGACCGCATTCGACTTTGAAATTCCCTCCAGCGAAAAAAGCTGGATCAGCTCTTCCGAAGCAAAGATCTCGCGGTCCTTTGAGGCCGCCTGCGGACTCCATCCCAGCAGTGCTAGAAAATTCCGAAAGGCTTCCGGAACAATCCCCATCTCTTTGTACGAGAGAACACTGGTGGCTCCATGGCGCTTCGAGAGCCGCGTCTTGTCCGGCCCGAGAATGAGCGGGACGTGAGCGAATACCGGCAACTCCGCGCCCAAAGCGAGATACTGGAGCACCTGCTTGGGCGTATTCGAGATATGGTCCGCGCCGCGAATGATATGCGTCAACCGCATCTCCATATCATCGGCGACCACGCTCAGGTGGTAGGTCGGGATGCCGTCGGATCGCAGCAGCACGAAATCTTCAATCTCGCTGTTCGCGAATTCAATTCGTCCAAAGACGGCGTCGTCGAAGCTGGTGGATCCGCCCTCAGGGACCGCGAATCGGATCGCCGCCAATCCGCCCGACGCCCGCTTCGCCGCCACTTCTTCCGCTGTCAGCCTGCGGCAGCGCCGGTCATACATGGGCGGTCTGCCTGCCGCTGCCGCCTCAGCGCGCCGCTGCTCCAGTTCTTCCTTTGTGCAAAAACAGGGGTACGCGCTCCCGCTGGCAATCAGTCTTTCTGCCGCCGCCTTGTAGAGATCGAGCCGTTTGGACTGATAAAAGGGGCCTTCGTCCCAATCCAGGCCGAGCCAGGTCATTCCGTCGAGAATGCCGCCGACCATCTCCTCGGAGGAGCGTTCAAAATCAGTATCTTCTATACGAAGAATCAGCGTACCGCCGGTATGCCGGGCGAATAGCCAGTTAAACAGCGCGGTCCGCGCACCACCTACGTGCAGGTAGCCGGTAGGGGAAGGCGCAAAACGTACTCGTGGTGCCGAAGATGTCTCTGCCATAGTGTCTCAACTTCAGATGCTAAAGCATTTGGCCCTTCGGAGTTGACCGGAGGGCGCACGACCCCTCCCGGTTATGCCGGATCCTCTAACTCGAGCGGTTCTATGTCTGAGGAGGATATACCTGCGGGGGGTAGTTCTGATGAGGATGCGCGGTCACTGAGTAAGGCGGTATCGGCACAACCTTCCATTGGGAGAACGCCACGACATACACGATGATAATGTTTGCCAGAGGAACGAACATGAGCACTGCGAGCCAGGGGCTAAAACCAGCCTTCTTGAAGATGAACCAATAAGGAATGACCATCACTACCGAAAAGATCAATCCCAGGAAAATCATAGGGATCGCGATGGCAGCGATCTGGGTCGGATCAAGCGTGGGAGCGTTCATGCGATCTCCTTTGCACTGCGCCCACACTACCTGATCCGTCGCATGCAATCAACTCGCATGCACGTCAAGGAGACACCGACTCACCAACACAGTAGCCGGGCGCGGCCGAGGCGAGGAGCGGCATTTTGAGCGGCGGCCCGCTCCACCTATCTCAATCGAAAGGAGCGGTTGCGAAAACCTCAGGTGATGTCTTCGGTGTCAAAGGCCGGGATGACCGCCCGCCGCCGAGGTACCCCGTGCACGGTGCTGACCAAGTTCTCGACCACATCTTCCAACTGACGCTGGCTCTCGATGACTGCCGTCATGCTCTTTAACTCTTCCGGGTCTTCAACCTTCTCCAGCAATACCACCGCTTGCGCCTGGGCTACATGATCGAGGTTCAGCCCCTCAGGAGTCTTGGCTTTAATCCCGACACAAGCCGGTTCGACGTCGAGCATATCGGCGATGCGATCGCGCATCTCGTGGGCGATCGGCCGGATCTTCGGCGAGACCAGGATCAGCGTGGTATCTATATTGACGATGCGGTATCCGGCATTCTGGACCTCTTCCAGCGCCAAATTCAGAAAGATTGCCGAATCGGCGTCCTTCCAACGCGGGTCTCCCGGTGGGAAGAAACTGCCAATGTCGCCCGCGCTCACCGCTCCCAACAGCGCGTCGGTGATCGCATGCAGTAGCACATCGCCGTCGGAGTGGCCCGCGAGGCCTTCTGGGTGCTCGATGTGAAGACCGCCGATGCGCAGCGGCACCCCCGCGGTAAATGCGTGTGAATCCCAGCCACAACCGATTCTCAGGCTCATCGTCTCATCTCTTGTAGTATTTCTTGCCAGGCCATTTTGAATCTTACCGCGAAGCACACCCGCTTCCGACGCTTGTTGGCATTATCTTCACCCTCGACCCTTTTCGCGCTGGGTCAGAAAGAATTCCGCCAAATCGAGATCACTCTGCTGAGTGATCTTCAGGTTCTCGACCGTCCCCGGTACCACAGCCACCTCAATGCCTGCGCGCTCTGCCACCGAAGACTCGTCAGTCCCCACAAACCCATCGACTGCGGCCTCACGAAATGCCCGCTTCAGCAATCCTAGACGAAAGCCCTGCGGCGTCTGCGCCTGCACAACGTATTCACGCGGAATCGTCGAGGTGATGATTGCGCCATGGGCGGTCCGCTCTACTTGCTTGATGGTGTCGACGGCCGGCAGGGCCACGATCGCGGCGCCATGCCGTTCCACAGCCTCGATAGTACGGGAGATCACCGCCGCATCGATCAGCGGCCGCACGGAATCGTGCACCAGGACGATGTCGTCATCGTCCCCGTGGATCGCTGCCAGCGCATTGGCGACACTTAACTGTCGAGTGTCGCCTCCCTCGACGATGGTGACCTTGGTTGCGATCCGATGGGCATCCAGCAAAGCCTCTAATCGCGGGATCTCCGGCTTGCGCACCGCCACAAAGATCCCGGCGATCGCAGGCAGGTCAAGAAAGGCGCGCAGCGTGTGAATGAGGATTGGCGTTCCACGAAGTTCGAGAAACTGTTTTGGCGCGGGGGAGGAGCCGGCTCCCGCCGCCATACGTGTACCCAGCCCAGCCGCCGGTAGAATGACATAAACCCGCATAGCATCAGGAGTATACAGGATGGAGCCTAAGTTCCTTGTCCGATGGCTTGAAAACCTGAAGGCCGCCGCGAGAAACGAACGTCTCACCCGGCGGGGACTGTTTACTGCGTGGCCTGACTGGGCTGTCGAAGGTCATGCATAGTGAAGTTGGCCGGCGTCTCGAATACGGCCGGATCCGGCTCCGACCGCGAAAGATCCCTCAAGTGAATTACCTGGGTTCCCTCCTGAGGGTCCTTACGCGTCACCGAGACATTCACCTCTTAATCCGGCGAATGCCAGAACTCCCGCGTTGTGACCAGTGCCTTCTCATTGCCCAACACGCCCGGCATGATCGTGACCGTCTCCCGCGTACCGGTCACATTCAAGGCTTCGACTAAATCGGTCCCTAAATTCTCTCTCGTCAGGCTGCGTTCCCTACGGTCGGCGCACTTCAAGGGGAGAGACAACGAAGGCGGATGTGTTTAAACATCCGCCGTCACTTGCTTTTGCAGATAGTTGCAGAGCGCCGTTCTTAGTTCGAGCCCGGCGTAAACGAGATGCCGCGATAAACCTCGCCGCTCTTCGCGTGACGAAGCCGAACGAAGGATTCACCTGCAGCCACCGATGGGTCGGTGTTCGCGAGCACGTCGATCACTTGATCAAGCGTGTTCGGATCCGCGCCCGTATCTCCGTTGCCGCTGATCGTCGAAGTGACCCCCCAGATCGATACTTTGCCGCCGGGAAGTACCTTGCCGGTAATGTTGCGGAGACCGTCTGCTGCCGGAGCCCATGGAAGTCCGGTGGCCGCGTTGATGCCCGTCGGGTACCCGGTGATCAGGTTCGGACCCCCAAGCCGCAGACCCTTCTGCAGAACATAGGCCAGCTTCCAGCTTTGCGAAACCGAATCGAAGACCCACTTCTGCAGCCCGGCAGTGGTTTGCTTGGCGGCGTGGCTATAAAGGTCGAGGCCGCCCGTGTAGCCGTCACCTTCATCCGCAACGTAGAGCGTGGTCGCATTCGCAAACCACAACCCGAACGGGAACGCAGTCACCGTCGCGGTCTTGTTCGGGATCGAGGGAAAGCCCTTCAGGATGCACATGTTGCTAGGCAGCCCGGTGGTTGTCAACGTAGGTCCCGGAACGATCGGGGTCGTCGGCAGGGTCGCCGAGGTCGACGGAAGGCCCACTCCCTTGGGGCAGGCAGCACCCGTCGTGTCGAGAAAATACACCGTATTGACGCCGTTTCCACCACTTCCCTTAGTGAAATACACGACGTTGTTGAAGATCGCAATCCCGCGGAAGTTATCGTCCTTTCCGATCTTGTCCGCCTTCGCGCCAAGCTGGGTCACCGAGAAACTGCCTACTGGTGTCGGAGTTCCTGGCTCCTGCTCGCTCTCCGGCTCTCCTGCGAAATCGAAGATCTGTGCGCCCGCCCCTAAGACGACGCCAGCGGGCTGAGGATTGTTGCCGTTGCCGGCGTTGCCGGCACTATAGAAAATGAAGTTTCCATCGCTGTTGTTCAGGATTGCAGCGCGTCCGTTGTTCCCGCTATATGCGTTTGTCTCGGTAAAGGAAAACTTGCCGCGCCTGTCGACCCGGGCAGCGGCCCTGAAATAGGTCTCCCCGACTGGATTCGTGGGATCAATGGCGCCTGGCGTGTTCGAATTAGAAACGTCGAGCGCATCTACCGGAGCGACATATCCCATGAATACTAAATATTGACCATCGGTCGACAGATGCAGTCCGACCTCTGACTTCGAGCTGAAGCTGGTTACCAGCTGACTTCTGCCTTCTTGAATTCCGGCTTCTCTGCTGTTCGGCACTTCCAGGCTGTTAATGATCGTTCCATCCGGAGCGATCTGATCTAGATAGATCGGTGAAGTGATGCCGAAGCTGCCATCGGCCAGGACATTATTGAAAACGAATGGATAGATGCCACTGTTGGTGGCCTTGCTCCCAGCGGGGCAGCCAACCGATGTGCTCGCGCAACCCGGCGGCAGCACCTCGCCGACCGTGACATTGCTCGCCTTGTTGTCGTAAACACTCCGGCTCAACACCAGATTTCCGGGAGTAAAAAAGGATTGTGGCTTGGCCGGGGAATGGTCGTCGGCGGCAACCGCAAGACTGCCGGTCAGCGCGCCCAGAGCAACGACTGCGGCAGTCCGCCGCAGCGTTTCGCGCCGGTATAGCCGTGGGGAAGAGTACAACTTCATATTTTCGCCTCCAGAACAGCGGAAATGAGATTTCCGCCAATCGGGACGATACCATTCGCGTGTTACAAGTTGGTTACCTGAATTTAACCTTCAGGCCAGGTTTGGAGCTGACGAGCGCCGTGTCCACAACTGGTGGAGATAACCGCCAAAAAGTCCAAAAAGTGGACTAGCCAGAAGGATAAGAACCTGCACGATCAACGACTGCGAATCATGCCCCGATGCCAGGCTGAGGATCCCAACAGACAGGCAGATCAACGACGAACAGGCGGCATTGACCAGTTCATCGTGGCCCGAAAGCCGGGCTGCGATGTAGCCTCCCAGAACTGAGCTGCCGAAGCCCAAGAGAAGTTCCGCAGCTTGAACCGGTCCGCTCCTTTGCATGGCGAGGGCGACGGTCGTATGCGCATGACTCCGCGTAGAATGGAGCGTCCCAAGGCGGGACATGACCAAGGAAACCAGCAAAACCGCTCCCAACCCGGAGGTCAGAATACCTGCCAGCCCCCCGATCACGATGGCCTTCGCAGATAGCCTGCTCATGGCATGTCCTCTGATTTGCGATGATAACAATCGAAACACGATTGCGCCTTGCTGGAGGCATAAGAGTTCCAAAGCGATGCTTCTTGGCAAGTGAATAATCCCAACTTGGTATGACCCAGAACGCAACCATCAATACGCCGCTCCTGAACACCCGGTACCTCGCTTCAGGAATGCGAATCATCGTCGCCTGCTCAGGGGGTGCTGATTCTGTCGCCTTGCTGCGGACCCTCCTTGCGTGGAGAGACAGGCTCGGGATCGTCCTTTCGGTTGCTCATCTGAATCACCGCATCCGGGGAGCAGAGTCCGATGGAGACGAAGCCTTCGTACGCGCTTTGGCTGCCCAGTTTGACCTAGCCGTTCACCCCCAGTCTGTAGATACTCCGGGAGAGGCAGCGGCCCATCGGCAAGGTCTCGAAGAAAGTGCCCGCAATCTCAGATATGCCTGGTTCTGGAAGCTTCTAGCGCAAGCGGAGGCAGATGTCCTGGTCACCGCCCATACCCTCGATGATCAGGCCGAAACTGTCGTGCACCGGCTGCTTCGCGGCGCATGGACTGAGGGGCTATCCGGAATTCACCCCGTGTTAAGACCGCCCACCAAACAGCCCGGGCCCACCAAGCAATCTGCGCCCAACAGGCAGGCATTGATCGTGAGGCCGTTTCTAGATACCACCCGCGAGCAGATCGAGGCTTGGCTGAAGGCCATTCAGCAGCCGTGGCGCCAAGACTCCTCCAACCTCGATCTTGTGTATACCCGCAACCGTATCCGCCATGACTTGTTGCCGAAGCTGGGGACCTTCAACCCTGAGATCCGAAAGCAGCTTGCCCAGCTCGCCGTCCTCGCCCGCGACGAAGATGCGTATTGGCAAGCCGAACTTTCGCGCCTCTTGCCTACCCTCTTTCTTCCCGGACGAGCTGTTCGCGGCGGTGGGCGGGCGACGAACACCCTGACCGGGAGCGACTCTCTGGCCATCGAAATCGAGCGCTTGCGTTCGCTGCACCCGGCGCTTCGACGCCGAATCGTGCGCACTGCAGTCGAGCAACTCGGCGGTACCGCATCCTTTGCCGATACCGAGCGGTTGCTCAGCTTGTGCGGGCTTGGCGACTCTGAGGGCTCAGATAGCTATGGCAGCGCGGATAGCTCCAGGCTGGACTTGTCTGGAGGCTTACGCGCCGAAAGAACGCCCCGGGAACTGCGTCTCCTTCGCGAACCGATGGGGATTGCAGCCGGTGATGTGCTTTCTGCTTCGGTCGAATACACACTGCCGGTTCCTGGTGTTGTGGATGCGCCAGCATTCGGACTGCATCTTGACGTGACCGTCACAGAACCGAGCCTGGCGCCGCTTCCCTCTGCCACGCTTCGCGCCAGCCGTCCGGGGGATCGGGTGACGCTGCGCTATAGCCGCTCGCCGCTGAAGATCAAGGAGGCCCTTCAGCGGGCGCGGCTTCCTCGCGACAGTCAACCCCCGATGCTTGAGTGGCAAGGTGAGATTGTGTGGGTGAAAGGTCTCGACATTGAATCGAAAGCCGCTAAGGACGCAGCCCTCGTGATCGTTGCCTCACCGTTGAATTAGCATCGGTTCTGCATGGAAATTTTGGCCCAGGCTCTGGAAGCAGTTGACCCTCAAAGGAGAAGACCTAGGCACAGCCGTAGAAACCGGGTTGCGCTACTCCATTACCGCTTCAGCATCCACCCCGCCCCGGCTCGTCAACATCACCGCAGCCGCCAGGATGAGCGCGCCTCCGACCCAGGTCAGCGGACCCAGTTTGTCGCCCATCAACTTCACCCCGAGCACCGAACCTAGCGCCGGCTCAATATTCAGGAAAACGCCTGCCCGCGAAGCTGGGACATGATGAATTCCCCAGTTCCAAAGCAGCGTCGTTGTTGCGGTGCATAGAACCCCGCTGGCCGCCAACGCCAGCCAAGCTGCCGAACTGACGCCTTGTAGCGGCGGCAGCCCATCCACCGCCAGAACCCAGACTGCCAGCATCGCTGTCCCAGAGATAACGCCGTAGGCAGTTATCACCAGCGGTGGATGCCGCCTCATCAGCCGTTGATTGATCAAGATCCATGCTGATGCTATTAGCATCGACAGCACCACCAGCAAGTCGCCGGTGAAGCCTGGTGCATTCGCCAACCCAGCCCACAAGCCTCCGCTGCCGACGCCACTCCATACGATTAGTCCCACGCCCGAGGTCGAGCCAAATAGCGCTAGCCACCCGAAACCATCCAAGCGTTCGTGTGTGAATGACGTCGCAGCAACAGCCAGAATGACCGGCATCGTTCCCACCATTAAAGCGGCATGCGAGACGCTCGTCAGCTTGAGTCCCCAGAACTGGATGAGAAACTGGACCGGCACACCCAGGAATGAAGCCAGCAGCAACAACCTCCACTCCCCGCCACTCAGACCTTTAGCTTGACGAAAACTCCGTTGCCAGAGGATCGGCGACAGTCCCAAGCAAGCGAAGAGGAAGCGGTAGAGCACCATATGCCCGACTCCCATCTGCCCAAGTGCGATCTTGCCAAAGTAAAATCCTGCGCTCCAAAGACAGCCGGCCGATGCACAAGCCACATAGCCCATTGCGGTTCGGTTGCGCCCCGCCAGTCTTGAGTCCATCTCACCAATGTCGCACAGAAGTCCAACCAGGCCCTAGGTTCAAAAGCTGAGGACTCGTCAGGCCCTTGCCTGCTACGCTTCGCGGGCATTCGATTCGCGGGCGACTCGGACCCCGGGTATTCCTGGCATAATTTTTCTGGTGAAAGCGGCTCGATCAGACACCAGCATGAATGACTTATCGAGAGCCTTTCAGCTGGGCGGGTGACTCCTTCAACACTTTTCCTTGCGCACCACCGCACATCCCGTTAGCCTCACTAAAATGAGTCTCACCTCCGAAGAGGCCCAGCGCCTCCAACAAGCCGCTACCCAGGCCGCAGAAAACGCCTATGCGCCTTATTCGAACTTTCGCGTCGGCGCCGCGATCCTGCTTGACGATCGCTCGATCGTCACCGGCTGTAATGTTGAAAATGCATCATTTGGCCTTACGATCTGCGCCGAACGGTCAGCCATGGTCCGCGCGGTCAGCGAAAAGGGGCCGCACGTCCGCGTCGCCGCCATTGCCATAGATAACCTCAACGGGGCACCAAGCTCCCCCTGCGGAGCCTGTCGTCAGGTGCTCAGCGAGTTTGCCCAGGAAGATGCCATGGTCTTCTTCCCGACCGGCTCTGGAAATGCAGTGAGCGGGATGGAAAACCGGCCATTTTTTGACCTATTCCCTTTCAGCTTCGCCCTGGCCAAGTCTCCCTCGGAGCCCTCCTAAAGAATGGCCGATCCCGCTCAACCGATCCATCACCACATCATCGACATCATCCGCAAGAAGCGCGATGGTCACGAGCTAAACGCCCCTGAGATCGAATTCGTGGTCAACGCCGCGGCGCGGCATTCCGATCCCGACGCAACCCAGCCAGCTACGGAAGCCCAACTTGCCGCCTGGCTCATGACCGTCCTGCTCCGAGGGCTTACCGCTGCCGAACTCCACGCCCTCACGAAGGCGATGCGTTTCTCCGGGGAGGTCTTCGATCCCTCACCATTAGGCAAGTTCGCGATTGACAAACACTCGACTGGGGGAGTCGGCGATAGCACCTCGTTTATCGTCGCGCCAATCGCAGCCGCAGCCGGACTCTCCGTTCCCATGATCAGCGGTCGCGCTCTCGGCCATACGGGAGGCACGCTCGACAAGCTCGATAGCATCCCAGGCTACCGCTCCAACCTCTCCCTCGCCGAGATGTTCCGGGCTTTAGAGCAGAACGGAGCGTTCATCGTCAGCCAGACGAAGGCGCTCGTTCCCGCCGACCGGGTCCTCTATGCGCTGCGCGATCATACCGGGACCGTAGAGAGTCCGTACCTGATTTGCGCCTCCATCATGAGCAAGAAGCTGGCGGCCGGGCTCAACGGCCTCGTTCTCGATGTCAAGACTGGCTCTGGTGCTTTTCTCAAGAGCGAGGAAGAGGGACTCTATCTCGCTTCTCTCATGGTCCGGACCGGGGAAGCCTCAGGAACCCGGACGGTCGCAGTTCTTACGGATATGAATCAGCCACTCGGCCGTTTCGCCGGTAACTGGGTCGAAATCTGGGAGGCCGTCGATGTGCTTAGCGGCAAACGCCACCCACTCTGCGAAGACATCCTCCAGATCTCCCTCACCCTTGCCGGATGGATGCTCCACCTCGGCGACAAGGCGCCAACTCCTGCGGCCGGTTACGATCTTGCGCAAGACTTGCTTACCTCGGGCGCCGCACTCACAAAATTCAAGCAGATGATTGCAGCCCAGGGGGGAGATGCTGGCGTCTTCGATGACCCGGGCGCCTTCCACACGCCGGCCGCCACCAAGACAATCTTCGCTCGCAGCAGCGGGTATCTTTCGGCCATCGATACGGAGAAAGTCGGCTGGGCAGTCCAGCGTCTTGGTGCTGGCCGAGAGAAAGCGGCTGAACCGGTAGACGCCTACGCTGGCATCGAGATGCATGTTAAGCTCGGTGACCACATTGAACCCGGCCAGCCACTTATCACCATGTTCGCCGCCGATCCCGAACGGCTTGCCGAGCCCGAAGCGCTCTTGTATGAAGCAATAGCCATTGCCGATGAACCGAGCACAGTCCCGCGCCTGATTTACGAATGTGTGACTGTCGAGAACGCTGATCGATTCTCCATACCCTGAATGAAGGTTGGTCGCGACCGGCAAACCGCCCTTGTTCAAGTCGCGATTTGGTTCTTGTTTCTTAATCTTGATCCCTACCTTGCGAAGGAGCGCATCATGGCCAGGTTCACCGGAATCCTCGGACTTCTCACCATGCTCCTTCTTGCGTGGCTCTTCTCAAGCAACCGCCGCGCCATCCGGTGGAGAACCGTTCTTTGGGGACTCGGATTGCAATTCGTCTTCGCCATCCTCGTACTCCGCTTCACCGTTGGCCAACGGATCCTCGCAGCTGCCGGAGACTTGGTTACCGGGATGCTCAACAACGCCTTCGCCGGCTCGCAACTGGTCTTCGGCGAACTAGGCAAACAGCATTCCACCTTCGGCCCGATCATCGCCTTTCAAGTCCTGCCGACAATCATTTTCATCTCTGCTCTCTTCGCCGTTCTCTATCACCTCGGGATCATGCAGATCGTCATCAAGGCCTTCGCCTGGGCCATGCAGCGCACCATGAAGATCAGCGGAGCGGAAAGCCTCAACGTCGCCGCCAGTATCTTCATGGGCCAGACTGAAGCGCCTCTCACCATTCGACCGTTCCTGCCGGGCCTTACCCGCTCTGAACTCATGACCGTGATGACCAGCGGAATGGCCCACGTCTCCGGCGGCATTATGGCCGCCTATATCCTCTCAGGCATCCTCGCGAAGGACCTGCTCGCCGCCGTCATCATGACCGCGCCTGGCACTATCCTCATCGCCAAGATGCTTGTGCCCGAAACCCAGGTACCCGAGACCGAGGGCACTGTTCACATGACCGCCAGTGAGGAGCACAACGAAGAGAATCTGCTGGGAGCAATCGCCCGCGGCACTATCGACGGAGGCCGGCTCGCCTTCAATGTTGCCATCATGCTGATCTCCTTTCTCGCGCTCATTACCTTGCTCAACGGAATCTTTGGCGACCTTCACAACTGGCTAGGCCGTTACCACATTCCGTTCCCGTCGCAGTTGGGAGTCGTTCTCGGCATCCTCTTTTCGCCGGTAGCGTGGCTGATCGGCATCCCCTGGCATGATGCGCCTCTGGTTGGTAACCTGCTCGGCACTCGAACCATGATCAACGAAGTGGTTGCCTACTCTCTGCTCGGCCAGCAGAAAGCGATGCTGGCGCCCCGCTCTTTCACCATCGCTACCTTCGCCCTGTGCGGATTCGCTAATCTCAGTTCCATCGGCATCCAGATCGGCGGCATCGGCGCCCTTATCCCTGACCGCCGCAATGAGCTCGCCCGTCTTGGTCTCCGGGCCATGATCGCCGGCACCATGGCCAATCTGATGTCCGCCTCCATCGTCGGATTGCTGGTCCGCTGACGCTCTCGAGACCTTCGGCGGCGCGAACTGGCTCTATAAACAAGGAAATCCCATATAAACAAGGAGATCCCAGTTCAGGAATAATGTCCGCTGTTTATTCGAACTTGTGCAATATTGCTCAGATCTCGCTTTGGAATCAACGCTAAGGTGGTCAAATCGATGGAGTCGGGACCCTACGGGTCGCACAGCGCTCCTATTGCAACGCACCTTGGGGGCGCTCCCCGCGTCCCCTCTTTTTTGACTCTCCAGCTTCGCTTACCTGATTTCCAACCAAAAATGTCCAAGCCAAGCCAAAAAAATGACTCATTGGCGAGCCTCTCAGGCCTTTGTACAGCCCACAAGGGAAATCCCTCCCAGCGTCGACTTCGCGTCACGGCGATGAGGCTGTGAAGATGATCCTTCTGGGCGGCGCACGGCTTTTTATTCCGCCGTCACAACTCGCGGCTCTTCTAAGCCTTCTTCTCAAGTCGCCAGCCCGGATGTCTTGAAACCGCCAGGGGTCCCCATGATTGTTCAGATTGATCAATCTAGACACTTTGTTTGCAAGTTTGAACATTTTTGTGGCAATTAAGATCATTTTCACTTATTTTTTATTCACGTCGTTGCTGTAGGATCCCGGCCTCCCGCCAGGATTTTTCCAGGGCGCAAATTGATAAAAGACAGACCACGACGCCCTGGCGTCGGCAACCTGCCAAGCGAGGCCTCATCCATGCGTTTTTCAAAACATATAGTCGGCTGTTTATTCGCGATCTTGTTTGGAACACTTCCCCTGATTTCGCAGACCGTTACCGGCTCGATCGTTGGCTCCGTCACTGATGCCTCGGGCGCCGTCCTTCCCGGAGCCCAGGTGGTCGCCCACAACCTCGACACGGGCGTGGATTCTCCTACCACCACGAATGCCTCAGGCTTCTACCGCATCGAATTTCTCCCGATCGGCCATTATCAGGTGATCGTGAGTGCTAACGGATTTAACACCCAGACGCTTCCGCCCTTTTCGCTCGAGGTCCTGCAGACGCCCACCTTCAACGTCAAGCTGGAAGTTGGATCCTCTTCGACCACGGTGAGCGTTTCGGCGGCCGCGCCCATCCTGAACACCAACGATCCCACCCTGGGCACGACGTTCACCTCGAACACCATCCAGAACTTCCCGCTGAATGGCCTCGATTTCTCAGCCCTGACTCTGTACGTGCCAGGATCGGTCAGCACTGCCGGCACCTCGGGCACCACCAGCATTGAGCGCAGCACCTACTACACCGATAGCCCGAATTTGAACGGCAACCGCGCCCAGGCCAACAACTACACGCTCGACGGCATCGACATGAACGAGACCCAGAACAATCTGATTTCGTACAGCCCCGCTCCCGATGCGCTTGCCGAGGTCAGAGTCTTGACCGCGAACTCCCCCGCAGACTACGGCAACGTAAACGGCGGCGGGGTGGTCAGCGTGCTGAAGAGCGGTTCCAACCAGTTTCATGGGTCGGCGTACGGCTACACCCAAAATGCGAACTTCAACGCCAACACCTGGTTCAACAATCATCAAAACCCCAAACTGCCGATCAACCCTTTCTCGCAGTCGCAGTTCGGCGGCACCTTTGGCGGGCCTATTAAGCGCGACAAATTGTTCTTCTTCGTGGATTACCTCGGCGCGCGTTTCCACCAGGGCGGCACAACTACCGCCAGTGTGCTCACAGCGGCCATGCGCAATGGCGATTATTCTGTGTTGCTGAGCGGCGCTAACGGCAACCAGGCAATCCAGCTCTACGATTCACAGAACAACTTCGCTCCCTACGTCAACAACCAGATTCCGGTCGTCAATCCAGTCGCCAAGTTCCTCTTTGCGAATCCGTCCTTATATCCACTGCCCAACGCCACTCCATCGGACGGAATCGCCGCGAACAACCTGCAAGGCTCATCGCGAAAGTTCAGCACCAACAACCAGGGCGACGTCAAAATCGAATACGATCCCAGGGCTTCCGACAAGATCACCGGTTTCTATTCCATGTCGACTGCCTATGACGGATCGACCGCGCTGCTCGCGATTGCCTTCCCCAGCACCAACCTCTACCCGACCAAGCTCGGCGGACTGAACTGGGTCCACATCTTCTCTCCCGGCCTGATCAACTCGGCCCGTATCGGATTCACCCGCACCACCTGGAACAAGGCAGTTCCTACCGATCCTAGTGGGCTCTTTGGACTCGCAGGCAATAGCAAGGTAGGCATTCCGTTCGGCGTTCAATCCTACGTCGGCTTCTCTAACCAGGGCCTCGGCGGCGGCCTCAGCGACGTCGGCACCACGGCGGATAACCAGAGCATCATCGACAATACCTTCAGTTACATCGATAACTTGACATGGCAGCGCGGCTTGCACCTGCTCAGCATGGGCGTTCAGGCGCTCCGGTATCAGAACGACTACACGACCGACAACAACCAGGGTTTTCTTGGCACTTTCAATTACAACGGCGACTATACCAGCAATCCGGCCTTAACCAATGCCGGCGGCTACGGGCCGGCGGACTTCGTGCTGGACCGCGTCAGCGAAGCCGCCATCACCTCGCAAGGAATTCTGGTCGGCCAGCGCCAATGGCGGGTTGCCGGCTTCGTCCAGGACGATTGGAAGATCCTCCCTAATCTCACCCTGAACATCGGACTCCGTTACGAATACGACCAGCCGTGGATCGAAGCCAACAACAAGACCGGCAACATACTTCTCGGGACTGGGCAGGTCGTGTATGCGGGCCATGTGCCGGCCGGCGCACCTCCAGGCTCGGGAGTATGCAGCAACCGCGCTTGCTATCAACCCACCTACAACCAGTTCATGCCACGTCTAGGATTCGCTTATCAGGCGAATGATCGCTTCGTGCTGCGCGGCGGCTATGGCGCCACCAGCTTCTTCGAGGGCAACGCCGCCAATCAGCGCCTGACCTCAATCACTCCCTTCGTCCAGGCGGTCGACATCAAGCCGCTGACTCCGACCACGACCAGCCCAGGCGCACCCCGCACCGTTGAGCAGGGCTTTAGCTTCTCCGATCCTGCCGATATCAATTTCAACGGCTCCTCATACAACGTCTACCCCCAGAACATCAAGCCGGCCTACGTCCAGGAGTGGAGCCTCACCGCCGAATACGCCATCACCCGCACCACCTCGCTCCAAGTTGGCTATCTCGGTGAACAAGGCCAGCACATCGAGGACTACGGCAACGTCAACCAGTATTTGGTGAACGGTGACCCGACCACTGCGCCGTTCTTCAACAACACGAACCTTGGCATCGGCTCCCAGACCCTGTTGATCACAGAGTCTCGCGCCGCGATGAATTTCAACGCCCTCGAGTCGACGCTCCGCCAACGGCTGAACAACGGCCTCGAGTTCACCCTCAACTACACTTATGGCAAAGCCCTCACCAACAGCCTCGGCAACTACTCCCTGAACGTGAACGGCTATAGCGGCGCTTTCCAGAACTACTACGACAGTCATGCCGATTGGGGTCCGGCGGGCTATGACGTTCGCCACAACGTCTCCGGAACCGGTGTCTATGCTCTTCCCGTTGGCCGTGGCAAAACCTACCTCTCAGGAGTGAACCGCTGGGTCGACGAAGCGATCGGCGGCTGGAAGATTGCTGTAGCCGGCGTCGCCTACTCCGGCTTTCCTCAAACCGTCACCGCTCCCGGCAACAACTCCAACAGCTACGGAAGCTCCCGCGCCAATCAATATCGCAAACTGAAAATCGTGAACCGGACGGTCAATAACTGGTTCGGCACCGATCCTTCAGCGACTCCCTGCACTGCAGCCGGCGTCGACAACGGTGTCTGCGCTTTCGGTGTTCCCGCACCCAATACCTTTGGCTCTTCAAGCAACGGGGCAGTTCGCGGACCGGGCTACCTCAACGTCGATAGCTCAGCATTCAAAGACTTCCACATCGTCGGCGAACAGTCGCTGGGCTTCCGCTTCGATGCCTTCAACGTCTTCAACATCGCCAGCTATGGCAATCCCGATATTGGTGTAACGGACACAAACTTCGGGCAAATCGCTAGCCTGGGCACACCCGTGCGCTCGGTCGAACGGCATCTGCAATTCTCCGCGCGCTACTCGTTCTAGAGCAGAACCAAGTCCGGATTTCTCACCATCGTTGAGAAATCCGGATAACGTCGCGAGAGTGAGCGAAAGTTAATCGACTATCACCCTTGATTGAAGCATTTCCACTTCTGGTCTGAACGAGTTTGAGGCATTGGAAGTAAAATGCTCGAACCTGAATACTTTATTTTTGCGGAGGCCCCTTATGCGCATCGGGTGTAGTCGATAGATGATTCTGGAAATTTGTGTGGACTCCGTCGATTCGGCGCGAGCGGCCGAGCACGGCGGCGCGCAGCGTGTCGAGTTATGCTCTGACCTCGCCGAAGGGGGCATTAGTCCAAGCGCCGGCTTGATCGACGGCGTGCGCGCCGCGCTCGACATCCCGCTCTTCGTCATGGTGCGTCCCCGGGCTGGCGATTTCCAGTACAGCGCCGACGAGTTCAAAATCATGCGTAAGGACATAGCCGTGGCCAAGGAGTACGGCGCTGACGGTGTTGTACTGGGTCTACTGAAAGCCGATGGCACAATCGACGTCGAGCGCACTGGCGAACTCGTTGCCCTCGCCCGGCCTATGCAGGTCACCTTTCATCGCGCCATCGACCTTGTGGCTGAAATAGAGGAAGCGCTTCAGCAAGTCATCGCCAGTGGAGTTGACCGCGTCCTCACCTCCGGCGGAAAAAAGTCTGCGGTCGCAGCGCTCGGTTGTCTCACGCGGCTCGTGGCACAGGCTAAGGGAAAGATTGCGGTCATGGTCTGCGGAGGCATTCGCAAGGGTAATGTGGAACAGATAGCGCGGGCAACCGACGCCACGGAATTCCACTCCTCCCCGCGAGTCAAGCTCCTGACCGGACAGATGCCTATCTTGAATTTAGGCACACCAGGGATCGACGAGTGGAGCCGTTATGTTGTTTCCTCAGAAGACGTGCGTGCGATGCGCACCGTAATGGATCGGCTAGAGGCAGGTGTCTCCTCTGCAACTGATCTCTCCTCTTTCATCGAAAGATAAGCACCCATGTCCTCTAAGACCGATCAGCGCGCGAAAGAGATTCTGCGACTCCTCCTCCAGCAGGGAAAAACATCGATCGAAGAGCTGAGCGGTACCTTCGGCACTTCCTCCGCCAGCGTCCGGCGCGACCTGGTCCGCCTTGAGGAGCGCGGTTTAGTGCATCGCACCCACGGCGGAGCGATGCTTGCCGAGCAAGCGGTGTACGAGCCGTTCCGCTTCGACGCTTCCTTTCAGGTCCGCGAAGACCGCTTTGCTCAGGAGAAGCAACGGATCGCCCAGGCCGCCGCCGGAATCGTTCAGGAAGGAGAGACAATAGGCCTCAATGCTGGCACTACGGCAACCCAGATCGCCCGCTGCCTGCGTCAGCGCTCCAACCTTCGCATCGTCACCAACGCCGTCAATATTGGCATGGAACTGAGCAGCAGCGCAGGGCTGACCACTCACCTGACCGGCGGCACGATGCGTTGGGCCGGAGCATTTTCGCTCATTGGCCCGGCCGCCATCGAGTCGTTGAACAACCTGGTTATGGATCGCCTCTTCCTCGGTGTCTGCGGCGTCGATGCCATGCGCGGGGCGACCGCCATTGAACCGGATGAGGCGGCCGTCTTCCGCGTGATGACCCGACAGGCGAAGCAAGTGGTCGTGGTCGCCGATTCCAGCAAAGTCGGGATGGCCAGCCCGGCCGTCATCTGCTCTGCCGGTGCGATCCATATGCTCATCACCGATGACGGCGCTTCGGAAGAAGCGCTCGCGGCGTTCACCCGCCTCGGCGTCCAGGTGATGGTGGTTTGAACAAGCAGCTCGTTCGCCGGTTAATTGCAGGCGCAATCGCTGGGGGAACAAGCCTTCTGGCGCTTCCCTTTACTGGCGCCTCGAGCGTGACCTAATACTTCAACGAGAGCCGCCCGCTCCGCTGTCGCTATAGACCTGGAATTCGCGAATGTGTGCTTCGCGCGCGCTTGAAAGAATATTTAGCCGTAAACGACTCGTCCAGACCGGAGCGAAGCGGTCGATCTTCTCATGGCCGATCGCCTGCCCAAAGGCCAGCGTCTTCCACTCCTTCCCCGTCCATGCCTCGATGGCGTACTTCTCGACATTCTGCCCATCGTTAAGCCACTCCATCGTCGTAACTCGATCCACCCGGGCCGGCTTGGCCAGGTTCAACTCGAGCAGGGCATGATGAGAACCCGCGGGAGCTGACCAGAAAGTGTCTGGATCTCCATCCAGCGCAGCCCCGGCCTCAGCGCTCGTCGGCTGATGCTGAAGCGCTAGATTGTTCGCCTTCAGGCCGGCAATTGCCGATCCCAGCTCTCGTAACCGGGCCACATCCACATCCGGCAATAGACCGCGATCGTCAGGCGCGACCCCGAGCATCAATTGCGCGCCTCGTCCGACCGTCTCTTCATAGGTCTCGGTCAGAGCTTTGACACTCTTCAGCGAGGCTTCGTCATGAGGATACCAGAACCAGTGCAGGTCCCGCAGCGGGGTGTCCGCTTCAATCGGTCTCCATCGCAGATAGCCATGCCGGTCGATACCATTCCAGTTCTCATAAGCGACGTGCCCCGATTCGGTGCCGGCCCAACGCGCATCTCCATATTCGAAGAGACCGGTATCGGCGAAGACGATCGTGTTCGGCTGATACGTGCGGAGCGTCTCGATGATCTTGGCGAAGTTATAAACGTGTCCTCCGCTTCCTGCTCCGTCCAGCCAGAACTCGACAAGGTCCCCGTAGTTCTGCGCCAGCTCTTCTAACTCGGAGAGATAGTACTTGTCATAAGCAGCAGCATCCTGGTATCTCGGATCGTGACGGTCCCAGGGTGAGAGATACACCCCGAACTTCAAACCATGTCTACGCGCCGCACGGGCCACGTCGCCAACCACGTCACCCTTGCCACCCTTCCATGGGCTGCTCTTGATGCTGTAGTCGGTCTGCGCCGTTGGCCATAAGCAGAACCCGTCATGATGTTTCGCGACCAGCACTACGTATTTCGCCCCGCTTGCCTGAATCGCATCCATCCATTGATCGGGATCGAATTGAGTAGGATTGAACACGGAGGGACTGGCCGTGCCGTCGCCCCATTCCCGGTCGAGAAACGTATTCGTGGAGAAATGCAGGATGACCCCGAACTCCAGATCCTGCCACGCGACCTGCTGCGGGGTCGGCTTTAAATCGGTAAAGTTCTGCGCCAGCACCAGCCGCGCGGACATGCCGGCGAAGACCAGAGTTGCGGCCAACGCTATCGAGATACACTTCATCCTTTGGGCCTTCCTGAAGCTTGGCTATTCACTCGGCAACCGATTGCCCTGCCGCGCCCGCCACAGCGCCCCTTGAATCGGGTCTGCCGCTTCGGCGTGAATCTGGATACCGGCATAGGTAGCACGCAACGACTTGCTCATTGCCTCGCGGAGCGGAAGCACCTCGCGAAGAATGCTCCCTGCAAACGCAACGCTAGGCACACTGCTGGTGCTTGCCTGCTGGTCACCGGAAGCAGTGGCCTCAAGCCTACGAATACGCTCGATGACCAAACCGGCCAGGTATGCCAGGTCTTGTCCGCCTTGCTCGACGACCTCTATCGCCACCGTATCGCCCGCCGCCGCACACTCCACCACGATGGGGGAGAGTTGCGCGAAGTTCGGCATCGGGTTGGCATTGGCTGCCTCGATCAATTCTCCTAGCGAGGTCAGCTTCCAGTGCGCCATGATCTTCTCCAGCAGCGTCGTGTTGCGCTGTTGGTCGATCGCCAAGAATCCCTTGCGGAGACCCTCATGTCCAAGGAACATGCCCGAACCCTGGTCGGCCAGGGCCGGCCCCCAGCCACCGGCTGTGACAATCACGCCACCCTGGGTTCGACCCGCAACATTCGATCCGGTACCGGCCAGTACGAGCACCCCGCGTCCACCCGGAAAAGCGGCATCGAGGGCTATCTCGACATCGCCCAGGATCAGCAGCTCCCCGCCTACCAACGCTCCAAATGACGTTCGCAGCCAGTCAGCGACCAACGGAACGGTTTCGCCCGATGTACCCACGCAAGTGCGCGTGATCGCCTCCGGAGCGATCCCGGACATTTCCGCAAGCCGGCTCACGCCTTCGCGAAGATTGTGGCTGGTCGTAGCCTCGTCCTCGCGCAGACGCTTAATTGATCCAGTGCGGACCGTGGCTAGTGTGCGGTGCTCATCCGCCAGTAAAAACTCAGTCTTCGTCCCGCCGGCGTCCACCGCCAGAAAATACCCCATCCGCTTTTGCTCCATTGATTTGACTTAATTCTAAGGCAAAAGAGTTAAGGAATCAGTGCGCGGCACATCGCAAAGAAAGACAAAGCTCCCACTGATAGGAGCTGCTTCCGCGCAAGTGTTGTGGCTTGCCTTTGTCGACAGAACCGCAACATGAGCGAAGCAATTAAAAACAGATCTAGCATCGGAACCAGGTTCGCTTGCGAGTTCGGCCGTGCATCGGATTTTTATAACCGATTGTCGAACTCGTCAACCCAGATGCTTGAGAAGCACTACTTCAGCAGCTCGGCGCTTTCTATCAATACCACACCGCTTTCGGTAAACTCCGCTTCAATTCTCTGAACAGATCCGTCCAGGTCGATGGCACGGCAAGCGTCACGGACAATTACCGCAGGTAATCCCAGACGGCGCGCGTCGAGGGCCGAGTAGCCGACGCAGTAATCATAAGCAAGCCCCACAAGAAAGACTCGCCGCAACTTGCGCTCGCGCAGGTATCCTGCGAGCCCCGTCGCGGTGGTATGGTCATTCTCGAAAAAAGCGGAGTAGGAATCGATGTCCGGATGAAAGCCTTTACGCAACACCAACTCGGCTCGAGTGAGACCTAAAGCAGGATGCAGTTCAGCGCCCGCGGTTCCCTGCACGCAATGATCAGGCCAAAGAGTCTGCGTCCCATGTTCCAAACTGATCGATTCGAACGCGGATCTTCCCTCATGCACATGCGCAAACGAATGATGGTGCGGAGGATGCCAGTCCTGGGTCAGTACGATGTCCGCGAACAAAGGCGCGATCCGATGGATCACCTCAATGACGGCATCCCCATCTTTCACCGCAAGTGTGCCGCCCGGGCAGAAATCATTCTGCACGTCGACCACTACTAACACGTCCTCAGAAGTTATCTGCATCGTCTCCCGGAATCTGCCTCCTGTCTTTCCCACCTGCGGCGGCGCGGCCCTCAACAGCTATGTGCTGTACCTCGGCTGCGTCACCTCGGGGTCACGGGAAGCACCAGCGCAGATGGGTGGCTGGCATCGTGATAGATGGTATTGTTTGCCTTCAACCCCTCTTCGCTGTCATTGCCGGACTTGCCGGTGTTGAGATTTCTGTCAAAGCGCGGGAAGTTGCTGCTGCTCACTTCCAGACGAATCTTGTGCCCCTTGAGGAATACGTTGCTCGTCGACCACAGATCGATCTTGTACTCGTAGATCTCTCCAGGAACGATTGGCTTGGCGCTGGTCGTCGATTCACGATAGCGCGCTCGCAAAATACCTTCAGTCAGGTTCTGGGCGAACCCGTCCGGCCCCACGTCCACCAGCTTGGCCGTAAAGTCGGTGTCGACCGCAGAGGATTTCGCGTACAGATCAAGCGTTATGGGCCCGGTCACCTCGGTATCTTGCGTTAGGGCGGGCGTCGAATAGACGAGCACATCCGGCCGGCTCTCCACCTCACGCTGGTCCTTCGGTCCGGGAGCAAGATGCTCGCCATCGCAGCATAAAGGGCCTCCAACCGTGGGGGTCGGATTCATCGGGTCGTAGACATAACCATCGCCTGGTTCGGTTCGGGCATTGACAGTCGAAAGAGTCCCATCGCCGGTAGCTCCATTTGCCTTGCCACTCGAATGAAGGAAGTAGCGTGTGGCTTGTGCTCGCTGCAGCGGCCAGTCATCCTCAAGCCGCCACTTGTTCTCTCCCATCACGAAAATCTTCACTCGCTTTCCGGTCGCAAATTCGTTTTGTATGCCTTTGAACAGAAAGTCGTACCACGCCAGCGTTACCTGGTTCTCATCGAACTGGGCCGCCTCAGGTCCAAAGTCCACGTCGCCGATCTTTCGACCCATGCCGGCATGTCCGCCAATGGTAATCAGCAGTCTCTGCCCGTCGCGCGCCGCCTGGTTGCCAGCGTGCTCCTCGAGACCCTTGTAGTTCCGCAGTGAGCCGCCCTGGAAGATGTCGTACCATGCGGCGACGGTCAAGGCCGGGACCTGGATCGACGCATACTGTTCCTCGATCGCCCACTGCTTCCAGTAGTCGTCGTATTCAGGATGCCTGAGCCAATCAAGATAGTACGGCGCCAACTCAGGCGTTTGGTCCGCATCGGAGATCTTCAGGTTGAACAACGGATATTGCTTCAAGGGCAACACCATGTTGCCGACCCGGGCATTCGAGGCAGCTTTCACCTTGCGGTTCAAGGTGTCCTGCGCCAGACCGGTCGTCCAAGATTGATTGAACCACTGCTCGAAGGCCCCTCCCTGGTAGGTCCAGTTCTCGTGATAGTTGCTGGCTGTGACGACTGGACAAATGCCGGCAAGATGCGGGGGATGGTTCACCGCGGCCAGCATCTGAGTCGCGCCGACATAGGAGCCGCCGAACATGCCCACCTTGCCGTTCGAATTGGGCAAAGCCGCCGCCCACTCCACAGCATCGAAGCCGTCTTCCCCTTCATGCTTGAAGGTGTACCACTCGCCCTCGGAGGTATACCGACCACGGACATCCTGCACGACCACCACATAGCCCCGCTTTGCGGCGGATTCGGCAAAGGCAGCGGCGTTGTTCTTGTCATAAGGAGTGCGTTCGAGTAGTACAGGATATTTCGCATTTCCTGCCGGATGATAAATGTCCGCATGCAAGGTCACGCCATCGCGCGTCTTCATGGCGACGTTCCGCTCCACCACGATATCAAGGCTTTGCGCCCACAGTTCGACCGCGATCAGCAACGCTGATAGTAACAATGTAGAACGAAACCGTCTTTCCATCACCAGCAAGGCCTCCCCTTGAAAATCAAGCACACTACTTGTAAGCAGAGCTGGAGTTCAAGCCGCTCTGACTAACGCAGTCATCAACGCCTCACGCCGAACCTGAACCATCCGGTCCACATTGCCAAGCACCCGAAGCCAGAAAAGGACTGCCAGAACCGCGAGCGCCAGCAGCACCGGGATCGACCAACCGGCATGTCCGAGGATCGCCAGGGGAAGGTACACGGCGACGCCCACGGCAAAGATCGCCATCTGGATCAGCAGACTCATTAAGCCGTTTCCAACGGAACCCTGTTCGCGCGACATCCTCGTCAACGTCATCCTGTAGGCCATGGTGATCGACAAAATGTTTCCTGCCGCGAGATTCGCCGGCAGAGCAAAGAGCAGCCAGCATAGCGTGGCAAACGCCAACTGTCCTGCGGGCAAGCCAAAACGAAAGACTACCATCGTTCCCACCAACAGCAATTGCAAGCCGAACAAGCCCACATGCAGAATGTTCTTTGCCAGCACCACCGTGTGGAAGGGTGTGGGAGCTAGGAAGTAAAGCTGTATGCCCGCGCCCTCTCCGCCCAGACTGTTACAGACCAGTCGCGTCAAGGGCAGAAATCCATAAGCCACCGCCATCGGAAACATATATCGAAGCAGCAGGCTGGATTCGCCGCCCAACGATCCGCTTGCTGCAAACAACACGATCATCGGCGCAACCAGACTGAAGAGCATCACCCCACTCCGCGATAGGTAACGAAGTTCCTTCACCAGAATCGCCGCGAGCGGCCCCGCCAGCCAACTCGCGTTCGTACCAGCCGCCTCGATCAGCGATCCACCGCGGGCTCTCTGCTTCTTCACCGCCTCTGGAGCCTCGCCAAGACTTTCACCGCAATATTCCGCCCGCAGCCGTAGCCCGAGCAGCAAACCAACCGCCGTCGAATACGCTACGACCCCCGCCAGCAACGACCCCGCCGGAACCATCCGCCGCTTCGCAGCCAGATCGATTTCACTGCCCGTCATTCCAGGCGGGAACAGTCTCTGCACACGACCAACCATGTTCGCGGCCGTCATCAACTCGGCCCGGTTCATCGAAGCTGCGTGTTGACTTCCTCGATGAAGCGCCGGATTCAGCAACTGCAGTCCCAGGAAGAGAAACAGCATTACCATGCCCAGGATTTCTTTCGATCGCCTCTTGGCCAGCCAGCGTTCGATCCAGATAAAGATCATCCGGGTCAGCAAGAAGTTGAACAACCCAAAGACGCCTAGCGCCACCGCTGCAGGGAGCGCGAGACTCCCCTGCGCTGTTACCAGGCCGATCCAGATACCGAACAGCGCGATGCCGCCCATCAAGGAGGAAGGATCGAAAATCCCAAAAGATAAATAGAGTAACGAATACGATCCAAAGCTCACTGGAAAGCGGCGCAGCACACTGAAATCCACATTCTCCTGCGTGGAAGCCAGCATCAACGGGAGCGTCTGCCACATGATCAGCACTGGCCATAACAGCATCGGAAGATAATTCAGCGAACGATCGGAGGCGATCTCATGCGCCACCGCCCCACAGCCTACTCCGATCCCGAGCCAGACTAGAGCCAGGAAGGCGCTTCCAAAGATGCGCGCTCCCAGTTCAAACCTTCCCCGCGTCGAGCGCAGTGAATTGACCAGCATTTGCGCGCGCATCCGAACCACTGCCGCATACTGCGAGCGCGCCATCGAACCTAGAATAAAACGCTCTTCAAAATTTCCGCCGAAGTCAGTTAAGCCAGCCATGACAGTTCCTGGGGGACCGACTCGTGCCCAGCACCCACAATGCTCAGGAACATCTCCTCGAGGGTCAGCTTTCCTGAGGCTGCGCCCCCCGCCGAATGCGGCGACACGCCTGCACGCAACTCATCGAGCGATCCATGGGCCACCAGCCGCCCTTTGTGAATGATCGCTACATGGCTGCAAAGCCGCTCCACAATCTCGAGTACATGCGAAGTCAAAAAGATCGTGACCCCGCGATGGATCATCCCCTGAAGCATTGCCTTCAAAGTGCCTGACGCCAGCGCGTCCACGCCTTCGAAAGGCTCATCCAGAAATAACACCTTGGGCCCATGAATGACCGCCGCAGCGAGCGCCAGCTTCTTCTGCATCCCGTGGGAAAAATCGGTAATCAACTTTTTGGACTCGTTGGCCAGGCTCATGAACTCCAAGAGCTCCTCAGTGCGGCGACTGGTCGTCTCTTGATCCAGTCCATACATCCGGCCCACAAACCGGAGATACTCCGGAGCCGTCAGACGCCCTAGCAGCGCCATGCCTTCTGGCACAACTCCGATCTGTCGTTTGAGCGCAAGGGCGCTCGCTCCGAAATCGCGCCCGAGAATCTGCACCTGCCCGGAGGTCGGCTCCAGGAGCCCTGTCAGCATTTTAATGGTGGTCGACTTCCCCGCCCCATTCGGCCCAAGAAATCCAAAGAACTGGCCGCGCGCAACGCTGAAGGAAACGTCGTTCACAGCCGTAAACGTGCCGAAGCATCGCGTTAGTCTTTGACAAGAGATCGCCTTGTCATTCAATCTTCCACTCTCGGAAGGGTCCTCATTCTCGACATCCATGCGTTGCTCTTCCCGGTTTCCGAGGTCTCTTCCGAGCGTCATGCAAGCGACAGTATCACACGCCTGCTCCTGCTAATTCGATCTCGGGAAAGTAGGGTGCAAAAGAGAGCACCACTCCTAAGACGCCGTGGCGAGGCAACTCGTGCAAGTCGCAACCATTCGGCGCCGGGCGGGAAACTCCAGAAAGGCAGGGCGTGATCTGTCCACCGCCAAAGGCCAGACTTTCAGTCGTGCAAAATTACGTTGAGCAGTGACTTATGCACCCGGATTCGGCCGTTGTATTCAATAAATCCAAGCTTGCGAAATCGATTCATGAAAAAGCTTACCCGCGAGCGGGTAGTGCCGATCATCTCCGCCAACATCTCCTGGCTGATCTTCGGGATGAAGATCTCCGGCTCACCGGATGCGCAAAACTCCGCCATCAACAAGAGAATGCGCGCCAGCCGCTTCTCGCTCGAGTTGAACAGTTGATCAACCAGGTCGGCCTGGATCCTCATGCTGCGGGTCAGCAGGAAAGACATGAAGAAGTCTGCAAAAGCAGGCTCCTCATGGATGACCCGGATCATCTCTTTCCTCTCGACTCGGATCGCGGTGCATTGGGTAATAGCGGTGGCCGTCGCCAGGTGCAGACCAGCCACGGCCGCCACCGACTCCTCGCCAACGAAATCGCCCGGTCCGAGCAGAGTGAGGGTCGCCTCTTTACCGCTTTTAGAGACGACTGCAAGCTTGGCCCTTCCTTTACGGAGGTAATAAACGGCGTTTGCCGGCTGTCCCTGGGTAAAGAACGCTTCTTTTCTCTTCAGTTGCACGATGCGACGGCCCAACCCGGCGTTTGCAAGGAAAGTTGCCGGCTCAAAACCATTGTTCGAGTAGATCATCCAGCGGCACCTTCATAAGACCGCACTTTCGTATGCACTTCGTAAAACGACGGTGACGTTAGGCCCAGGTTGAGCGCAGCCAAACCGGGCCAGATTTACTAGGGCTTCTCAGCAAAATTGTTTACCGCTCCCGCCGAATTTTGCCTCAACGATCACTTCTGTTCAGTGCTCCGGAGATTTCGCCCAGTTTGGCTACTGATTCGGGGAAAAACTGTTCTCTTTTGCACAGTTCCAGACAGGAGAGTCTGGGGCACTTCTCTTGTTGATTAGGCGCCGGCACGACCGGCGGATCGAATTCCTCAGGCTGTACCAACCGGGAAAAGGGAGTGCCAATAAGAAACTTGCTCTCGCTGCCAGCAGTGGCCACACGCTCACATCAGAAATCGACGTGGGCGCGGATCGAAGGAACATAGGCCGGACCGCGGTCGCGGTTATATCCCGGGTCGTTGATGAAGCTGAATCCGAGTGCGTAAAAGAGGCCACGCCATGCATGAAGGTTGTAATAGGTCTCCAGGATATTCTCTCGTCCGTACTTCAGCGTGCCGTCTCCAAGAATAAACCCGTATCCGCCCAATTTGAGGTACTGGGAATGATCTTTTGAAATTCCGTCAGTTACAAAAGCTACTCCAATCTTATCCACCGGCCGTCCCCATCTCCGGCCAGCCAGATCTCCCCCAAACAACACCGTCTGATCGATCTCGGTGTAGGCGAAGGACTCATGTTGACCCTCGTTCCATCCAAATCGGGCAAAGGCGCGAAAATCAGGAGTTACCTGCTGTTCGGTGTTGAAGCCAAACCCATATTTCACCGCTCCGAAGTGCTCGTGCCTGGTAATGTCCGGCACCGCATCTTCTCCGTCTAAAAAAGCGTTGATGGCCTGACGGTAAACGCCCATGTGGGCATGGTTCCAGTAGCTGAGCAGGCGGATCTTTCCCGGCCACTTCGTGGGGAGCAAACCGAGTTCCAGTTCCACCTCCAGGTTTTCACCCCGCGCCCGCGAGAACGCCCAGTCGAGGTTGATGCCATTCGCGACTGTGGGCATTTGGAAGATCCCATAGCGTACCGCCCACCTCCGGTCAAAATACTCAAGCGCGGCGCCCTTCGTATATCCTCGCGTATCGGCGGCATAGTCGTAGGCGCCGTTATTGTCGATCGCCCAGTTTGTAAACTGGAGATGGCTGTCACTCCCCACCGCGTTCTGGTCGAATAGATCGGGAATGCTCATCTTGCCGACGTGCAGCGTCAATCGCCTCACGGCAGCTGTCGTCGCCATGGAGAACGGTCCGCGCTCCACTTCGACCGTCTCAGAGGTGAGCGGAATCGTACCCTGAACCACCCAGCGAGCTACATAGGGCACCGAACCGAGGTTCGGGTTCCGCACTACATCCAAGTTGGTGAAACCGGCCAGCCCAAGCGCCTCGCTGAGACCACGTCCTCCCGCGGCTTCTTCATCAAAGAGGACCTCCAGCAGCTTATGGGTGCCAGGAACCTGTAAACCGGTGTAGAGCGTTCCAAGCAACGACGTCTTGTATTCGCCTGCTCCCTGAAAACTGTTCCTCCCCTGATAAGGCGAATGGAAGGAAGGATGAGCTTGGAAAATGATATTGGTTTGACCTGAAATCCAGAGTGGCCAGGTCTCCGAATGAGGAAACATCGTGGTCATCGGCAAGACCAGGGAAGGCTGTTCAGCTTCCGCCTCGGCGGACTGTGAGGTACCCGTCGTGGCGGCGGCGACAGTCTCTTGCGCGGCTACCTGCCAATTGATCGGCGCAGCCGCAGGGGGGTCGAAGATCGCCGCATCAGGCTTTGTTCGACTATGGGTTGCCACCGGCAGAGTCTCTTGCGCTAGCAAAGGCCTTGCCACCGACAGCAGAAGGCCGAGAACAAACAGAAAGAGCCGCAGACGTCCTCCTGGCAAAAATCCCGATTGCCGATCCTATTCTCGGCATCCAAGACCCCGCAAAAACGACACAGTTATCAGCAGCCTACCGAATAAGTCGCGGCTCAGATCCCGCCTCAATTAATTGTCTATGAATTTCTCTGAAGCTGAAGCACACGAACTCATCCCGCAATTTGCAACTTAACCTCAATATTTAGTTGCAGAACGCTTTGCCGGGTCGCCATCTAGTCTGGGACCCCGGCAAAGGTTTTGGCAATGGGGAATAATTTTGCTAGGAACAGCAGGAGAAGCGGCGTCTCGCGGCTCGGCACTCACCCGTGTAAGGAGGGCCGGATCAACTTCCGTCTCATGGCTCTAGAACGATGCCGGTTTCTCCCAGTCGGCGAAAACAAACTCCGAAACCGGCTTGCGCTTGCGAGGCTCCAGTTCCGTTTTCTGCAGATCACTTGGCAAACTTGCGGGATCACCCAAATACCCGATTGCCGTCACCGCGCCCATATCGAAGTCGGATGGTATGCCAAAAGACGCTCGCGCCAGTTCCTTGTCGTAGCCGGCCATCGAGTGGGTGTGCAGTCCCTCAGCGGCCGCTTGCAGGGAGAGATACGCGGTTGCCGCTCCCGTGTCATGCAACGCATAGGCGTTGGGGCCGCCGTTCTGGGTAAAGGTCTTCTTACCGATCGAGAGCACCAGCACCGGGGCGCTTTTCGCCCATGATTGGTTGAACTCGACAAGCGAATTAAAGATCTTCTTATAAGTCTCATCGCCCCTTCGCCCGAGAAAAAACCTCCACGGCTGTTCGTTATAGGAGGAAGCAGCCCAGCTCGCGGCCACAAACAGCCGTTTCAGATCCTCGGCCGGAATGAGGCGGTCGGCAAAAGCACGAGGACTCCATCGCTTCAGGATCAACTCAGGGATGCCCTCCGTTGCCGGAGCGTGCTTAGTCTTTTCTAACTCTTCGGGGGTGACGTTTACAGACGTTCTATCGGACACAAGGTTCTCCTCAAGCGGCAAATCACCGCTGCGCCTTGGATGCCGGTTGGGCGCAAAGGGAGCAAGGCTCGCTCACTGCTCTCCCCGCATCGGGGAATGACCTCTGTGGTTGTCTCAGAAGTTAGAGGGCTGCCTGCGGCTGGCGCTATCTGGAACGGGGCGGCGACTGGCGGGTGCTACTCCTTGAGCGTCTCTTGCCGGTAAACTGATCACCATTGCCTTGGCCACTGCATCGGCCGCGGCGCCATAGGTCCGCGAGGTTCCAGCATCGAGGTAAACCGAATCGCCGGTTTCCAGCACTTCACACTTATCGCCGAACTTGATCGCTAATGGTCCCACGATCGCAAACACGATCTCGTATCCTTGGAACATGGTCGGATGAAAACCAGCAGTACGGCTCGCCGGTAGGAACTCGGCTATGCACGGCTTCATCGCGTTATCCGGAACCAGAATCCCGAAGCTTTCGGCGATGTAGGTTGGATTAGCACCTTCGCCCTGTGGCAGCCTGACCCGGTCTTTTCGCCTGGAAATGCGAAATAAGGCCTCGCGGTCGGCTTGGAAGAAATAGGAGATGTCCTTGCCGAATACCATGGCCACACGAGCGAGATTGCGAATCGTCGGAACCACTCGTCCGGTCTCCAGCTGCGAGAGGAAGCTTGCGGAAAGGCCGGTTTTCTCGCCCAACTCGACCAGACCCATTGATTTTCGAAGGCGCAGCCGCTTGATCTTGTCGCCCAACTGGCGTTGTTCGATCAGGCTCTCGACGGCTGCCGGATCGACGGCCAACACACTCTCAACTATGGCTTCGGACTTTTCCCCCATTTGGCCTGTTTTCTCCCCTGTCGTAACTCGCACCTGTGAAGGCGTCCTCTGGACTCCCTCGTTCAATCACTGAGCGTAGTTTAAGGGAGTTCGTTGATAGAAAAGCAGATGGCAACGAGTTGCCCTCCATGGGCTCAACAATTGAACTGAGCCCTAAGGGAGAGATGAAAGAACCCTTGCTTGAACGGGAACAAACAGGATATATCAGTTCGTCAGGATCGGGGCGCGCTGTCTCGAAAATTGCAGTTGAAGAGATGATTCATCGGCCCCTTCCCCTTACCAACGGGATATGCGGATTGGAGTGCCGCCGTCACATAGTCCTTCGCACGGCTCGCAGCAGTAAAGGGGGCGTCACCAAGGATGAGCCGGCAGAGTAATGCGCTTGACAGCGCACATCCGGTTCCATGGGTGGAATTCGTCTGAACCCGATCCCCGCTAATCCATTCAGCTTCCCCATCGCCGGTCAACAGAAAATCGTTCGGTCGATCCAGGTGGCCGCCAGTCACCAGAACATTCAGCCGCTCACGACGGGAGTTGGAGGCGAGATCCTGCAATCGCGCTGCGGCTGGCGGAACATCTTCGGCCTTCGAAACAGAAATTCCGGACAGAACGGAGAGTTCCTCCAAATTGGGAGTCACCCAATCGACTTGCCTCAGCAGCCTCTCGCGAAGAAAGCTTACTCCTGCCGGCTCCAGCAGCTCGCGTCCGGAGCTCGAACGGAATACCGGATCGAGCACCACCAGAGTCTCTGGGCTCGCTTCAAGGAACTTGGCAACTGCCTCGCAAATATTTCGATCAGCCAGCATACCCAACTTGATTCCGGAGAAAGTTACATCTTCGCTGAGCATGTTCAGCGTGGCCGATACGGTAGCGGGCGACACTGGCTCAATGCTCCGCACCCCTTGCGTGGATTGCACGGTCAGAGCGGTGATGCACGACATGCCGTAAAGATCGAAGGCGGCGAAAACCTTGAGATCAGCGGTCATCCCTGCTCCAGAAGAGGGATCGAAGCCCGCGATCGACAACGCCACCGGGCGAGGTTGGCCATCCGCTAAATTTTTCATTGCCTTACGTCCGTTAGTCGTGTAGATTCAACAGCTTGAATGCCGCCAAGGAATGAAGCGCGCTGTACAGCCTCATAATCGTAGCCGGAACGAGGCAGACCTTGACCTCACAAGGGCATCTTATCTTTTGTAACAATTCGGTGAATGGAGGTAGCACAGGACCCTGGAAATTGCAAATGCATCCCTCCGTAACCTATAGCAGCGCTTTGACTTATCTCGAAGACTGCATACAATTCAAGTAGGAGGACTATGACCGCTATCGCAATTCACAAATCCTCAGCTTTTCGCATCTCGACTTTGGCTGGTATCGTTGCGGGCTTGACACTCGGAATTTCAGCGACGATAGCCGCTCAACCGGCCCCATCCGCTAAGAGTCAAGCTCCGGCTCCCACCACTGCTTCCTCGCCGTCGCCCCTCCCTCAAAAGCCACTCCATCACTGGTACCAACTGGGTCATGCATCCTGGTATGGCAGATATTTTCAGGGACATACGACCGCGAGCGGTGAGAGCTATAACATGTATGATCTGACTTGCGCGCATCGAAGTCTTCCGCTTGGCTCGCTGATCCGGGTCACCAATATGAGCAATCACAGGACAGTTGTGGTTCGAGTGAACGACCGTGGACCCGTCCCCGAAGATCGGATCGTCGACCTCTCGTACGCCGCTGCGAATGTACTTGGTGTTCAAGGGATAGCCAAGGTGCGCCTCGACCTTCTTCCCGCCGTCGCTCAGCTGCATTGGCCTCTGCCGGATGGACAGTAACCTAGCACTAACGAACACGTGGTCCTGGAGCGCTGCTGCTGAACCCTGGCGCCGATATCTTGATTCACTGAATTATTCTGCCGCTACAATTTAGACACCATGCACGATCAAGAGCCTTCCGCGCCTCTGCGAACTGTCGCGACCTCGCATACCCTTCCGAAATCACGGGAGGCGCGGAAGAAGCTCATTGTGGCTCTCGATTTCCCCACTGCCCCTGCAGCGCTAGCTCTGCTCGATCGGCTCGAAGGGTCCTGCGAGTGGTTCAAGGTTGGGCTGGAACTTTACCTGAACGCCGGCAATGGCATCGTCGAGACCATCTTGAGCCGTGGCCACTCCGTCTTTCTCGACCTGAAGCTCCACGACATTCCGAATACCGTCGGCGGGGCAATCCGCTCAGTCGCTCCACTGGGAATCACGATGCTGACCGTTCATGCCTTCGGTGGACCCGCGATGCTCACCGCGGCCAGCGATGCAGCAGCCTCGTCGCCGAACCCACTCACCCTGTTGGCTGTCACCGTCCTCACAAGTATGGATAATTTCCAGCTGGAATCGATCGGCATCACGGAAACTCCAGCAAATCAAGTGTTACGGTTGGCGACTGTCGCGCAAGCTTGCGGCATACCCGGCTTTGTCTGCAGTCCGCAGGAAGCGGCTCAACTTCGCGCTCGTTTTCCTCAGAACACGATCGTGAGTCCCGGCATTCGCCCCAGCGGCGCTGCAAAAGGAGACCAGGCTCGAATTGCCACTCCTGCCAATGCACTCGCCGCCGGTGCCGACTATCTCGTGGTCGGACGTCCGATCACGCAGGCAGCGGATCCCGCGGCGGCGGCGCGAGCGATTTTGGATGAGATGTCCGTCGGTCTGGCCGAAGCGGACTAATCCCGAAGCAGACTAAATCGCTTGAAGGAGGGGATGGGCGCTACACTGGCGTCGTCACAGAATTTATCCACCGCCAGGGCCGAATGCATCGTCGAGATTTCGTAAAATCCCTCACCGTCATCGGAACCCAAGCGCTGCTAAAGCCCGGCATCTCCGTTGCCCAAGATAAACCTCGCATCGCCCCTGCCCCCGACGCTTCGGTGAAGCGCGTCCTCGTGATGTTCAAGTGTCACTTCGACGCCGGCTTCATCGACACCCAGGCGAACGTCGTTCGCAAGTACTTCGACAACTACTTTCCAGAGGCAATCGAGATCGCGGGCGCCGAGAACTCCTCCGGTCGTCGCCGCTATACCTGGACAACCGGCTCCTGGCTCCTCTATGAATATCTCGAGCAAGCATCAGACGAAGACCGAAAGAAGATGGAGCTTGCCATCGCCAGAAATGACATTGCGTGGCATGCGCTGCCCTTTACCTGGCAGACGGAGATGCTCGATCCGTCGATGATGGAGGGGAGCCTTGCCATCTCACGTGCCCTGGACGCCCGCTTCGGCCGCACGACGACCGGGGCCAAGATGACCGACGTGCCTGGCCACACCCGTGCGATCGTTCCGGCATTGGCCAAGCACGGCATCAACTTTCTCGATATCGGAGTCAATGACGCCAGCACTCCAGCCCAGGTCCCGGCTATTTTTCTCTGGAAGGACCCATCGGGCGCTTCGCTGCCGGTCATGTACCACCTCGGCTATGGAGGGACAAGCCGCATCCCCGGCTCCGATCTTGCCGTCGCTATTGAGGTTCGGGGAGACAACAGCGGTCCTCACCCGCCGAAGGAGATCGCCGAAGTATATGAACGACTCGCTTACAGCTATCCCAAAGCCGAAATCACCGCCGCCAGCCTCTCGGAGATTGCCAACGCCGTTCAGCCGCATGGCGCGTCTCTGCCTATGTTTACCGGAGAGATTGGCGACACCTGGATCCACGGAGTAGCAAGCGACCCCCTCAAGGTCTCCCGCTATCGCGAGGTCGCCCGGCTGCGTGGGTCCTGGATCGCGAAAAAGCAAATGCGGATCGGCGATGACACCGATCTGGCCCTGCTCCGCCATCTGCTGCTCGAGGTGGAACACACCTGGGGTACCGATACCAAGACCTGGTTGGACTTCGAGAACTACACGCCGAACGATCTCCGCAAAATGCTCGAAACCAAGGACTACAAAGTTGTCCAGTTTAGTTGGGAAGAGAAACGCAAGGATCTGCTGGAGGGCATAGCGACCCTGCCGGAATCGCTTCGCGATCAGGCGAAGCAAGCGATCGATAGTTTGACTCCAAAACTGCCGCTCCCGACTGCGAGCGCCATTCCCCACTTGGTCGAAGGACCGATTGAAACTACCCACTTCACCCTGGCAATCGAGGCGCAGACCGGGGCGATCACCCAGCTTCGCAACAAGCAGGACGGGCGGGAGTGGGCGAGCAAAGCAAATCCGCTCGGCCTCTTCACCTATCAGACGCTATCCAAGCAGGACTACGACCGATTTATTGCCGATTACATCGTGAGTAAGGCGGACTGGGCTTTCAAGGACTTCGGCAAACCCAACATCGAGAAGTTTGACGCTAAGACTCAGGATTGGCATCCCCATGTGACCGAACTGCTGCTGGAAGAACTACCGCGTGGCCACCGCGTCCTGGCGACTCTCGAGATCGACGACACGGAAGCGCTTCGATCCGGCCGCGCCGCCTTTCCCCGACAGCTCTACCTGGAACTCCTTCTACCCAGTGATGAACCGATCATTCATCTCAATCTCTACTGGTTCCAAAAACCTGCCACGCGGCTCCCCGAAGCTATGTGGCTCACCTTTAACCCGATCGTTGAAACAACAGAGGGATGGAGACTAGATAAGTCCGGGGAGTCCATCTCACCTTTCGAAGTGGTTACCTCCGGAAATCGCCATATGCACGCCGTCAGCAATGGTTTCCACTATCGACATGGCCAGAATTCCTTTGTGGTCGAAACGCTGGATGCACCCTTGATCGCTCTGGGCGCGAGAACTCCGTTAGGCTTCTCCAACAGCCAACCGCAACTCAGCAGCGGCATTCACTCGAACCTGTACAACAACGCTTGGGGCACGAATTACATCATGTGGTACGGGGAAGATATGCGTTTTCGATATGTTCTGCGGCCGTAAGCATTTTCTGGCAGGACAATCTTCTATCCAGAGAAATCGAAAAACCGCAGGCACCCATATGAACCAGCAGGCGCTGGATAATTCCCTATACAAACAGAAGACTAATTGCTCAGCGGACAACTAACTCCGAAGGGACAGTTTGACTGTTTCCAGCAGATTAGTCACCGTCGACGGCTTATGCAGGAATCCGGCGAGTGCCTTTTCGCCGAACCGCCCTACTGCTTGCGATGAATCGTAGCCGCTCGAGAGAATTACCGGTACCTCCGGAGCAATGGTCTTGATGTGCCCAAGCGCCTCTTCGCCTCCCATGATGGGCATGGTGAGGTCCAGTATGACAAGCCCAAGCTCAGCAGCATGCTCCCTAACCATTGCTACGCCCGTCTCTCCGTCACCGGCAGTGAGCACACGGTATCCGTGACGCTCCAAAATTACCCGAGTGGTCTCGAGAACAATCTGTTCGTCATCGATGACTAAAACTAATCCGGTTCCGTGAAGGTCATCAAACTTGGGCTTCAGAGCTGGAGCTGGCATTGCCTCGGCTATCGCGGGCAACACGATCTGAAAGAGCGTACCCTTACCCGGTGAACTCGAGACCCGAATGCCTCCGCGATGTCCGCGAATGATCCCCTGAACGGCGGCCAAACCCAACCCGCGGCCTGTAAATTTGGTTGTAAAGAATGGATCGAAGATGCGGGCCCGGGTGGCCTCGTCCATGCCGGAGCCATTGTCGACAACCTCCAGCACAACATACTTGCCGGGACTCAGCTCCGCCGACGCGAAGTTGAGACGCAGGTCCTCGGCATTGAGTTCCACCAGCTGGGTACTTACTTTCACCAGGCCGCGTTTGCCTTCGCCAATCGCCTCCGCTCCATTGATCACCAGGTTCATGACCACTTGTTGCATTTGCCCGGCATCCGCTTCGACTGGTGGAAGGTGCTCGGGAAGTTCCAGCTTAAGTTCTACTGATTTGGATATCGAACTCTGCACCAGCTTGCTGATATCTCGCACCAGTGCGGAGAAATCCAGCGGACCAACATTGATGCGTCCCTTGCCAGCGTAGGCCAGCATCTGTCGCGTAAGATCGGCGGCGCGCTGGCTGGCGTAGACGACGTCTTTCAGGGCGCGCTGGTACGGTGTTCCTGGAGGCGCTTCGCCGAGCGCCAGGCCGGCGTTGCCCAATATCCCCGCGAGCAGGTTATTAAAGTCGTGAGCGATTCCACCCGCCAGAATGCCCAGGCTTTCCAGCCGAGCTGTCTGCTGGAACTGCTGATCAAACTGTTTACGCTCGGTGATGTCGCGTATGTTGAACTGAGCAGCTCGTCGCTGCCCTTCCTCATACACATTCGACACCACTTCAACGACCAGGTCCCGGTCTCCGCGCGTCATTAGATGTACCTCCGGGTAGCGGACGAGCTTCTCCGTTTGCAGCCGCTCGAGGGCCTCCCAGCCGATGTGGAGATCTTGAAGCGCTTCTGCATTCCAGATTGTCTTCCCAATAAGAGCGCCACGCTCCACACTGAGCAGTTCGAGTAAATACGGATTCACATCGGTGATTTCGCCATTGTCCGCATTGATGATGACGATGCCGTCCTTGGCAGCCTCAAACAGACGCCGGTACTTGGCTTCCGCCGCACGTTTGCGGTCGCTGATGTCCTCAATGGCTAGCAGGATGAACCCGGTCTCCCGGCTACGATACAAATACCGGGCGTTCAACTGAAATGTTCGCCAGCCGATTCGCATGAATTCGTGTTCCAGTTCGACATCCTGAAGCAACGTATTCCCGTCGAGTAAAAGACTCTGGAACATCTGCGCCACTCTCGGAAGCCCCCACTGGCCATGGTCCAAGGTATAGATCGACTTCTTTAAGGTCTCCTCTGCGGTGGTGTCAAAAACTTCGAAGAAAGCGTGGTTGGCGGTCTGAACACAAAGCTTCTCATCGAGGACGAGCAGCGGCTCACGTACCGTCTCGATGATAGCGTTCGCATAATCGCGGGCTTGCTTCACTTCTTCCATTGCCAGCTTCAGCTGATGAATGTCCAGCAATTGCAGGACCGCCCCTTCGATCCGATTGTCTGCGGTCTTGTAGGGCTGAATGCGCATCGAGTACCAGCGACCGTCCTCATGCTGGACTTCGCGCTCCACAGGCTGGAGCGACTCAATCACATGTTCCAGCAGCTCGCCTATATCGGGGACGTTAATACGAGGCTTCAGGTCCGAGATCGGACGTCCGACATCTGTCGGAATGAGGTTCAGGACTTGCTCAGCATTTGGAGTAAACCGCCGGATTCGAAGATCACTATCCAGCATCACAATTGGCATCTGCATGCTGCTCAGTAGATTGACTAGATCGTTATTCAGCTGGGCCAGCTCGCGGTTACGGCTCTGCATCTCCTCGTTCGTGGTTGTCAATTCTTCATTCGAGGACTGCAGTTCCTCCTTCGCCGTTTGCAATTCTTCATTCGTGCTTTGCAGCTCCTCGTTACTGGACTGCGCCTCTTCGTTGGCGCTCCTCAACTCCTCGACAAGCCGCTGCATATAGGCCCGGGTAGCGGACAGTTCGCGCAGCAGGTTCTGATGCTGCTCCTCAGGCTCCACGGGAACCCGCCCCGCATCGAACGGCACGGCCGATCGATGCCGATGCGACTGCTCTTCAAACAAGACGAGAAAGTGTCTTGGACCGAGAGGGTCAGACAGTGGCCTGACGATCAGATTGACCTCCTGAAAGCCGTCGTTCCTACGAATCTGAATGTTGTCCCGTCGGGCGCTTGTATCTGAGAGTCTGGCCTCTTCGATCGCCGACCGGAGAGAAACCGCAATATCCTCCCGCACCAGCCGAAAGACGTCGAGTTCCGGATCGCCAGGCGGCGGCGATAGATATGGCCCTACGTCCCCGCGAAATTTGACGAAATGAAAGAGTTCATCGATGAGAAATCCGCTAGGCGCATATTCATCCAGCAACATTCTGTCCGCGCGCCGGTCGAGGATTGTCGCATCGTCTGCCCGGGGGAAAGTCCCGGGTTCGCTGGAAGTCTGCGGAGCCGCACCGCGCGCCGGCACCTCGAACTGCGGACGAGTGAGCGCCAGATTACGCCTGTAAATCTTGTGCTTCGCGTCGATGACGAGAAAGTAATCGGCCAAAGGTCCTAAGCTTTCTGAATTTCCTAGCAGAAGGCACCCTGTCGGCTGCAGCGCGTAAATGAAAATGGAGAGAACCCGCCGCTGCAGCACTTGTCCCAGATAGATGAGAAGGTTGCGGCAGCTGATGAGGTCCATCTTCGCCAATGGTGGATCCTTGGTGATGTCTTGGCGGGAAAAGACACATAGCTCTCGCACAGCCCGGGTTATCTGGTACCCATCTTCAACCTTGACAAAGAACTTTTTCAGCCGGGAGGGAGAGATCGAGGCCGCGATACTCTCCGGATACTTGCCCCATCGAGCGATCTGAATCGACTTCTCGCTCACATCCGTTCCGAAGATTTGAATCGGGTAGGACTGATTGGTTTTCTCCAGGTATTCAATCAGGCAAATGGCCAGAGAGTAGACTTCTTTCCCCGTCGAACATCCGGAAACCCAAACTCGAATCGGTTCATCTGGTTTGCGCTTCTCGAGCATTGCCGGAAACGCCTTTTCGGCCAAAATCGAGAAGGTCTCAGGATCGCGAAAGAACTCCGTCACGGTGATCAGCAAATCGTCGAAAAGAGCATCGAGCTCAGCGGGATTTTTTCCCAGCAATCCAACATACGCCTGCGGGCTCTCGATATGGTTCAGCGCCATTCTCCGGGACAACCTGCGGCCGATTGTCGGTTTCTTATAGTGGGTGAAGTTCACTCCGCTACGCGTCTGCAGCATCGCAAGAATCTCTTCCAGCGCGGGCCCATCATCAAGCGAGGGCACCTTCTTTCCCAAGCCGAAATAGGAGTGATCGGTGATGCCGGCTAGCTCCCGGGCGATGGCATCCGGGGGCAGCACAAAGTCGACCACTGCAGCGGTCACAGCGCTGCGGGGCATGCTCGAAAATCTTGCGGACTCGTCCTGGGCAAACGTGATTCCGCCCACTGCTTTGATTGCCTCTAACCCCAGGGTCCCGTCGGAAGCAGCGCCGGAAAGAATGACCCCGATGGCGCGGCTTCTTTGATCCGCCGCCAGCGACGAGAGGAAGAAGTCAATAGGCATATTCTGTGTCCGGTCTTCTGCCCGCGGGGTCAACTCCAAGGTTCCCTTACGTACGGCCATCCGGCTGTTTGGGGGAATGATGTAGACGTGATTGGGCTCGACCCGCGTGCCTTGGGCCGCCTGACTCACTGGCATGGGAGTGTGGCTCGCCAAGAGTTCGACCAGCATACTTTCGTGACTCGGGTCGAGATGCTGGACCAGGATATAAGCCATCCCGGTATCAGAAGGAAGATGTTCCAACATCTGCGTAAAGGCATCCAGTCCTCCCGCGGAGGCGCCAATCCCGACAGTAGGACACATATCCTCATTCTCCGGCAGATGGTCATCCGCCTCAATCAGAGCGCCGCTGACTTCATCGGCTTCCTGATCCCTGACACCCGGTTCGTCGTCTGCTTCTGACATGGTCTTCAATCAACTCTGTCGACGGCGTACAGTCAACCTCTTACTCAGAGAATAGTTCTCGTGCACCGACAGGTTCTTCGGTCGTTCAGCGGTTTTCGTGTTGGAATGCAGAAACCGGCTTGAGATACAACACACTGGCATTCTAACCCGGGGCTTACCCGTTCTGCCGAATCGTAAACAGCGCCATCGAAGCCGCAGTCTGATCGAAGTCAAATTGCGCCGGGTTTGCGCACGCTTCTTGCTTTCGCATCTCAACAATAGAGAGCGTAATGAAACCCGCTCCCTAACCAACGCATGTGGCTAAATAAAGATCTACTTCTTGACTTGGAGAAGAACACTGCGTTCTGGGAAAGTGGTAATTGAACACCCTTGACTGAGGAGAAGCTTATGAGTGAAGTGATCGATTTCAAAGAGACGCCGCTGCGGCCAACGCCGACCACCGGGCCGCTATCGTGGGTTACCCCGCCCGGCACCCAACTCACCGGTAAATATCATGGTGCCAATGACGACGATTCCGGAGTGGTGCGGGCCCATTCGACTGTCACCATCGACCGTGACGCCGACTCCCTATATACGTTGTGGCGCAATCCGGAGACCGCGCCCTACTGGCAGGAGCGGGTCCAATCCGTCACTGCAACCGGTCCGTTAACCTCACATTGGGTCCTTAAGATGCCAATGAACGTGACCGTGGAATGGGATTCCGCAATCCTTGAAGACATCCCTGGAAGCAAGCTCGTCTGGCGCTCGATCGGCGGCGACATCGAACAGACCGGAGAAGTGACCTTTACGGCGCATCCCGCCGGACGTGGGACGATCGTACGCCTGGTGCAGGAATTTAAAATCTCGGGTGTGACGAATGCGGCAGCAGGGGTCTTCGGCCGCAGCCCTCGGCAGATGGTGATTGAGAACCTGCGGCACTTCAAGCAGCTCGCTGAGACCGGAGAGATTGCTACGATCCAGGGTCAGCCACATGGGCCGCGCGGCCTGACCGGATCAACCAAAGAAGCGCTTTATGGAGAAACCAATCCAACTCCCCCGGGTACACGCTCCATTGCCTAAGCCATCGACCCGCGAGAGACTTCGAGATTTCACATCCGAGCGCCCAACCCCGCGCACCGCACATCGGTGCGTTCACCAAAGGAGAGATCATGAGAGCAGTTTGTTGGATGGGTAAGCAAAGCATCGAGGTACACACTGTGCCTGACCCTGCAATTCTGAACCCGAGTGACGCTATCATTCGAATCACCCGCACTGCCATCTGCGGATCAGACCTGCATTTATACGACGGCTACATTCCGACCATGGAGTCGGGCGATATCCTGGGACACGAGTTCATGGGTGTTGTCGAAGAAGTCGGCTCTGGCGTGAAGAAACTGAAGCGCGGAGATCGTGTCGTGGTCCCTTTCACGATCGCTTGCGGCAACTGTTTTTTCTGCAAAAGCCACCTGTATTCCGCATGTGATAACTCCAATCCCAACGCCCACATTGCCGAAGCGGCTTATGGGTATAGCGGATCGGCGCTCTACGGCTATTCCCACATGATGGGCGGTTATGCCGGCGGACAGGCGCAGTTCGCTCGCGTGCCTTTCGCGGATGTAGGTCCGATCAAAATTGAAAATGATCTGCCCGATGAGAAAATCTTGTTTCTCTCTGACATTTATCCAACCGGGTATATGGCGGCTGAGAACGCCAACATCCAACCTGGGGATACAGTCGCCGTCTGGGGTGCAGGTCCAGTGGGACTGTTCGCTGCAGCCAGCGCTTACATGCTGGGCGCCGGAAAGGTCATCTCCATCGATCGCTTTCCAGAACGGCTGAAGCTCGCAGAAGCGTGTGGGGCGTTCGCTCTGGACTATTCGGAGCCAGACCTTAACGTAATCGAGGCGCTCAAGGATCTCACCGGCGGCAACGGACCGGACTCTTGCATCGATGCGGTCGGTATGGAAGCGCACGGGGAAACAACCGGAGTTTATGACAAGGTCAAGCAGGCTTTGATGATGGAGACCGATCGTCCCACTGCTCTTCGTGAGGTCATTCAGGCGGTGAGAAAGGGCGGTACGGTCTCGATCCCCGGCGTATATGGGGGCGTTCTCGACAAGGTCAACTTTGGCGCCGCGTTCGGAAAAGGCATCATCATGAAGATGGGGCAGACCCACATGCAGCGCTATCTGCGTCCGCTGCTGGATCGCGTCGAACAAGGCCAGATCGATCCCAGCTTCCTGATTACTCATAGGGTGGGGATCGAGGAAGTTCCCGCAGCCTACAAGACCTTCCGTGATAAAGCAGAGCAGTGCGTGAAGGTGGTCATCGATCCGTGGAGACTCGCTGCGTAGAAGGAAAGAAGGGGCTCGTGGAGCGGCTCACACCCTCCACGTAGTCGTTTCCATTTGATTCTGTATCTACACCATCTACAGCTACCGCGAAATCTGTGAAGATTGGGGTGTTGTACTTTGAAACGAACAACCATGCTCATGGCTGCCGGGGCTGTGACTGCAGCCCTGATTGCCACTGCAAAACACCGTCGATCATCTGCACGTCTTGCCGGTAAAGTAGCGGTGATTACCGGTGGATCGCGCGGTTTCGGACTGGCACTGGCGGCGGAGTTCGCTCGTGCCGGAGCCCGGGTAGTGTTGACCGCCCGCGATCCCGCAGAGCTCGACAGGGCGCGCAAAAGCCTTCTGAATATGGGCATTGTGGCAGACGAAAGCGATGTTGCCACGATTCCCTGTGACCTCACCGATCCCGAACAAAGCAAGTCCATGATTGCGCTCGTGACTGAACGATTTGGCCGCATAGACGTGCTCGTGAACAACGCCGGCAAAATCGCTGCCGGACCCGTCGAAAATCAGCCTTTGAGCGCGTACAAGGATGCCATTGAGAGCAATTACTACTGCGCTCTGCACACTACTCTTGCAGTGCTTCCTCAAATGCTGGAGCGTGGCAGCGGCAGCATCGTTAACATCGCGTCGATTGGCGGAAAGATTGCCATTCCCCACCTGCTTCCCTACACAGCCAGCAAATTCGCTCTCGTTGGTTTTTCCCAGGGTCTGACTGCAGAGTTGCGAACGAAAGGCATCCGGGTCACGACCGTCTGTCCAGGCCTCATGCGCACGGGTTCGCACCTCCACGCAGAATTTACCGGCAATCGCCAGCACGAATACCGGTGGTTTAGTTTGGGGGCAAGTCTACCTGGAGTGTCAACTAGCGCACGCCGCGCGGCCCGCGCAGTCATTCACGCTACCGTAAGCGGAAGAACAGAATTAATCATTACTCCGCAGGCGGTGCTTGCATCAAAGCTGGCACCGTTGGCCCCGGCCAGCACAGCATGGCTACTGAGCAGGATCAATGCGTCGCTGCTGCCCGCTCCGGTGAACGGGATAAGTGATTCTCCGGCACCCGGGTACTCCGTCCGTCAGCAGGAGATCCAGCCCTTGACCGGGCTTGGAGAAGCAGCAAGCTATGAGTTCAACGAGCGTGGTCGAATCGCATCAGGGCGATGACTTTCATGACACAGCTGTGAGAGCTTTTCTTGTTGCTTTGGAAGTAGCTCCACTCGAAAAGTCACTGCCCTTGGCGCTTGTACGTCGCATCCAAAACTCCTGAGGATCGAATGGCTACAAAGAAGAAGGTCGCGCGTCACCACGCGATCCAGGTGCGAGCAGTCCCGTGGAGCGGTCTACACGCGGAAGCGAAGGAGCGGTTTGGAATTAAGCACTTCAGACCGGGACAACGCGAGGTGCTTGAAGCCGTCTTCGCCGGCCGCAATGCATTGGCATTGATGCCGACGGGGTCAGGAAAGTCCCTGTGCTATCAGTTGCCTGCTCTTTTCTTGCCCAGGCCAGTAGTCGTGGTCTCGCCATTGATTGCCTTGATGCGCGACCAACAGGAAAAAGCGGAAGATGCCCACATCGCCGTAGAAAAACTTGATTCCACGCTGAACACGAGTGAAGCGACTGAGGTACAGGAATCCATACAGGCCGGCATTCCCCAGCTACTCTATGTAACTCCGGAGCGCCTTGAGAAACCCGACTTTCTTGAAATGCTCGCCGCTTCGGGAGTGAGCCTGATGGCCGTTGACGAGGCCCACTGTATATCTCAGTGGGGGCACGACTTCCGCCCAGCCTATTTGAGCCTGAGAGACGCAAGGAAGGCGCTCGGCGATCCTCCCGTTCTGGCGCTCACCGCGACTGCCAGCGAAGCCGTCGTGGCCGACATCCTCACGCAGCTCGACGCTCAGGATGCGGTCGTCGTCAACACCGGCGTCGAACGCGAAAATCTTTTGCTCTCCGTGCACCATACGGTGAACACCGTCGCCAAGCAAAAGCGGCTTACTGAGATGATTGCCAAAGAACAGGGTAGCGGCATCATCTACACCGCAAGTGTGCGCAGCGCCGTCGAGATCTATGAGTGGCTCAAGGCCAGTGGAGTCTCTGTCGGACGCTACCATGGCAGGCTCAAAGTAAAAGACCGCGAAAAGATGCAAACCAAGTTCATGCACGGTGACTACAAAGTCCTCATAGCCACCAAAGCTTTTGGCATGGGTATCGACAAGCCGGACATCCGCTTTGTCTACCATTACGAATTTCCAGATTCCCTCGAAACGTATTATCAGGAAGCAGGTCGTGCAGGACGAGACGGTAAGCCGGCACGGGCGGTATTGCTTTATCGCCTGGAGGATAAGCGTATCCAGCGCTTTTTCCTCCTTGGCCGTTATCCTCGCTTGGATGAGGTCCGTCGACTCTACGCGGAGCTTTCCACTCCAGCATCGGTTGCCGAACTCGCAGCCCGATCTTCTCTCTCCCGAAGAAGGACCCAGGTCATCCTGCACATGCTGCGCGAAGCAGGCTTGATCATTCGAGGCACTCGCGGCTACGCTCGCGGCGGCAACAGGGCCACTCTCGATCAAGGACGAGAGTCTCTGGGAGAAGAATCCGGCGCCCTTCCTAAGCAGGAGATAGATGCGCAGCTAGAGCAGCTCGTAGTCGCCTATGAGAGCCGAAGCCAAACAGACCTCGGCCGGCTAGCAGAAATGATGCATTATGCAGAGTCGCCGCAATGTAGGAAGCAACTGCTAAGAAAATACTTTGGTGAGGACGAAGGTAAGCCGTGCGGCAACTGCGATAACTGCATTGCCCTCGCTACTCGGGGCGCTTCACCTAAGCATGCCGACAGACCAGATCAAGTCACTCGCATTGAAACCATTCACGGCACTATCCTTACCACCGCCCCCGAAACTCTACCAAGCACCACTCCCGTCGGGCTTGCGAAGGGTGACCGGATTCGACATCGCCGTTTCGGAAACGGAGAAGTACTAGATCTCGACGGACAAAACATAGTAGCGAGGTTCGACAAAAGCGGCACTCGAAAGGTCCGCTTTACCTTCATACAAAGATCAACTTGAAGCATCAACGCCCCTCAGCTCTTTACCCATCATTTACTATGTCCAGCTGCTACTGCATCCAACCGCCTGTCTCCTTGAAGCATCTTTAACATGAATGCCATGAAACCAATTCGTAGCAGTTGATCTTCTTCAACTCTTTCTTGCAATGTAATAAAGATGTGCAAGCAACCAACAGCTTCTTTGTACCTTCCTATGGCTAAAATGAACGGGATCATCATTATCCCGTTAATGCTTGATTGCATATTCGCGCGTTGCACTTCATTACTGGATCACATCCCTCGAGGACTTGTTGATGATTGAAGCGGTCGTTCTATGGAATGAGCCGAACAACCTATCTCACTGGAACTATCACTTGGATCCCGGTTGGTTGCGCTTCTCCGATATGGTGAAGGCCACGGCATCCGCCATCCGCGCAATTCGCCCGTCACTCCCGATCGTCCTCGGTGGCGTGTCGGCATGTGATTGCGACTTCCTTCGATTGATGACATCGTATGGCGTTATTGAGTACGTTGACGCCGTCGGTGTCCACGGTTTCCCCCTCGATTGGAATCATTGGCAACTGACCGAATGGCCATCAAGAATTGCGGAGGCACGGCGGATCACCGGCAAACCAATATGGGTCACAGAAGTTGGGGCCTCTTCTTTCGGCGCCGAGGAGGTGCAGGCATTCGGCTTTCAACGAACCATTGAGCTAATAGGAGAATCAGCGGATCGACTGCATTGGTACAGCCTCTTCGATCTTCCACCAACCTGGGCCGCCGAAACTCGCCACAAGGAAGCGGAAGGCTCCTCTTACTATCGCCACTATTACCTCGGACTCATCCGCGCCGACGGCACACCCAAACCCGCGGTGGATCTATTTCCCGGCGACGGCAGCGTGGGCCTCTGCCAGTGGTTCCACTTCGAAGATCCTCGCCTCGATGAGGCGACCTCGTGGATGTCAAACCATGGAGTCCGCTATCTCCGGACAGGCATCAGCTGGGCTGATTCCTTCCGGCCGAATGCAGTCGAATGGTTCGACCGGCAGATGGAAGCGCTGCGGCCCTTCCAAGTGGCAGTTACAGTCTGCTTCACGCCCGCCCATCTCGGCTTGGAGGAACACCATACCAGTCCGCCGAAAGACAATCAGCAGTTCGCTGATTTTGCAGCTTGGGTAGTCTCGCGCTACGCACAAACTGCGAGTAGCGATGCTGGAGTGATGCAGGAAGTCGGAGCCTCCTCACTATGAACCGAGAACAACAGGAGATATCGTGAAACAAGTACTGATTACTGGAGGCGCAGGATTTGTGGGGTCGCATTTGGCCGACGGTCTGTTACGTTCCGGTCATCGCGTAAGAGTTCTTGATGACATCACACCTCAGGTCCATGGAGACCACCCACCCTCTTATCTGTCGAAGGAAGTCGAACTAATCGTCGGTGATATCCGTGATCCTAACCTGTTGAGAACTGCATTAAAGGGCGTAGACGTCATTTTTCACTTTGCCGCCACCGTAGGCGTGGGTCAATCGATGTACGAAATTAGCCGATACATGAGCATCAATACTCAGGGTACGGCGGAGTTACTCCAGGCGATACTCGACGCCCGCCTGGCGCCCGACAAGCTCGTTGTAGCCTCCTCGATGTCTATCTATGGAGAAGGCCGCTATCAGTGCTCACAGTGCGGTCACAACGCTAACCCTCAAGTGCGGCCACTCGCCCAACTGAAGGCAGCACATTGGGACCTTCAGTGCGCACTATGCAACGGAATATTGAGGCCGCTTCCCACTGCCGAGACTAAGCCGTCTGAAATCAATTCTATTTACGCGCTCTCGAAACGAGATCAAGAAGAGCTTTGCCTCATTTATGGTCGCACTTATGGTCTACCGGTAACCGCACTTCGCTTTTTCAATATCTACGGAACTCGCCAGGCGCTTTCCAATCCCTACACTGGCGTAGCCGCTATATTTTCATCACGTCTGATAAACAACCAGGCGCCGTTGGTCTTCGAGGACGGCGAGCAGATGCGCGATTTCGTTAGCGTCCATGACATTGTTCAGGCCAATATGCTGGCAATGGACAGCCCCCAGTCGAACGGCGAAGTGATCAACATCGGCAGCGGCCACCCCATCACCATACGCCGCATTGCTGAAATCCTGTCCGCTGCCCTCGGCAAGACTATGGAGCCTGTAATTACACACAAATACCGTGCAGGCGACATCCGTCATTGTTATGCTGACATCTCCAAAGCACGTAGTCTCCTGAGCTATGAGCCTCGCATATCTCATCAAGAAGGCTTTGTCGAATTGGCCACATGGCTGGCCGAGCAAAACGCAGTTGACAAGGCTGACACCATGTTGCGCGAGCTGAGTGCATACGGACTCACGGCCTAAGGAGCCAGGTGACCGCCGGGTTGACTGGAAAGGACAACTAGCAATGAGCACAACCAACGGCCGGAAGATACTCGTCATCGGCGGCGCAGGTTTCATCGGCTCCAATCTAGTGGAGCGCCTACTTCAACGGGCCGATACGCAAGTATGTGTCTATGACAACTTGTCGCGACAAGGGGCACACGATAATCTTCGCTGGCTCTACTCTTTGCCAGGTAATAAACAACTTGAGTTCATTGAGAATGACGTGCGAGATGCCCGGGCAGTCTGGGAGGCGGCCCAGCATGCCGATGAAATCTACCACTTTGCCGCCCAGGTCGCAGTAACTACATCCGTAGCCGCACCACGGGAAGACTTCGAAGTAAATGCCATTGGCACCTTCAATGTCCTTGAGGCAGCTCGGCAGTCGGGTCGGCGCCCGTTCGTTCTCTTCACTTCTACAAATAAAGTCTATGGTTCGCTTGAGGGAGTTCCGGTAGCGGCCTCAGCTCTGCGCTATCACGCCGCGGATCCTGCGTTTGCTGGAGTTCAAGAAACCGAACTCCTCGATTTCCACTCTCCCTACGGCTGCTCGAAAGGTGCGGCCGATCAATATGTGCGCGACTACGCGCGGATCTATCAGATCCCGACAGTGGTATTTAGAATGTCGTGCATCGCTGGACCACGTCAATTCGGGACCGAGGACCAGGGCTGGGTGGCCCACTTTCTCTACTCTGCCTTAGAGGGAAGAGCTATAACTATCTATGGTGATGGACGACAGGTTCGGGATGTCCTCCACGTCTACGATCTTGTCGATGCAATGTTATCTGTCCATGCCTGCCGCGAGCGCGTTGCAGGTGGGGTTTATAACCTCGGCGGCGGACCAGGTCGTTCGACATCTATACTGGAGCTTCTGCAATTGATAGAGAAGCAAACCGGTATGACTCCCCAGGTTCGCTATTCCAATGTCCGTCCTGGGGATCAACCACTTTATATCTCCGATACGGGCAAGCTGTCTCTCCACACTGGCTGGAGTGCAAGGTACTCGCTTGAAAGGACAGTCGAGTCGCTCCACAACTTTTGGTTAGATAACCGCCCCATGCTGGAGTCTCATCGTTTCAGCACTGAACAGGTCTCATTACTGCATGAGGAAGTCGCATGAAGTATGCCCTTATCAATCCTCTTTGGAGCTTCGAAGGTTCGACTTACTTTGGTTGCCGTGAACCTCACTTCCCTCTTGAGCTACTGTCCGCGAGAAACTTTCTACGCAAAGCCGGACACGAGGTCTTACTACTAGATGCATGGATGTTAGAGATCTCTATCGAGGAGTGTAAAGCCGCTCTAGATGCATTTCAAGAAGACTTTCTTGTGATACCCTCGGCGCCTTCCTATCTCTTCTGGCGTTGTCCGCAGCCAGAACTAAGACTGGTCCGCGAATGGATCTTAGGACTAGATCGACCGTCACAAACAGTTGTTATCGGTCCACACGGCTCTGTCACACCCCGTGCCACCATGGACAAGACCGGTTGCGACATCGTCCTGCGCGGCGAACCGGATGAGACTCTGCCACAACTGGCGAACATGCCGTGGGAGCTCATTCCGGGCTGCTGCTGGCGAGATCCCAGCGGCTCTTTTCGCATCTCTCCGGGTTTAGGTACTGTGGATATGAGTGCCTTACAAACGCTTGACTACTCGGATTATCCAGTTGAGAGACACCTCCACAAACACCATATTTTCCCGGGAAATGGGGCTGATCATCTCACACGTGGTGCCGAGGTGGAGTTCGCCCGGGGCTGTCCATACTCCTGTACTTTCTGTAACAAGACCCTATTTCGCAATAAGTACCGCGAACGCAGCCTGAGTTCCGTTCTCTCCGAGATAGATCAACTTATCGGTCGAGGAGTCGATTACATCTACTTTATTGATGAGATATTCGGTGTAGGAAAACAAGTGAGGACACTACTGGAAGAGATCTCCCAACGTCCGGTCTCCATCGGCTTTCAATCGCGGGTCGATCTATGGGATGAGCAGTCACTCGATCTCCTTGCTAAAGCACACTGCGTCTCCTTTGAGTGCGGAGTGGAATCTCTCACCGAAGCCGGCCGTGATGCCATGAATAAGAATTGCCGCCTCTCTACCGATCGAATTGGAGAATTGTTGATTTATGCGCGGCAACGAATTCCATGGGTACAGGCGAACCTTATCAAAACACCTGAGGACGATCCAACGACGGTGGCCACGTGGCAGGCCCGGCTCAAAGCCGAAGGCGTCTGGGTGAGTGAACCAGTTCCCATGTTTCCTTTCCCCGGAAGCCCGGAGTATGTATCCACTTTCGGTGCTCAACCCGACGATCAGGCGTGGGAGCGAGCACATGACTACTACCTCAACCTCTTCAACAGGTCCTTTAGTGACATACAGGAACAACAGCCTAAGCCTCTTAGGGAGCTTGAATGCGTGTCCTGCTAACCACTGACACCATCGGTGGGGTATGGACCTACACTCGGGAGCTAACCGAGGGACTGCTGCGTGCATCGGTTGCGGTCGCGCTGGTGAGCTTCGGCAGGCTGCCCTCTGAAGATCAGCTCGCATGGTGCCACACCGTTGCGGGCCGCCACCCAGCTTTGTTTGAATACCATTTTTCAGACACTCCTCTCGAGTGGATGTCGGACAATGAATGCGTTTACGAGCTAGGCGTCCCCTTACTACAGCGCGTCGCCAGGGAGTTTCGGGCTGACCTTCTACACAGCAACCAATATTGTTTTGGGAGATTTCCCCACGGTATACCGAGGCTAGTCACCGCTCACAGTGATGTGATCAGTTGGTCGAAGGCGTGCACCTCGGAAGCCCTTGAGCCCGGCCGATGGATAACCACCTATAAGACACTAGTTCAAGAGGGGCTACTTGCAGCTGACACCTTAGTAGCTCCGACTCGCTGGATGCTTGACGCTCTGACCTCGACTTTCCAAGTTCCACGCCGCATCCTTGTGGTCGGGAATGGCCGCACCATCTCGTCAAGGCGGCGAAGCACCGCTCGTTCTATGCAGGCGGTATCAGTCGGCCGACTCTGGGACCCCGCAAAGAACCTCTCCTTGCTTTCCAGCTTGCCGGCCTCGGTGCCTATCTTTGTCGCCGGCGAACAGCGCTACGGAGAAGCTGGCATTCCAGGCCTGGTCGAAACGTTCACATCACTCGGTCCCCTCTCCGAGGAGGCAGTCTTATCCCTATTTCGATCCAGTTCAATCTATCTTTGCACGTCCATCTATGAGCCATTTGGCCTGGCGCCTCTGGAGGCTGCGCTCTGTGGCTGCGCCGTCTTGGCGAATGACATTCCCTCGCTGCGAGAGGTCTGGGGCGATGCAGCACGCTATTTTGCGGATGCACCTACTCTCAGCTTCTTGTTAGAAGAGCTCATTTCGAACCCAGAAGAACTGCGCCGGTGCCAAAAGCAATCCCTTCGCCGCGCTCAACATTGGACTGCTCAGCGAATGACATCGGGGTACATGAGCATTTACCGAAGCCTCCTTGCACGTGGTTCCTCAGCATCTTCGATTAGCCGGATCGCCGAAGGGGACCTCTGTGTTGCCTAAGCTCCGCATCGCATACTTTGCTCATTCTTTGCGTTCAGATTGGAACAATGGTAATGCTCATTTTTTGCGAGGACTACTTCGTGAGATGAGCTCGCTAGGACACGAAATCACGGTGTTCGAGCCGGAGCATGAATGGTCAATCGACAACCTGGCCCTCGAGCAGCTAGGCGCCGAATCACTGACTCACTTCGCCTTGACCTACCCCGAGCTCAACATTTGCACATATCCATCTGGGACAAGCGATGCTACACGGGAGACTACTCTCAGTGCTTGCGACATAGTTGTTCTTCATGAATGGAACCCTCCTGCCCTGGCGCATTCTCTGCTTGAACTCAGAGACAGGCTCGGCTTCCGTCTTCTCTTCCACGACACTCATCATCGCGCCTCCTCCTCGCCTGAGCAAGTAAAGCTGTTCCAAATTGACCGTTTCGACGGGGTCATTGCGTTCGGCGAGGCTCTGCGTTCTATCTATATGCAGGCCTTCGGACTCTCGCGCGTGTGGACACTTCACGAAGCTGCAGACACAAGAGTTTTCTATCCGCATGCTATGCCTGATAAGTGTCTGGATGTTGTATGGGTCGGTAATTGGGGCGACGGAGAGCGTTCCACTGAAATCTCTGAGTTTCTTCTACAACCCGCATCTAGGCTTGGCTCAAAGCGGTTTCGCGTTTATGGAGTCCGCTATCCCGAGTCAGGTCTAAGAGCTTTACAGAATGCACACGTGGAATATTCTGGATATCTTCCAAATCTCTCTGCCCCGCTTGTCTATGCAAGGTCGTTGCTCACGGTCCACATTCCCAGGCAGCACTATGTGAAAGCAATGACGGGTATCCCGACGATCCGCGTTTTTGAAGCGCTCGCTTGCGGCATTCCTCTTATTTCAGCTCCTTGGGATGACACGGAGGGCCTTTTTCGATCTCATGACTTCTGCTCAGTCAAAAATGGTGATGAGATGACCGATGCTCTAAATGCTATGCTCCATGATCCCGAGAGCCGGCGGCTAATGGCCGAACGCGGCCTGAAGACCGTATTAGAGCGTCACACATGTCGACACCGAGCTAGTCAGCTGACTGAAATCTGTGAAGAGGTACTCGCATGAGGATATTTTCGTTCGGCTCGAGCATCGTCTCTTCCTACTGGAATGGAGCCGCAACCTACTACCGCGGCTGTTACAAGTACCTAGCACGGCTCGGGCATGAAATCATCTTTGCGGAGCCGGACGCCTACGGACGGCAACAGCATCGCGATTCAGAAGATTTTTCATATGTCGAATCACTGGTGTATCAGCCGGGTGAAGGTTTGGACAGCATGCTGGAGCAAGCATCCTCTGCTGATGTAGTTATAAAGCATAGCGGTCTGGGTGTAGACGACGAGGCACTTGAGCGTCGCGTGCTTGAATTGGCTGCCGGGTCAGCGATCGTATTTTGGGATGTTGACGCACCAGCAACTATAGCCCGCATGCATTTGAATCCCCACGATCTCTTCCGTTCGGTGTTGCCACACTACGATGCTGTATTCACCTACGGCGGAGGCCCTTGGGTAAAGGAGCAGTATTTGCGCTTAGGGGCAAAAGCCTATTACACGATGTATAACGGGCTTGACCCAGACACTCACTACCGTGTCCCGCCGGACCCTTCCCTCGCTTGCGATGTAGCTTTTCTTGGGAATCGCCTACCCGACCGGGAGGCTAGGGTCGACGAGCTTTTTTTGCGGGCCGCCGAGTTATACCCAGAAGGCACATTCCTTCTAGGAGGGGAAGGTTGGGCCGATAAGCGCCTACCTTCAAACGTTCGGTGGATTGGCCATGTACCCACTGGCGATCATAACCGCGTTAACTGCTCCGCGGGTATGGTCATGAATATAAATCGCGCTTCCATGGCCGACTCTGGTTTCTCGCCGCCCACTCGGATCTTTGAGGTTGCAGGCACCGGCAGTTGTCTCCTCTGCGATGACTGGCCTGGCATCGCAGACTGCTTTGAACCAGACGAGGAGCTTCTGGTTGTGAAAACAGCAGAGGATGTGATAGCAGCGCTTACCAAGTACGACGACGCTGGCCGCCGAAAGATCGGCGCGGCCTTTCAGAGGCGTGCCCTTCGCGATCACACTTATGCGCAGCGAGCGGCACAGGCGGAGATCGCATTTCAGGAATGCATTGCGGCACGTTCCCCAACACTGGCGCACTCATGAAGATTGTGTTTTTCGGATTAACCATCACATCCTCTTGGGGAAATGGCCATGCGACGACCTACCGCTCGCTGTGTAAAGCGCTCGCTCGTCGAGGACACCATATTCACTTTGTCGAGAAAGACGTTGAGTGGTATAGAAACAACCGCGATCTCGCCAATCCAGCCTACTGCGACGTCATACTCTACGAGAGCTGGCTGGAATGTGCTCCGTCTTTGCTGAACCTGTGCAAGGACGCGGATGTGGTCGTAGTAGGGTCCTACTATCCAGACGCCATCGCGGCGACAAAGGCATTGCTTGATGCCTCGGAATCTCCTTTGCTCTTCTATGACATTGATACTCCAATAACATTAGCTCGCCTCCGCCAGACCGGATGCGCGGAGTACCTGACGGCAGCGCTCATCCCCGAATACAGCGCATATCTAAGCTTCACCGGCGGCCCGACTCTGCGCGAACTTGAGCAGAATTTTGGATCACCTAAGGCTGTGCCGTTCTTCTGCTCCGTCGATGAGGATATCTATCGTGAGACGAGCACTGATCCTGTTTATCAGTGCGATTTGAGCTACCTCGGAACCTACGCGTCGGACCGTCAGTCGAAGTTGATGGCGATGCTTGATAAGACTGCCGCCGATCTGCCCAAGCAGCAATTTGTCGTCGCGGGTCCCCAATACCCTGAAGATATATCTTGGCATGCTAACGTGCGTCGCATTCACCATGTGCCTCCATCCGAACATCCATCCTTCTACTCTTCCTCCCGCTTCACGCTCAATCTGACTCGCAGCGATATGGTCACTGCTGGCTATTCGCCATCAGTGAGACTTTTCGAGGCATCTGCCTGCGGTGTACCGATCATCTCCGATTCGTGGGCAGGTCTTGGCGAACTCTTGACCCCAGGCGAAGAAATCCTCCTGCCGGGCGACTCTGCCGAGACTGCATCGATCCTACGCGATATGCCTGAGAGGGAATATAGGGCTATCGGTAGGCGCGCGCGCGATCGCGTTCTATCCGAGCATACTTCAACCCACCGCGCATTAGAGTTCGAGAGCATTGTCTCGGCTTGCCGATGACAGCCTGGCGCATGTCGGGACTTATAGTGTCATTAATGATCGTGATCTAGTATTAACGGCAGCGCTTGCATTCGGCAACAACCTTATGTCGCTCACTTACGATTAGCGTCAAAGCAGTCCAGCTCTTGCCTTAAACACTCGACTACCGACGACCAGTCACCGGGAGACGGCTGGCGAAACAACCTGAGACTTGGATACCAGGGAGAGTCGGCGCGATCAATCATCCATCGCCAGTCGGCTGCATATTGCAGCATCACCCATGCCGGCTTACCCATGGATCCGGCAAGGTGGGCGGCTAGCGTATCGACGGTTATCACCAGGTCAAGATTTGCGATAGCGGCCGCCAGCGGTAACAATCCTTCGCCACAAGATGAGGCATCGTACCTTCTATGAGTGGTGCGATATCGCCCCCACTCTTGCGCCGCGGTTCCGCCTTGTAAACTCCACCAATCAACTCTGCAGTTATCAAGCAAAGACGAAAGCATGGTAAGTTGGACAGATCGACTTTGGTTCCATTGACCGGCCGCCCATACAACGCCCACACGTCGCCGCTCTGACTGACCCATAACTTGAGCGACATGTTTGACCATCTTATCCGGTAACACAAGGTAGCTGGTCGATAGAGGCAGGTCTCCTAGCAGTGTCCGGAAGACGTATGGCAGTTCCGTTACTTCGAGCTGCACATCCCACTTGGGCTGCACTGAAGGTGCATTTGGCCCCCAGGTAATAAGTTGGGTCGGAGGTTCTCCTAAATCGGCGACAAAGGGAGCAAGTGGATAGAGCGCGGGAGGAACTTCAACGATCAGTTTGCCTACCATCTTTCCGAGCAGCTTCGAATACCTCAAGAACTGAATGGCATCGCCTAAACCGTGCAGGCAGCGCACCACCACTGTTTTGTCTTTGAGTTCTTCGCCGTTCCAGAAGTGGTGAGGATCGGCATGTCCGCGCGTTCGAATTGCATCACTTTCCATCCATGCCAAATCAAATTCGCCCATCAGCATTGAGCAAAGCCAGCGCTTGCCGGCGCATTCATCGGGGTCTGCTCCCATTTGCTCGGCCTGGTTGAAGCCGCGTACTGCCTTTACTAATGATCGTTCAGCAAGACACTCCTCGGCTTCATGAAAGCAGCTCAGCGCGTCTATGTCGACTCGTTGATTCATTCATTCCTTAGCCCTTTTCAGGAGTATCCTGGCTCGGGTAAACGCAATGGGAACCGTCGGGAGGAAGAGCCAGCGACTGCCAGCGACAGAGATAGACCTCCTCCTCAGGTTGAGACTCAATTCGGAATCCAGAAGAACGAAGCATGGCCTCGGAGCATGCCCGATTCGGTATCCACCAGTTGGTTGGATCGCCGGAATATCGTTGCTCCACGAAGTGAATCTTGGGGAAGCCCGGCTTGTCGAAGGGAGCCCTTCCATCGGTAAAGTCGTAATCTTCGGCGACGGCCTCGATGACCCTACTGCCGCGCTGCATCGTTTGAAAAAGCAGCAGATTCTTTGCCGCGTGCTCATGAATGAGGTCGAGGGCTAAAAGCGGGTGGCGTAGATGATAGAGCACGCCCATAAAGATTACTAAGTCGAACTTCTGACCCAGCTTCGCTATCTCCCATATCGCCATGTGTCGAAAGTCAATCTCGAGCCCCGCAACCTGAGCAGCGAATTGAGCTTGATCTAAATATCGCTCGTTCGTATCGATGGCAATGACTTGAGCGGCGCCCCGCTTCTTCATCTCCAGCGAATAGAAGCCGGAACTGCAACCTATATCCAGCACTGACCATCCGCTCAGGTCTCTTGGCAAAGCATCCTTGAAGTGTCGATATTTTACCTCTGGATAGTTGCCGAGAAAGTGAGATGGAGCAGTTTCAATGCCGTTGATCCGGATATTGTGAAACCAGGGGCCGAGTTCTTCGATGCGTTGCTTGAGATTCATCCCGTCGGGAGGATCAGAGGCTAGTTCGATAGGTACGCTGGATTCATCAATAAGCATGGTAGACATATCTAGGGCTATCGGCCGCTGCTTGCCTGCACTGTCATCCGGAGTCGTAAAGCCGTTATTTGTTCTCGCGCGATTGACCCTTCTTGAGTTTATCCGCATCGCTAAACGCCCCGGATTCAATATTGTCCTTCGACATCTCTCCCGCTTCTGCGCTTCTGTCTTCAGGAGCGTACTTAGAACTTTCATTAGGCTGTTCAGCCTTCTCTTCCACCATGAACTCTTTACCTCCAAAAACGTTTGATGCTCAAGCGAAGAATAACGGCCAGTGGGTAGGAGAAAGCATCACTTGTATGTCAGAAGGATTGAGTTATTAGCCCTTCCCTGGGGGTCTGCTTGCAGCCTTTTGAGAATGCGAATGTCGATCTGAGAATGCGAATGTCGATCTTGCCCTCACATTCGTAATCGGCATCGAAAGAAAGGTACGCATATATTATTGATGAGGTGATTGATGTACCACCACGTGAAGAAGCTGATGTACACCGTAAATATTGGCACACCAGACGTTAAGTTCGGAAATATGCTGTTAGAACAGTTCGGTGGCGCCAACGGCGAGTTAGCTGCTGCAATGCAATACACCATTCAAGGCTGGAATTGTGTGGATGATCTTGGGCGCCGTGACCTGTTGCTCGATATCGGAACTGAGGAACTCAGTCACCTTGAGGTGGTTGGAGCTCTTATCCGCATGCATTTGAAACCGTTGAAGACAGAGCGAGAGGCAGCTGAGGCAGATCCCTTGGTTACCATAGCCGGCGGCGGCGGCGTAGGTCTTTTCGACTCCATGGGCAATGCCTGGACGTCAACATATCTGAAGATTACCGGGGAACTTGATGTAGATCTCCGAAGCAACATTGCGGCGGAAGCCAGAGCTAAAATCGTCTATGAGCGTCTGATCGACCACACTCAGGATCCAGGGACGATTGACACCCTCCAGTTCCTGATGACTCGTGAAATTACTCATATGAAGGCTTTCCAGGGAGCCCTTGACAGTATCGAAAAGAAGCCCTTTTCCGTCGGATTCCTTAAGCCGACGCCCGGAATTGTTGACGAATACTTCAATGCATCAACCGGGGATGGAAGTGAAGGGGAAACAGATATGCGTGGCCCGTGGAACACCTCGTTCGGGCTGCATCCAGTCGATTCCGAGTTGAACGGCGGGAAGGGTTTATCGGTCGATGACATCAACGGTAAACTTCCCGGCGAGGACCGCGGGAAGCAGGACGACGCTCAGAAAGCAACTACCTCCGTTGCGGACGAAGCGATCGGGGTCACGAATGGTTCGTCCAAACACTCAAAAACTACCAACACAGTAATCTTGAAATAAAAATTGCCTGAGATGGAGGATAGGCAGCTCACCCGGCTGCCTATTTTTCGTTGCATGTGCAATCGAGGCTGGCGCATTCCGGACAGGCCGGTCCCAATGGACGGAGTTAGTGTCGGCACGCGGCCATTGATCTGGGAGTTCAGGCGGGTACGGTGAAGAAGGCCTCGTCCAACCCATCCCAGGGAAGTCCACCCTAAGAAAGCTTGATCGAGAGGAAGTGGCGGAGAGAGGGGGATTCGAACCCCCGGTAGAGCTTTTGACCCTACAACGGTTTAGCAAACCGCCGCCTTCAGCCACTCGGCCATCTCTCCGTATTCAGTTGTCACAGTTTAGCACGACGGCCCGGGTGTCCTTGCCCGCAGCACAGATGCGGCGAGCCTCCTTGGACCTACATAGCCGCGACCATGCCAGCCACCCGCTCCATAGCTCCTGTATGTGCCAGGTAGGAGTCGATAGCAGCGGCCGCTTTCCGGCCTTCAGCAATCGCCCAGACTACCAGCGACTGCCCGCGCCGCATATCTCCTGCGGCAAAAACACCGTCCGCCGAGGTCATGTAGCTGTCATCGGTAGCCACAATCCCGCGCTGATCCAGCACCAAAGAGAGTTGCTCGATCGGCCCAGCATGCACCGGGCCCGCGAAGCCGATCGCGATTAACACCAAATCGGCATCCAGCGTGAACTCTCCGCCTTCTATTGCGGTGAAATCGGGTCCGGGCCCCAGCCGCACACCATGAAGCTTCCGAACGTTTCCTTCGGAGTCTCCCGAGAAACCCGTCGTGCGCACACTCCACTCGCGGATGCCCCCTTCCTCATGCGCGCCTTCAATGCGCAGCTGCAACGGCCACAACGGCCATGGAGTGCTCTCCGCACGGGTCTCCGGTGGCATCGCATGAATCTGAAACTGGCGGACGCTCTTCGCACCCTGACGGTGGCTGGTACCCAGACAATCAGCGCCCGTATCTCCGCCTCCGATAATGATGACGTGCTTACCATTGGCAAGAATATCGAGGTCCGGATCCAGTTGATCGCCCAGACGGCGGCGGTTTGCCTGAATAAGGTAGTCCATTGCAAAATGGATCCCGCGAAGATCGCTGCCCGGCAGTCGCAAGGCTCTGGGCTGTTCCGCCCCACATGCCAGCAGCACGGCATCCGCATTCCTTCGCAGCTCTTCAACCGAAATGGCGTCCACGCCCTCTCCGCCGACGTGAACTCCGGTCACGAATAGCACTCCTTCCGTGCGCAACTGATCCAAACGGCGCTCGAAGAGGTCCTTCTCCATCTTGAAATGGGGAATGCCATAGATGAGCAAACCTCCTATACGATCAGCCTTCTCGTAAACCGTTACCGAATGACCGGCGCGGCGCAGCTGCTGGGCCGCCGCAAGGCCCGCCGGACCAGAACCGACAATGGCGACTCGCTTGCCCGTCTCAAATGCGGGAGGCTCCGGGGTGATCCAACCTTCGTCAAAGGCGCGATCGCTGATGGCCTTCTCTATCTGCTTGATGGTCACCGGAGGCTGGTTAATTCCCAGCACACAGGCCGATTCACACGGCGCCGGGCAGACACGCCCCGTAACCTCGGGGAAGTTATTGGTCGCGTGAAGTTGGCGAATCGCCTCCTCCCAACGGTCCTCGGAGACGAGCTCATTCCAGTCTGGAATCAGGTTGTTGAGTGGACAACCGGTGTGACAGAAGGGCACGCCGCAATCCATACAACGCTCACCCTGCTGCTGCAACTTCTCATCTGGCAGGTCGCGGTAGATCTCGAACCAGTCATTGATCCGCTCGGCGATGGGACGGCGCTCTGGCAACTCGCGCGGAAATTCCATGAATCCAGTGGGATTAGCCATGCTGCACCTGCTCTGTTCCGGCTGCGGATGCGACCAGCACTCCGGCATGTTGCGGCTCGAGGGTTGAGGACTGTTTTTCGCGGGCAGCGCTCAACACCCGCCTTAGTTCATGAGGGAAGACCTTGACAAACTTAGGCAGGGTGGAACTCCAATTATCCAGAATCCACGCAGCTCGCGGGCTCCCGGTGAGTCCCAGGTGCCGCTCGATCCAATTTCTGAGCGTCCCGATATCATCCGCTTCGGTGATTGCTTCCAAATCGACTGAGGCCTGATTGCACTGCGTACGGGCGAACTCGCCCGACTCATCCAGCACATAGGCCACCCCGCCGCTCATCCCAGCGGCAAAGTTTCGTCCGCAGGCGCCGAGCACCACCACCAGCCCGTTGGTCATGTACTCACAGCCGTGATCGCCAACACCCTCCACCACCGCCGATGCCCCGGAGTTACGGACTGCAAAACGCTCGCCAGCAACCCCGTTCAAGAAGACTTCGCCGCTGGTAGCCCCGTAGAGCACCACGTTCCCGGCCAGAATGCTCTCTTCCGGCAGGAAGCCCGAATTCTTTGGCGGATAGATGACCACCCGGCCGCCGGACAGCCCCTTGCCAACATAATCGTTGGCCTCGCCTTCGAGCGTCAGCGTGACACCCCGTGGCAGGAAGGCTGCGAAACTCTGTCCCGCCGAGCCACGGAACCAGAAGCGAACCGTCTCGTCTGGCAGACCCTCTGACCCATACCTGCGCGCGATCTCGCCGCCTAACATTGCCCCTACTGAACGATGAACATTCCGAATTGTCAGCTTGGCCTCAACCGGCGCTCCGTTCTCAAGCGCGTCCTTGGCCATCTCAATCAGCTGCAGATCGAGTACCGAATCGAGACCATGGTCTTGCTTGTGTACGCAGTGGCGCTTCACCCGCTCGGGTAGAGGTGGGTTGTACAGGATTTGCGAGAGATCGAGACCGCTGGCCTTCCAGTGGGCAATCGCGGGCCGGGTCTCTAACCGGTCCACACGGCCAACCATCTCGTCCATAGTGCGAAAGCCGATCTGCGCCATCAGTTCCCTGACCTGCTCGGCGATATAGAAGAAGAAATTAATGACATGTTCCGGCTGCCCCGCGAAGTGTTGCCGCAGCACCGGGTCCTGAGTCGCAATGCCGACAGGACAGGTGTTCAAGTGGCATTTGCGCATCATGATGCAACCCATCGCGATCAGCGGAGCTGTTGCGAAGCCGAATTCCTCGGCCCCGAGCAACGTCGCGATCACCACGTCCCGGCCGGTCTGAAGCTTGCCGTCGGTCTGGACCCGAATCCGGCTGCGAAGGTCATTCAACAGCAGCACCTGCTGCGTCTCAGCCAGCCCTAGCTCCCACGGAATACCGGCATGCTTGAGCGAGCTGAGCGGCGCCGCGCCCGTCCCGCCGGTATCGCCGCTGACCAGCACGACGTCAGCATGGGCCTTCGAAACGCCCGCGGCTACGGTCCCCACACCCACCTCGGCAACCAGCTTGACCGCGATGCGTGCAGACGGGTTCACGTTTTTCAAGTCGAAGATCAACTGCGAGAGATCTTCGATCGAATAAATATCGTGATGCGGCGGAGGCGAGATCAACGTCACTCCCGGCGTCGAATGCCGCAGCCGGGCGATCACCTCATCGACCTTGTGCCCGGGCAGCTGACCACCCTCTCCCGGCTTTGCACCCTGCGCCATCTTGATCTGCAACTCATCGGCATGCACCAGATAGTTCGTGGTGACACCAAACCGTCCGGAGGCGATCTGTTTGACCGCGCTGCGCCGCAAATCGCCGTTGGCGTCCGGAGTGAAGCGCTCTTCGTCTTCTCCGCCCTCGCCAGTGTTCGATTTTCCGCCGATGCGGTTCATGGCAATGGCCAGCGTCTCATGCGCTTCCTTGCTGATCGAGCCAAACGACATCGCGCCGGTCATGAAGCGCTTGACGATCTCCGTAGCCGGCTCGATCTCCTCCAGTGGAAGCGGCGTCTTCGCCAGCTTGATCTTCATCAGTCCGCGCAGCGTGCAGAGCGTCTTGTTCTGCTCGTCGATGAGGTCGGTGTACTCCTTAAAGGTCTGAGGATTGGAGGCCCGGACGGCATGCTGCAGCTTGCTGATAGTCAGCGGATTTAACGAGTGATATTCGCCATCGACGCGGAATTGATACGCCCCGCCAACGGAAAGCTCGGTCTCCGATTTCGAAACCGGTTGAAACGCGTACTCGTGGCGCATCCGCGCTTCCTGCGCCAGCACACCCAGTCCCACGCCTTCTATCCGCGACACCGTCCCGGCGAAATAGCTATCGATCAACTCCCGGCTCAAGCCGATCGCTTCGAAGATCTGAGCGCCGCGATAACTCTGAAGCGTCGACACGCCCATCTTTGAAAAAGTCTTCAGCAGCCCTTTATTAATGCCCTTAATAAAGTTGGCGACCGCCTTAGCCGGAGTGGTCCCTGGAAGGCGTCCCTGGTTCGCCAGGCTCTCGATCGATTCAATGGCCAGATAAGGATTCACTGCACTCGCGCCGTACCCGATCAGCAGAGCAAAATGCATGACCTCGCGAGGCTCTCCCGACTCGATAATCAGTGCCACTTGAGTCCGGGTACCTTCACGAACCAGCAGGTTGTGGACCGCTGCCAAAGCCAACAAGCTCGGGATGGGCGCGGACTGCTTATCGACGCCGCGATCGCTGATGATCAAAAGCGTATAGCCGTTGCGGACCATCAGGGAGGCGCGCTGGCAGAGCTCTTCGAGACCCCGCTTAAGCCCCGCTTCCCCATCCTGGGAACGGAACAAGCCGACCAGCGTTGTCGCCAGCAGATCGCCAGTCGAGACCCGGCGCAGTTGTTCCAGCTCACGGTTCGTCAGTACCGGCTGCGGCATTTTGAGCGTATGGCAGTTCCGCGGGGTCTCTTCGAGAATGTTCCGTTCGGTGCCGATATAGCTGATCAGCGACATCACCATCTCTTCGCGGATCGGGTCGATGGGCGGATTCGTTACTTGCGCAAACAATTGCTTGAAGTAGTTGAAGAGCAGCTGCGGCCGGTCGGAAAGGCAGGCAAGCGGAGTATCCGTCCCCATGGAGCCGACCGGCTCTTCGCCCTTCGCCGCCATCGGCGCCAGGATCATCTTCAGGTCTTCTTCGGTATAGCCAAAGGCGCGCTGCCGCGATTGCAGGGTCCCCGGTTCGAGCGCATGGACGCGGCCCGGCTCGGCCATCTGCTCGAGCGTAATCTGATTTTCCCTGATCCACTCTGCGTAGGGCTGACGCGAGGTCAGCTTTTCCTTGAGCTCCTCGTCCGGAATGATCCGGCCGGCCACAGTGTCAACCAGGAACATCTTGCCCGGTTGCAATCTTCCCTTCTGGCGAACCTTCTCTGCAGGAATATCGACCACCCCCGCTTCCGAAGCCAGCACTACGATATCGTCGTTCGTCACTACATAGCGGCCGGGCCTCAGGCCATTCCGATCGAGCATGGCGCCGACCAGCCGGCCATCAGTAAAGGCCATCGCCGCCGGGCCATCCCACGGCTCCATCAGTGAGGCGTGGTATTCATAGAACGCCTGCCGGTCGGCGTCCATATGCGGATTGCCCGACCACGCCTCAGGAATCAACATGGCCATCACATGGGGCAAGGAACGCCCGGATTGAAAAAGCAGTTCAACCGCGCTATCAAAGGCGGCCGAATCGCTCCCCCCTTCCGTGACAATCGGGAAGAGCTTCTGCATATCCTCGCCGAAGAGCGGCGACGCCAGCAGGGACTCGCGCGCCTTCATCCAGTTCACGTTGCCGCGCAGCGTGTTGATCTCCCCGTTGTGCGCTATGTAGCGATACGGGTGTGCCAAAGGCCAACTTGGAAAGGTGTTGGTGGAGAATCGCTGGTGGACCACGCACAACGCGCTCTTTACCCGCGGATCCGCTAGTTCGCCGTAGAAATTCGCAATCTGCGGCGCCAGCAACAATCCCTTGTAGACGATGGTTCGCGAAGAAAACGAAGGAATGTAAAAGAAGTGCCGATCTTCTATTTCAGAGCTGGCGATCTCGTGCTCGATACGCTTGCGAGTGACATACAACTTGCGCTCGAAATGACCCTCATCCCAATCTTCCGGACGCCCTAGAAAAACCTGTTGAATATACGGCTGCGTCGACCTCGCCTCACGTCCAATGGCATCGCCATCACACGGAATATCACGCCAACCCAGCACGGTCAGCCCCTCTTCGCGGATAATCCGCTCAACAATCCCCTCACACTGCAACCGCTGGTGCTTGCCGACCGGCAAGAAAACCATGCCGACCGCGTAGGCTCCGGGTTCGGGCAGCGTAAACCCGCAGCTTTGACATTCGGCGGCAAAGAATTCATGCGGGATCTGAATCAGGATCCCGGCGCCATCTCCGGTCTCCGGATCGCATCCCGATGCGCCGCGGTGGGTCAGGCGAATGAGCACCTCAATACCCATCTCGATCATCTGGTGGCTCTTCTCGCCGCGCATGTTCGCGACAAAGCCCATGCCACAGTTGTCGTGCTCATTGCGCGGATCGTACAATCCCTGCGCCGGAGGGAGACCTGGAGATTGAGATGAATTCTGCATCGTGTCCTTCTGCCGTGCTTTGCGAGAGTGCAGCTGAGCATCTTCGCAATACCTGTGACTCCCGGAAAAGACCTTGCTGGCCTTTCTTCAGGGAAATGGCCAGGCGACCGTCGCCTGTGGTCTACACCGGTAGCGAATTGCTGGAGAGACTGATCTACTCCCCTGAGGCTGCTGCCGCGCTCTCGAAGAAGCCGAAATCGACTAAACCAGGGCCCCAGTTGGGTGTTGAATATGAAAACTTGGTGAGTCTCTAAATATAACAAGAATGCGGGACGAAGTGGAGCCACATGTCCATTCTTTTCCGGAGCCGGAAACATAGAATCGCGCACCCTGCGGGTGCCGTCAGTGCCCTTCCTTGAACTCACGACGGAGGCAGGCTCCGCAATGCTTTGGGCCAGGCTAATTCTCTTCAGAAATACGTCAAAGGACTGGAGTAAACTGGACACCTGCTCGCTCAGTCAGCGGTCTTCGCTTCGAGACAGTTTTGCGCTCAAGACTCGCGGTAATTCAGCAGCACCAGGCCCACCAATATTAGGGATGCCGGCCAAACAAAGGACGCGAGCCTCGACTCCTTCTGACCCGGCAATCGCAGCTCCAGCCAGCGACTCCAGCCCGCCGTGGCTCCCAGCAAGGCAATCGGCGTGTGGCTCATCTCGGCGAGCAACTCCTCTTTCACGTTGCCGATCGAGTGGTTATGGGTAAGCAGCAACGCGCCAGCAACCGCACAAAGCACCGGAAACACCATGGTGGCACTTTTGGAATGGAGCCTTTCCGTCTGTACTCCCCACTCAAATGCGGCGAACGCCAAGATCAACAATGCGTACAAGCGGTGTTGCAATACGTCTGGCGCGTAAAAGCTCGCCCAGAATGAGCGTGGACCCAGAGGCCAGCAGTCAGGATCGGCGCGGAGCACGATAAATACCGCCAACCCGGCAAACACCAGCGGCCAGTTTCGCGCCCATCTTGTCCTGGGAAGCCGGCTTAGCAACGCGAAGATTCCTGCCGCCAGGACGATCAAGCCAGCCCAGTGATGGTTGTACTCCGACCACGCCTCGTCGTTGCTATCGCTCGGAGCTGAAGCTCCATTGAATTGCATCTCCTTCACCGCAATTTGGATTGGCGTCGATGGCGCCAGTTCGGCGAATGAGGGGCTGGTCAATCGCGGCCATTCCGGCCGAAACCTCGCTCCAATCTCTGCAAGCGTCGCCCGGTCGGCGGGTAAGTCGACGGCCGGCGGCTGTGAAGTCATCGAAGCCGCTGCCAGGATGGCGGTGAACGCCAACCCGATCTCTGCTTCACCGAAACGCCGAAGCCGCCGCAGGAGACTCTCCGGCGCAGTTTCAATCCTTCGGACAAGGAAGAAGTTCCCCGCGCCCAGCGTCACAATCAGCACCAACAAGTAGATCTTGGCCAGCAGCATCACGCCGTAGGCCGTTCCATACAGGCCACTCAGCGACTTGTCGGCCGAAACACCCAAATAGACCCAGCCCATACCGATACCGCCCAGCAGCAGCATCCCCGCTCCCGCAATCGCCATCGGAGAGAACTTCACCAGCAGACGCTTGGCTTCGCCCACGTCTTCAGACCGTCGCATGCCAATCAACAGAAACGGAATCGCCCCAATCCATATGGCAGCGCCCACGTGATGAGCAGCAGTCAATGCTACTAAGGCGACTCGATGATCCATGCGCGAAACCGCGTGACTGCCCGCAACCGCGGCCAGCAAAATCAGAATCGCCAAGGGCCCTAATAGCAAAGTGGCGATACGGCCTCTAAATGCCGCACAGGTTACAACAGCGAGAGTGGCCAAGGCCGCAATTGTGCCAGCGATGAAGTACGGTGCCGCCACAACGTCAGCAAAGTGGAGCGCAGAACCGCCCATCAGGATGGCAGTGTCAATTCCAACCGAGGCAATTTCTGCCAGGAATAGCCCAGTTGCAGCCCAGCGGATTCCGCGCCAGCAGCCCCGTCGCACCGGCTCGCTCGCATTTGCGCGCAAACCCGCGATCAACAGAAAAGCGATCCCGCCCAACGTCAGCACTTCGAAAGAAAGCGCCACACCCCGGATCAGCACTGACAGCAGATCAAAGTCGCGCAAAAGCCAAATCAATGAGGTCCCTCAGTCTGGAAGCATACTGGACAAATGAACGAAAGGTCATTCGCAATGGGGGCCTTGCCCGGCGACTCCCTGCGGCGCGGTTTTTCTTCGGTCCGAAGACGACGCTGAAGCTGTTTTGGAGAGTAGTGAGCGATAGGAAAACAGATGCTATTGCACAGCAAAAGAAATTTGCCCGCGTGTAATGTGGCCATCCGTGGCCAGTACCTGCCAGCGAATCGCATACTTGCCCGGGGTCAGCTGCGTAGCATGCGTTGTCAAAGTGTCCGGCGCAGTCTGCTTCTCCAGAACAAGCGGCTTCGCTTCGCCACCGGGCATACTCAAAAGCAGCGTCGACCTCGCGCTATCGACCCGGGAATTAAATTGGATCGTCACCGGCACATCGGGGCCATGGACAGTTGAATTTGCTGCCGGCAAAGAGCGCATCAACACCGCATGTGCTGAAGCGACACGAGGGATGGTGATGAGGGTGACCGCTATCGCAGTCATAACGCAGGCCCGGAGCACATCCTGAAACAAGGAACTTCTATGCGGTAGCTTCATAGAGAATTAGACAGTGCTCGAAGCATAAAGGACTTAAGAAAACTGCACCGACGCCGCCCGTACCGATCGACCGCTGATCTCCGCGGCACGCTCTTCGGCATAGGCAGCCGCTCCCATCAACGCAGCCCGGCTCTCCAGAATGATCCGCACCGGCATCTTCTCGAGCAGATGCCGCATGCGTCCCTTATCGGTAAAAGCCTTCATGAAGACCCCGCTCTGCATAGTCTTGAGGATCTTCGGCGCGATCCCGCCGCCCAGATAGATGCCTCCGTTGGCAAGGATCTTCAGGGCGAGATTGCCGGCCTCTGCTCCGTATGCTGAAGTAAAGATCTCGAGGGTCTGCGTACACAATTCGTTTCCGCCCTGTTCTCCGACCTCCCCGATTACTGCATTCGGATCCTCAGTCGCCATCCGCTCCTTCAACCATGCCGGCTCTTCCAAACCTCGTTCGTCGCGCAGGAAGGCGTAGACATTTTTCAACCCGATGCCGGAGACCACGCGTTCGTAGCTCACTCTGCCGCCGAGACGCTTCCAGAGATAGCGGAGCAATTCAATCTCGACCTCGTTGCGCGGGGCGAAATCCGTGTGGCCGCCTTCTGAAGCCAGTGGCAAGTGGTGGCCGCCAGTCCAGACCAGGACAGCCTCGCCTAATCCGGTTCCTGCAGAAACCAGACCGCGATGGCCCCTAGCCGTGGGATCGCCTCCGCTCAACACGGAAATCTGCTCGGAACTCAGCTCCGGGATTCCATAGCCGTTCGCTTCAAGGTCGTTGATCAGAAAGATATGCTCGATCTTCAGCGATCGTGCGAGTTCCCTGCTATCGAGATCCCAGGGAAGGTTGGTGAGCCGCAGGCGCCCATCCTGCACCGGACCAGGCACGCCGAAACAAGCAGCGGTCACCTCATCGCCGGAATCTTTTCCCTCGGCAAGAAACTTCGAAACGATGTCCGCCAGTCCTGAATATTCATGCGCGGGATACTTCTCATCGCGAATATGCGAAAGACTGCCTTGCGCGAAACCATAAAGAGCCAGGTGGACCTTCGTACCGCCCACATCACCGGCGAGAATCATCTTTGGATCTCCAGGTGTCCCTCACCGCTCTCGTCCGTCTTCGGCAATAGCGCCGCCGCAGCACGGTCCAGCAGCAGCAGCAACGAGCCGTTCTTCGGCTGCACCAATTGCGATGGCCACGTCTCGGGATCATACTTGGACGACAGTACTTGACTCAATACCTCTGCCTTATCCTCTCCCCCAATCAGAAAAACGACCTGGCGCCCTTGGTTGATCACCGGTGCTGTGAGCGTGACCCGCCAAGTTTCTTTTTGGGGAACATGGTTGGCGATGGCGACTCGCCCAAGCTCGTGCAGACCCTCAGTGTGAGGGAAGAGCGAAGCAGTGTGCCCATCGGGGCCCATCCCAAGAGCTACCAGGTCAAACGTCGGCAGCTCGGCGCCTTCCAGCCGAAAGCGGTTCCGTATCGCCGACTCATACCGGGCCGCCGCGTCTTCCGGATCCAGCTCCCCTTCAATCCGGAACACTCGCTCCTGCGGCAAAGGCACCTTGCTGAGTAATGCCTCGCGGGTCATTCGATAGTTGCTGTCCTTGTCATCCGGAGGAACACAGCGCTCGTCGACCCAAAATAGATCGATCTTGTCCCAGGGCATTTGCTTGACAAAGCCCTGCTCGGGATCGGCCAGCAACTCGAACGACCTCTTCGGCGTACTGCCACCCGAGATTGCCAGGCGGGCGACCCCTCGCGCCGACACTGCGGCCTGCGCAACTTCGAGCACTTTCTCGGCCATCGCACGAGCGAGCTCGTCGGGTGTAGGTAAAACACGGTATGTAACCGCTATAGTTACAGACATTCGATCAAATCTCCGGCCGTGAGGATGAATTGAAATGAAAAGCCCAGCTGGTGCGCCCTCGCCTACCGATGCAAAGGCGCATTTCAACCGCTACAGCCGCTGCCACTCACGTCCGTCGCGCCGCATCAGCTCGTCGGACGCGGCTGGACCCCAGGTTCCGCTGGCATAGTTGGGGAAATCCTTGGCCGGCGACTTGGCCCAAGCCTCGAGCACTGGCGTGTAGAGCGCCCAGGTCGCCTCGACCCCGTCACGATGTGCAAACAGGGTTGCATCGCCCAGCATCGCATCGAGCAGCAAACGCTCATACCCGTTCGCCGACGATGTCCCAAAAGCCGCGGCGTAGTTGAAGTCCATCACTACCGGACAGACCGACATACCGGTGCTCGGCACCTTGGCGCCAAAGCGCAGAGAGATGCCCTCATCCGGTTGAATGCGCATGGTAATCAGATTCGGCTGAATTTCATCGCACGGCGCGCCTTCTGTCTGGTTGAAGAGCCGCATTGGGGGCTGCTTGAAGACCACCGTTACCTCGGTCGTCCGTTTTGCCAGCCGCTTCCCGGCGCGGATATAAAAAGGCACACCCGCCCAGCGCCAGTTCTCGATCTCAAGTTTCACGGCGGCGAAGGTCTCGGTGACCGAATTCGGATCGACCCTTTCTTCCTCCCGGTACCCTTTCACGGATTCCCGGCCGATCATTCCCGGCCCATATTGCCCGCGTACTGTATCTTCCACCGGGATCGGCTTGATCGCCCGCCATACTTTGACCTTTTCTCCACGGACCGCATCGGCCTCGAACGACACTGGCGGTTCCATCGCGACGAAAGACAGCAGCTCCATGACGTGATTCTGAACGACGTCGCGCAATGCGCCCGCCTTCTCATAGAAGGGACCGCGGCCCTCGATACCGATACTCTCAGCTGCCGTAATCTCAACGTGGTCGATGTAATTCCGGTTCCATATGGGCTCGAAGATGCCATTCGCAAAGCGGAAGACTAAGACGTTCTGCACCGTCTCCTTTCCCAGATAATGGTCGATACGGAAGATCTGCTGTTCATCGAAGACGGTGTTGATGTTGTCGTTCAACGCCCGAGCCGACGCGAGGTCGTGACCGAACGGTTTTTCGATGATCGCCCGGACCTTCCCCTCCTTCGGCTTGGCCATACCTTTCTCGCCCAGATGGTCAATGATGTCGGCGAAATACTCCGGAGCAGTCGCGAGATAAAAAAGCCGGTTTCCCTTGGTTCCGTGCTCCTCATCGATCTTGTGCAGCAACTCGTTCAACTGGTCGTACCCGACCGCATCATCGAAGTTCATCGCATGGTATTTCACCTTCGCAATGAATTCATCGAGATGCTCCTCGCCTTCCTGAACTCCGCCGTATTTGAGGATCCCGTCCTTCATATCGGCCGCGAATGAGTCCTCAAGGGGACGCCGCGCCACTCCGACGATGGCAAAATTATCCGGCAGCAGTCCGGCTTGTTCCAGGTGAAAAAAGCGCCGGTAGCAGCTTCCGCTTCGTCAAGTCCCCAGAAGCGCCAAAGATAATGACGATACTTGGATCGGGAACACGCACGTCAGAGTGAGTGTCCTTGTGAACATGCTCAGGGGCGATCTTGATTTCTGTCGTTGCCATAGGTGTGACTCTCCCTCTTTGTTTTTCCCGCGGCTGTTGTCTTCGTCTCTGATGTCGGTGACCACCACTTGGGTGCAACCCGGCGCGTCACGGCCAGGAAATCCTGCTCTCGGCTAATCCCTAAGCATCCACATGAATCCCTAACCGGTCCATCTCCATCGCGGTTTGTTTGGCCGTTTTATGGACGATTCCGTGCATCCCCAAGTCCGTCGCGGTAGCAATATTGCCCTCGCGGTCGTCGATAAAAAGGACCTCATCGGGATCGCGTTGCAATAGGTCGAGCGCCAGCTTGTAGATCTCGGGGTGAGGCTTCCGCAAACCGACATAGCAGGAGCTCACGAAGCAATCGAAATACTCGTAGAATCCAAACTTCTCGATGCGAAAGTCATTGAGCTCTCGAGATTCGTTATTCATGATGCCCACAGCCAGGTCATCCGAAGCCGCGACTTGCCGCAGAAGTCCAATGGCCGTATTTGGATGCAACTCCGACTGCTTCTTCATCTCCGCCAGGAAATCCTGAGGCGTAAACTGTCGCGGTTCGCAAAATACGGTCTTCTGCAGATATTCCTCGACGGTGATCTGGTCCCTCTCCCAGGCATCATTCACCTCGGCGTGAATACGCTCGAAAGGTTCACGCGGCAACCCGAAATGTTCCAGCACCGCGTAACGCTGCACATGGTCCCACCCATTAGTCAGTAGCACGCCGCCGACGTCCCACAATATCGTGCTCACCTGGCTCATACTTAATCTCCGCTGACCGTATGTTGAAAAATCCAAACTGTGAAGATCACAGCGGTGCGATTTCAACCCCGTCTTTACGGCTGGACCGCCTCAGGCATGTTGCGCGCCTCGATCGCCTTCACCTTGTTGAGTCGCCGAACGAACCGCTCCTCCTGCGATTGAAACTTTGCCTGAAGGTAAATAGAAACGATATCGAATGCCAATGCGGAACCGACGATCCTTGCCCCAAGCACCAGGACGTTCATATCGTCGTGCTCCACTCCCTGATGGGCCGAGTAGGTGTCATGGCACATGCCCGCGCGAATTCCCGGCATCTTGTTGGCCGCGACACAAACTCCCACGCCGCTTCCGCAGATCAAGATCGCCCGCTCTGCGCGGCCAGCATGCAATGCCTTGCCGACTGCTTCGGCAAAGTCCGGATAGTCGGATGGCTCAGTGTTGTAAGCGCCCAGGTCGATCACGTCGTGACCCAGACGCTCCACATAAGCACGGACTTCCTCCTTCAGGAGGAAGCCCGCGTGATCAGATGCAACAACCAGTCTCATGGCGGCTATTTCCCCGCCACGGTTACTTCGCTCTTCTGGGCCACTTCGATCAGCTTCTTGGCCCGGGCGACGATATTATCGACCCCAAAGCCGAGCTTCTCGAGCGCAAGCGTTCCCGGGGCCGAGGCGCCGAAGCGATCGAGCCCGATCACATCCCCGTGCCGGCCTACATACTTCCACCAGCCGAGCGTACTTCCTGCCTCGACTGCAAGCTTGGGCAGATGATCGGGGAAGATCGACGCCTTATAGTCTTCCGACTGCTCCTCGAAGATCTTCCAGCTGGGCATCGAAACCACCCGGATCTGGAGTCCATCCTTCTTGAGCACGTCGACCGCTTTCAGCACCTGCCAGACCTCTGCGCCAGTGCTCACGATCAAGAGGTCGGGAGAGTCGCCACCAGGCTCAATGATGTAGGCGCCATGGCTCACGCCGTCATAGATGTCATGTTTGGCCGGATCAAGAATCGGAAGATCCTGCCGCGAGAGTGCGAAGAAAGATGGGCTTTTCCGTTCTAACGCGAGTCGCCAGGCGGCCGACGTCTCATTGGCGTCCGCAGGGCGCAAATCGGTCAGGTGGGGAACAGCGCGCAACGCCATCAGGTGCTCAATTGGCTGGTGGGTTGGACCATCCTCGCCTAGCCCGATCGAATCGTGGGTATAGACGAAAATGGAGTGCGATTTCATGATTGCCGCTAGCCGCAATGCTGGCTTGCAGTAGTCGCTGAAGGTAAAGAAGGTGGACCCATACGGGATAACTCCGCCGTGGGCGGCCATTCCGTTCACGGCAGCGCACATGGCGAACTCGCGCACCCCAAACCAGATGTTCCGGCCAGCCGGATCGATATGGAAATTGGTCGTGTCCTTGAGAATGGTTTTGGTGGAGGCAGTCAGATCGGCGGCGCCGCCAATCAGCTCCGGCACCTCTTTGGCAAAGCCGTTCATCACCAGATTACCCGCGGTGCGGGTCGCGACCGGCTTGCTGTCAGCAGGAAAACTCGGCAGGCTCTTCTCCCAGCCTTCCTTCAGCTTCCCGGCTTGCACCCGCTCGAACTCCGCCGCTAGCTCTGGATGTTCCTTCTTATAGGCGGCGAAAAGATCGTTCCATGCAGCTTCATCCTTCGCTCCGCGATCAAGAATGGTGTGCCAGTTCTTGTAAGCCTCCTCCGGCACATAGAAAATCTTGTCTTCGGGCCAACCCAGATTCTTCTTGGTCTCTTTTACCGCTTCGGCGCCCAGCGGCTCCCCATGCGCCTTGTTGGTTCCCGCCTTCGGGCTGCCATAGCCGATGATCGTGCGCACAGCGATGATCGAGGGCTTGTCTTTTACCGCCTTCGCATTATCGATTGCCTTCGAGATCGCATCCAGATCGTTGCCGTCAGCCACCTTCTGGACGTGCCAGTGATATGCCTCGAAACGCTTCTCCACATCCTCAGTAAAGGAGAGGTCGGTAGGACCGTCGAGCGAAATCAAGTTGTCGTCGTAGAGGAAGATCAGCTTGCCCAGGCCAAGCGTGCCAGCCAGCGAGGCCGCTTCATGCGAGACCCCTTCCATCATGTCGCCGTCGCCGCAGATGCCGTAGGTGTAGTGGTCGACCAGGTCGTAACCGGGTTTGTTATAGATGGCCGCCAGATGCTTCTCGGCGATCGCCATCCCGACTGCCATCGCAAAGCCCTGACCGAGGGGTCCGGTAGTGACCTCGACGCCATCGGTGTCGCCAAGCTCTGGGTGACCTGGAGTCCTCGAGCCATATTGCCGGAACTGCTCGAGATCCTCGATCGTGACATCGTAGCCACTCAGGTGCAGGACGCTATAGAGCATCGCCGATGCATGCCCGTTCGACAGAACGAAGCGGTCCCGGTTGGTCCACTTGGAATGCTTGGGGTTGTGACGCATGTACTTGTGAAACAGCAAATAGGTGATCGGCGCATCTCCTAACGGCGCGCCCGGGTGTCCGCTGTTCGCCTTTTGTACCGCGTCCACTGCGAGAAACCGCAGCGCGTTGATCGACAACTGGTCAATTTCGCTCATAAAACCCTCTTCGTTCTTAGTAAAAAAATGCGTGATAGACGAAACCGAAACTTCAACATCGGGAATGGACCAATCGAGAAGAACGTACTTGTCGAGCTTGTCTCCACTTGGATGTTTGTTAATCGCTTAAGGTGTCAGCCCGCAGACACAATCTCGACATCGAAGTTGCGACCCTCCCAGCGGTTCTCTCCCGGCCAGAACAGGGTAAACGATATGGTGCCACTTTGCGCCTCCGGAACGCTGACATCGGCAAAGGACCCCGGAAATCCTACGTGGCAGGATTCCAGCGTATTCACCGTCGCCCAACCATCCACACTCCATAGTAAGCGGAAGCGGTTTTCAGCGACCACCCGGAGCGTGGATCCGGCACGAACCGTCTTGAGCGGGCGCCGCAGTTTGAATATCTCCGGATGCCCATGGTGCCGGTTTTCCCCGATATAGCGATCTTCCACGACCGAAATTCGTTCAAAGACCCGCCCATCCAATGCCGAACGAAGCAGCTTCAGGTACTCCGCGTGGGCCCAGACCAACGGCATCGCAGCCCCGGTCGGACGCCCGATCTCCATGCCATCGATTGAGGGCTCATCCCAGATCTGCTCGGGAATCATCCCCCCCTCCGAGGCGAACCGTTCCAGCGCCTGGATGAAGGGTGCCGGATCATGTCCGGCGGCCAACTCATAGTGGCCGCGCTCCCCGGTCAAGATCGGCCACGCACGTCCTTGCCCCCAGCCCAGGTATGGACCTCCATCATGCCGCTGTCCATAACCATCGTGGTTATACCGCCGCCAGCACGGACCGGCAGGCGTCTCTACCTTGAGAACTTTGTCGATGACTTTAAGCGAATCGACGATCAACGGATCGTGCGCACTTCGAATGCCGTAGCGGACCAGTTCCAGGAATCCGGCGTCCACGACTTCGCGCGCCTCGAAGTCGTAGCGCTCGTTAGGCGCCCGGTTGGAGAGCCGCAGCATCCCTTCGCCGACCTCCTCCCGGTAGTACATCTCTCCCCGGCTCGGTGGCCGGATCCTCATGTAGTGCCGTCGAATCTCCGGAACCAGGACCCCCTCATCCGTGACCGTCCATTCGTCTAGATGGGCTTCGATCCAGTCAGCATAATGTTCGAGAAAGTGGGCCATTTCGAAGGCATGGCGGGACTTGGCGATGTCGGCCGCGCAAATCAAGCCGGCGATGACCGCCGCCAAAGTTGAGGGAGAATATCCAGCGTTTTCCTCCCATCGTTCCTGCTGAGTGATGGGAGAATATCGAACCAGGAACGCCGCCGCCCGCTCGACAAAAGGAAAAACATCGAATTCGCCTAAGCCATCGACCTTCCAAAGACGCCACGCCAGCATGATCGGGAAGGCGACCTCATCAAGTTGAATTCCCGTCCAGTAGGGCGTGCCATCCACCCAGAAGTTCTGCGCGAAGCTCCCGTCCGGCTTCTGCGTACAGGCCAGGTAAACCAGCGCTCGAAGCGCAGTGTCGGTGCGCCCGCAGGCGAGCAAGGCAGACGCCGTCTGCACCATGTCCCGCGTCCAAACCAGATGGTACCCGCCCAGGTCCTCATCGCTCTTGTGGTTTCCCCAAGGTATGGACGCCGAGGCGATAAATGCCCCGGAATACGTCTTGTCCTCGTGGGTCAGCAGAATATTATGGCTGATCTGTAACAGCGTTCCTTTGTCATGCGACTTCACTGCGAGTTCCAGCGGACTGGCGGCGCGATGCCATTGCAGAATGTATCGCTTCAGGTGGGAGTCAAACGGCGTTGCCAGTGAGGCCATCGCTCCGGAGAGGGCCGCATGATGGCCATACCCGAAGCCCAGCGCAATCGTGAACTCGCGCCGCCCCCCGGCTTGATGGGTCAGATCCACCTCGCCGAGCAACGCGATATTGCCATCCAGGGCGCTCCCGAATTCCCAGTCCATCTTGAAATTCTGCATATCCTGCCAGCCGTCGCTCGTCCCCACATAGCCGCAACTCGTCCTCCGGAAGCCCGGGTCGCAGATCATGGCTAGCGAGATCCCATCTTTCCAGGCAATAAACGAGCGCTTGCCCGCTACTTCCAAGGTGCGCGCAGAGTTTCCCGCGCCGCCGCCGTTCAAGTGGGGTGCGAGCAGCGAGTAGACCTTTAAACGGCACAGCACCTTCTCATCGCCCTCAAGCACCGCATGAACAATGATGACTGGATGGTGAGGATTTGAGATGATCTCCTTCGTCAGCGTGTATCGACCCTCAGGGTCGCGGCCGACGGTTCGCACCGCCGGGGAATCGGAGTCGATGTACTCGAACTTCGTCTTGAGGGTCCGTTTTTCTTCCTGGAAGTAGGTCTCTCCATCGGAAATCAACAATTCCATATCGCGGATTTGCGGCCGGTCGATGGTGGGGAAATACACTTCGTTCAGAATGCCGTGGGAGATTGTGTACCAGACCCGGCTCGACGCCGAATAGGCGGTTGCTACTGTGTCCTTTGCCGCCGATGTCCACCGCGGCGGCAATCCCGGTGCGCCGAACGCCGCCCCGGATCCTTCAACCCACTTATATTCCGCTTCTAGCAACGTCATAAGTTCTTCTTCCGATCAGAAGCGCATGGCTTCTGCCTTTCCAGCTTACCTGCCTAAACCTTCCCGCCTACAGATGCCATAGAACCTTCAAGGATTAAAGTTCCGTCAATTCCCTGTTTTGGGCAAGCGAGGAACTATAACACCTGCGAATTCGCATCTGGATCCGGGTGAAAGGCGACCTGCCGCATCGCATGCTGAATTTCGCGATTCTTCATGAAATGTTCCCAAACAAATCCGGTTCTAACATTCTCCGCCATCAGGACGCTGATTCCCTGATCGATGCCTAAAATATCCTGGGCGAACCAGTTGGACTTGGGCAGGAAGGCGTCGACAAATCCGTACCTGGTCCATACCCGATTTCCCATCTTGCGCCGGATACTCAGCAGCACATGCGAACATTCCGCCGGCAGGAACGGCAGCGAACCGGCAGCGGCGCTGGGCACGATCGTTCCGTCAATCGGTCCCATCGCTGGCGGCCCGCCCCAGACCCGGTAGCCTTCCCGGGAATCCGACGCCGTGATGCCCCACATGTCCTGATCCATCCACGGATAGCTCTTCAACGCGATGCAGAACAACTGGTGCGCCCGGGTAGCGGCGATCGAGTTCGAAAAGTAGTTGGTATGCCGGTCCCGCTGGTCGCGATAATCGCACCATGCATGGGCGTACTGATGAATAAACAGTGGCGCCACGCCGCTGATGTATTCAATGCCTCCGAAGTCGACCAAAGGCCGCTGCAGGGCATCCCAGGTCTTCGGATCGATCGGGTGGGTGGGCGAGCCGATTGCCATCAGGTACATCGTCATCAGCTCGGCATAGATGTCCCACCGGTGTTGCAGGAACCCTTGCTCCGGGAGCCAGCCCATCGAAAGCGTGCCGCCGCCATTCAACATCCACTCCCAGTCGATCCGCCGGTAAAAAGTCGTCGCCAGAGCCTGGATCCTCGAGTTTCCCGAGAAGTACTGCCGGCACAACAGTACGCCACAGAGCAGCAGCGCCGTATCGATTGAGGACAACTCGCTATTGAACATCCGTTGCCCGCTCTCGATGTCGATGAAGTGATAAAGAAAGCCATGCTCGTGGGGACAGTCTTCCAGCAGGAAGGCCAAGGTCCTCTCGACCCGCTGCTCACAATCCATCGGACGAAGGTAATTTCGCTTCGCCGCAATACATAGCGCGCTGAGTCCAAAGCCGGTCGCCGCAATACTGGCTACCCGGCTCAGCGACCTCCCGACCGCCGGGGCGCGGTCGCGGACCAGGCCGGTCTTTGGACTCGCCTGTTCATAGAAGAAATCGCAGCCCCGGCCCTCCATGTCATCCAGCAACGCATCCGCGTCCTTCGAAATCTGGGTGAGCGGCCGGTTGATGAACACGCCCGGCGGATGAGGATAATTGGCCGCAGCCTGGCTTTCCGTCCTCGGCTCCTGACCAGGCTTGACCGGGGGCGCCTGGGATTGATTCTGAGCAAGCAAGCCGGAAGCCAGCAACGCGGAAGAACCCATGGCTACGCCGGAAGCGCCCGCTGACCGCAACAATTCTCTTCGGGTTATTCGCGAACGCGCCAAAAGCAGAAAACTCCAAGAACCTGGTTTGTCAAAATGCGATACCTCTGGCCCGTCCTTGCCGGCCTGGTTGGTTGCCCTCTGAATGAATGAGACTACTCGTGAAAGACGCTCCCGCCGCCCGAAAGGATTCCTTTCCACCCTCTCCAAGCTCCAAAACGGAACGGAACTCAACAACCCTCTCGCGCATCCATTACTATCGATAGCGAGTAGTGCGAGAAGATCCCGCGAACCGCCGGGACACACTCACGTTCTTAACGCTGCCCTTACCGGCAGCTCACCCAAGGAGGAACATTTTGGCTTACGAACTTGCACCCCTGCCCTACGACTACGCCGCCCTCGAACCGCATATTGACGAAGCCACGATGAAGCTTCACCACGACAAGCATCACGCCACTTACGTCACCAACCTGAACGGGGCCATAGAAAAGCATCCCGACCTCGCCAAGCACACGCCCGAAGATCTGCTCAAAAACCTCAACAGCGTTCCCGAAGATGTACGCACCGTCGTTCGCAACAACGGCGGCGGCCATGTCAATCACACCATGTTCTGGACGATCATGAAGCCAGGCGGGGGCGGAGAGCCTACCGGCAAGATTGCCGACCAGATCAAGAAGGACTTTGGTTCGTTTGAAGACTTCAAGAAGCAGTTCAACGAAACCACCGCAAAACAGTTCGGCTCCGGCTGGGGCTGGCTGGTTTACGACGGCAAGCTGAAAATCGTCACCACCCCCAATCAGGACAATCCGCTCTCCCAAGGCCTCTATCCCATCCTGGGCAACGATGTCTGGGAGCATGCTTATTATCTGAAATACAACAATCGTCGCCCCGAATATCTTGCCGCCTGGTGGAACACCGTGAACTGGGACGAAATCAACAAGCGCTTCGAACAGGCCACAACCAAGTAGTGCCCCGCACGAATCGCAACCGCAAAGCCCAGGCCTGAGTTTCAGGCCTAGGCTTTCTTATTGTCCTGGCGGACTTCCCTTCGTTTGCCTTCCCCTTCGTTCGCCGTCAATGGTTCGAAAAACGGCCACCAAGCCTTTTACCGGCGATTCGCGTCTAATTGAGCAGGAACGATTCATGAAGCGACATCTTATTCTGGCCCTCCTGCTTAGCTTTTTCGCCCCACTGCTGCAAGCTCAGACGAGCACCTTCAGGGATTCCGCACACTTTTCGATTAACCAGGGAAATCATCCTGTCGGCCGCAGCGACTTCGCCATTGAGCCAGTGAAACAAGGTCAGATTGCAACCCCTTCCGCTTACACCATCGTCAGCCACGGAAGCGTTACTCTGCAAAATACCAAGTTTAGTTTTTCGAACAGCGGCAGCCTCAACAGCAACCTGGCGATCTTGCAGGAAAACCTCAATGGCATTGTGAATGGATCGGCAGTGACCTTCGCCGTCCGTCCCGCGGGCTCGAACTTTGCGATCGACATTTCCGCCGACGGTCGAAGCTACCGAAACTCCATCAGCAGCCCGGCCCAGACTGTCTTTTTTCCGGACTTCGATATGTCGAGCTATGACATCCTTTTGCGCCTGGTCGCTATGTATCCCGACACTCCAGTCTCAGCGCTGATCCCTAAGCAAACTGGCATTCTAAGCACTGCCACTCTCTCACCCCAGGCCGATGTTCAAGGTACGCTTGCGGGCAAGGCGATCTCCGTCCATCACACGTCTTTGACCATCGGATCGGTCGTCAGCGAACTCTATTTTTCACCGCGGAACCTCATCCTCGAAGTCGATGTTCCCAGCCAGACGTTCGCCATCGTTCGCGAGAACTTCCAGCTGCAGCAGCCGCCGCCTCCGCCTCCAAATCAGGCCCCTGCCACCCAACAGCAGTGATCTCGATTTAGCTCAATCGACCGCAACCACCATCCCTCGCCCCAACAGGATCTCGGCACGATCAAAGAAAGCGCGGTCCGCTCCTACGGTCACTCCGGACGGCTCCATGACGACGACGTATTCGCCTGCCTGTTCCATGCTGAACATCACCCGTCCGGGCCCTGGCGACTCGCCGATCATTGCCTTCAGTTCGGCAAGGGTCGCAGCACTCGCCCGATCCAGCGCGACCCGAATCTTCACATTCTGCGGTAGGCGCAGCTTCACATCTTCGAGCGCCTGAATCGAAGAGACGCAGAGCTTCGGCGCAGCTTCCTCTTCGGCGCGTATTTGACCCCGCACCAGCACCGGCACCTCGATCTTGAGATTTGCCGCCAGCCTCTCATAGTCCTTGGGGAAGCAGATCAGATCGATCTTGCCTACCGTGTCCTCTAAAGATGCCTGCGCGTAGAGTTCGCCAGACCGCTTCGACTTGGCTACCTTCAAGCCGACGATCACTCCGGCGATAGCGATGTCATTCTCTGTCGAGGCCGGCTGACCGCGCCGAAAGGTCACCGGAGCCGGCTTCATCTCAAGCGCCGTCGCCGTATCGACCACCCCAGGCAGGTTGCGCAGCTTTTCCGCGTACTTGTCCAGCGGGTGCCCCGAAACAAAGAACCCCAACACTTCCTTTTCGCTCTGCAACCGCTGGTTTTCGTCCCAGTCCGGAACCTTGGGCAGATCGTTCGCCGCCCGGGAAGTCACCGGCCCATCGTCAAACAGTCCAAACAGTCCATGCTGTCCAGCAGCCGAATCCCGCTGCGCCTTCTGCGCTTGTTCCATTGCCTTATCGGCCGCGGCGATCAACTGCGAACGCCTCCCAAACGAATCGAGCGCCCCGGCCTTGATCAACGACTCCAGAACACGCTTGTTCATGAGCCGCAGATCAACCTTCTCGCAAAACTCCCAGTACGAAGCAAAGCTCTTCTCTTCCGCCTCCAAGGCCGCACGCGCAGCAAGGATCGAGTCGATCGCATTTCGGCCGACATTTTTGATCGCCGTCAATCCAAAACGAATTGCCTTGCCATGAGGGGTAAAATTCGCGCCGCTAAACAGCACATCCGGAGGCTCGACCGAAATCCCCATCTCGCGGCATTCCTTGATGTACTTGACGACGTTTTCCGGCTTCGAAATTTCCGACGTCAGCAACGCCGACATGAACTCAATCGGATAGTAGGTCTTCAAGTAGGCAGTCTGGTAGGCCAGCAGCGCATACGCGGCAGAGTGCGACTTGTTGAAGCCGTATCCGGCAAACTGCTCCATCAAGTCGAAGATGCGGGTGATCGTGTCCTTCGGATATTTCTTGGCCGCCGCGCCCGAGACAAACCGTTCGCGCTGCTTCGCCATCTCCTCGGCGTTCTTTTTGCCCATCGCCCGGCGGAGAAGATCGGCGTCTCCTAACGAATAACCGGCAAGCACATTGGCGATCTGCATCACCTGTTCCTGGTAGACGATGACGCCCAGCGTCTCCTTCAACAGCACTTCCAGGTCGGGCAGCAGATATTCCACCTTCCGCCGCCCCCACTTGCGCTCGATAAAGTCATCGATCATGCCGCCCTGGATCGGACCCGGACGATAGAGCGCATTCAAGGCGGTCAGGTCTTCGACCGAAGTCGGTTTGTACCGCCGCAGAACGTCGCGCATGCCGCCGGACTCAAACTGAAAGATCCCCGAAGTCAACGCCCGGTGAAAGACCTGCTCATACGTATGCTGGTCATCGAGCGGGATCGTCTCCAGATCCAGCTCCACTTCCTGATTACTCTTGATCAGCTTGAGGCAGTCGTCGATGACGGTCAGGGTCGTCAGTCCGAGGAAGTCCATCTTGAGAAGGCCCAGCTTCTCGATGGCCTTCATATCGTAGGAAGTCACGATTTCGTCGTTCTTGCTCCGGGTCACCGGGACGAGATCGGTGAGCGGCCGCGGCGCGATGACCACTCCTGCCGCATGCACGCCTGCTCCGCGCACCAGCCCCTCGAGCTTCCTCGCCGTGTCGATCAGCTCGCGGGTCTGTGGGTCCTTGTCATAGGCCTCCTGCAGAGAGGGAGAATCCTTCAACGCCTGCTCGATCGTCACCCCGATGGTCGCCGGAACCATCTTCGCGATCCGGTCGACATCCCCATAAGGAAGGTCGAGCGCTCGTCCGACGTCCTTGATCGCCGCCTTCGCCGCCATGGTGTTGAAGGTGATGATCTGCGCTACCTGCTCGCGGCCGTATTTGCGGGTCACATATTCGATCACTTCGCCGCGCCGGTTCATGTCGAAATCGATATCGATATCCGGCATCGATACCCGCTCCGGATTCAGAAACCGCTCGAAGAGCAGAATGTTCTGCAGTGGATCGATATTCGTGATTTCCATCACATACGAGACCAGCGAACCTGCCGCCGAACCACGCCCCGGACCCACCGGAATATCGTGGTCGCGCGCGTACTTGATGAAGTCCCAGACAATCAGGAAATATCCGGCGAACTTCATCGCCTTAATGCAATCGATCTCCCGCTCTAAACGCGCCTCGTAATCGGAGATCGGAAAGCGCAACAATCCGCGGTCCTGCAGATGGCGAACCGCCGTATCCAGCCGCTTGCGGAAACCCTGCCGGCACACCTCCTCAAAATAGCTGTCGATCGTATGTCCGGCGGGAACCGCAAACTCTGGAAATGGATTATCCACCTTATTGATCTTGAGCGAACACCGCTCAGCGAATTGCATCGTCCGATTGACCACCTGCGGCGCATGGGAGAAGAGCTTCTCCATCTGCGCCGCCGACTTCACAAAGAACTGGTCGGAGTCGAACTTGAACCGCTTGGGGTCATGGATCGAGCCCGCGGTTTGTACGCACAGCAGCACTTCATGGGCGTGATGATCGTCTTCACAGAGATAATGGCTGTCATTGGTCGCGACTAGCGGAATATTGAGTTCGCTCTCCAGCTTGAAAAGATCGGCGTGTATTTTCTTTTCGAGTTCCAGACCCTGGTCCTGGATCTCTAGAAAAAAGTTCCCTTTGCCGAAGATGTCCTGGTATTCACTCGCCGTATGCCGCGCTTCTTCGTATTTGCCGGCGATCAATTCCTGGCAGAGCTCACCCGCCAGGCAGCCCGAAAAGCCCACCAGACCGCTCGCATGTTCCGCAAGGTACTTCTTGCTAATGCGCGGCTTCCGGTAGAAACCATGCAGCGACGCCTCCGAGGTGATTCGAACCAGGTTGCGATAGCCCTCCTCATTCTCGGCCAGCACTAGGAGGTGGTTGTAATCATCGCCTTGAGGGTCGGCGCGATGGTCTTCCTTCTGGCAGATGTAGAGCTCGCAGCCAAGAATCGGCTTAACGCCGCGCTTCTTCGCCGCCTCAAAGAAATGCACCGCTCCGTAGATGTTGCCGTGGTCGGTGATGGCAACCGCCTGCTGCCCGATATCGGCGACATGGTTGACCAGTTTCTCGACGTCGCAGGCGCCATCCAGGAGTGAATAGTCCGTATGAAGATGAAGGTGGGTAAATTCAGCCATAGCTCTACTTCAATTTTAGAGCGCGGACGACCTGGCCTTCTTCGCTTCGCCTCACACGTCGGAGGAAGTTGAGGAAAAAGCGTCCTCAATTGCTGAGCGAGGACCGCAACGAAGAGCCGCACGCCTCGAGCAGACGCTGTTCCTGACCCGCTAAACCCGCAGCTTGCAAATATTCGTGGTCGATCGAATGCCCTCCGGAGAGCCTCGACGGACAGAGCCTTCCATGCTGAGCGCACGCCACATGGACGGCGGTGAGCGATGGTGTGGCGCCGCTGGACGCCGTGCTCGGAATCTCATGCCACGCGACCGCTTCGACGATGGCGTCCTAGCCCCCAGATGCCCAGCAGCGAGGCTCCCACCTGGGCATGGCCGCAGCCGATCACCTCGCGTTCCGCCTCCGCCAGGCTGATCCCGGTTCCGGCCGCCATCTCGAGCGCCATCTTGTATTCCTTGCCCATGCACGAGGCCAGCACCAGTTTTCCGGTTGCGTGCAGCAGGCCGGCCGTTCCCGCATTGTCGATCCCGGTCGGAGGCTGATGCAGCATCTCTGCGATGTTATGCGCCCCTACACTCACCGCGAAACTGTGCTCCCACAGCCATGCCATCTCTTGTTTGTCGAAGAGGTCCGTCTTGAACTCGGAAAAGATGTGACTTGAAAAGATCAGGGATTTTAGCCGATCCAGCCCCAATAAACTTAATGCCTGCAAGGGGTTCGATACCTGGGAGCGTAGCCCGAAAAACGCCGAGTTGACGAGTTGCAGGCACTTGGCTGTCATGCCCATGTCGGCCGAAACGAGCGCTGCCAGTCTGCCAAGCCTTGGTTCGTTTCGCGCCACTTCCTCAAGCATGGCCTGGTAGGAAGACGGAAGACTGGGGATATTCTTCAACTGACTGACTACTTTCGTAAGGCTTGAGCTCTCCAGTTGCCTCCTCAGCTCAAGTGCATGTTGAATGGTATCTTTCAACTGCCGGACGTCGCATGGCTTCGAGAGGTACTGATGGGTCGAATCGATCGCGCTCATGATTGTGCCGCGGTCGCATTGCCCAGACAGCGCAATCCGTACCGTCTGCGGCGAACGCCGGCGCACCTCTTTGAGCAGCACTGCGCCGTCCATACGTGGCATGCGCATGTCGGTCACAATGACATCGAAGGACCCCTTTTCCATGGCAGCCAAAGCTTCATCCCCGCTTCCGGCTAACACCATCGTCCATTCGTTGAGCATGGAATGCAAGCTGCGCTGCAGTCCGGTCAGCACCAGAGGCTCATCATCGACCAGCAGCAGTTTCTTCATCATGTCAGGCCGGAATCTCCGGATCCACCGGCAAGCTGACATAGAAGGTCGTGCCTGTACCCGCCGTGCTCTCGAGCCAGATCCGCCCGCCATGCTGCTCCTCGACGATGACCCGGGCCATCGCTAATCCCTGGCCCGTCCCCGACCCGAGCGGTTTGGTGGTGAAGAAGGGCTCGAATATCCTCGATCGCACGTCTTCGGGAACACCGCCTCCGTCATCGCTTACGCTGATCGTGATCCACCCATCGGCGAAGGTCGTTCTAACGCGGATCGTACCTAGTCCCTGCAGACCGTTTTCATTCGACGAGCCGACTGCATGCGCGGCATTGACGATGAGGTTCAACAGCACCTGGTTGATCTCATCCAGGCGGCACAGGACCAGAGGCGCTTCCCGGTCCAACGAGGTCTCTACCCGGGCCACATATTTCCAGACATTGCGCGAAAATGCGATCGTATTCTCGATCGCCTGGTTGAGATCGCAAGCACATTTGTTCTCGCTCGCAGGATGGGCAAATTCATTCATCGCGCGGACGATCTTCGCTACCTGCCGCGCCCCTTCAAAGGTTTCATCGATCGCCCGCGGAATTTCGTTGGCGAGATAGTCAATATCCGCCGCCCGAAAACAGCTGTCCAATTCGTCTCTCGTGCTTGTCGAGAGAGCACCTCGCCGCCACTCATCCTGCACCTTCGCAGCAACCGAAACAATCCGGTTGATCACCGTCCAGGACTCGCGCAAAAAAACGCTATTGTCGCTGACGTATTGAATCGGCGTGTTGATCTCGTGCGCAATTCCGGCTGCCAGTTGCCCAATGGCCTCCATCTTGTGGCTCTGCCGCAACTGCTCTTCCGCTAGCCCGCTGTTTGCCATCGCGCCTACTTGCCGAAGGCGAAAGTCTCCGCCTTGCTGGGTTGAGCGCTTACGCTGTAAGTGTTCTGAACGACTCGGGCCTCTGGCCTGGCAAGACAACTGCCGATGGTCTGGAGCAGCACGTCGCCATTGACCGGCTTCTGCAGAAAGGCCGCGGCTCCAGCGCGCATAGCTCTCAACTCGTTGGCGCCCCGATCCCGCCCGGACAGGACAATCACCGGAATATCCGATAGATCGGAATCTGCTTCAAACGCTCCATCACCACAAAACCGTCTCCAGCTGGCAATCCCAGATCCAGCAGGATGATGCTCGGTCGATGCAGCCGCGCTTGCGCAATACTGGCTACCGCGTCCGGCGCATAGAACGTTTCATAGTGGTGGGCCTTCAACTTGCGCTGAATGCTATGGAAAACATTTAAGTCGTCTTCAACCAGAAGTATGCTTGCCCCGCTCATGTGGCCTCCGCTCGGTCACCTTCGGCGACCAGGAGCTTAGAAATTCCTCATAATCCACATCGGCAGATTTTGCAGGGGAATGAATCGTTCTCCTTCCTCAAAGCAATTCGCCTCGTCGAGCGACTTTCGGAGTTGTTCTTCCTCCGTGATGCACCGGCTTGATCCTGCAGCCCGCAATCACCTTCGTTGAAAAATCAGGAAATAGTCCTGTCCATCGGCCTTGGTGAAATCGTATGAGGCCACCAGCTCAAAACCGGCCGAGGCCATCTCCCGCTTGACCACATCGCTGTTCAGCCCGTGGTCAGTGCCACTGCCATTCCGGTCGATGATTCCGATCTTTGCGCCCGGCTTTAGCGACGGCGTCAAACGCGCGAGCAGGACCTCTGGATGGGCGATCTCGTGATACACCTTCAGCATCAACAGCGCGTCGATCGAATTCGTGGGCAGCTTAGGATCATCCGGAGTTCCCAGAACCGTCCGCACGTTGTTGATCTTCTCTTTCTGGAGCCGCTGGTCGATGTACTGGATCGCCGCCGGGTTGATGTCCTCAGCGTAGACCGTTCCGCTGCGCCCTACCCGCGCCGCGGCCCGCACCGTGAACCATCCCGAACCTGCGCCCAGGTCGGCCACTGTCGATCCATGTCTGATCCCAAGCAAGTCCATCACCCGCTGAATCTGCAGCCGCTCATCGCGGCCGGGTGCCTCAAAAATAGACAGGTCTCCGCTATACGGTGTGCTGGTGGGGCGCTGCTGTTGAGGACTTTGCCCGAATGAGCAAGGCAATGGAACCAGACAGAAGAGGAGGGCGAACACTGCCAGCATTCGGAGAAAAGCCTTGGAATCCATGCCTATAGGATGCCCGTTGCTGCATCTCGGGCGCAAAACGCGACGAGTTCAACGAGCGACCTCCTGTATCCGCAAACGATTCGCCCGAAGGTCATCGCCCGAACGGGTCGCCGGATACGACCTGTCTCCCATCGTCCCTTCCCACAGAATCTGATTGAACTTGGCCGTATCGAGATGATCTTCGACCCTAAAATCCATTCCTCTCGTCCTCTCCGCCCACCAGCTCGCATCGTGCAGCGAAGTGGGTGGATCGAGGAGCGCCGCCTTCGAAAACCTTGTGTGATCGATCGGCAACGAGGTCCTGGCGAGGTATGCCGATGGCTCCGCCGTGTAATCCCACTCCTTCTGGTTCAGATCGAAGGCGTCGAGCATCGGCATCGCATGGGCATCGTTAAGATTCAAAGGCTTGATCTTCAAGATATCTTCCATCGTCCGAAGCATGCTCACGGTGTTATAGCGCGTCGAGTCCACAAAGCCTCGCTTAACATACGGTCCGACGATGAACGCAGTGCTGCGGTGCGCGTCGACATGGTCCCCGCCATCCTGCGCGTCATCTTCGATCACAAAAATCAATGTATCGTCCTTGAACCGGCTATGCGCGATCGTCTCGACTAGTAAACCGACCGCATAATCGTTATCGGCCATCTGCAGCTCCGGAGTGTTGACTCCCTGGATTGCCGAAGAGAACTCGCCAAAGTGGTCATGCATCAGGCGCACGAACGAGAGGTTCGGGAGTTTCCCGCTTTTTTCGTATTGAGTGAACTCGCGCCTCCATTCTGTGAAACGGTAGTAATCGGGAAAGGAGTTGTCGAATCCACGAAAGTACTTATCGCTGTACTTCTGCAAAACAGAGTTAGTCGAGTAGGCAACCTGTAAGTTGCGTCCGAATGGATCAGGCTCTTCTGCTATCTCGTACTTCTTTTGCGCTGCCGGAAGATTGTAGCGGGCGAGGTCCACGAAGAAGCCATAGTTGCGCAGGCTCAACCCCGCCTTGAGAGCGCCGTTCCAGAGAAACCCCTGCCCTTCCTCATCGTCATCACTATCCGGAGCGGCGACATCGCGAGTTCCGGGGAGAATGTTTGGGTCGCTGCCGCCTAGTGGATTCGCTGCAGCGCGCTCTTTGATATCTCCAATCCCGATATTTAGATTGCGGTTCGTGCCCTCTACATCATTATCGACTCCCCGCCCTGCGTAGCCGACTGGCGTTTCTTTCTCGACGGTGTCTGTGGTACGCGCGGCCGTCGACCACGGCCATCCATCGCCACTAACATCAGAGGCGTCATAGAAGTTATCGAAATCAACGAACTTACTCGCGAACGCATGAAAGTTGGGACTATCTTGCTGTGGAAACTGGGTCAGCTTGGGATCGCCATTGCCGATCGCCAGGTCGCCAAGGACCTGGTCATACGTGCGGTTCTCTTTAATGATGTAAATAACGTGGTGTATCTTCTCCCGAAGAACAGCCAGCGTCTCTTTCTGTTGATCGGTAAGCGACGGTTGAACCATATGGTTGTTATCCACCAGGACGGTCCGCGTCAGAGAACTCAACTCCGGATCCGTAGGAGTTCGCACCGTCTGGAATCCCGCCTTGGTTAATTGCCACGTATATTGGTTAACTGCGCGGCAGTCGATCTTCTGCCGAGCGCTGATAGGATGGCAATTCGCAGGATTCGGTCCAGTCGCGCTTTTTCCATTGACGATGTAGAGGGTCTCACCATCGGCGCTGGTGCTCAGCAAATTAGGATAGAAGCCCGTCGGAATCAACCCTCCGACAACACTCTTCCCTGCTGTCTGATTCAACCTGACAACTGCAATGGCATTCTCTCCGCCATTGGTGACATATAGCGTGCGTTCATCCGGCGAGAGCGCAACGCTGTTGGGGTTGGCGCCGCGATAGTGTTCCGCATTGGGGTAGGCGTCCAGCGGAGCAGTAACCCGAATGTTCTCCACCACCTTGTTCGTGACCGTATCGATCACGGCTACGGAGTCGCTGTTATCCTGCGCTACGAAGAGCTCCGTCTGTTCCTTGTTCAAAATGGACTTATTCGGTTGACCGGGGAGCTTGATTCGCGTCGTCAACGCCGGAGCACCCTTCAAGGAAACTACATCGATTTCTCGGTCGCGAATACTCGAGACATAGGCAGTATCGTTCCCCTTAATCTGTACCCAGAAGGGATATTCTCCTCCCGCGATTCCGCGGCTTTTTCGAGGATCGATCACTCCCGGACGCAGGTCCAGTTCACTCGCCTTGCTCCAGCCCGCATCGCTCCTGGAAAGAATGCTGATCGAGTCATTTTCGTAATTCGCAACGGCAATGGTTTTACCATCCGCCGATACCGCCAACCCGGCAGCCTCCGGTTGTGTCTCTATGCCGATCCCGCCAAAATTCCCCTCCGCCTTCTTGGCCCTGGCCAGATGGCCAAGCGCCACCGCGGGTAGCTTCTCGCTCCATCCACCATCCGCTGTCGAAAATATATGAACGTTATCGTCGCACCCGCCCGCCACATAGAACTCTTCCCCATTCGGATTGAAGGCGATGCCGCTATAAGTATTAGGGACCGGGATGGCCTGTTTCTGTGCCGGTGCGGGACCGCTGATGTCGAAGACGAAGACCCACTCGCTCGAAGCTGCCGGGTTCTTTTTGCCCGCGTTCGCGCCCTCGGTATAACTCCAGAGATTAAAGCCACTCGTTAGGATGAGCAGCGTCTTCTTATCCGGGCTGACGACGGTGGTAACCGCCTGGCCAGCCGTGTACTGCGGTACCTCGCGAACTCCCGGATTCAGCGCTTGAAAGCTCGCTCCTCGCGGCGCAAGCGGCGTTATCGTCTGGTTGGTCGACAGAATCTGCGATTGTCCCGAATTGAAGCCGCCCGACATCTGGCCAGCGGCGGCCAGCGTGTTGAAGAAGGACAGGCTTATGGTCAGACACACCAGGGTGAGGGCGCTTCCAAGCACGCCAGTTCGTTGCATGAAAAAACTCTCCAGAGTCCAGGCTTGACTATCGACTCCAGTGTCGCACCATCGGCTTCTATTGCCCAATAGAGGAAGCTTGCAAAGTCCCCCTGCCGGTCAGTTCGTGGATCAGCTCGACTTCATGCTCCCGGTAAGGCGTCCAGTCCTGGCGGAAGACCTCATGGAACCAAACCGTCGGCTGCTCCAGCACATACGGATGTTGCCATGAATCCCAGGGATAGTAGGTCTGGGTTTTGCCCGCGACCAGTCCCCAGTTGATCGCTCCTACGTTGTATTTTTTTGCCAGCGGGAGCGTATTGTCGAAGGTGCTGCCGGCGCCGCGCGCCATGTATTCCGTGCAGATGATGGGTCGATGATAAGCCTGCAGTTGTTTCACCCGCGCCTCGAAGCCCTCCGGCCACTCATAGTTGTGAAACGTAATAATGTCCGACTCCGCCAGCTGAATCTTCGTCATCGGGCTCTCCTGGTCTGGATGCACCCAGTCTCCGGTCCACACCCCACTGGTGAGCGGTTGGATCGGATGAGCCTCCCGCGCCCAGGCAAACGCCTTCGGCAGCAAAACCGCTACCAGCTCTGCCTTGTGCTTGGCTTCCTGCGACGCAAACCGGGCCCCGTTCCCGTTATCGGGTTCATTCCAAATATCCCAGCCGAGCACTCGTTCGTCGTTCGCAAATGCCCCCACCACCCCTTCCACGTAGGACTTCAGTTTTGGCTCATAGGCCGGATCCGAAATACCCTTCGCCCCGGGACTCTGCACCCAACCAGAGTTGTGCACCCCGGGAATGGGCGGATGCTGCGGGCCTAGCTTCGGGTCGGGCTCCCAGCAAGAGTCGAACAACACCAGCAAGGGCCGGATATGGTGCCTGGCCGCGATCGCCAGAAACTGATCGAGCCGTTGAGTAAAACCCTTCGGGTCCTGCGCCCACAGCTGGTCCTGGAGAAAGACCCGCATCGTATTCATCCCGATGCTTTCGCCCAGCGCCAGCTCCTTGTCGTTCAGCGCAGGATTAAAGGTCTCAGCCTGGAACATTTCCAGCTGGTTGATCGCATCGGACGGAACATAATTGGCCCCAACCAGCCACGGTTGCCGTGCATACCAGGCATTGGCTTTTTTTTCCGACCATCTTTGCGCGCTCGCGGTTCCATACGCGCACATCCAGGCCAAAAAGACGATTACAACCGCAGTCAGTCTGCCGATAGCCAATCCGTTCCGGTTGCCCCTGAGAGCACTATTCTGAAAATTGCGAATCATCCAACAACCATCCTTCTGACCTAAATTACGTCATCGGAACACAATCAAGTCGAGAAGAACAGAGTCCGTTCGAACTACCCGGATACTTTCGGCAGATTCCAGTGAAACAGGATCGCCGCCATCCTCAGCAGGAAACATGCCGACGCCGCGGCCACTCCTACCGCGATCCGGGGCAAATTGAGCTTCAGTCCTATCACCAGTACGGCAGCCCCCAGCAAGGCGGCCGTTGCATAGACGTCCGCTCGCAGCACGGCCGGCACCTGGGCCAGCAATACATCTCGAACCGTCCCACCACCCACTCCGGTAATGCCACCCATCACGATCGCCATGGCCGGATGGATGCCGTACTCGAGCGCCTTGCCCGCTCCCGAGATGGCGAACAACGCCAATCCTGCCGCGTCGAGAGTGAGCATGAGCATCACCGGAATCTCCTGAACGAGTTGATGAAAGAAGAAGGCCGTCGCCGCGCCTGCCAGCGCGATCGCGCCATAGCGCCAGTCGCGAATCGCCGACGGCGGGGTCGCTCCGATCAACAAGTCGCGAAGGATGCCTCCGCCCACCGCCGTGGCAAAGGCTAGTACCACCATCCCGAGAAAATCGAGATTTCCATGGATCGCTGCAATTGCCCCTTCCAATGCAAACAGCAGCGTGCCTGCAAAGTCTACCGTCGACAGCAAAGCATCAACTGTTGTCTTCACAATTCTCCGAACATGATTGGAAACCAATCTCTGATGCTGACCCTTCCAAAATCGGCTACGATGCACAAGTAACCTGTATCGTAACTCAGCACTGCAACGAAGCTGTCATCGAAGGACTGGCGGGATCTGGAAACCGAATCGCTTCAGGTCTTTTCCCTTAGAAGGAATCTCCATGACGGGTTCCCCGCACCTCATCGTAGCCCTGCTTCTGAGTTAAAGCGATCGATATGCTAAGCCTCTATCAAAGACTGGTCCTCGGTTGCTTCGTCCTGCTGGTGATTGTCTTCGGCATGACTTTATTCGTTCGAGCTTCCCTGCGCCGGGTGGCGGCCACGGACGTGATGCTGTCGAGCGCCGATCAGGCAACGGCGATGCTGACTGGCCTCGAGAGTGCGCTTGCCCGCGAACAACTGTTGGCTGCCGAGTTCGAAGCGGAGCCCGGCCCCACCTCCGTCGCCCCGCTCATGGCGCAAATGCAGCAGACCGAGCGCCAGATCAAAGCGACCGCTCTATTGGTAGCTGACCCATCGCTGAACGCCTTTCAGCAACAGCATAGCCGGCTGTCCACTCAGGTTGGGCATGCCGTCTCTCCTGACCAGCTACGGGCGATGGCCTCCTCCCAGTTGCGTCTCCGTCTGGCCGCGCTCGACCAGGGGCTGCAGCAACTTATGGCCACTCAATCCGCCAAGCAACTCGCTGCGCAGCAGACGGCCATCCGCGAACGAACTTTACTCAGCCGCCACATGCTCACGGTCGTAGAAGTCTCTTCGCTTCTGGCGCTGATCGTCGCTCCTTTGATCGTCTATAGCGTCATTGCGCCTCTGCATGAGGTGGCGCAGAGCGCGCAACTCATCGGCAAAGGGGACCTGCAGGCAAGAATCGAATGGCGGTCCCATGACGATCTCGGCATCATCGCCACCGAGGTGAACCGCCTGGCCGTGCGCATGCGCGATCTGCGCGAAACCGAAAGCGGACGCCGCCAAATGGAGCATCAACTTAGCGATGCCGTGCTCCAGTCCATCTTCGAACCGATCATCGTCACCGACGGCAAGGGTCAGCTGCTCAAGCTCAACCAGGCCGCCATCGAGCTGCTAGGCGAGGTGGCCGGCGATCGCATGGCGCTCACCAACACCCCCGGAGGCGACAAGATTCTAAAAGCAGTCCGCGACGCCGTCTCCATGCAGCGCGCCATAACCAATGAAGGCGAGGCTGCGCTGCTTCCGATGCGGATCGGCGAGGCCCAGCGAAGCTATCGCCTGCGCACCACACCCATGCGCGATGAGGACGGCAAGCTGCTCGGGGCGGTCACCGTCCTCGAGGACGTAACCCAGATGCAGGAGGTCGACCGCTTCAAGACCCGCTTCATCTCCGTCGCCTCGCAAAAACTTCGTGATCCGCTGCAGCGAATTCGTCTTAGCCTCTATACCCTTTCCAAAGGATTCGGTGGAGAATTAAAACCCTTACAGGCCGACCTTCTTCAGGGCGCCGAAGAGGAAGCCGAAGCGCTCAACGACTTGATGGCCGACCTGATCGAGGTCGCCGAACTCGACACCGGACGCCGCGAGCTTAAGATTGAGCGCCTCCGTCCTCTCGACATCCTGCAGGATGCTCACGATCGCTTTATCGATGAGGCCCAGGCAAAGCAGATTGAGATCGAGATCCGGGCTTTCTCCGATCTGTCTCATGTGAATGCTGACCGCCGCGCCTTGCGCAGCATTCTGGACAATCTCCTCAGCAATGCGATTCGCTACACGCCCCCGGGCGGTTCGATTCTGCTGCGCGCCGAGGAAATCAAGGACCGCGTCCAGTTCTTTGTGCGCGACACCGGACGCGGCATCGAGACTGAAAGGCTCCCTATGATCTTCGGCCGCTTCGACACCTCTGGCGGAACCGGGGAAGGAACCGGTCTCGGATTGGCATTAGTTCGCCGTCTTGTCGAATCCCTGGGCGGTCAGGTCGCCGTCGAGAGCCGGCTAGGGTCAGGGACGACTTTTAGCTTTACGGTTCCCATGGCGACCGTCCAAGCGTCCCGTCATCCGGTTGAGGTGGGCTAATGGCCGATCTACGTTCCGATCAGTCGCCTCCAGAGCCGCAGCCGCTCATCCTCGATCCACCCGAAACCTCGCCGCCTGAACGGGCTAAACTACGTGTTTATATCGGGGCCGCTCCCGGAGTCGGCAAAACCTACCAGATGCTCGAAACCGCGCACCTGCTCCGCAAGCAGGGCGTCGACATTGTGATCGGCCTCATTGAAACTCATGGCCGCGCCGATACCGCGGCATTGATCCATGACCTGGAGATCATCCCCGAGAAACAAATCCCTTATCGCTCGGTGGTGCTCCGCGAAATGGACATCGATGCGATCCTGAAGCGTCATCCGCATACCGTCATCGTGGACGAGCTGGCCCACACCAACGTGCCCGGCTCTCGGAATCGCAAACGGTATGAGGACGTCCTCGAACTGCTCGACGCGGGCATCAACGTCATGACCGCCGTCAATGTTCAGCATCTCGAGACCCTGAACGACGCCGTCGCCCGCTCTGCCAGCACCGTCATCCGCGAAACCGTCCCCGACAGTCTGCTGAAACGGGCTGACGAGGTCGTGAACGTCGACGTCACCGTGGATGAACTCCGCGACCGTTTGCGCCAGGGCAAGATCTACGCGCCCGAGAAAATTGAGCAGTCGCTCGCCAACTTCTTTCGCAAGGGCAATCTCAACATGCTCCGCGAACTTGCCCTGCGCACTACCGCTGAGCAAGTGGGGACCGCAGCGTCGGAATACCGCCGAACCCAGGGCCTCGAGCAGGCCCCCATGCCCGAGAAGGTCATGGTCTGCCTGTCGGAACGCGCAGGAACCGAGCGTCTGCTAAGGGTGGGCGCCCGCATCGCCGGACGCCTGGCAACCAACTGGTATGCCGTCTACGTTGAGCCTCCGAATAAGGACAACCAGCATAACGACCCAGAGGCCTTCGAGCGCATGGAGGAATATCTCAAACTCGCCCGCGATCTAGGCGCGAAGACCATACTGCTCAAGAGCAAGCGAGTTGCCGACGCTCTGATAGCCTTCGCCCAGCAAGAGAATATCTCGCACGTCGTCTTCGGGCAATCGGCCCGCTCCCGTTTCGACATCCTGCTGCGCGGTTCGGTGCTCAACCGCTTTCTGTCGGAAGTACGCGATGTCACTGTCCAGGTAGTCCCCATGAGCAAGACCAAGCGCTAGAGCTCCGGCTTGATCAATTTCTCGCAGGCTTTCTTGAGTGGCATCTTTGATCGCCTTTTTAACATTCCTGGTTCATCGTGCGAAATTGAGTTGCGTCGCAAAGAGGAACGCCGCCACTTGCGCTGCGAGCGTCCGGCTGCGATGATCGCAATTTCATCGTGGAGATCCTCTGAATGCGTCAGCAACTCCTGCTCTTGCTCGCTTTGGCCGCCAGTACTTGCTTCTCCTTCGCGCAAAAACCCGCCTGGCAACCCCCACCCGGATTGACTACGCTACCGCTCTGGCCGCACGGAGCACCCGGAGCGCCCGCGAACACCCCGCCAGAGGTCGACACCACCACCGCCAAGGACAAGCTCATCGCCGGAAGGCCAATCATCCATCTCGGGAATGTGTCCGTGCCCACCCTCACCGTCTATCCCCCGAAGGGTCAGAACACCGGGGTCGGCATCGTCGTCTTTCCCGGCGGCGGCTATAAAATTCTCGCCATCGATCTGGAAGGCACCGAGGTCTGCGATTGGCTGAACGCCACCGGAATCACCTGCCTCCTGGTCAAGTACCGCGTTCCCGACACCGGCCCCTACCCCAAATCGGACGCTGCCCTCCAAGATGCTCAGCGGGCTGTCGGACTTGTTCGGGAACACGCCGGCGAATGGCACATCAATCCCAACAAGATCGGCGTTCTCGGCTTCTCTGCCGGGGCGCACTTGTCCGCAGCCGTCAGTACCCATTTCGAAAAGCGCCTCTACCCGTCCGTCGATTCAGCCGACGCCCTCAGCTGCCGCCCCGACTTTGCCGTCATTGTTTATCCCGGCTACCTCGCACTGTCTGAAAAGAATTTCAAGCACAACCCGAAGATCAATCCGACCAGCCAGACTCCGCCAACCTTCATCGTGCAGGCAGAAGACGATCCCGTGCACGTCGAAAATGCAACCGTTTATTTCCTTCAACTGAAGAAGGCCAACGTTCCCGCCGAGCTCCACATCTACGCGCAAGGCGGTCACGGCTACGGCCTCCGCAAGACCGAGCTGCCGGTCACCACCTGGCCGCAGAGCGTAGAGGTTTGGCTGCACACCATCCACATTCTTCCCGCTGCCGCACCATAGTTTTCAACCGTGCGTGCTCACACGGACGACGGACGATCGTTTGCGCAACGCACCCTCTTTCGGAAATTCAAACTATTCTGCCAATACGAGAAGTGGTCTACCCTGGCTTGTAACGATCGACTCGATCGCGATGCCCACCACGAAGGGATACGCACCGTCCCCGAATGAATTCATCCTGGCAACAGACCTACACCTTACTCGGTCAAGGGCTCCCGCTCTCTGCTGCGATCGCTTCCGTGCCGATCGTGACGTTGCTGTTTTTGCTTGGCGTGAAGCGCAAGCCTGCCTGGCTGGCGGCCCTTTGCGCGTTAGGCATCACTGTCGTTTTAGCGGCGGCCGGCTACAAGATGCCACCTCGATTGATCTTGAGTGCGGCGGCCTACGGCGCGGCCTTTGGACTTTTCCCCATCTCGTGGATCGTACTGTGGGCGATCGTGCTCTATCAGGTCACAGTAGCTTCAGGCAGATTTGAGGTCATCCATTCGTCTCTAGGCTCCCTGACTACCGATCTACGCTTGCAGGCTTTGCTGGTCGCCTTTGCATTCGGCGCCTTCGTAGAAGGCGCAACGGGTTTTGGGACACCAGTGGCGGTCGCTTCAGCGATGTTGGTCGGCTTTGGATTCAACCCATTCTATGCCGCCGCGGTTTGCCTTTTAGCGAACACCGTACCGGTTGCCTTCGGTTCCATCGGCATTCCGGTCGTAACCCTCGCCGGGATCACCGGGTTGCCGCTTGGTCCGTTGAGCGCGGCAGTGGGTCGACTATGTGCGCCATTGTCAATGATTCTCCCTGGATATCTGATCGTGACCATGGTCGGCTGGCGGCGCATGCAGGAAGTTTGGCCGGCGGTGGCGCTCGCGGGCGGAGTCTTCGGAGTTGTGCAATTTCTGATGTCGAACTATGTCAGCCCGCAGCTTACGGACATCGTCAGTTCGCTCTCCGCGATCCTGGCTCTTCTCGTCCTCTTGCGGTTCTGGCGGCCGCGTCATCTGTTGGAAGCGGGAGATCCCTCGGCTGCTGCTTTTGTCGAGCTTCGGGGCAGCGCCAGCTACGCGGACCGGCGCAAATATCGCACCGGCGAGGTCCTTAGCGCATGGATGCCTTATGCCCTGCTGGTCCTCTTCGTCCTGTTATGGGGTTTCAAGCCGGTTCAAGGGCTGCTCAATTCGGTGACTATCAACCTTCCGTGGCCATGGCTGCACAATGTCGTCCAGCGCATGCCGCCGGTGGTGGCCGTGCCGCTCCACTATGCCGCCCTCTATCAGGTCAACTGGCTATCGGCAGCGGGAACGGCTTGTATGTTTGCGGCCCTGGTCTCGGTCTTGCTCGTGAGATTGTCGCTCCGGGTCTTTCTACGAATTCTTCGAGATGTCATCAGGCAGCTGTTTTTGCCGACAGTGACGGTTGCGTGCGTCCTCTCGCTGGCCTTCGTGATGAATTACTGTGGAGCGACGGCGACCTTGGGGCTCGCTTTTGCCGGATCAGGCGCTCTCTTCCCCTTCTTCAGCCCGCTTCTTGGATGGTTAGGCGTATTCCTCACTGGCTCCGACACCTCGGCGAACGCCCTCTTCGGCAATCTGCAAGTCATGACTGCCAGTCGTCTGGGATTCGACCCCTTGTTGATGGCGGCCGCGAACTCGGCCGGCGGCGTGATGGGCAAGATGATCAGCCTGCAAACCATCGCCGTTGCCGCAGCGGCAACCGGGATGTCGGTTCCCGATCAGGCCAGGTTGTTTCGCTTTACCTTACGGCACAGCATCCTGTTGACAACAATGGTGGGTCTAGAAGTCCTGCTCTACGCCTACGCGTTCACGCGCCACTAAGCCTTAACTCGCTCTGAAGCGGCTTAATGAACAAGTTGGCTACCTCGATTTCCCTGGATTCGCGCGGACTGGGAGTCGTTTTCAGGAACCAAACAAGCTAACAGGCACTTACCATGGCCTTAAGACAGCCTTAAGCCGCGCGGAGCATACTGGAAACTAATCCACAAGTGCTGCGACCGATGGGTAGTCTCGGCACTCTCGCTCCGCATAGGGACACTTCGGTGTCCCATCTCTTTGGGACGGCTCCCAAGTAGGCGACCCGATTTGACTTGTTAGCCCGCTGAACGACTCTGCATCCGGGCGAATCCGATAAGCAAAAAAAAGATCCGATAGACTGACTTCACGGAGTCTCTTTTGCCTACGAGTTTCTGGTCGGGTCCGACTTCTCCAGAGAAATCGACGAACAAGCCAACAGCGGAAACATTCACACCCGGCACTTCCACAAGTCGCTGGATATTGCTGATTCTCAGCTTGATCGCGACGCTGCCTATCTGGATCGCGAATTATCCGCCAATGACAGACCTGCCTCAGCACGCGGCCCAGGTCGCGCTGCTGGGTGACTTGCATGACCCGCGCTTCGGCTATGGCGCACTTTACACGGTCAACTGGTTCACTCCCTACCTGCTTGGTTATTTGCTTATCTACATCGTCACTCCGGTCGTGGGTGCTGTCGCCGCCTGCAAGCTGGTGGTTTCGATCTTTATCGTCGGCTTTCCGCTGGCTTCGGCTCTGCTGCTCGACGCGCTGGAGATCGATCCCTTCTGGGCGATTCTATGCATTCCCGGCACCTATGGATTCGCCTACCAATGGGGCTTTCTCAATTTTCTGGTGGCGGCCCCGTTAGGAATTCTCTTCTTTTGGCTTGTCGTGCGATCTCCCGCCAGGGCCAACTGGCGCACTGCTGCGCTCTTCGCGGCCTCGGCGGTCGGCTTGTTCTTTTGTCATGCCCTGGTATGCGCGTTTTTTGGGTTGTGCGCGGCAACATGGCTGCTCGTTGAGGCTCGTTCTCTCCGAGCTGCAATGATGCGTGCTCTGCCGCTGGCTGCGGTCTTGCCGGTTGCAGCTCTCTGGATGAAAACAGTGCTCGGTCATCCAGCCGCCCGGCGCCCGATCATCTGGGACCTGGACTGGTGGAATACGGTTGAACCCTACTACACCTCGCTGAGCGAAGAGCTGCATCTTGCCGGCGCAAGTTGGGGACGACTCAATGGATTCTTCCCGCGCCTCTTTGGTGTGGCGCCTTCGTGGCACTACGTTCTGCCAGGCGTGCTTCTCTTTCTCCTGCCTTTCTTCGGAGGAATGTGCTTCGGCAAAAGGCCCGGGGCGTGGATGTCGTTTTTCATCTGCGTGGGGGTCCTGCTCTCCTGTCCACACGCCGCGGTGGGAACTGAATTTGTCTATCAGCGGTTCACGATGTTTGCGGTCCCTTTTTTTCTTCTTCTGCTTCGTCCCACTCCCATCTCGCGAAAGAAGGCGTTGGCTGCTCGATCGGTCGCCGTCGTGCTGGTCGTGGGATTCGTGTATCTGGCCTCAATGCGGGCCGTTGTCTTCTCCCGCCAGGCCCAAGGATTTCAACAAGCCCTCACGTATATGGAGCCGGGTCAACGCGTTCTTTCCCTGGCCTTCGATCACGCCGACGGCGTTTCCATCGCCCCGGTCTTTCTCCACTTTCCCCAATGGTATGCGGCGCAAAAACGAGGCGTCGTCGATCCCAGTGCCGCCATGATGCATCCGGAATTGGTGGTCTATCGCGCCGGCGAGACTCCCAAAGCCGTGCTGTGGGATTTTGAATGGAACCCGGAAGAGTTCAACTGGAACGAGTACTCGAGGGAACAATACCGCTACTTCGTGGTGCGGTCTGCTGACAACCGCGGTGCGGCATTGTTTGCACAGGCGCCTTGCCCGATCGCTCTTCGCTTTCACCAGGACGAATGGTGGCTCTATGAACGTCCCTCGAACTGTAACGTTGCCCTTACGCAGAGGGTCATATCAGCTTCTCAATGATGAATCGGGGCCGCGACTTGGTCTCCGAATAGATCTTTGCCAGATACTGGCCGATGACCCCCATGCAAAGCAGCTGAATACCACCCAGCATGTAAAGTGGGATCACCGTCGACGCCCACCCGGGAACGGCAGATGGGTTGAAGATCCGAATCCACAGCGCCCAGGTAGCCATCGCGAAGCTGACCAGAGAGATCACCAGTCCAAGGATGGTGATGATCTTGAGCGGCACATCGGAGAACGAGGTAATGCCCTCGATCGCCAGCGCGAGCATCTTCGAGAATGGGTATTTCGATACCCCGGCAAAGCGTTCCTGGCGATCGTAGTAGACGAGCGCCGACTGGAAGCCTAGCTGGGGGATCAATCCCCTGAGAAAAATATTTGTCTCTTTGTACTCCCTCAAGGCTTCAATCACCGGGCGACTGAGCAAACGATAGTCGGCATGGTTAAAGATGAGGTTGACGCCAATGGCCCGCAAAATGGAATAGTAGGCCTCGGCGGTAACTCGCTTGACGGAGGTGTCCATCTGCCGCAGACGCCTCACACCATAGACGATCTCGGCTCCGCTTGCATACCCGCTCAGCATGCTCTTGGTGGCTGTCAGATCATCCTGCAAATCAGCATCGATGCTGATGACAACGTCTCCCGGCGCATGGAGCAAACCAGCAAGGAGAGCTCGCTGATGGCCATAGTTCCTCGAAAGCTTGATTCCGTGCACCCGTTCATTCGATGCAGCTAGAGATTGAATGAACTGCCAGGTGCCATCCTCGGAGCCATCGTCGACGAAATAGAGGCTGCCCTCCTCAATCAACCCTGATTCACTCAAATCATCCAGCAAAAGAAGCAGGCGGCGCGAGGTCTCCGGCAAGACTTCCTCCTCGTTATAGCAGGGGAGGACTATCGCGAGCTTTGGCGGAGGATGGCCTCTCTCTTGACGGATCGGCTCTGCTGGCATGTGCCATTCGTCAGAAGTCTCGGGACGATCAACCACAACACACTCCAAAAATGAGGAAGGTCAGCGTTGCCCCCTCACCATGCGGGAAAGAAGAATCGAGCGATGCTTGAGGATCGCGAGATGCGAAAGCCACGATACGGGAAGCCCTGCCAGTATGGCCGTTCGCATTCTGTAAAGTGGGCTGCAAACATTTGCGATAGGTTCGTTGTCTGGGACTCGCGATTGGGAGACTTCGACCGGAAGAGTGCCGTGACGGCTCGCAGCGACATACAACATCACGTTGTGGCGATACCAAATCTCTACCTCTTTCGCACGACGCAACAAAGGACGAAGAAAGTCATAGGGCATATAGCCATGCTCAGCGAATAAAGCTCGCCAGAATTCATAGGGACGTTCATTGATATGGTTCTCGCCGCCCTGCCCAGGGATGGCCGCTGAAAACAAGATGCAGTCGCCGTGTCTTACCAGATTTGCGACCAGGGTGCCGCTCGCAGCGGTCTCGATATGCTCGCCGACCTCGAGGCACTGCACCAGAGCAAACCGTTCCATAAGATCGAATGGCAGACTTATATCGCGGGCGATAAACGTCTCCTGCGGAACGAGCAAGTCGGCTGCCTTCACGTAGTCTCCGTCCACGCCAAGACAAGGTTGAACGCCGAGCTTCCTGTATTCGCTCAGCCAGGCGCCCGCCCCGCAACCGACATCGAGAAGACTTGAAGTGCCCAGCCGGTCAACGACCAAAGGCGCGATCACCCGCGCAGAACGCACGGCTCCGTCTTGGATATACCGGTAGAAGGTCCCATCGTAGGCATAATTCGCGCTTGGATCGTTAGGCGCTGTCGAGGCGGGCGGTTTTGTTTCTGGTGGGCTACTGCGCGAAGCATTCATACTCATTGAAAGGACCGGCGGCTCGTCCTATCCTAAATGCGCGATGGGGTCGAGTCCATGAACGCACTGGAGGAGGTCACCAATGATTACGACTCGATTGTTTCGAGTTCACTTCGTCTCTGTTCCCTGCGCCGCCTGGCCCGGGCCTCCCACCTGCTGGAGCGCGGGCAGCCGCTGCTCGACTGGCGGCAACGGGGGAAATGCGGCATGCGGCTCGGCCTGGTACCAGTAAGCGACAGAATAAAAGTTGTCGGAGCGGTGATTTGCGTGGCCATGCTCCATAGTTGCCTTGAAAGATTTGGTGAATGGAATTGGGGAATCGAGATGGAAACGATAGAAACTCGAACGACTGCCGGCCAAGTCCTGTTCCAGGATCGGAGCGCCATAAAGCGCGAAGGAGAAGGGTTCGCCTCCGAAGCCCCAGGCACCTAGAAAGTAGTCCTCGGCCCCAGTGCCCGAGATCGAGGGGGTTTTCGCGCCGTCGATGAAAAACATGTCGTCGCCTTCTCCCCACCAGCCATCCTGGTTCTGCAGCACTGACATTGTCACCCCCACAAACTGACCGTGACCCTCGGCTTCCATCCAGACATAGTTGTCCGCTCCGTCTAAGTTGGGTTTGTTATTCACGAGTACCTCCCCATTCTCCTTCCAGGCGCTGGTCCAGCCATGGTTCGGCTGTGCCTGTCGATATTGTGCGTGGAAGTACACGGTGTCCGCGGGCAGTTTCTCGATCTGAGTTCGATAGTCGATGTTGTAGTAGAGATTCGATATGGGGCGGGTGCCTTCATTCGTAACTGTGATCCGGGCGTGATGCCGGAACGGCATGGGAAAGAAGCAGTTCAGCGCTTTCACACTGCCGACCGATAACATCTCCGACTCCCAATCCTTATAGATCCCAAGTCCCAGTCCGAAGAAGTCTCCAATGGGCGTCTCCAGGCTTGGAGTATCTTCTCCGTCCCAATACGCGCGTAAAACAATCCGTTTGAGATGGTAGGACTCGGCGTCTGAGATCGTGAACCAGATATGCGAAATGATGCCGGGGCCATCTGTCTCCAGCACAGTAACCGCTGCTCCAGGAGCGACCACGCGATAATCCGCGTTACCCCCGGTCGGATCGGAACTCGACGCTCGATGGAGAGTATAGGTCTGCTGGCGAGTCAGATCCGGCTGCCAACTGTGTGCCTGAGCAAATGCTAAGTTCGCACTGACTGCCAATAAGAAGAACGCCGCCAACCGCTTCATGGCCTACCTCATGAACTCTCGACTATAACTGTCACTAAGGCATTCATGGTCTCATCGATTGAATTTTCTGAAACCACGGCGGTCAGATCATATGCTGCCGGTGCAATGAACGGCGATCAAGGTGAGATCATCTTCCCTTCCGCGTCCGTTCGCCTGATCGCCATAGTTGGCCACTTCAGCCATCAGGCCGTCCACGAACTCGTCTGCGGCGAGGTCCTTGCTCCGCTCCATAAACACTTTCAAACCGCCCGTACCGAACTCTACGCGCGCTGCGTTGGTCGTTTCCAGTATCCCGTCAGTGTAGAGGACGGCCCAATCTCCCGAGCCGAGCGGGACTTCGATCGAAGTATAGGCGGCGCCAGGGAACGCGCCCAGGATCAATCCGTTCTCTTCGAACTCGCTGGTGCATCCCGCCGCCTGCGACCTCACCATCAATGGTGGATGGCCCGCACCAGCGTACTGCAGAACTTTGTTCTCAGTATCGATAAAGACGTAAGCCGCCGTGACGAAGTGGCCTTGGAATTTCCCGTAGAGAGCTTGATTCAACCCCAACAGGACGGCTGCCGGATCAGCGGCGACCGGTCTTTGCGCGGCAAGCGCAATCTTCAACATGGAAGAGATGAGCGCCGACGGCATGCCGTGGCCCGAGACGTCCGCGACCAGAATGCCTAGACGCTTTTCATCGACGACGATAAAGTCATAAAAATCGCCGGCGACCTCGGTCATCGGTAGATAGCGGGCGGCGACATCCAATCCGTCAATGACAGGCATCTTTCGCGGCAGAATGGAAAGCTGAATCTGCCGAGCGGTCTCAAGCTCCGCTTTGATGGTCGACAACTGCCGGGCCAGCTGCTCGCGTATACCCCGGAGCACAAGGTGCGTCTGAACTCTGGCCTTAACTACCGCTGGCGAAAAAGGTTTATGGATGTAGTCGACTCCGCCTACATCAAAGCCTCTGGTTTCGTCTTCAATTTCGGTTTGGCCGGTGAGGAAAATTACCGGGATGTCATTGGTGACGGGTGAGGCTTTAAGCCTGGTACAGACCTCAAAGCCGTCCAGTCCGGGCATGATGACATCGAGCAAGACCAGATCGGGCAACGGTTCACTCGCCGCCAATTCCAAGGCTCGAGTCCCATTGGTGGCGACCCGCACCTGGTAATCCTCCTTGAGAATGGATAACGCGATTTGTATGTTCGCCGGTGTGTCATCGACCAGCAGAATGACTTTTCTTGATTCCGCGTTCATTGGGCCACCTGATGAATCGACGCATACTTCGCGGAGATTCTGCTCAGCCGCGCAAGAGCAGCGTCAAAATCAAATTCCCGAATGGCGGCCCCGATAGGCTCGAGTTCAGCCTCTTCAGCCTGCCCGGCTAACGCGCCTTGTAGTGCGGCAAATGCTTCTTCGGCATCAGCATCACTCGATTCAAGCAATTCTGTCAGCCGCACGATCGCGGCGTTGACAGCTACCGGATCAAAGGCCTGGATCACCGCAGCAGCCGGCTTCGTGGGTTCGGTTCTGCCCAGGGCCTTCTTGATCGACTCGGTCTGCAACTGCAGTAGTGACGCAAACTCCTTCAACTTGGCTGGAGTTGGAGTCTGATTGTCACGGAGAGATTTTTCAAGCTCTGCCGCCGCAGCCTGCGCCTTGAGGATGCCGAGATTTCCTGCCACTCCCTTGACGGTGTGGGCGATTCGCTCAGCCGACTGGCGGTCTCCGGTCTCAAGCGCCTGGATAATCTGATCGGCCGCATTTCCCTGCTTCTCCGCGAACTGAGCGAGTAGATCACGATAAAGGCGCTTATTGCCGGCAACTCGCTTCAGCCCCCCCGAAGCATCCACATCTTGAATATCCGGGACAAGCAGACCATCCGCAGGAGCGTTCGATGTTTCTGCACCTGGAGCAGATTTCCCATGAAGCGGCTTCGTCCAGCGCGCCAGCGTGGCAAACAGCACATCTGGATCGATCGGTTTGGAGACGTGATCATTCATGCCCGCATCGACACAACGCTGGCGTTCCTCGACCAGGGCATGCGCGGTCATGGCAATGATCGGCAGCTTTTGCAGTCCGGCTTCAGCCCGAATGAGTTTGGTCGCGGTGATGCCGTCCATAACCGGCATCTGCAGGTCCATGAACACAACATCGAAGGGAGGAGGAGAACCCCCCTTGGTCAAGATCCTGACGGCCTCCGCACCCTGATTGGCAATCGTCACCTTTGCCCCCGCGCTCTCAAGTAGTTCGGTCGCGATCTGTTGGTTCATCTCGTTGTCCTCGACAAGCAGAATGCGGACTCCACTGGCGTCTTCCGAGGGTAGAGCGGCCTTGGCTGCGATCGCTTGCTCTTCCCCATCGACGGCGACCGAAAACATGTCCATCAGACTGTCGTATAGAAGCGACGGACTGACCGGCTTGAGCAGGTAATTGTCGACCCCGATCTCCTCTGCCTGCGCGCGTATATCATCGCGCCCAAACGCAGTGACCATGGCGATTCTCGGGATATGCTGCAGGCGGTTTCCACGCTTGATGATGCGACTGGTTTCGACGCCATCCATTCCTGGCATGTGCCAGTCCATTAGAACGAGTTGATAGGGATCCTTTGCATCCGCGTCTGCCAACTCCCGAATCGCTTCCTCGCCTGACCCCACCGATTGCGCTCTCAATGCGAACACCTTGAGGTTTTCCGTGAGTATCTCGCGGGCCGGCCCATTGTCGTCGACGACTAATGCGCGAAGACCGGCAAGGCTCGGGATGAATCGTTTTCGCTCAACAGCCAGTCCGACCCCGAACCACGCAGTGAAATGAAAGGTGCTGCCAACCCCGGCCTCGCTTTCCGCCCAGATGTTGCCGCCCATCAGCTCGACCAGGCGCTTGGAGATCGAGAGACCGAGGCCGGTTCCTCCATACTTGCGGGTGGTCGACGTGTCCGCTTGAGAGAAGGCCTGGAACAGGCGCGAGCTCTGCTCCGGAGTCATGCCGATACCGCTGTCGCGCACAGAGAATTTCAGCTTGACCCGTTCTGCCTCCTGCTCCTCCAATCCAACGCTGACAACTACCTCTCCGGCTTCCGTGAATTTCACGGCATTGTTCACCAGGTTGATCAGTATCTGCCCCAGCCGAAGCGGATCGCCAACCAGGTTAGGCGGAAGGTCATGCGGCGCGGAGATCAGAAACTCCAGGTTCTTTTCCTGGGCCTTCTGACTGACGATCGAGGACAAGTTATCCAGCACCGTTTCCAGCTTGAAGTCGGTCGTCTCCATATCCATCTTGCCGGCTTCGATCTTCGAGAAATCGAGAATGTCGTTGATGATGCCGAGAAGCGCCTGGGCGGCGGACTTGATCTTAGTGAGGTAGTCTGCCTGTTTCTTGCTTAGATCCGTTTTTAGAGCGAGGTAAGTCAGACCGATAATCGCGTTCATCGGAGTACGGATCTCGTGACTCATATTGGCAAGAAAATCAGACTTGGTTTTTGTGGCCGCCTCTGCGATTTCCTTCGCCTCGCGAATCTCCGCCTCCGCCTGCTTGCGCTCGGTGATGTCCTTGACATTGGTCACCAACATCTGGCGATCCATGTATTCGGCTAGATAAACAGTGATCTCGACATCAAAGCTTCGATCATCCTTCGTGTGATGGACTGACTCCCAGGTGGTGGAGTGAGTATGGCGCAGATTTTCTAGCAGGTTAGCAAGCCTCTCGTCAGTGACGTCGGGATTGATGTCCCGAATTGTCATGCCGAGCAACTCCTCTCGTTTGAATCCCAGGGTGCGACAAGCAGCATCGTTGGCATATTCGAGACCGCCTCCCGCGGGATTGATCCAGAAGACGCCGTCGGCCGCATTATCTACGGCATATTGAGTGAACTCCAGCCGCTTTTCGGCCGCTCGCCGCGAAGTAATGTCGCGGTAAGCGACAACGCAGCCAACTACGGCGCCATTACGGCTGATGGGGGTAGCCGTATACTCGACCGGGAAAGTGCTGCCATCCTTGCGCCATAGCACCTCATCGCTGACGACGCGGGTCTTTCCATCGATAGTGGTCTGGTGCATCGCGCAATCTTCAAACGGAAATGCGGAGCCGTCGGGATGGGCGTAATGAACCAGCGCGTGCATTTGCTTGCCGCTTAACTCTTCTGGCTCGTAGCCCAACATCGCGGCCCCGGCGGGGTTGATGAACGTTAGCTCGCCGCGAGTATTGATGCCGCAGATGCCCTCACTGACGGAACCCAGGATCAAGCGGGAACGCTCTTCGGCAGCCGCTACCGTGGCCGCCTGGATCTGAGTCTGTTCAAGCAATTTCCTCGTCCCAATCACGCCGATCAGAATTTCCGTGTTTAAACCGACGGTCGGCAACAATGCATCGAGCAGCGCCTTCTGCCGTGAGGACAACGCGTTGACCGGCGCGAGTTCAAGAACGGCCGTAACATCACCATGCGTGATGACGGGAACGAAGATGAGATGCTGCGGGATGACGGTGCTGGTGCCCGCTAGAATCTCGATGCGATTATCGGCGGTTGCGGTGATTTCGAGCGGCCTTCGTTCGGCTGCGGCCTGCCCGACCAGACCCTCTCCGAGAGAAAAAGACTTGGCTGAGTCCTTGGCGTCGATGGCGAATCCGCCAGTCAGCGTAAAGCGAGTATGGGCCTCATCCGCGAGATAGAAAGCACCGTAGAGCAGTTCGATGGACTTCGATATCCGCGATAACAACGTTGCGGCAAAGGCTTCAAAGCTCTCCGAGGATTGCAATTGCCCGGTCGTCGCCGCGACCTCGGCCTTGACCCAACCTTGGATGTGGCGCTCTCGAGCTGAAGATTGCAAGGTGTGAAGAGCCCGGCTCATCTCGCCAATCTCATCGGGGCGATCGAGATTGGGTATCAGATGGTCGCATCGTTCTTCGGCAACATCAAGGATGCGGACCCGGAACGACTCCAGCAGATCGACGACCTCATGCTGAATAATATGCAGAGCAAACGAGAACGAAGCCAATAGCGCCAGTCCGATCACGACCCAGGTGATCAGGATCGTGCGGTGCATGCGGTCAGTGAGAGCATCGGACCGTTGGTCGATTGACTCGTCAATGCGATCGACAAGGCCGGCCAGCTCTTGCCGCACGCGATCGAGCTTTGGATCGACGCTTCCTCTCATCAGCTCCGCGGCACGTCCTTTGTCGCCGGCTAAGCTCGCCGCTCGTACCTGCCGCGAGCTCGACAGTGCCTGGCTGAAAATCGATGCAATGACATCGATCGAAGGAGTGCGGTCCGGGCTGTTGCTCATCGCCTGACTGATCGCGATGCGAAAATCGGCGGCAACCGTCTCCGCATTCGCGTCGATCTCGCGCACGCTCCCCAGATCGGCGGTCACTATCTCCTCATACAGAAGTTGACCATAGCGATTGTTGAGGGACCGGGCGACCGTTAAGCTGCGCAGGGCCTTGACGTCCTTGCCAAGCAGAGAGGTATACCAGCTGTCCGCCCGTTGCATCTCGGTCGATGAGTAAGCGACCGCTGCGATGACCATTGCCACCAGCGGCAGCAATGCTATCAGCAGCCTGCCGCGAATCCTTAACCTGGCTAACATACCTGTCTCCACTGCCGAACGCTGGCTTGCTATAGCAAACTCTAGTCCTCTTTAAAAGCGATCGCGAGCAATGTTATATCATCCCGCTGCCCCCCTCCGCGCGGGAACCCGGACCATCGAAACACCTCGTCGATTAGTGAATCGGCAAATTCGTCCGCTCCGGCCGCCTCCTGGCGATCCAGGAACTGCAGAAAGCGGGCCGTGCCAAATTCCTGTTCCTCGGAATTCTTCGCCTCCGGAAGGCCATCCGTGTAAAGCACGCAGCGGTCTCCCTGCGAGATTTGCAGTTCAACGGCAGTATAGGTCTGATCGGGAAATTGGCCGAGCGGCAAGCCGTTCTCTTCGATCGCCCGGGCGCCCGGTTCCGACTTGCGGCTCACCACCAGCGGAGGGTGGGCCGCGCCAGCATACCTCAGCAGGCGCTGCTCCATGTCGAGGAAAACATAAGCCGCCGTCACAAATTGACGGTCGAAGTTTCCGCAGAGCGCCTGGTTGATTCCAGCCAGCACCCTGGCTGGATCAGCAGCATGGGGCTGCTGTTCGGCCAAAGCAATACGCAGCATCGAGGCAATCAGAGCGGCCGGAGGACCGTGTCCGGAAACATCCGCCACCAGCACGCCAAGTTGTCTCTCATTCACCCGAATAAAGTCGTAGAAGTCTCCGGAGACCGATGCCATGGCCAGGTAGCGGGCCGCCAAATCCACCCCAACGATTGCAGGGAGGCTTTGCGGAAGAATGGAGAGCTGGATCTGACGGGCCATCTCCATTTCATCGTTGATGGCATGTAACTGGCTGGCTAACTCTTCCCGGGAGTCGCGCAGCATGAGATGCGTTCTCACTCGCGCTTTCACAATCGCAGGAGAAAAGGGCTTGCGAATATAATCGACGGCGCCCAACTCAAGACCTTTGGTCTCGTCTTCGATGTCGGTAAGGCCGGTGAGAAAGATTACCGGGATATCACGCGTCTCCGGAGAGGCTTTCATAAAGGCGCATACTTCATAACCATCCATCTCCGGCATCTGGACGTCCAGCAGGACCAGGTCGGGCTTTGGATCGCGCCTGATTAAATCCAGCGCCTTCACGCCTCCAGTGGCAATGCGAAGCTTATAGTCATCCTTGAGAATGGATTGCACTATCTGGATATTGGCCGGTGCATCATCGACGACAAGGACAACCTTCTTCTGCTCAGCGTCCATGGAGGATCACTTGACGGGATGGGCAGCAAAATACTGGTCGAGGCCGGCTGCCAACTCACTCGCTGCCATTTGGACATTCTTATCGAGCGCCGCGACGACGTCAGGCATGGTCTTCGCGGCGACCGGTTCATCGTGGTTGTAGTAGTGCTTCCACACCACGTCTCCAGTCTTCATATTTCGCATTTCGAGTTCCATCGTCACTCGCGCCACGATGGCATTGGGCGAATCTACCTCTTTGAAATCGTAAAGATGGCCTCGCAAGGAATAGTCGGCTACTTCCTTGCTCTCCGGGGTATAGACGCCCTTATAGCGACCGGATGCACGTAACTCCCGGAGGAAGATCTGCTGGATCATAAGCGGCGGAACCTCGACCCATCGCTGGTATTCATAGGTGCCCATCTGCTGAGCGTTAATAGCATAGACAACGTGGTCATCTAAGTAGATCTCTGAAGTCAGCAAGCGTCCCACCACGATCGTGACAGGTGTGGCAGGCTGCGTCATCTCAGGGGCGCCCCCTGCCGGCACGGTCAGCTGGTAGTACTTGATCGGCTCGGTTTTGCCGCAGCCCCCGAGAAGTCCTAGCCCGGACCCTACCAGCAAAGGCACCAGCACGACGCCCACAACACGGTTTACCACTCCGCTTTTCTTCGTTGCGGATCGATCCGCATACCACTGACTACTTAGTCTCTTGACGATCATTTCAGGTCTCCTGGCTTGTGATCGTGGGGATTACTTGAGCGGATGATCGAGGACGGCCGATCTTTGATCGTGTCAGTGAAGTCGTTCAAGTTCTGCGTGAGATGGCGAATGTTATCCAGCGTCTCGTCGATGTTATCGGAGTTCACATCAAGCGTTTGATCCAGCCGATGAGCTATTCCGTTCAGGGTGTTCAACGATTGCCGCAGCTCCAGGATGGCTTGGTGCACCTCTGGACCATTCTGGTTGATCAGAGCGTCCGCGTCACCGATCGTCTTGTTCGCCTGATCGGAGGTGTTTTGCAGGTTCTGCAGCAGCGGTCCGAGCCTCTGGCTGGCGGCATTCAGGTTCTGGATGGTCGCCTTCACCTGCTCACGATTCTCCGCGATCAAGCTTCGCGTGCCGGCGATCGTTGCCGACAGGTTAGCCCGGTTCTGATCATTGAGCAGGTCATTCACTCGACTGATAGTCACTTTTAATTCCGAACTGCGGTCGTTAAGCGTCTGCAAAAGTCGCTGGGCATCGGGAGCGATGGCGTTGATCTTGGCGGTGAGCGCATTGAAATCCACGTAATCGTCGGCCATTAACAAGGACCCAGGAGGAGCAAGACCGGCGCTTTGACTGCCTGGCACAATCTCGAGATGGTTATCGCCAAGTGGACTCAAGCTCTCAATCTTGACCCGGCTGTCCGTCTTTACCGGAGTTCCGGCTCTCACGCTGAAACTCACATCTATGAGAGTTGGATCTTGAGGATCGATCTGCACCCGCTCCACGCGCCCTTCTTTCGGTCCGCCCGAGTAACGCACCGGCGCTCCTTCTTCAAGGCCGCCGGCGAAGGGGAACTTCGCTCGATAAGTCGGTGCGGACCGGCTAAATGCGCCGGTGAGTGCGAAAACTGAAGTCAGCAGCAGTCCAACGGCGACAATGACGAATAAGCCGACAAATGCCTGCTCTCGTTTTCCATCCATTTACGCACCTCTCTTCTTGTCCGTCTTACGGTCCGCGGTCAACATCTGCAGATAATCCATCTCTCCTGAGACCGCCGGCTCGGGAACGCGATCAAGGAACTGGCGCACGCGCGGATGCGTGCTCGCCCGCATCTCATCGGCGCTGCCAATCGCAACTACACTTCCCTTGTCGACCAGGACCATTCGGTCGGCGATCAAAAAGGCGCTGGCTAATTCATGGGTCACGACAATGATGGTCATGTGAAACGCTCGCTTGAGTTCGAGGATCAATTGATCGACACCGGCGGCAATGATAGGATCCAGACCGGCTGAGGGTTCATCGAAGAACAATATCTCCGGATCCATGGCCAATGCCCTGGCGACCGCAGCCCGCTTTTTCATACCCCCGCTAAGCTCCGCCGGCATATAGTCCTCAAAGCCGGCCAGGCCTACCTGATCCAGCTTGAGGCGAAGAATGATATCGATGGTGGAGTCTTCAAGCTCGGTGTGCTCTCGTAGCGGCAGGGCCACATTCTCGCCGACCGTCAAAGAGCCGAACAGAGCCGAACCTTGAAATGACATACCGATCTTCTTGCGAATCTCATCCATTTCGCTATGCGAGATCGCCGCGATGTTTTTTCCGCGCAGCCATATCTCGCCGGAAGAGGGCTTCTGCAGGCCTACCAGCGTTCGCAGCAGCGTGCTCTTCCCGGATCCGGAGCCGCCGAGGATCACCATCGTCTCGCCACGCACAACATCGAAGCTGATGCCGTGGAGGATCTCTCTATCGCCGTAGCTGACGTGAAGATCCCGCAGAGAAATCATCACCTCCGACTGAGATCCGGCATTGTCGTTCTGCTCCATATAACTTTTCCCGAAAGTTCTACTGTGGACTGATAAAGAAAAAGAGCATCGTAAAGACTACATCGACCATAACTACCAGAAAAATCGACATAACCACGGCTCTCGTGGTCGAGCGGCCAACCTGCTCCGCTCCGCCTCCAGTGTTCAGGCCTTCGTGACAGCCAACCGCAGCGATCGTGATGCCGAACATAAAGCTCTTGATGAGCCCGGTCACGATATCACGCAGAAAGAGAGCGTCGAGCGAGGCGCGTATATAGCGGACAAAGGTGAAGTCCGCCTGGGCTACGCCAAAGAGCGCCCCGCCGAGAATCCCCATGAAGTTGGCCCAGATCGTCAGACACGGCACCATAATCATCATGGCCAAAAATTTCGGGGCCACCAGATAAGGAATCGGGCCGATCGCCATGGTCTCCAGCGCGTCGATCTCCTCTGAAACCTTCATCGTGCCGATCTCGGCCGCAAACGCAGATCCCGAACGACCGATCACCAGGATTGCGGTGATGAGGGGACCGAGTTCCCGGGTCATCGACAATGCGACCGCCGTCGCGACCATGTTGAGCGCACCAAACGTGCGTAGCTCGTAAGCTGCCTGCAGGGCGAGAATCAAACCAATAAAAAACGTGATCAGGGAGAGAATCGGGAGAGCGCGTACGCCGACTTCCATCGCTTGGGATACGGCGGCCTGCAAGCGAAGCCGCTTCCCCTGAAAGGGTGCGACGAAGGTAAAGTATCCGGCACGAGTCGTCAGAGAAGCCAACTCCCCTACATACGAGAGGCCCCCCGTCACCGTGACACCGATTTGAGCGAACAATTCTTCCACTATGATCTCAACGCACTTCGGCCAGACCGTTTCGAGACTGATGATCCGGTAGAGATAGACTTAACGCTGCCCTTCCATCAAGAGAAGCAGCTCTTCATCTTCGTTCCGCTCGTACCACTACTTGTGAGAACGGTCTGCAAAGGGGGGACTTCTTATTCGGCGAGGGCAAGCTCTTCGGTGTCGTAAATTTCAAAGATCTTTACCAGCCTCGACAACTGCATAACTTCGCGCACGGTTTGATTAAGATTACAGAGACTGAAGCGCGCACCCACGTCGCGAGAAGCCTTCAATCCCTCAATCAGGGAGGCGATTCCGGAACTGTCTATGTACCTTACATCGCTTAGATTCAGCAAAACCCGCGGAGGTGGCACCGTCTTCAACTCCTGCAGCACTATTTTCCGGAGCTGGGGAGAATGCGCCATATCTATGTCACCGGACACATCAAGAATAGTCAGTCGATCCGAGCGGCGGGTCCCTATTTGCACTCTATCTCTCCTCCAGTTTCCTGGTCAGTTTGCGCTCTCGCAAGGACCTTCACCATGCGAAGGTAGTTCGTTCCCTTGTCGTGTCGGAATTCTACCTTATCCATGCATTCTCGAATAAAATGAAGCCCTAAGCCGCCGGGCCGTACTTCGTCCAACGGGCGCCCTCGAAGTTTCTCTTCATTCAAAGGAACGCCCCGATCGAGAACGACAATCTCGAGCAAATCTTGAAATGAACCGTTCTGCTGCGTCTGCCCACGACAGAAAGAGATGGAGATCGGCCGGTCAAGCTGTCCCAGGTAAGCGTGGCGAATGACATTGGTCAGCGCTTCGTCGACTGCCAACACCACCGCTCTAGCCTGCTCCGGAGATAATCCCAAGTTCTCGGCAAGCGCGCCTAGAGCTCCTCGTACGGAGCAGAGCATCTTGGGATCGCTCCTCAACTTTAACTTCAAGAGTAAGCTGCGGTCGTTCAAGCGCGCATGGACCTCGAGGTGGACTTCAGCTTCGTTTGGATAACAACGGAAGACTAACAGCATCTTGATAGGAACTGGAGCGCAAAAGCGATCTGACCGCTACTTTGTCATGACGTGAAATTACAGCCTGGCCCCGGAGGGCAGTGCCGGCGCGCGCTGAAAACAACCAGGCAGAACTCGCCGTTGATCCAGGTCTCTCCTTTCTCCGCTGACATATAGCCTGGCCGCATAGCTCGATCAATTCTCGATCAAGGTTGGAGGCTTGAATTCTCCGGTTCACGTCCGCACTCGCCGGCACGTTGGTGAGGCGAAGCGCAGTGTCAACAAAGCACATGGTGCGAGGAGCGGGTGAGTGCCCCGTCGCGCCAGAACGGCTCGCATTCCGTCCCGCGCCATGCCCGCCTCAACAAACCAGCAGCTAACCAGTATCCACTTATCCGGCAAAGGAGTGCCGCCCGCTTCAAGGAGGCCTATCTTATAACAGATCAGCGATCGGGACTTTCCGCGGCTTGCAATGCCTGTCTGGCCAGCTCGCGAAAGGTCTCTCGAAGTTCAGTGGGGCTGTGCACGACAATTCGCCGTCCCGTACTGAGTAACATCGCGGCGAACATCTCCAGGCGGTCTCGGCCGCAGCGCAGGCGTGTGCCGCACTGTTCGGGTTCCATAGCGATCCTCCATGGCGCAAAGTTGCGATCGGCCTCGTCAATCGGCATGTCGATCCACACGTCGATCTGGTAGGCGGATTGAACAAAGGGCATGTGCTCAGCAAAATAGCGGCGGGCATCGAAATCCTTCGGAGGCTCAAAGGTTGCGCTACACAGTTCGAGGTGCGTCGCTCGGTCAAGTCGGAAGGTACGCAGAGCCTTGCGTGACAGACAATGCCCAATAAGGTACCAGCGCCCGTCAGTATGCATAACAGCGTAAGGCTCAATCTCCCGATGAGAGGTGGTCTCAGTATGGGATCGATACGCAAAACAAATTCGGCGGCCTGTGCGAATGCCGGAGGCGGCTGCGATCAGGCCCTCCACCGCTGTCGGAACCACCCAGGGGCCCGGTTCAATCGCCACCACATCTTCCACGGTCCGGATGCTCTCGCGCAGCGCCTGGGGAAGAACACGCCCTAGCTTGGACAACGCTCCCTCTGTGGCGGGCGCAAAGGCTGCGAGGCCGATCTGGCGCAGCGCCCGTAAACCCAGAGACAGCGCGAACGCCTCTTCGTTCGTCAGTAGCAGCGGCGGCAGACGGAAGCCGGGCCGTAGGCGATAGGCTCCGCCTACGCCCGGGGATGAGTCGATGGGGATGCCTAGATCCTTCATCCGCGCAATGTAGCGCTGAACCGTCCGCAGGTCTACCTCCAGGCGCTCTGCAAGCTCCGCCCCGGCTACACGATCTCTCCCCTGCAGGATTTCAAGGAGGGTGAAGACGCGCATGATCGGGTCGTACATTCAGGCTCCTTTTAGTCCCATTTACGAACCCTATCTGCGACAAGGGCTGTCGGGGATGATCCGTATTCTGAGCTTAAGCCCAAGCGGGCAGAGGGGGATGAAGAATGGCAACCGAATCGATACCGGTCAATCTAATAACGGCTGACGCTTTGCTGCAGAATTGGCAGGGCCACAGACGACTCACCCGCAAGACCATCGAAGCGTTTCCGGAAGACAAGTTGTTCCACTTTTCTGTGGGCGGCATGCGGACCTTTGGAGAAATGGCTCTGGAATTGATCGGCATGGCAGTACCCCTGGTGGAAGGAGTGTCTAGCGGCCAATGGAAGGCATTTGAGCCCGGGAATCCCGGCACAAAGAACGAGCTTCTGCTGCTATGGGACGCGCAAACGGCGCAGCTGGACGAGAAGTTTCCAAAGATTCCACTGGCCCGGTTCTGGGTCGTCGAGAAGGCGTTCGGCGAGTGGGAGATGCCGGCTTTGGCAATGATCCAGTATGCCATCGACAACGAAATTCATCACCGGGGCGAAGGATATGTGTACCTCCGGGCGCTTGGCATTCAGCCGCCTCCGTTCTGGGAACGTGACTGACTAAGTCCTGAGAACACTGCTGAACCCATAAATCCACTGAAACCACACATCCTATGAAGGAGGGTGCTTGATCCAGCTCAGCTTTCGAGAAGTAGGCCTCAACCTGGCCGCGGGGTTCTTTCCCCCATTACACTGACAGGCGCCAGAGATGGCCTGAACAGCGTCAGTAGACTTCCGGCGACTTCCATGCCGGTGGGCGGTTTCGCGACCACAGGGGTCAAAAGTCGGGCGACTGTTCTGCTCTTTTGCTTGCGGGATCGGGAGAGTACGCGCTAAGCCGCTGGGTCCGGGAGGAAGGAAGACCGAGCATGGTTGCCATGCGCACCAGGTCGGCCACCGAACCCGCTTTCATCTTTACCATGACCTGACCGCGATGAATCTTGATTGTCTTTTCGCTGGTGCCGAGTTCCGCGGCGATCTGCTTGTTGAGGTACCCGTCGGCAACCAAAGGTAAGATCTGGCGTTCGCGGTTCGTCAGCGATCGGTAGCGCGCTTGCAGGTCGGTCATCTGGCCGCGCCTCGTCAACTGCCTTCGATGTTTCTCGATGCCCTGCTGCATCGCGTCCAGCAACTGCTGCTCGTTGATGGGCTTGGTCAGGAACTCCAGCGCACCAGCCTTCATCGCCCGCACCGTCATAGGAATGTCGCCGAAGCCGGTGATGAAGATGATGGGCAGATCGATGTTGGCGTCCGCGAGTTTCTCCTGAAGATTCAGCCCACTCAGGTCCGGCAAGCGTACATCGAGCACCATGCAGCCCGGGCGGTCGATGTGCTTCGCCTCGAGAAAGTCGCGCGCGGATGTGAAGGTTTCCGCTTCCAGACCCACTGAACGAATCAGCCGTTGCAATGCTGAGCAGACGGCGAGATCATCATCCACGATATAGACCACTGGCTGTAGCTGTTCCATGGCGCACCTCTATGCGGCCGACGCCAGCGCAAATTGAAAAGTCGCGCCACCTGTGGAGTTCAGTGTGGCCCACAACTTTCCCCCGTGGGCTTCGATGATCGAGCGGCTGATGGGCAGGCCCATTCCCATCCCGTTCGGCTTCGTCGTGAAAAAACTGTTGAACAATTTGCTCATGTGATCGGCCGGGAACCCTGGTCCACAATCGCGGATAGCGACAACCACTTCTCCCGTCGTCGCCAATTGCGAGCGTACCGTCAGCGCGCGTGGTCCGTTCATCGTCGTTGTCATTGCCTCTATGCCATTCATCAGGAGGTTGATTAAGACCTGCTGGAGTTCCACACGGTCGCCGAGGATCACGGGCAAGTTGCGTTCGAGGTGTGTTTCGAGCTTCGCCTGGTGCCGGTCGACTTCGCCTCGTATCAGCGGCATGACCTCCACGATGACCTCGTTGATATCGAGCTTGTGCCTGCCGGAATCGGACTTCTTCACCTGACTCCGGATGCGCGTGATGATCTCCGAGGCTCTTTTGCCGGAGGCTGCTATATCACCGATGGCCAGGCGAAGTTCCCCCATGTCGAGCGGCTGGGCATCCAGCATCCTGGCGCATGCATTCGCGTTGGCAACGACTGCGCTCAGCGGTTGATTGACCTCGTGTGCGATGGAAGCGCTCACTTCACCCATGGATGCAATCCGAGAGACGCGAGCCAGCTCCGCATGGGCTTCACGCAGTCCCTCTTCAACGCGCATGCGCTCCCGGATGTCGTGGCTGATGGTCGCCAGACCGATCTTTCCGCCGCTCTCCACAGGATCGACGACGAAGATGGTCTGGTGCATCGGGATCACATCGTCCGATCCGAAATGACGAAAGCGTATCTCGCCCTCCCAATTGCCTCTTTCAGTAGCCGCCGCCATGCCTCTGAGTAGGCGATCGCGGTCTTCATCAATCACGTAGTCCAGCGGAGATTTTTGCTGCACCTCTTCTTCGCTCAGTCCTACCAGTTCCCTGCCGGCGGGATTGACGAAGATCGTCCGTCCCTCTCGTGAGGTGAAGCCAATGAAATCGCGGCTGTTTTTCACCAGAGCGGAGAATTGGCGCTGCGCTTCCAGGTTCTCCTCAATCAGCCGCTTGCTCACGATCAGCTCGCGCGTCAGAAGAGCCAGGTCCTCACCCTGACTGGCGAGTTCTTCCTGGAGGAGATCTTTCGTTCGTTTGATCGTGACGAGGTTCCGGACTCTCGCCAGCAGTTCGGCCGCGGAAAATGGCTTCACGAGGTAGTCCTGCACTGACTCCGCCAGCAGTCTGAGGCGCAGCATGTCATCCGCCTTGGCGGAGAGCACCAGCACTGGCGGTTGCGGCACATTGCGATGCGCACGCAGATGCTTCACAAACTCATCCCCACCCAGCTTTGGCATCATGAGATCCGTAACCACCAGATCGGGCGTTTTAGCAATAGCCTGGGCCAGACCCTCGACGCCATCCGCGGCTTCGATCACCCGATAGTCGCTCGAGAGTGTTTCTGCAATGAAGCGGCGCATCTCCGAATGGTCTTCCACCACCAACACGGTCGGATTGCCTGCCGCCTGAGCAGGCCTCGGGCTCTGCACCTGGTCCCGCCGTAGTTCTTCCACGGTTGTGCTTGTGATCATCGAGACTTCGGACACCGATTCGGCATCGCTTGCGATTCTGACGACCGAACCACGAGGTGCACGGAGCGGAATCTCGACCTGCACCAGGGTTCCTCCGGCTGGCGCGTCGGAGATGGCGATCGTACCGCCGTGCAGTTCTACGAAGTCTCTGGCGATGGACAGCCCTAGGCCCGTTCCGCTGAATTCGCGAGTAGTTCCACCCTGTGCCTGGCGGAAGCGTTCGAAGATTTTGTCGCGCATTGCGTGAGGAATTCCCGGTCCGCTGTCCTGCACGGCCAGGACGAAGCCGTCGTTTCTGATTGCAAGCGTGCACCGGATACGTCCGCCGCTGGGTGTGAACTTGAAAGCATTGGAGAGCAGATTGAGAAGCACCCTTTCCAGCTTCTCCGCATCGACCTCCGCACGAACAACGTCAGGCGTGACGATGACATAGGAAATCGTCCGCTGTGGAGCCAGAGCATCGAAGTGCGCCGCCACGGTACGCACCAGTCGCGAGAGATCGATGTCGACGTAATCCATCGTCATCTGGGCGGCGTCGAGCTTCGAAAGATCGAGCAGGTCGTTGACATGTTTGAGCAGCGTCGCGGCATTGTGCCGGATCACGCCCAGATTGCGCCGCTGCATTTCGCTAAGATTTGCGCCGGCAGCGAGCATTGACTCGGCGGGGCCGAGGATGAGCGCGAGCGGAGTGCGTAATTCATGGCTGACATTCGCGAAGAGGTCGCTCTTCAACTGATCGAGTTGGCGGACCTGGTCGAGAAGTCGCTCGAGTTCCTTGTTCTTCCGCGCCAGCTCTGCTTCGGCTGCTTTTTTTTCGGTAATGTTGCGGCCTTCGGCCAGCAGAAACACAATTCTGCCCAGCTGATCGCGGACCGGCATCAGCGAGAAGTCGATCACGATCGTCTCTTCGCCGGCAGACCGTCCATAGATCTCGATGTCGCAGCGGATAAATTCGCCGCGAGCCGCTCTTCCACACAGCTCGCGCTGCTTTTCCTTCGTTTCACTGCAGACCTGCCACCAGCGTGTTTCCCAAAACGGCCGGCCCTGGATGTCGCTCATCTGGATTCCCGCCCCTTCCAGAGCAGCGCGGTTGATCTCGAGCGTCATGCCCCTGGCGTCGAGCAGGCCTACGAACTGATACATCTCATCCAGGATGACTCTTGCCAGTTTCTCCCGAAGTGTCTGAGGCGTATCGGTCCGGGAAAGGACGACGTCCCTCAGGTTCAGGATCGAGTTGTCTGCAAAGAGCTGTGCGCCTACCGCCGCCACGATCTCCTCCCCTCTAATAAGTCATCGAATCGCGCGAAGACTGCTCTGCAACGGGGGTTGCATTTCGTCGACGGCAACAAATCCGCGACGATGGACGAAGATCGTTATGTGATGGGCACCCTGGAATGGAGCGGCCGGCACCTATACTCGAAGCGGAACAGGCGGCCGGCAGCAGGGGCGGGACCGGAAGACCGTTCCGGGCATATAGACGGTACGCTCTGCGAACAAGATAGCCAAGGGAAAGCGTTTCGCGTCGCGGGCACTCGTTCGCCTTATGAAAGGTAGTTGCACCGTAGCCCGTTGATCTGCTCAAACGATCCGCGCGTACCATTGTCTCGGCCTTATGGTTATGACCCGGCCAACTGCAGAGCCGCTTGAACAGCTTGCAGAAGAACCTCGTCGCTGAACGGCTTCCCGAGGAAAGCGAGCGCGCCTGCCTGCATGGCCTGCGCTCGCGTGTAGGCATCGTCCCGAGCTGAGATAAAGATGATAGGAACTCTTCGACCTCTGGCGGCCAGCCGGCTCTGCAGTTCCAGGCCACTCATTCCGGGGAGCCCATGATCGAGGATCAGACAATCACAATGCCGGCCGGAAGCCGCGTCCAGAAAATCCTCCGCCGATGCGTAAGTCTGCGTCTTCATACCGGCTACTTTCAACAAACGCCGAAGGGCACTGCGGACCTCGCCTTCATCGTCGACGATCGTGATCCGGTGTTCCATCGGGTGTCCTTTCACTGGGAAGGTTACGTAGCTTCAGCGGAGCGTGTCTATTGGACCTTGGTCCTACATCACATGACCTTGGTCCTATATCACGCTAATGGAAAAAGACCGCCACCCTTATCGAATGGTATTCACGACGGCCCTAAATAGATCCTTGTTTTAGCCGCCGCTGCTTGACGCCCGGCATGACCCGGCGCAGAAAGCCTCCGAAAAACGGTACGATAAAGCTGTATCCCGTGCCCCGGGGCTGTAGATCATGACCATCTTGACTGTCTGCGCTTCGAGAACTGATATCAATGTGGCACGGGATTTTCGTTCTCAATCGGGCAATCATGGCATGAGCGGAGCGGCTTCAGAAAAGACTGTTGCAGCATTTGCATCCGGCGTTGCAACGGCGGGCCGCCAGTTGGGCTTTCATCGCCAAACAGCTCGGTTTCCCATCAACCGTTCCGGGCGTCTGCCCGCTTTGCATTCCGGGCTTCTGCCCGCTTCGCATTTAGGGATGAAAGTATTTTCTAAGGTAGTGCGCCGTTTTACTGCGCTCGGACTTCATCACTTCACTCGGCGGCCCACTTGCGACGATCGTGCCGCCCTCGTCGCCCGCTCCCGGCCCAATGTCGATCATCCAATCGCTCTCGGCAACGATCTGCATATCGTGCTCAACCACCACAACCGTGTTTCCCGCTTCAACGAGTCCGTCCAACTGCGCCTGCAGGCGTTCCACGTCTGACGGATGAAGGCCGGTAGTCGGTTCATCGAGAATGTAAAGGGTGTCTCCATGCTGAGCACGCTGAAGCTCAGTGGCCAGCTTGATGCGCTGCGCCTCGCCTCCGGATAACTCCGTGGCCGGCTGGCCCAGCTTCAGATATCCCAGCCCGACATCGCTCAGGACTCTCAGGGAGCGCTGAACAGTCGGCTCACCGGAGAAAAAGTCGAGAGCCGCTTCGACCGTGAGCGCCAACACCTGGGAGATGTCCTTATCGTGATACTTGATCTCGAGTGTTTTGGGATTGAAACGCGCTCCATGGCACGTGGGACAAGGAGCATACACGCTGGGCAGAAAAAGAAGCTCTACACATACCGATCCCTCACCCGAGCAGGTGGGGCAGCGGCCTTTCCCCACATTGAATGAAAATTGACCCGCATCATAGTGTCTCGATCGCGCCAGCTTTGTGGCCGCGAAGAGCCTCCGCACATGATCGAACAGCCCCGTATAGGTGGCCATGTTCGAGCGCGGCGTGCGTCCAATGGGCCTCTGGTCAACGCGAACCATGCGCCGCAGGCTCTCTACACCGCTCACGATTTCACCTGCGGCAGTTATCGGCGCAGCTTGTTCGAGTTCCTCGTTATCGATATCCCCGTCAGGTTCAATCCTCTGGCCCAGGCGATCAGCCACCAGGTCCACAAGCGCCTGGCTGATCAGGCTCGACTTCCCCGATCCCGAAACACCGGTCACCGAAGTAAACACACCCAGCGGAATTGCCACATCCAGACGTTCGAGGTTATTGAGGCTGACGCCACGGAGGCGAAGCCAGCCGCGCGGCTCCCGGGGTGTTCGGCCAGTCGAATGCCCTTGCGCGAAGATGTACCGGCGAGTCTGGGAGGCGGTCACAGTGCGCAGACCATCCGGCGGACCACTGTACAAAATCTGTCCGCCGTTCTCTCCGGCTCCCGGCCCCACGTCCACGAGCCAGTCGGCGCTTCGCATCACTTCGAGTTCATGCTCAACCACAAACAGCGTATTGCCCGACTCCTTCAGCCGATGGAGCGCCTTCAACAAGGCATCCGTATCCGCAGGGTGCAGACCGGCTGACGGCTCGTCGAGCACATAGACTACGCCGAAAAGATTGGAGTGTACCTGCGTTGCCAAACGCAGACGCTGCAATTCACCCGGCGAAAGGGTTGGCGTGCTTCGCTCCAGCGATAAATATCCGAGACCAAGATCGAGCAGCACCTCAAGCCTCGCCAAAATGTCCTGGGAGATTCGCTGCGCAACGATCGCTTTCTCTGGATGCTGCCCGTCTGGGTTCGCTTGGCCCGTGCCCCGATCTTCCGCACACGAGCGAAATATGGATTCCAGCCGCTTCATGGGGAGGGCGGAAATCTCGGCGATGTCCATTCCCGCAAACTTCACTCGAAGGGACTCCGGCCGCAGCCGCTTGCCATGGCACACCGGGCATTCCGTACTCAGCATGAACTGCGCGACGCGACGCTTCATCATAGCGCTCTGGCTGTTTGCGAAGGTGCTGAGTACATAGCGTCGCGCTCCCGTGAACGTTCCCTGATAGCTGGGCTCCAGTTTGCGGCGCAGGGCTGCCCGAGTCTCCGTGGGCGTAAATCCGGCATACACCGGAACGGTCGGCTGTTCGTCAGTAAACAAAATCCAATCGCGGTCCTTTTTCGAAAGCTCGCGCCACGGCTTGTCGACGTCGTAGCCGAGTGTCACCAGGATGTCTCTGAGGTTCTGGCCCTGCCATGCGGTCGGCCACGCCGCAACTGCGCGTTGGCGGATGGTCAGCGAGTCATCCGGAACCATCGACTTTTCCGTTACCTCGTAGATGCGCCCCAGCCCATGACACTTGGGGCAAGCTCCTTCAGCCGTGTTGGTAGAGAATGATTCGGCATAGAGCATCGCCTGACCAGAAGGATAATCTCCGGCGCGAGAATACAACATGCGCAAGAGGTTGGAGAGCGTGGTCACGCTACCGACGGACGACCGGGTCGTCGGGGACCCTCGCTGCTGCTGCAGAGCGACCGCGGGAGGCAGCCCGTCGATCGAGTCAACCTCCGGCACCGCCAATTGGTGGAAGAGACGCCGCGCATAGGGCGACACCGACTCGAGATATCGCCTCTGAGCCTCAGCGTAGAGCGTGCCGAACGCGAGCGACGACTTCCCGGATCCCGAAACCCCCGTGAACACTACCAGGGCGTCGCGGGGAATATCGACGTCGAGGTTTTTGAGGTTATGCTCTCGCGCGCCCCTGACCCGCACCATCCCATCAACTGCGGCTGCGCCCCTGCGGCGTGCTAAATCATCCCCTGTCATGCGGCTTTCTCATTTCTATAATGCGGACCGCAAGCAAAGGTATCATCCTGCCGCTTCGCCGACCAGCGCATCAATACGCAAGTTCTGCAGCTGGAACGGGCAGTCGGAATCTAAGGTCGTGTCAAAAGCCGCTAATTGCGGCTCCTGACGCCGTATTAAGCTATTTGGAAGAGTCTGTTCCAACTCTACTAGTTGCTAGTCTCATATCCTTCGGGTCGGATGCTCCTCTAAGCCTAAGGTCGTACGAATGGGTCCTACCAGAGACCCGGGTAGCTCTACTCGCTGTGGAGAATTGCGCCTCGCTGCGTCCGGGCGCTAGCATGAACATCCATAAGACATGAGCGTGAAAATTTCTATTTTAGGATTGGGTATCATGGGCGCGGCGATCGCGCGTACCGCTGCTCGCGGCGGTTTGAATACTACGGCGTGGGATCGATCGCCCGAACGCGCCTCCAGTTTTGCTCACGATAACGTCCGATTGCACAAGGCGCGGGGGATGCTGTTCAGGATGCGGACATCGTCGTCACCATGGTGTCAAACGCCGATGCGGTGCTGAGCATCATGAAGGAACGAGAGGTTCTGTCGGCGATGAAGCCGGGCGCCGTCTGGATACAGATGTCGACCATTGGGGTTGAGGGGACGGAACGCGCGTTCCGCCTGGCCGCCACACGGCCCGAGATCGCCTTCCTCGATGCGCCGGTCTCGGGTAGCAAAGCTGCGGCCGAACAAGGGAAGCTGGTCATTCTTGCGTCAGGCGACCAAGCTCGCTTGGCCGCGACAGCACAGCCGTTCTTCGATGCAATCGCTGTGCAGACACACTGGCTCGGTGATGTAGGACAGGGAACGCGCATGAAACTCCTGTTCAACGCCTGGATCGCGGTCCTCAACGAAGGGGTCGCGGAAGTTTCTATACTCGGAGACGCACTCGGGATCGACCTGGGCCGTTTCGCGTCGCTGGTCTCGGGTGGTCCTCTGGTTCCAGCGTGGGCAGTGGCTAAATTCCAGAAGATAAAAGCGGGCCGCACCGCGGAAACGGAATTTCCGCTTCGCTGGGCACACAAGGATGTTCAACTTGCACTCGCAGCGGCGGGAGAAGAGCGCGCCCGGCTTCCGATCCTTAACAACATCGACGCTACCTGGGCAGAAGCCGAACCCGGCTTCGGAGCAGACGATCTAAGCGCTATCTACCTGGCTCTTACCAATGGAGTGAAGCGATGACGACCCTATCAACTCTTCCGAAGGTCATGAAAGCTGCGGTTGTGGATGCGGCCGGGCCCCCTGAAGCCATTCACATCAAAGAGGTGCCCATACCCGCACTGCCGTCTAACCACGTCCTTATCGCGCTCGAGTATGTGGGTGTGGGCATCTGGGACGCGGAGCAGCGTGCAGGATCGTGGGGATCCGTCAAACCGGGAACAATCATGGGCGCAGACGGGAGCGGAACAATCGCTGCCGTTGGCAGCCATGTGACAAGGTTCCGCGTAGGCGATCGCGTTTACTCTTACAGCTACGGCAACGGCGGATTTTACGCGCAATACGTCAGCGTTCCCGCGGACAGGGTAGCTCCGGTTCCAGCACACCTGGATATGAAGATCGCAGGGGGAATGCCGTGCATCGCATTGACAGCTCAATCTGGTCTGGAAACTCTGAAAGTGACTCGCGGGCAAACCGTATTGGTCTTCGGTGCGAGCGGCGGCGTCGGTTCCTGCGCGGTCTGGCTGGGCAGCGAGAAAGGGGCGACGGTCGTGGGCACGGCGCGGCCGGAAGCGCAGGAGTATGTTCGGTCGCTGGGAGCCGCGCACACAATCGATCCAAATTCATCGGAACGCGAGGGCGCAATTAAACGCGCGGCCAAGGACGGGTTCGACGCTGCCCTGGTCACCGCCGACAGTAACGCGTTGGCGTCCTTCTTTTCGCATCTGAAGCCGAAAGCGCCGATTGCCTTTCCGAATGGCGTTGAACCCGAACCACGCTTCAGCGGCCATCCGGCTTCAGCATTCGATGGCGCGATGTCGCATGAGGCCTTCGAAAAGCTGAATGCGGCGATCAGTACCAGGACCCTCCCGCTACGGGTCCAGGTCTTCTCATTCCAAGACGTGGCTGCTGCTCACCGCAGGATTGAAGAAGGGCACGTGGTCGGAAAGATCGTCCTGCACATTGACCTATAGACTTGCCCGCGAGCGGCGCCACGGGATCCATTGATCCACATCGTTCAGCATGACCTCGTCAACGTAGCACCAGCCCCAATCCTCACCGGGCTCGAAGGAGCGCATGATGGGATGGCTGGTGCGATGGAAATGTTTGGTGGCGTGTTTACCGGGAGATTGGTCGCAGCAGCCGACGTGGCCGCACTCCAGGCATAAGCGAAGGTGAACCCAGGAACTCCCCGTCCTCAAGCACTCCTCACAGCCTTCGGGAGTGCCCGGAGATACACGTCGAATCTGGCCTAAGTGTGAACATCCTGACATAAGCGTCTTCCTTTCAGCGGCTGGCTAAATAACGGTGAACAAAGGTAACGGCCATTGCGCCTTCCCCGACGGCCGAGGCGCATCGTTTGATAGACCCATGGCGAACATCGCCGGCGGCGAACATTCCGGGAAAGCTGGTTTCCAGATAATAGGGTTCGCGATCGAGCGGCCAAGTCCCGGAAAAGCCATTGTGCTGCCGTAAATCCGGACCAGTAACGAGATAAGCTTGCTGGTCGCGCACCAGGCCGGCTTCTGCAGCCCAATCGGTGTTGGGCAGGCCGCCAAGACACAGGAAAAGCCAGCACGTCTTGATCATTTCCTGCCGGCCGGTCAAATTATTGATGAGAGTAATGGCTTCTAAGTGGTTGTCGCCATGCAGCTCAAGGACTTCGGTATGCGGTCTTACCTCGATCTTCGGCGAGGCCGATATGCGATCGATCAAATAGTGGGAGAGCGTTTCCTTCAAGCCATCTCCACGAATCAGGATGTAGACTTTTCGAGCGTAGCGGGAGAAATGTATCGCCGCCTGTCCGGCGGAGTTGCCGCCACCGACCACGAAGACCACCTGGCTGCTGCACAGCTCCGCCTCGCTGGTGCCGGCGCCGTAAAAGACACCCGCGCCGCGCAGCCGTTCTTCGTTCCAAAGGTTGAGACGGCGGTATTCAACACCAGAAGCACAGATCGCGGCGTGCATCACAAAGCTGCTGCCATCCGCCAGGTGACCAATCGACTTTCCGGGCACGAGCTCGGCACGAACCCCCTCATGCAACAGAAGGATCTCGGCTCCAAAGCGGTTGGCCTGGTCACGGGCACGTTTCGCGAGGTCATTGCCGCTGATGCCCTCCGGAAATCCCAGGTAATTCTCTATCCTGGAACTGGTACCCGCCTGTCCGCCGACGGCGTAGCGCTCGATCAGTAGGGTTTTGAGGCCCTCCGACGCGCCGTACACTGCAGCACTGAGCCCGGCAGGGCCGCCGCCCAGAATGGCCAGATCATATTCTGCGCTCGATGGCTTTTGGAACCAGCCTAACTTCTCCGCGATCTGGCGAATGGTGGGATTTTCCAGCCTGGCGCCGTCAGGAAAAAGGCAGACCGGCAAGCGCTGATCGTGCAGATCGTTGACTTGGGCCAACTCCCGCGCCTGCTCATCCGAGGTCAGCTCAATCCATTCGAATGGAACATTGCTGCGGTATAGAAAATCACGCAGCCCGTAACTGGCGGATGAACCGTGGGTGCCCAGGAGCCGTAGCTGTAACGAATGTTGAGGAGTCGACGCGCTCATTTTATTTGCCTCACAAGATCTACAACATCGGAAGCCTGTCGGGACGTGGACCCAGGGGGAAGGCCTTGTCGATGCGGGCGATGTCTGCTGTAGACAACTGGAAATCTCCGGCACCCGCATTTTCCGCGGCGTGCTCGGGAGTCGAAGCTTTGGGAATGGTGAAAAGTCCGGGGCTGCGCACCAGGAACTGGAGCGCCACCTGCCGAGGAGTGGCATGCTGCAGTTCTGCTATCTCGTGCAACACGCGCTCCCCCGGGGAGTGGGGCGCCGGGAATGCTCCATGGCCCAGTGGACTATATCCCACCACTGCCACTTTGTGCTTCTGACACCAGGGAATAACAGCATGCTCAACGGCCCGCTCCTGGAGGTGATAAAGGACCTGGTTACAGGCGGGCAGATCTTCGCCGGCGATTCCCGCGATTTCCTCCAGATCCTCCACGTCGAAATTGCTGACTCCCCAGGAGAGTATTTTTCCTTCCTCGCGCAGCTGCTCGAAAGCGGCGACCGTTTCCTCCAGCGGATGGCGTCCACGCCAGTGCAGGAGGTAGCAATCCAGGCGATTGGTCTTGAGCCGCAAAAGAGATCTCTCACACGCCTTGATGGTGGTGCGCCGCCCGGCATTCTGAGGGAGGACTTTTGAGACCAGAAACACTTCGTCCCGCCGACCCGCAATCGCCTGGCCAACCAGCTTCTCGGCGGCTCCGGAGCCGTACATCTCAGCGGTATCGATGTGTTTCATGCCCCGATCGAGACCGAGGCGCAACGCAGCGACGGCTGAAGCAGGGTCATCGTTTTCGTCATACCAGGTGCCCTGCCCGATCACCGTGACCTGACGCTGAGTAGATCCGAAATAGCGTTGTTCCATTTGCTGCCCCCAAAAGAGGTGGGGGCGGTATCCACCCCCACATGACCAAGGCACCAAGACTACGCCGCCGGTTTTAGAACAACTTTCGTCCACCCTTTGTCGCGCGCGTCAAAATGTTGGTAGGCATTCGGTGCCTGGTCGAGAGGCAACCGATGCGAAATGATCCAGGAGGGTTTTGCCCGGCCGGCGTGAATCAGATTGCGCAGGTGCCGGTTGTAGTGCTTGATGTTGGCTTGCCCAGTGCCAATCGACTGCCCTTTGAACCAGAAGAGTCCCATGTCAAAAGCAATCTCACCCTGCTTGGCGAGCTGATCGGCGCCCCCCGGGTCTTTAGGCAGGAAAATGCCCACAACGCCGATTCCACCGGTGAAGCGTACGGAGCCCACAAGATTATTCATCGTGAGATTGGGTATCTCGCGGCCATGTGGCTCGTGACATTGATAGCCTACGCATTCACAACCTCGGTCGGCGCCCTCTCCGCGGGTCTGTGCCAACACTTGCTCGACCGGGGAAGCTTTCGAGTCGTCGATGGGAATGCAACCGATCTTTTCTGCCAGAGCAAGCCGGTCGGGATGGCGATCGACGACCATGACCTTACTCGCGCCCTGGATCGTCGCAGCTAAGGCGGCCATCAAACCAACCGGGCCGGCGCCATAAATCACAACGGACTCGCCGGGTTGGAGGCCTGCGAGACGGGTGCAGTGCCAACCGGTGGGAAATATATCGGACAGAAGTGCATAATCGTCCTGCTTTTCCCGGGCGTCGTCTGGTAGCCGCAAGCAGTTGAAGTCGCCGTAGGGGACGCGGAGGTATTCCGCCTGTCCGCCCGGAAAAGGTCCCATGTCGGCGAAGCCATAAGCAGCTCCGGCCATTCCCGGATAAACGGTGAGGCAAAACGCGGTAAGACCGGCTTCACAGTTCTTGCAGAAGCCACAGCCGATGTTAAAAGGCAGGCTGACATGGTCACCTTTCTTGATGCGGCTGATTCCAGGACCTACCTCGACGACTTCTCCGGTGTTCTCGTGACCGAAGACGCCTCCCGGTTTGAAGTCGGTCCGGCCCTCGTACATATGCAGATCAGAACCGCAAATGTTGGTGGTGGTGATCTTGACGACCACGTCGTTAGGCTGCTCGATTTTGGCGTCAGGAACATTCTTTACCTTGACGTCGCGGGGTCCGTTGTAAACGACTGCTTTCATAGTCCTCTCCTCTGGTACGTGCCTGTTGCTAGAAACGCCATGCAAGCTGCTAGTTCCTGATGCGCGAGCCTTATAGTGCCCGGTAGCCGCTGCTATTCCTGCCGCGAGCTTCTTCGAGCGCTAGCGCCATCTTTCATCCACGTGCGGCTTCGGCTCCTCACCGCGCTCTTGCGCGAGCGTGAGGTAATCGATGTAACCTATGGCGCCACCGCCGTAATAAGTGGCGGGATCATCCGCATTGAGATGAGCATGCTGGCGAAACCTGTTCGGCAGATCCGGATTGGCCAGAAACTTGCGCCCGAATCCAATCAGATCCGCTCGACCTTGCTTAAGCCAGTTCTCTGCGGTTCCCTGATCGAAGCCGCCCGTGATGATCAAGGTGCCACGGAACTTCTTGCGCATTAAATCCAGCATTCGGATAGCCCTCGGATCAGGCTCTATTCCTTTTTCAAGTTCGGCAATCGCGGGATTAACTAGGTGCAGGTAGGCTAGTCCGTACTCGTTGAGCTTCTTCGCAACGCAGCCAAAGGTTTTTTCCGGGTCTTGGTCGCATATGTCGTTGAACGTACCTAGCGGAGAAAGCCGTACGCCGACGCGATTGGCGCCCCAGACTCGGGTGACCGCCTCCACCACCTCAAGGAGAAGCCGCGCGCGGTTTTCGACGGAGCCGCCATACGCATCGGTACGCCGGTTGGTGCCGGAGTTGAGAAACTGGTCAAGAAGATAGCCGTTTGCTGCGTGAATCTCGATGCCGTCGACGCCGGCCTCGAGCGCATTCCTGGCTCCGCGCACGTATTGCTTAATGATGTAAGGAATTTCCTCCGTCTCCAACGCGCGTGGAGTTACGAAAGGGACCAGCTCTCCCTCGCCGCTTTCATTTTCGATGAAGGCCAAGCCTTTAGGTTTGAGGGAGGAGGGCGCCACGGGCAGCATGCCGTCAGGCTGGAGCGAAGGGTGAGAGATGCGGCCAACATGCCACAGCTGCATGAAGATCAAGCCGCCGGCCTTGTGCACCGCCTCGGTGACAAGCCGCCAGCCTTCCACCTGATCCAGGCTGTGGATGCCCGGTGTCCACGCATAGCCTTGTCCCTGCTGAGAGACCTGGGTCGCTTCTGAAACGATGAGAGCGGCCGTGCTGCGTTGTGCATAGTAAAGAGCATTCATCGGAGAAGGCACATTCCCGGGTTGGCGAGCGCGCGATCGGGTGAGCGGCGCCATGAGCATGCGGTGCGGAAGTTTGTATCGGCCAAGTTGGACTGGCTGGAATAAAGTCTCCGTTGCGGCTTGCTGCTCCATGGTGTTCTCGAGCACCGCTGTTGATGCCGATTCGCCGCCATTCCTGTTCGAGCTCGATTCCATCACATCCGCGACCTCCGCACTGCCTGGTCGCGTCATCACCTCCGTTGCTGCCGCTAACAGTGCAGTGGTGGCGCCGCACGAAAGAAAGAGATGTTGCCGGAATCCGCTGAAGACACTATCGAAGTTACTCAGGGAGGATGACTCGCTTCGCATCTCAAACGCCATGGTAATTTCCGCTGTTGCTCTGGCAGTGCGCGACCCGTGCAGGATTGCTGAGGCGTTGTAATCTACTTCGCGGTTTGTTCCGCGGCGGCTAGCGGGGGTTAGGTTCGCCATTCCTTATCTCCTTCATGATTTTTGCTGGCACCGTATACAGCATGGACAATGGATCATGGCCCGGGAACAAGCGGAAACGCCTCATCGCTTTCATCGAGTACAGCTTCGTCAACTGCAACTTATCTGCACCTGCGTTTCCCGAAAAACGAGGCAAGAATGAAGTGCATCCATGCGACGTCGTAAGAGCCTCCACGACCTTTGGGCTAGGATCCGGTGCGGTCATGTGGCCTCGATGATCGCCGCCGACAGTGAATTCAACTCATAGGGACCGTCGTGACGGATATCGTTAATAAAAAATGCGGGAGTGCTGTCAACGCCGCTACGCACACCGCTCAGAAAGTGTTCGCGCACCCGGACCGTGTGCGCGTGCGCAACCATCTCTCGATTGAATTGCTTCAGATCGACTCCATTACGCCTGGCATATGCCTCCAGGTGTCTGTGGGATAACGCGCCCTGGTTGGCGAAGAGAGTGTCGTGCATCTCCCAAAACCTGCGCTGTACTCCTGTGGCTTCCGCGGCTTCAGCAGCGTTTTGGGCATGCGGGTGCAAAGTGATGATTGGAAAGTGGCGGAAGACAAAGCGCAGCTGGTTGCCCAAGCGTTTCTGCAACTCCTTCACGATGGAGTGAGCCTCGCCACATCGGAGACACTCGTAATCTCCATATTCGACTAGAGTGATCGGCGCTACAGGTGGTCCTTGGACATGGTCTCGTCCGTTTACAGGGAGGCCAAGCATTATTGTGCCCATTGAACTCATGCATTCATCTCCTGCTCTGAAGTACTCAGCTCCTCAGTGCCGCGATCAAACTGACTGTCCCATTCGCTTACAGCACGTTGCATACCGAGATTCGCGGCCCCTTTCGGACTCTTCATGAGCAATTTCCACTTCGCAGATCCTAGCGCTCGCACATCAGCAAGACAATCCTTCGTGAGGAGGAAGAAAGGTTAAGTAAGGAGTTACAAGCTTCACTCGGACGTGGGCAGCATGGGACCATACGACCATTTCCCTATACGCGAGAAGAACCTACGTTTAGAATCCACTACCCCGTAACACCATCACCGCAGAGGCCGGTCCCAGCCGTCTGCTCTAGCACCAAAGTTTTACGGCCTTATTCGCTACTAGATAGAACTTTGTATAAGCACGTGTCTTCACTCGGGCATCGTGCTAGCGACGAATTGTTTTGCGCGCGCAGCGTGGCTAACATCCCGGATCAGTGACTCAGTCTGGTTGTAATCGTGTCGTGGCAGCAGAAGTCGAGCTCACATCTGAGTCAATCGAGAGGGGTAGAGAAGGCCGTTATGAGACAAACCATCTACATCTACGGACATACGATTGCGCTCTTCCTTACATCCTGCTTGATATTGATTGCGGGTTGCAGCTCTCGCCCTACCGCTGCCAATACCATGCAGGTAAAACCGCAAACGCAGGCGCAAACCTCATCCCAACCAAATTTGGACCAGCAGCGGCAATCTGCTGAAAAGCAGGTGCGTCCCGAGGTTGAGAAAGAACGCCAAAGCGCCAAAGACCAGGCAGACCAGTCACTCGATCAGGATGCGATAGCTGCGATTGATCAAACGAGGTCCGCAATCGATGCAATCGCGGCTAATAACAAAAGCGATGCGCTTGCTGCTATCGAGGCGGCCACGGGGAAGATCAATATTCTGTTGGCTCGCAATGCGGCGGCCGCGCTGACCCCGGTGGCGTCCGAAGTTCAGGTCGTCGATGCCGCGCCGGTTGACGAGCAAGCTATCCAGACGCTGAACCGTGGGCTGGCCGCGGCGGTAAAGGCGAAGGATTATCCCACCGCGCGGTTCATTCTCTATTCGCTGACCAGCGAAATTCGCGTCCGTATCTACAACCTGCCGCTGGCCACCTATCCGACGGCCCTCAAGGATGCGGCCCGTCTTCTGGACCAAGGACAGAACGATCAGGCAAGCGAGGTTCTGCTAACGGCGCTGAACACTTTGGCAATCATTGAAAGAATTACGCCCATTCCGGTTGTACTTGGGCGAGCAGCAATCGCGGCAGCGCAAGAGCAAAGCCAGAAGGACAAGAACGCGGCACAAACATTGCTGACAACCGCTACAAATCAGCTGCAACGCTGTCAGGATCTCGGCTACGCGGCCGACGCCCTCGAGTATGCCGCGCTGAAGACCGATATCGCGCAACTCGAGAAGGATCTGAAAGGCAATGGGGACACCGCTTCGCTCTTTTCCAAACTGAAGGACGACCTGTCTCCGCTCTTCAACAGGCAATCAAATCAGGAACGGCACTGAAGGCAAAACACACGATCATTGCAGTTCCGAACAGAAAGGAAATTCCTATGTCAATTCTATCCAGGAAAGTATCCCGCCTGCTGACGGTCGCATTAGTTACCTCCATCGCGCTTCTGCCGCCCGTTCTCAGATCAGTTACCCGGAAGCCGCCCAATACTCAGGTTGCCGCCCAGCTTGATGCTGCGAGAAGCGAAGCTTACGAACTGGCCCGCGACGCGGAAGAAATGACCTCTCTGCTCAACAACGACGTCAGCTGGCAATCTCATGCCACCGTGCTGAACCGTATTCGGGACCATGTAAACAATATGGGGAAGATCCTGGAAAAGCTGCAGAGCGAACGCGATGAGGCCTCTCCGTGGCAGCAGGAGGCGATTGATCGCATGGTTCCCTTGCTCAAGGACATCGCCGCCAATACGACCGCCGCTATTGAGCATTTGAACCAGAACCAGATTCGTCCGGTATCAGAAGACTATAAGGAATATCTTCAGCAAAATGCTGACACAGCTCACGCACTCGCGGATATGATCTCCTCTTTCGTTAAGTACGACCGCACGAGAGCAACACTTGAGGCGCTCCAGGACAAGATTGAGATGCCTCATAACTAAGTGGCCGTACCTTGGTATCAGCGGCCATTCAGTCGGATGTTCATCGTCTTGCGCTGTGTTCAGAGGAAGTCAGATCGATGCAACAACAACATCACGGAGGTCTCGGCATGAAACTTCATCAACGGATTGCAGTGACAGCGGCTCTTGCCATTGCCGTGCTGTCGATTCCAGCGTTGGCGCAAAAAGTGGAGACTGACTATGACCACTCCGCCAACTTCAAGCAATACCACAGCTATTCATGGGGACACGTACACGCGGAAGATCCGCTCTTCGAGCAACGTATCCGCGATGCGGTGGATCGGGCTCTACAGGCAAAAGGGTGGCAACAGGTGCCTACCGGGGGTGACACAACCGTGACGGCAGTGGCAATCAAGAAAAATCAGGAGGAATACAACACCTTCTACACAAGCCTGGGGCCGGGCTGGAGATGGCATGGCTGGGGAGACGGGATGGCGACGACGACGGTTGAAAATATACCGGTTGGAACCCTGGTCGTGGATATCTATGACAGTGGCTCAAAACATCTCCTGTGGCGTGGCCTGGCGCATGACCAACTTTCCGACAAGCCGGATAAAGATACCAAGAAGCTACAAAAAGCCGTAGACAAGATGTTCAGTAAATTTCCGCCTCGGTCCATGTAGCTCCTGTATCCGCCGGTCCGCCGTAAAGTTAACGGCGGACCGGCGGAAACCTGCATGTCGCCATCAAGACGGCGCTAGGGAGGAACTAATGAATACGCCAGCTATCCATCCACGTTCCGCGGGGTGGTCCATTTTTGTGGGGGCCCTGCTTTTTCTGGCGGGAGTCTTCGCCATCGCTGCGCCGTTCTTTGCCGGCATTGCAGCCAGTGTCTTCTTTGGATGGTTGATCCTGTTCGCCGGTGTAGCGCATCGGGTTTACGCCTGGTCGGAACGAGGCGGCGGTGCAATCCTATGGCAGATGCTTATAGGGCTCGTATATGTAATCGCTGCTCTTTACATTCTGGTGTTACCCATCGCCGGAGTGGTCACGCTCACGCTGGTGCTTGCCTTTTACATCGCGATCGAGGGGGCCTTCGAGCTCATCGTTTTCTCCCTCCTTCGACGGCTGCGTGGAGCAGTCTGGTTTCTCATCGATGGTCTCGTATCGTTGCTGCTGGCTGGCCTCATTTTCTTCCGTTGGCCGTCAAGCTCGTTGTGGGCCGTGGGCACGTTGGTGGGGATCAGCCTGTTGTTCAGCGGCATCGCGAGGATGACCTTCCCAATCGGTCGGCAGCAGATCTGATGGCAAAGCGGAAGGAAAGAACTCTATGGATATGAGAACCTCGCACTTGCAGAAGCAGCCTTTGATCCTCGTGGCATTCGTAACGCTGTTCATTTTTCAGTCGCATGCCTACGCCTCGAGAGATGATAGCCAACAGTTGACGCAACTTCTCTCCGATGCAAACGCCGAGGCGCTTGCATTGGCGGCAGATGCCAACGAGACACAGGCGCTTATCCTGAATGACGAAAATTGGGTAACGCATGCCTTGATGCTCGCTAAAGTCAAGGGACATGTAGATAACATGGCCATCATCGCTGAGAAGTTGAGTAAGGCCGAGAAGTCCGGGTCCGAATTGCAGGAACAGGCTGTCGAGAGAGTGCTCCCCCTGGTGAAGGAGCTATCAGCTAATACTACGGCCGCGATCAACTATCTTAACCAGAACAAGGCCCGCCCTCTGTCCGAGACTTACGCACAATACCTCCAGAAAAATGCGGAGTCGGCCAACCAGCTCTCTTCCATGATCTCCGCCCTGTTTGAATACGAGAAGAGCATGACCGATATCGAAAAGCTAAAAAGGAAGCTAACAGCTTCGGAGAATTAGGCGCGTTTCGGCTGCATAGATATGCGAAGAAGGAGCAGCGACGATGAATCAAGGCAGCGGTCATACTCCTGCATTTCTTTTTGATCTTGACGGCACGCTCATCGATAGCGTCTATCAACATGTTCTCGCGTGGCACGAGGCGCTGGAAGAGATGGGCCTGTCTTTGGCCGTTTGGCGTATTCATCGTCGCATCGGCATGAGTGGCGGTCTGCTGGTCCAGGCGCTCAGCCGGGAGATCGGCCAGCGGTGAACCTCCGAGCAGGCGCAGGATCTCCAAAAGCGACATGCGGCCGCGTACGAGCGGTACCAAGGAGCGATTCAGCCGCTTCCGGGCGCTCGCGATCTCTTACAACAACTAAGCAAAACCGGGGTGCCCTTTGCAATCGCAACCAGTGGGCGTCCCGAAGGAGCCCGTTCAGCACTCGAAAGATTGGCAATAGGAGCAGAGGTTACAGTGATCACAGGGCAGGAAGTTCAACGCGCTAAGCCAGATCCCGATCTGTTCTTGGCCGCGGCGGAGCGACTCAATGTGCCTGTCGGGAGAGCCATGGTTGTCGGCGACAGTGTGTGGGACCTGCTGGCGGCTCGACGAGCCGGTTGTTTGGGCATCGGCCTGCTCTCGGGAGGCTATGGAAAAGAAGAACTGGAGCAGGTAGGAGCCTATCGCGTTTACCAGGATCCGGCCGACTTACTAAGTCACCTCGATGAAGTCGGTGTTCGAACCGTGGATTAGGGCGGACTCTTGACGAGCGATTGGTGGTGAACTATGGGCTCACTCTTGCATCCGGGTCCAGGGACCTATTCTCCAAGATAGCCACGGAGCATTAGTTGAAAAAGCCTGAGCGACGGGTGGGAGTACATCCGGTTCTCACGAGTTCTGGCCATAGCAAAAAAGTTTTAAATGCCGCTGCAAGTAGGCAGCCGGGCTTCGCATCACGAATAGTCGCGAGGTCAACCCGGGAAACGCCACAGCGCCTGAGCAATCGCCGCAGAATTGTCGTATGATGTAGCCCACGCGATGGGAGGCGCAAGGCCGGCCATCTGATTCCACGTTCCTGCAGACATAATCCCGTTCGACATTGATCGCTGGTTCCTCGGGATTGACCGCCATGTCCCCTTCAACCCAGAGTGACCACGCGGTGTGAGAGATTGTTTGCACATTCCTCGCCAACTAAGTGTTGAAGCTGGGCGAAAGTTATTCGTGTGCGCTCTGCAAACCGCGGCAGACACCCATGGCGGCGCCAGTTAGTTTTATTGATCTATCTCCTGAAACTTTCAGACTCTTCCCTCCGTCAAGCACCTTGCGTTGCAAGTAAAGACCGAATGACGGCCATAACGAACCCCCTCTATTTAGACTACGGTTGTTCAGACCGCCAGTGTGCGCGCTATATTGTTCTTTCCTGAACCACCGGATTGCTGTTTTCCTTTGTCCGGGCCAAATGAAACGCCGTGGGTGTACGATGCAAGTCCTGAAGATGTTTTTCTCATCCGGCTCGGATACGCCGTATGGGCATTACTATTTGTGGGACCCTGGGCTGGTGTGGCTGCACGTCATCTCCGACGCCTTGATTGCGCTCTCCTACCTTTCCATCCCGTTCACGCTCGCCTACTTTGTCGTCAAACGCAGAGATCTCCCCTTTCACTGGATGTTTGTATGCTTCGGCATTTTCATTCTTGCCGGCAGCAGCACACACGCGATGGGAGTGTGGACTCTCTGGCATGCGGACTATTGGCTGTCCGGATCGATCAAAGCAATTACCGCCATCGCCTCCGTCATCACTGCGATCCTGCTCGTAAGGCTGGTCCCTCATGCCGTAGCACTGCCCAGTCCTGCGCTACTACGGTTTGAGATCGCAGAGCGCAGTGGCGCGGAGAAGGAGTTGAGTCGAGCGAATGCAGAGCTGGAACGCCGGGTCGAGGCGAGGACAGCGGAGCTGAAAAAACTTAATGAAGATCTGGTACTCGAAATTGGCGAGCGAAAGCGGATAGAGCAGACGCTGCGGAAGAGTGAAGAACAGCTCCGCCTCGCGCAGCAGGCCTCAGGGCTGGGCCTTTGGGACTGGGATCCCCGCACGGACAGGGCAGTATGGTCCGATCAGACCTTTCGCATCTTTGGCCTTGAGCCAGACAACCAAAAGTTGGATGAGGCACGTTTCGTCGCACTGATTTATCCCGGGGACCGTACAGCGGTGAAGTTGGCGATTCGCGAAGCACTTCGACCCGGCGGAGAATTCGATGCCGAGTATCGGATGCAGCGACAGGATGGCCAGCTTCGCTGGCTCCTCAGCAAGGGACGTACTCATTGTGACGCCGCAGGCCAACCCTTCCGGATGATCGGCCTGACTCTGGACGTTACTGAGCGCAGACAGGCCGCCGAAGACCTGCGCCGGAGTGACGAGCGATTTCGCCTCTTGGTGGACAGCATCACGGATTACGCAATTTTCATGCTGGACTCGGCGGGATTTGTAACCAGCTGGAACACTGGAGCGGAACGCCTGAAGGGATATCAGGCGCAGGAGATTATCGGGCAACACTTCTCCTGCTTCTATTGCGATGAGGATTTGCGCAAAGGCGAGCCGGCGATGGCCTTGCGGGAGGCGGCTGCTGCGGGCAGGTACGAGGCAAATGGGTGGCGGCTCCGCAAAGATGGGACCCGCTTCCAGGCAAATGCGATTCTCACCGCGCTGCAGGACGAAAAGGGAGCGTTGATTGGATTCGCCAAGATCACGCGCGATCTGACCGAAAGCCGACTCGCTGAAGAGGCCGTTCAGGCTGCCCACGATGAACTAGCGCGGGTGGTCAGAGCATCCACGCTGGGCGCACTGACCGCTTCGATCGCACACGAAATCAATCAACCGCTCGCAGCAATCGTCAACAACGCGAACGCCGCCCGAAGGATTCTGGCGAATCCGGAATCTGATCTTGAAGAGGTGCAACAGGCGGTGATCGACATCGCGGAGGCGGGAACCAGGGCGGCGGAGATCATCTCTCACATTCGCTCGCTGCTGAAGAAGAACGCTCCGCAGAAGAGCCTGCTGGACATAAATCAGGTGATTCGTGAGGTGCTCGCTCTCACCACTGGCGTTCTGAAAAAGCAGCATATTTCCCTCCGGACGGAACTACGGACTGAATTGCCGCCGGTACTGGGTGATCGAGTGCAGTTACAACAGGTTTTGCTGAACCTGATCATGAACGGTATCGAGGCGATGAATGCGATTCTGGATCGCCCGCGAGTTCTCGTGATCCGTTCCGAGCGGCGTGAATTAGGCCTGGAGGTCGCCGTGAAGGATTATGGTACGGGCCTTGATCCCCAGCATCTCGAACGTATCTTCGATACATTCTTCACCACGAAGGCAAGTGGAATGGGAATGGGCCTGTCCATCAGCCGATCGATCATCGAAGCGCATAACGGGCGGTTATGGGCGAGTCGTGACCCGGCAACCCATGGTGCGACTTTTCACTTTTCCCTACCGGGCATGGCATAGGGGCCTGGCGTGAACGAAGCACCTCCAATTGTGTTTGTCGTGGATGATGAGCCTTCAGTTTGCATATCTCTCAAGAGACTGCTGCGATCGGTTGGCCTCGAGGCCCGAACATTCGCATCCGCGCAGGAATTTCTCCGATCCGAGCGACCCAACGGACCAGGATGCCTGGTTCTAGACGTTCGGCTTCCCGGACTGAGCGGGCTGGATCTTCAGCGCGAACTCGCTGTCGAGAAGATCGATCTTCCGGTTATTTTCATTACCGGCCACGGCGACATCCCAATGTCGGTTCGAGCCATGAAGGCCGGCGCCATGGAGTTCTTTACCAAGCCTTTCCGCGAGCAGGATCTCTTGGAAGCGATCCACCGTGGGATCGAACAACACCGCTTGATGAGACAGCACAGCGCTGAGGTGCGCATCTTGCAACAACGACATGCCCTGCTCACCCCGCGGGAGCGAGAGGTCTTTCCTCTCGTGACCAGCGGTCTACTGAACAAGCAGATCGCCGCACAACTCGACGCAAGCGAAAAGACCATTAAGGTCCATCGTGGTCAGGTCATGCACAAGATGAAGGCTGAATCACTCCCCGATCTGATCCACATGGCGGAGAAACTCGGACTAAGTTCCAATTGATGCCGCCCGTATAGGACCAACGTCCAATAGACAGGCCTTGGCGCCGGCGTTAGGGTTGCTTTCAGTGAGGCAAGTCGGACAGATGGTTTTACTAGACGCCGGTACTCAAGAACGCTTTGCTAACCTTTTCCCCGCCTATCCGAGTCGGAATCTACCGGCCGGCAAGGGTTTAGGGGCAAGGACGGAAGCCGTGGCTGAGAACGCACTCATAGCGATCGTAGATGATGACCGATGGATGCGCGGGTCTCTCGAAAGACTCCTCAGATCCGCGGGACTTACGACTCAGACTTTCGCCTCGGCGGAGGATTACCTGAACGCCAGCAATTACGACGAGTTTACCTGCATCATTCTGGATATAAGCCTGCCTGGTATGAGCGGATTTGACCTGGATCGACTATTGGCCGCAGAAGAGAGGCGATTGCCCATAGTATTTGTTTCCGCGAATGACGAACCAGAGGTACGACAGGAGGCCGTGCAGGCAGGAGCGGTTGCGTTCTTCGGCAAACCGTATGAGGATAACTCGTTGCTTAACGCAGTTCACACCGCCCTCAAGCTGGCGGAAATAAAAAATCAGTGACCTCTTCGTGCTTTGCATTTGCACACGTGCAGATGTCGTAAGCCCGAGATCCTCGTCAGTTTCCCCCACTTTGTGGTATCTCTCGGGAGGATTACGCCAAGTAATGCCCGCAACATATTGGAGGATCCACGTGTCGACTATTGGTAGCGTTGTTAATGATTACCCGGAAGTGTTAGAACTCCCTCAAAATCCATATACACTGCTGATCGCGGATGATCATCCGATTGTGCGCGAAGGGCTTGCGGCGCTCATCAATCGCAGGTCCGACATGCATATCGTCGCGCAGGCGTCCAACGGGCGAGAAGCGGTGGAAAGGTATCTTGCGCAGCCCCCTGATGTCGCTCTTATCGAACTTAGATTGCCGCAGATGGATGGAATCGAGGTAGTAAGGTCTATCAGCGCGAAAGTGCCGGGAGCGCGGCTTGTCATCTTCACCACGTGTCAGGGAGAGGAAGATATCTATCGAGCGCTGAAAGCGGGCGCTTATGGATATCTTCTTAAGAATACATCGCTCGATGAGCTCGTCGAATGTGTTCGTGCCGTGGCGCAAGGCAAGAGGTGGATTCCTCCTGCAGTCGCCGCCCAGCTAGGAAAGAGAGTCGCCGACCGCGGATTGACGGTTAGGGAAATTGAAGTCCTCCGAGCGGTTACCAACGGTAAAAGCAACAAGGAGATCGGCGTGGTGCTGGATATAAGTGAAGCGACGGTAAAGGTACACATGACGCATATTCTGGAGAAGCTTAATGTGACCGGACGCACGGAAGCGATTAACGTAGCCGTGAGACGGGGCCTCGTACATATGGATCCGGTCGCGGCCGCGTGATCAGCTTGGCGCATAACCCTGGCGTCTGATGGTGCATTCCTGCTCAGAGATGGAAGGGGGCACTCTCAGTAAGGTTCTACACCAAGGCGCCACTACGACAAGGAGGTTCGTCGAGCATACGATATAGTCAAAAGAAGCTAAGGACGGTTGTTCGCCGCTTCGCCATGACTTGGACTGCTGGCACTTTTGGAACATCGCAAAAAACGATCGTGTCCTTGCAGGTCGTAACACTCGCCTGGATGTTGATCGAATGCTCAGTCGCGCTGTTTGCAGCTTGGCAGGCCAGGAGCGTCTCTCTTCTGGCCTTCGGTTCCGATAGTCTCGTTGAGGTGATTTCGGCGGGTGTGGTCCTCCTCCAGTTCACACCTCGCTTTCGCATCTCGCAGCTGCGCGCAGCTCAGTTCTGCGGCTCGCTGCTCTATGCATTGGCCGGCGTGGTCTTCGTGATCGCCATCGCCGGTCTACTCCACCGGGTAGAGGCAGACACAAGCAAGCTCGGCATTGCGATCACAGGAGGAGCCTTGTTGCTTATGCCGCTACTTGCCCAAAAGAAGCGCGCGATTGCAGCACAAACAGGGAACAAGGCACTACGTGCCGACTCCGTGCAATCCGCGACCTGTGCCTATCTGGCTGCGCTTACCCTGGCTGGCCTGCTTCTGCGGGATGCCTCTGGTCCCCATTGGATCGATCAGGCAGCCGCTCTTCTCGCTGTGCCCATCCTGATCGTGGAAGCCAGGCGCGCTCGAAGAGGCTATGGCTGTTCTTGCTGCTAAGTTGCAATTGCGAATAGATTCTGAGTACGCTGAACCAATGACTCTGGAAGCTCGGGTTTCGGCTAGCGGTTCAAGGGTATGGGCGGACAGGATGGGCGTCTGGACCTCTGCGCTGTGCATCGTCCATTGCCTTCTCACGCCTATCTTGCTCTCCTTTTCGACGGTTCTGGCGCACTTCCTGCCGGCGGAGGAGCGTGTCCATCGCAGCCTTGCTGTATTGGTTGCGCTATTTGGAACGATTGCCCTTTTAATTGGTTTTAGAAGACATCGCCGCGCTTCGATTTTGCTCTTGATGACGGGCGGTGTTGGTTGCATCGCAGGATCAGCCTGGTTCGGGGACAGGTTGCCTTCGCACACGTACGAAGTGGCAATCACCATGTTGGGCAGCGGTCTCATGATCGCAGCTCATCGACTCAATCACACGTTCTGCAGGTCCTGTGGTTGCGCGTCTGCCCGCTGAAAGGTCGTCCTTCCTTGGCGGCCTGGCATTGTAATAGGTCGAGAAGGTGAGGAGAAGACGCCGGCTGTTGGGCGGCGCGGGTTCGAGTTATGTGCCATCACCGAAGTGATGCACGGCTGAAGTCCTGCGACAGCCCTTAGTCGCCGGCCGGGAACGGTATCCCGACAGGCTCGAGGGCCAATCGTTCGAGACGTGGGTGGGCCTTGCTCGCAATGGTAGCCTCTCTCCGAGAGGCTTGCTCTTCGTCCAAGTGGGGGCTGAATTCGGAACGCTGACCATTTAACGGGAGATATCTTTCGTGGACGCGCCTAATCCACTCATCATTCTGTAATCTGGATGGCACGTATGAAGTCACCCTCATCAACAATAGTTTTTACCGGTGCGATTTTGCTCCTGGCTTTGATGGCCGTGCTTGCGGACGGGGCTGCGCGACGTGAGTCCATCACGTTTGATGAAATAGCCCACATCGGTGCTGGCGTGAGCTATCTGCAGAAGCTGGATATGCGGATGAACGAGGAACATCCGCCGCTGGCAAAGGTGTTGGCCGCGCTGCCGCTCGTTGTTCGCGGTGTACACGCGGACTACTCCCACTTATCCTGGGCGTTCAGCGGAAGTGGACTGTTCAAGCAGTATTTCGGCGAATGGATATTCGGCCACTGGTTGATCACCCGGTGGAATGACCCGATCGCAACGGTTTTCTGGGCACGGCAGCCCATGCTTCTTCTGACACTCGTTCTGGGGATCGTTCTCTTTCTTTATGGAGCTCGCATCGGCGATCAGTGGGGCGGACTGCTCTGCCTATGCGCCTACGCCACCATGCCTGTGATGCTGGCATTCGGCCCTCTAGTCCTGACCGACATCGCGATCACACTGTTCGTTGTGGTCACGCTGTGGGCATTTGCAGACATGTGGCGGGCGCCATCTCGAGGGACGGTTCTGCGATTCGGCTTCGCCTTCGGTGCTGCACTACTTTCGAAGTTTTCCGCGGGATTATTGCTTTTCTGTTTCCCTGCATTCATACTCAGCCTCCGCTGGCTTCCGGTACCGCAACAGCCGAAAGGTGAGGTAGAGCTTCGGGCATGGCGGCGTTCCCGCAGGTGGAGTTTGACGAAGGGCATCTTGCTCGCTGCACTGGTCGTCTATGCCGTTTACTTTGTCCTCTCGCGGAATGAGCCAACCGACTCTCTGGGTGTTCTAGGGACAAACATGGCGGCGCTGCTGCTGCGCAGATTACTAATGCCACCCTGGATATACCTGCGTGGCCTGGCGCTCTTCGCATTCACCGGGAAACCGCCTGCTTTCATTTTGGGGCACTCATACCCGCACGGCGTCTGGTTCTTCTTTCCGGCCTTGTTCTTGCTGAAATCCTCGCTGGCCTTCCTCCTCCTGCTCGTTCTCGCGCTGGTCGTTGGCCTCGTTGCGAAGTTCCGTCCGGTTCGCCTCGCTGTGATATCGGAAGGGCTGGAGTTGCATTGGCGGGCGATGTGGGTTTCCCTTATCGTCTTCACCGGCGCATGCATCCTCAGCCGTTTTCAGTTCAGCATTCGCCACTTCTCTGTCTCGTTGGCGCTGATGATCCTACTGCTGGCCCCGTTGCCGCGCACACTGAATCAACTGAGGCATTCAGGTTGGCGCGCCGCGGGCGCCTGCCTTTCGCTCACGGTCGCATTGGCGCTGGCATCGGTTATCACGGCAGTTCGCGCCTATCCCTACTATCTTCCATTCTTGAACTCGTTAAGCGGAGGGCGTCCCGGCTACCTCTTGGTGGCCGATTCGAATCTCGACTGGAATCAGGGCCTTCTCGATGTCGAGAACTTCGTACAGCAACGCGGTCTGACCCACGTCTTGATTGATTCGTATGGATTTTCCGATCCTTCGGTGTATGTCCATCAAGGGAGATTATGGAATTGTCAGAAGGCTGCGCCGGAGGACGGCGGCCAGTGGGCCTTTGTCTCCGCCAACTTGATTCAGGAAAGTCACAACTGCCTCTGGCTGCTGCAGATCCCGCATGACGCCCTTGCAGGTGGCAGCATGTATGCCTTCCAACTCCCGCGTGTGATTCCGCCAGCGGGAAGTCCTGGCGGTCCACCATTGCCAGAAAACTATCGCGATTTCGCGAGTGGTCCATCTTCCGGAGATCTCCGGCTCACGTTTCTCAATTGCATCCGCGATCCACAACAGCTTCAGCCGACTTGGGACCGTTTGACCGCCCAGGCGGCAAAGACGCGGAAACCAGAAAGAAGCTCCAGGCCCAAAGGATAGGTCGCAGTCATCAGAGGAGAAGCTCTTCCCGAGCCTTCTCGGAACCAGCTCGCCAGAGGGGTCAACGAACCATCTGCGAAGCGGGAGGAATCGGGGCCGATAAAAAGAGCTCCTCTGCTACCGGATCGTTCCTCTTACCCAGCACGCTAGCGGCGATGAGGACCGGGAACAAACTTCCCGGATCGCATACCAGAACACTACGTTTTTGGGCCGAGCAATATGGTCTGTTTGGGGGCGAGGGGTACATAGAATCCGCACAGAAGGTCTTCGTAGATATTGTGTCAGAGACCGTGAGAAAAGCCCTTTTTCCGTAAGCTTGGACACACACAGTTCATGGGTAAACAGCAAAGTGTCCAGCACGAGATGAGAGTATGCTTCGTGACAATCAAGTCCCGCCACCGCAATACTCATGAACCGCGCGCGGAACCTTCGCGCGTCAGTAGTGGTACTCCTCGCACAAGTCCAATTTCCGAGAGCGCTTTACGGGCGCTCCGGCCTGTGTACCACCAAAGTGCTATTCACCGACAGCTGTAGATCTACGAGAATGCACTGATTAGAAGGTGGTCGCATGAAACACATAGCAGCTCTTTTTTTGTGGAATGGGGAGTACGATGCTCGCCAAAACCCTGTTCCTTTCTGCCTTGCCGTAGCAGTACTCGCCGCAATCATCGTCAGCATTTGCCACTAGTAGTTGCATAAGCTTACGATCCACTGCAAGAGGCCGAAGAGCCTCGCAGCTTTAACTCCGGGAGACAGGATAACCTTCCCCCTTGAAACTGCTTATGCGTATCTTTCGTGCTTGGTGGTCCGCCGTTAAAGATGAGTCCGAAAGAATGAAAGAATCTCTTCGGACCTGGTAAGATTCCCCCTCAACACAGCATGCCCCTCGAAGCTTAACCATGGGAGGTGCAAGCTTATGGCCCAATTTTTTGTCGACAGTTGCCAGCCGAACGCGTGCGCCACTCCTGCCAGTTCCTGCTTGCAAGTTGCAACGCGGGCTTTCTGCGTAACATGTCGCCCTTTAGCGTTACAGGTGTCAACCAAAAGTAGCTCGCGCGATCGAACGAGGCGTGCCGATCACAATGGTTGGCGAGTTGGTCGGCTGGAGCAAGAACTCAATGGTTGACATGTCGAAGCACTATTGTCACCCCGACGATGACAGCAAAACGCGCGCAGTGGAAGCTGCGGCAAACTCCGTCGGAAACGGGGATTCGAGGAATAGCCCACCGCTATTTCCCGGAAGCGGTGACGCACTCAACGGGTGAAATCCAGTAAGTCTTTTGAATGATGGTGGACGCGGAAGGAATCGAACCTTCAACCTGTCGATTAAGAGATGACGAGAAGCATACTTATACAAATTCGGATGTGTTCCGATGCACTCATTAAATCAACAGTTTAGGAGATCTCCGATCCTGGCGCCTTTCTGATGAATTCCAATGGATTACTACCGGAACCCCCCGGTAAATCCCCCGGTATTTCAGGCAGGCGTTCAGGCGTTCTAACCAACGGACCCCCAACCGCCTGGACGCCCTTAACTTCCTGAACCGCGGCGGCCCCGGGTCGTCTCGCCCCGCCATTTTCCCGGCGGTAGCCCGATGATTCGTTTGAACGAGCGGTTCAGTGCACCTTGGTCTGAAAATCCAGACTGAATGGCGATCTGGGCAAGGGGCAGGTGGGAAGTCGCGATAAGGTCTTTGGCCCTGGCTACGCGGCGTTCAATCAACCACCTGTAAGGCGGCCTGCGAAAGGTTTGCCTGAAGGCCCGAGCAAAGTGACTTACCGATAAGTCGCACACTCTTGCAACCTGATCGAGGTTGATATTGCCGTCTAGATGCGCCTCCAGGAACTCTGTCGCTCTTCGCATCTGGAGAGGAGAGAGCCCACCTCGAGAGCGCGGGGTCGATATTCTCAGACCGCCATACGAACTGACAATATGACAATTCAGAGCATGCAAAATATGGTCCAGGAAAACCTTCGATGTGTGATTGGGTTGATCGAGCGAGGCAACGAGAGTCTGTCCTAGGTGGTATACGACAGGATCCAAATGCCCATGCGGCCAAACCAATTGATCGACGCGCGGTATCTTGTGGGCATAGGCGATCTCATCGAGAGCTGATTGAGTTACATGGAGCACCAGCGTGTCGAAGGGATTGGGAAGCAAAATCGCTGGCCTTTCTTGTAAGTTGAGTACACTAACGCCGCCAATTGGGTAAAAACCGCTCGCAACCTTCTTGGCGCCAAGAAACTGCTCGAGAAAAGGTATTGCCTTGAGCTGCAATGTAACCAAGTAGTCACTCGGAAGACCCGACGCACGTGTAATTTCTGGCAAACCTTCGCTGCTCCCGACCCTCCCGAACCGGAACATGGAACGGTCGGATATCCTGACCTTCGCGGTGATCGAATTTCTAAGGTACATATTTTCGGTGAATCGATTCCAGAAAGCAGGGACTTTGGCGGAAGTATCCATGTTCGCACCCAAACCCTTCCACAGATGACGCTTGGGAACAGAGTCCCTTTACATCTTTAGAGCACACCTGTAATCTAAAGGTGCAAAGTATTTTCTATAGAGAGGTAACTTGCGAAAGTCCCGGGCCATGACAGCGGAAACAAGAGAGCGGATTCTCTCGACTGCCACCAAGATGTTTTTGGACAAAGGTCTTGGAACCGTGGGAATGCGCGACATTATGGCCGGTGCAAGTCTAACGCCCGGTGGGTTTTATCGCCATTTCCAATCCAAGGACCAACTCATTGCTCTAGCAAGTGGCACAGCGTTTGACCGTGCCTACGCCATGTTAGAGGGCGAGACAACGGGCAAATCGCCGTCCGAGGCCATTGAGATAATTGTTTCTGTCTACCTGGGGCAGTCGCAAGTCGCCGATAAGCCCTACCTTTGCCCTCTCGCTATGATTGGCGCCGAACTCCGCCACTCGGACCCGCAAGTGCGGGCAATTGCCATCAACGGCTACCAGCGCATCGTTCAGCTCATTGCAAGTCGTCTCGAAAACCGGACAAAGCGTGCAGCTTTGGTGACTGCAGGCGGCATTCTCAGCACGCTCGTGGGCGCTGTCACGCTTGCTGAAATCGCGCCGGAGCCGGCCATCGCCAGCGCCATCCTCAGCAACGCTAAAGCCCTTATCAGGGAGCTTGTTGGCCGACCGTAAGTTTCCCGAAGTTCAGTTTTCCGGGCAATAGAAAACCGCATTGGCGATTTACGGAACCAAACCCCTCGCTTACAGTTGAGCTTCATAAGAAATGAGAGCGATTTCCCATATATGTCGCTGATAATCGCCGCTTACTATAAGCAGTTCAAGAGGTCCACCCTCGCCCGCCTCATTGCGCGCGAATACACCGCCGCCAAGTGGAACGTCAAGATTGCGGACCTGCTGCTGCAAGCGGTGACGCACTCAACGGGTAAAATCCAGTAAGTCTTTTGAATGATGGTGGACGCGGAAGGAATCGAACCTTCAACCTGTCGATTAAGAGTCGAATGCTCTGCCAGTTGAGCTACGCGTCCTTGAACCTACCCGCGGGGAGCGGGTTTGCTTGCAAATCGAGGAAAGTTTCGCTCCGGCTTTTGGCTCTCTGGAGCACAGAACTTCCCACCTCCAAATAATAGCATCGAATCGCGAGGTTGTGCCTTCTTCACAGGGGGGTTGAAGGGTATCCAGGAGTAAAGCTGAGTTCAAAAGGTAAACGAAACACCGCCCCGCACCGAACGATCGGCCTGAGCGAAATAGAGGGTGCTGCCATCGCTGGTGACAAACGGCCGGTAGCCCTGGGCGAGAAGATTTCTGACGTCCACAAGAGCTTCCATGCCATTTGGCAGCAGGTGTCCGCAATGCAGAGGCTGCCGAAGAAGCAGGCTTAGATAAGCATCGGGCGCGGTCATATCGAAGGGAGCAACGGCGGTCACCGTATCCTCGGGCTGCCAGCGATAGGAAGCTCGCCAATGGGTGCCGCTCGAGGCCACCCGGCCGGTCAACGAAGCCGCATACATCTGCGTGTGGCGCGGCTTCAGGGTCGTCAATCCCTGTTGCAGGTTCGGTGGAAGACTGAACTTCGGCATCGTCAGCGCGTCGCCATCGGCGAAGCTCAAGGTGAACCAGGTCTCGCCGCGAACACGGCTCTTCAGGTCGCCAACCACTCCTTTGGTGATGTAATCGCCACCAGCCACATTGAGCAGCTCAGTCACCGGATCATAGACGACGTATCCGCTATTCAGGTCGGCTACGGACAGGTCTCCTCCTCCGTTGACAACGGGGTGCGCAATCCGGTCACGGTAGATGGCTACTTCATACCGGGTCCGTTCGCCGGAGCGTTCCAACTGAAACTCTTGATGAAGAGCCCGTTCCATCCGCAGCGTCCCCTGAGACTCGGAGATTGTCGGCATGACCGAGCTGGCCTGATCCAGCTCATTCGCTCTCTGAGCATTCCGGGCAGTGGCGAAGTGGTAAGAGACCGCAATATCCCCGCCTCTCCAGGTCATCGCTCCGAACGGATGATTCGCGATCTGGGTGCTTGCGCCGCGCAGCGCATCAAACTCGTTGCCAAGTTCTGCATCGAGAAAAGGCGTCAGCGTCATCGTCTCCGAACTACGCAGAACCAGAGATTGGATCCCCTGCTGAACGGACGTTTGTTGGATTCCGGGCAAGTCCTGCATTGCGGCCACGGTACGAATGATGTTGTCGGGCGTCAGTTGACGCTCATAGCCGACCAGCGTCTCGGCGGAGGCGATGGACGCTCCTTCACTTGACCCTATATCCGCGCGCAGAATGAGCCGGCGGTCGTCCTGTCGCGAACGTTCGATCTCGAAGGCATGATGCAGTCCTCCTTCTCCGAACTCGTTCGCCCCGCCATGCAAGATCACCCGGGCCTTGAGCACCGGCGCCGTATCCATGTCGGAGACGACAACCAGGGGACCGTCCTCCAGCATTCGCAACAGCGGCCGATTGGCGGAGGAGCGCAACGTCCAGGCCCATTCATCATCCGGTTCATCCACGGTCCGGCGTTTGGCTGGCAGCCACTGGAATGCTTCGACCACCGTAGACAATGTCAGATTCACCGCCATACGGCGATGGGCCAATACTTGAAGGTTCTCCCTCAGGGTGGGGAGGAAGAGGGTGCCTGTGGCTTTCAGGCTGTAGGTGCCGGGAATCAGGTGGGCTAAAAGAAATCGCCCATATTCGTCGGTGAAGACGCTCGCCACCACCGAAGTGTCGGGCCGAAGTAGCTCGACGGTAGCTCCTGCCTGAGGTACACCCCGCCCATCTCGCACGATCCCGGTGAGCGCGGTTGGCTCGTCGAGAGCGCTCATGTGAGGGGCGTTCAGGGCGATTGCGCCAACCGCAACGAGCAGCGCCACCATACTACCGAATCTGGAGAATCTTCCGGTCACTCTGAGTCGTTGTTTGCTCCCTAGCCTGGTTCCCTAATAAGACTTCAGTATTGACAGAAAAGTGAAGGGATGACAGCTCTGATGGCCGTCTTTCCACTGATTCCACCTATTCAACAGTAAAGGGAGCACTCTGCGCAATGGTCTGCTTCGAAATACTGTCATTGATTGAGATCTTGACCGTGTATTTCCCTGGCGTCAGACTGTCCAACGGCATCGACTTTTCGAGAGTAACCTGGTCCTGGTTTGCCCCAAGATTCTTGCTGTCTTCGGAGCTGTTCAAGACCGACTGGTTTGTTGCCGAATTGATAATTTCGTACTGGATCGTGGCCGAGTTCTGCCGGCTCTTCTCATCGATGCCCAGGTTATAAACCTGCATCCAGAAATTCAGCCGCTGGTCGCGCTTGAAAGTCGCCGGGGTGGCTTCCGTCTGCATCACCCTGGGACGAATGTAGGTATTCCCGATAATGAAGTTTCCCGTGCCGATCTGCTTCGACGGGACCCGCTCCATTTTGTCCGCCAGGATAAGCGAGGACGCCGAGAGTTTGTCCTCATCATATTTGGGAACCTCAACCGCTTGTGCCCAGAGACCGACGTGGTCGGGGTTATTGACATCCTTGATGCCGATGTCGATACGATAACGGCCGGGACGCAACGGCAGCGCCTTCCAATAGACCTTCGCGTTGTCGAGCACCTTTGCCATCAGCTCGCTTGGTTCCTCGACGGAAACCGTGTCTTCAAAGCTCTGCACGATACGGCCGGTAATGGTTGTGACCCGCCCCTGGATGGTTATCTCGCCCTTGGAAACCCCGTCCTTGGAGCTGAACGTGATATCGCGGTTCTTGATCTGCAGTGTGACCGGAACCAGCACCGTATCATCGGTCACTTTCACATAGTCGGTGCGCACATCGAACGGGAAGTAGGGTCCATTCAAAAGCTTGTGCTGGCTCATGTACGCCTCAAGGTCCATATCCTTGAACTTGATTGGCGGAGGCGCCTGGAGTTTGGCGAACAACTCAATGCGGTCGAACTGTTTGCTCTGGTTGCTGCTGGACATGGGCCCCGCACCCAGATTTTCAAGACCGCCGTTGAATCGATCCGCCTTCTTCGAACGCCCCAATTCTTCCTGCTGAGTCAGACCCGCTCCGGGAGTATGCAGCAGCGCATCCTTCTCCGACCGGTCGATAGTCATGTGGTAGTCGCCGCACATACAGGTGTCGACAAATTCGATATCGATGTTGTCGCCGACTCCCTCCAGGTAGCGGTAGTGCCAGATCTCAAAAGGAAAGGTCGATGTCGAGCCGCCGCCTTCGTCCTGCGGGCGATCGTACTGGCCGCCGCTCGGATGAGCATCAATGCTGTCCGGCTTGCCGAAGGAGATATACATGTGGCCGCGATCGGTCTTCCAGCCAGGTTTGCCGGCGGCGAAATGCTCATTGGCGTAAGCGATGCGGCGGTAATGCTCTTCGCGGAATTCGTTTTCAGGAGAATCAGGGTTCGGGTTCCGGCGGAGCCAGAACTGCTCGATGAAATTATCCCGCTCCTCGTCATTGCTCAAGCTCTTGAAGGCCTTCAACTCTTGATCGGTGATGATCCAGTGAACGTCCTCATTCACCCACTTCTTGTACGGGCCCTTCAGCTCTTCTCTGACGTCCTTCTGCTGTTTGAACCTTTCCTTGTCGGATAGCTTGCGCTTGAGTGGATCATCTTGGCCGGAGTCCGGGGTCGAAGCATCCGCAGGGCGGGTAGCCAATTTTGGATCCGGGCTGGCAGCAGGTTGGCTGGCGGCCGGGGCATTGCTGGCGCCACCCGCGGCCGGAGGGGTGGAAGGTTGCTGCGCTACTCCGAACGGTACTCCGCTGAACAGCAATGCGCCAAGTGCGGCAATCCATAATTTTGCGGAAGAGGAAGTCTTTGATGATGCAACAGGGATGGCCTGGAACTGAGAGGACGTTAACATAAAGGCTCGTTACTCCTACTTCTTCTGCATTCTTGATCTTAAGTCCTGAAGCGTGGGGTTTCAAGCTGCTTCGTGCGATTCCCTGTCAATTCCTTGAATACCCGTGTCGATCCGGATTCCCTGCCAGGAGCCGCGGCAGCCTGTTATGCTTTCACTGCGTAGAAAAGCCGGCGATCGTTGCAGAAAAGCCCTCGATCTCTGTACGTCAACCTGCAAATCGGCCTTGATCAAGTCTTGATCGTGCATGCCGATTTCTCAGGGCTTCTGGGAACTTCGATGGCACGGCCACCGTATCTGACTGCAAGCATTGCCCCGCGTGAGGATAAGAGTGGAGGCGGGACTAGCCCCGCATTCGCTACCTTCAGCGGGGGACGATTGCAGCGAGTGCCTTGGACAACCTGATCTGGAAAGCTTGTTGTTAACTAACCTCTCCAACACAGGACGAGAAACGTGAAGAAGAATATCCTGATTGCCATTGCGGTCTTGGTCGTTGCCGGTCTGCTGATTGGGCTGACCGTGGTTCGAGCCCAGTCTGGTTATACTAAAGTGATTACCGGCAAGGTGGTTCGGCAGGATCTCGCCTCGGTGGTGAGTGGTACCGGACAAATCAAACCAAAGACGTACGTCAACATCGGCGCGACTGCCTTCGGACGGATCACCCACCTCTATGTCAAAGAGGGAGATAAGGTGAAGACCGGTCAGATCCTGGCCACGGTGGAGAATGTTCAGCCGGAAGCCAATGTGGACGCTCAAAAGGCAGCTATCGCCGCCGCCAAGACCGACATTTCCTCCTACATTGCGGCCGAGAATACAGCGGTGGCCAACCTCGAGAAATCCAAGGCAGACCTCGAACAGAAGAAGTTCGATTACGACCGGTATCTGTCTCTCTACAATGAGAAGCTTGTTTCGAAACAGGATTTTGACGCCAAGAAATCAGCCTACGACGTCGCCGTCGCAACCGTCGCCCAAAACGATGCGGCCCTGGCCCAGGCCAAGGCCCAGACCGACTCCGCCCGCGGTCATCTTGGCACCCAGGTCGCCACACTCCGCAGCAATGTCGATTCCCTCAATAAGACCGTCAGCCAGGCTCCGTTCAACGGAATCGTCACTAACCTGCCGGTGCGCGAAGGAGAGACCGTCGTCGTCGGCATTCAGAATGCGCAGGGTTCCACGCTGATGACCCTTGCCGACATGTCGGTCATCACCGCCGAGGTCAAGGTCGACGAGACCGACATCGTGAATGTTGCCCTCGGCCAGCCCGCCGACGTCAGTGTCGATGCCCTCCCCGGTAAGGTCTTCAAAGGCCACGTCACCGAAGTCGGCGACCAGGCGCTGCTTCGCTCAACCGGCGTCGCTACCAGCCAGAGCACCAGCGGAACCGAGGAAGCCAAGGACTTCAAGGTCGTGGTGACCATCGATCAGACCTCCGACGAGCTGCGCCCAGGCTTATCGTCTACCGCCAAGATCACGACGGCCAGGAAAGAGAATGCAGTCACCATCCCGATCCAGGCGCTCACACTCTATACGCCTCCAGCCAAGGACGCCCAGGGCCACGTGGCCACCGTCGCGGCGAGCAGTGGCCCGACCGCGCCCGTGAAGCCGCAGCAAGGAGTCTTCGTGCTTCGAAAACAAAATGGAAAGCTGCGGGCGGTCTTCGTTCCCATCACCACCGGCATCACCGGCGCGACCGATATTGAGGTGACCAGCGGCGTGCAACCTGGAGACGAGATCGTGACCGGTACCTATCGCATCCTTAGAAGTCTGAAAGATGGCGCTCCAGTCAAAATCGACACCACGCCGGCGGTCACCAAGGATGCTGACTCGAGTTCATCGTGAGTATTTTTCACCTCGAGAGGTCCGCCAGCCCGCGAAGACAGCGAATCACGGAACTAGCCTCTTGGAAAATACGTAAACTGAAGTCGAGATGAGCCGGTCCTTCGTTGCAGATTGCGAGTCGTTCTAGGCACACAATAGCGGTATCTCTGTTGCTCCAGAACAGAGTGAAGTGGAAAGAATCAGGAGTATCGATGGCCCTCCAGATGATCAGCGAAGCGGATGCATCCAAACCCGTCACCGTGCCGCAGGGCGATGTCATTGTCGTTGAAGACATCTGGCGCACCTATGATATGGGTTCCGAGCAGCAGGTGAATGCCCTCCAGGGGATCAATCTCAAGATCCGGCACAACGAGTATGTCGCGATTATGGGACCCTCCGGCTCGGGAAAGTCGACGCTGATGAATATCATTGGCTGTCTGGACACGCCTAGCCGTGGGACCTACCGGCTCAATGGCCATCTTGTCAGCGACCTCAACGACGATGAACTCGCCCGCATTCGCAACCGCGAAATCGGTTTCGTCTTTCAGACTTTTAATCTGCTTGCCCGGGCCTCCGCACTGCACAACGTCGAACTGCCGCTGATCTATAACGGCACCCCCGCGGCGGAGCGCATTGAACGGGCTACCGCTGCGCTTCGCGCCGTCAACCTTGAAGGCCGCATGAATCACAAGCCTAACGAACTCTCCGGCGGCCAGCGGCAGCGCGTCGCCATCGCCCGGGCCCTGATCAACCGCCCGTCGATCATCCTGGCCGACGAACCGACAGGCAATCTCGATTCGAAGACCGGGGACGAGATCATGGCGCTCTTCGACGAACTCCACGCCCGCGGCAATACCATCATCGTGGTCACCCACGAACCCGATATCGCGGAGTTCGCCCACCGGATTGTCCATATCCGCGATGGCGTCATCGCCTCCGATGTCGCCTCCTCCCGGGTGCGCAGGTCAGGAGAATAAAACCAGCAGATTGTCTCGTCGCGTTACGATGCCTGCGATGCCTCGTTTGCATTTACGCCTCGTTGCATTACGCTGTACGATTTGAATCATCTCGGTTTAAGTGATGCAGCATTGACCCCTACTCGACCCGGCCTGAAGGACTGATGCATCTGCGTTTTCTGCTTTTCCTCTTCACCTTTACCCTCTTCGCAGCGATCACGGTCAACGCTGCTACCACCCCGACCGAGGCCGCGGCGATAGCGGCGGCCGAGCGCGACCACTCCGCCTATGTCCTGCCGCCTGACAAGTTAGCTCAATCCGACGCCCTCGCTCGTGTCCGGGTGGCATTGACCTTCGGGACCCCGCTGTTGGGAATGCTTGCGCTCTTCCTCACCCTCCAGTGGCACATTGCCGCGCGCATGCGCAATGTGGCAATGAATCTTTCCAACCGCGCCGGGTTCTCAAAGAATCGCTGGGTGCAGTGCTTTCTTTTCTTCTTTGAGTTTCTGCTCTTCATGACGGTGCTAAGTCTTCCCCTCAACGTTTATGAGCACCATGTTCAATCGGCTTACGGATTGAGCGTTCAAGGCTGGGGTAGCTGGCTCGCCGACCAGGCAAAGAGCTTCGGCCTGAACTATCTCTTCGGCGGACTGGGCGTGATGCTTCTGTTTTATCTGATTCGCAGATTCCCGCGCCGTTGGTGGCTCTGGCTGTGGATCCCCACCATGGCGTTTTCGTTGCTGGCGGTCTTTGCCGAGCCCTACGTGATCGCTCCCCTTTTTAATAAATTTGAGCCGCTCTCTCATTCCGATCCGGAACTGGTTACTCAGCTCGAGCGCGTCGTCGCTCGGGGCAAGGGTATCGACATTCCTCCGGAGAGGATGTTTCTCATGAAGGCCTCCGACAAGGTCACAACATTGAATGCCTACGTGAGCGGCTTTGGCGCTTCGAAAAGAATCGTCGTGTGGGATACATCCCTGGCCAAGGCGAGTCCCGACGAAATCCTCTTTATCTTCGGACACGAGATGGGACATTATGTCCTAGGGCACATTCTCCGTGGCATGCTCTTCGCGTTTATCTTCATCCTCGTCTCGTTCTTCCTGGGTTTTCATCTCTTCCAGTTTTTGCTGGCTCGCTTCGGCCCACGTTGGCACATCCGGACCCAGGACGACTGGGCCGCGTTGGTCGTCTTTGTCCTGGTTCTCAGCCTGATCGATTTTCTAGGCGAACCTGTTCAGAGTGCGTTCAGCCGTAGTCTCGAACACGCGGCTGACATCTATGGTCAGGAGGTGGTGCATGGCATCGTCGCCGATCCTCAAAGGGTGGGCCGGGCCGCATTTCAGTTACTCGGCGAGAACGGGCTCGCTACCCCGAATCCTTCAGCGTTCGTGACCTTCTGGACCGCCGACCATCCTCCGCTCTGGTGGCGCGCCTCGTTCGCCAAGCACTATGACCCGTGGACGGCAAACGCGCAGTCGAAGTATTTCCCCAACCAATAAGCCAGTCGAATATACCGTCAGATTCCTGGGTTCGCCGTTTTGATTTTCCTGCGGAGTCGGCAAGAATGGCTCGTTTCTCCGCCCACCACCGACTGCAAGAAAGCTTTGCCTAAGGCACAGCCCTTCCCCTCACACCCGGCCGAGTCAACTTCTTATCGAAGCCGCCGATAACCGGAACAGGCAACTGCGCTTTGACCGCACTTGCCGGGAACTAAGCTCCTAAGCTCCAGGGAAATCGATCGTTTCGATGGAAGGTGAACATGGGCTCGACGGCGCGATCCAGTTCGCAATGGAGTGGATCGGCCAAAGGAGCAGCTTCCTCTCTCTTACATTCCTCCCCGCAGCACACGTCAGTGCAAGCGGTGTCGGCGTATGCTGAGTCGGAGTTTGAAAACCCTCCTAACATCTTCGGACTGACTGGCCGAAGCCCAGTCATGCGTCAGCTGATTCTGCAAATGCAGCGAATGGCTCCCCGCCTCACCCTCTTTACCCTCGAGGGAGAAGACGGGACGGGTAAGACTCTCGCGGCCCGGGCGCTTCATGCCAACGGATCCGCAGCGGACGGTCCTTTTGTTCCCTGTCTCGCATCCCGGTTCTTCACTCCCTCGGAAGGCGGAGGCGGCGCCCGCTGGTCAACTGCCGCGCTCGAACAAGCGCACCGGGGAATGCTTTTTCTCGACCGCGTCCATCAACTCTCGCCCGATCAACAAGACATGCTGGCTGATTTTCTTCGCTGGTTTGACCACCAACCCTCTCAGGCGAGCCAACTTGAACTTGGTTCCCAGGATGGAGAACCGACGCCCGGGACAGGCCTGCCCGCCCAGGTGGCCTTCTCTTCTTCAATCCCGCTTAGGAAAGCTGATCCGCCCTCCCCCTTTCGCCAGGATGTTGCCTCACGGCTGTACGCGGTGCGGTTCCGGCTGCCTGCTCTCCGCGAACGGCGCGAAGACATACCCATGCTCGCCCAGACCTTGATCCAGCGCTTCAGCCGGGCGTACCGCAAAACCGTACGAGGGCTCGGTCCCGGGACCATCGCTCCCCTGCTTCGCCATGGCTGGCCCGGTAATGTGCGGGAGCTGGACCAGGTCATTACGGCCGCATGCCTCGAAACCACGAGCCAATGGATTCGTCCCATCGACCTGCCGCCATTCTCTTCGCTGATTCCTCAGTCCGTCCCCTTGAATCCAGGGCCAAGGGGCACTGAGTCGACTGAGGAGCCTAGCTGGAACCTGGACGCGGTGATTCGATTCCATGTCCATAAGGTCCTCCAGCACACTCGAGGGAACAAGCTGCGCGCCGCGAAACTGCTCGGCGTCAGCCGTTCCACGCTTTATCGCGTTCTCGCTGCTGAGCCCGCCACTTTCGCCACGCCCAACCACCCGTCACCCACCCGAAACCACGGTACGGAATAAAGAAATCCGGCGACCCAGTCCAGCCGGCGAAGATCCGCATCGCAGGTCCCAGCGGCTAAGACCGGCCCCTCGATCTCTGCCCGGGTCTCTGCAGACCCTTGAGAAAGCCGGAACCCCTAGGCAGAAAACCGGAACCTAGGCGTAAATGCCCCGCTGTTTGATCGTGAACGCAACCCGGTCGATGGCGAGCATGTAGGCGGCAATCCGGTTGTTCACGTTGTGCGCCTCGGCATAACGAACCACGTCGTCAAAGCTCTCCCTTAGGATCGCCTCGAGGCGTTCGTTCACCGTGGCCTCGTTCCAGAAATAGCCTTGACGGTCTTGCACCCACTCGAAATAAGAAGCCGTCACTCCGCCGGCGTTGGCAAGGATATCGGGAATGATAAATATCTTCTTGTCGGCCAGAATCTCATCCGCGACCGCCGTCGTCGGACCATTTGCACCTTCGCAGACAATGCGCGCCTTGATGCGATCGGCGTTGCGGCTGGTGATCACATTTTCAGTTGCGGCGGGGATCAGGATCTCGCAGTCGCTCAACAGCAACTGATCGGAATCAGCCGCCTCCGCGCCTTTGAAGCCGAGCACCGTACGGTTGCGTTCGCGATAGTCGAGCAGGGCGCAGACGTCGATGCCGTTCGGGTTATAGAGGCCGCCATCCTGCTCGGCGATCCCGACGATCTTGTACCCGCGGTCCGTCATCAGCCGGGCGGCATTCGATCCCACATTGCCAAAACCTTGAATGACGACGCGGCAACCCTCTTGGCGCATGCTCAGGTAGCGCATCGCCTCGTCGCACACCATGGCGATGCCGCGGCCAGTAGCCTCGGTCCTGCCCCGCGATCCACCGATCGACAGCGGCTTGCCGGTAACTACCGCCGTCACCGTCTGCCGCATGTGCATGGAGTAAGTGTCCATGATCCACGCCATCACCTGATCGTTGGTATTCACATCAGGTGCAGGCACATCTTTCTCCGGCCCAATGAACTCAATGATGTCGGAGGTGTAGCGGCGGGTCATCCGCTCGATCTCGCCCATCGACATGTGCTTCGGATCGCAGATGATGCCGCCCTTCGCCCCGCCGAAGGGAATGTTCACCACTGCGCACTTCCAGGTCATCCAGCTGGCCAGCGCCCGCACTTCATCGAGAGTGACGTCGGGTGAGTAGCGAATCCCGCCCTTACCCGGTCCCCGTGCGACTGAATGTTGCACGCGAAAGCCGGTAAATACTTCGATGTGGCCGTCATCCATCATCACCGGGATATGGACGATGATCTCTCGGGAGGGGTAACGCAGAATCTTCCAGATGCCTTCATCCAGATTCAGCTTGCGTGCAGCGTAGTCAAATCGAGCAGCCTGGGCCTCCCAGGGATTGATCTCCTGCTCGAGGGTAATCGTAGCCATGATATCTCCGTAATCGGTCGCTTCTCTCCGGTAGTCACCGCGCTCTTCAATTCGAAATGCGGCCAAAGACCGGCTGGCACAATAGCGTCCTTCGGGGTTGCAGTGCATTGCTGCAATGGCAATCTGAAAAACGCCTGAAACATCACTGCAGAAGCGCCGATATGCAGCGAGCCAAGGTGCAGGGATGAAGGCATCGTCACACGGAGGCTACTCCAAGCAGAGGAACAAGGTGCGACTTTCCGCGCCGATGAAGGACAATCCTCAACCGGAAGATCCACCGATTCTGGTTGGGCCACGGCCACCGTCATAGAAGTGCTTCAGCCAAACCCTCTGAGTATAGGCCTCTAGCGGAACGAGCGGCAACCACCACGAGTGACAAGCGTGCCCCCGCCGTTCCGGATGGGTCCGATCCTGGCCCCCTCCGTCGCTGCTCTACCATCATCTCCTTTGGCCGTCATCTACTTTGGCCGTCATCTACTTTGGCCGTCATCTACTTTAAAGCTGAACGCCGGTAAGATTTTGCCCGTCCTGGGAAGTTTGTTGCGATTGAAGTGCCAAAAAACACCGAGCATTTCTTTGGAAAACCTAACGAGCGGTTCTTGGGAACCTGATGGGTGGTTCTTAGGGATATAACGACTGGCCCCAACATGGAAGACTCCATCGGCGAACGATCCACGACTGCTCCTGGGCTCGTCGAGACTATCTCCTGTCAAAGCTAACGAAGGTCTATTGGACGGCGCCATGATGCCGTAGTCTGACGCCCTTAGTCCGCGGATACGGGACGTTCAAGCCGACGCCATCGGGGGAAGGAAAGCCGCTAACCGGCGCTTCCGGTCATGTACCATTAGGTTCAAGATGGCAGTTTCCCCGCACTCGCAGCCTCCCACTCTTCCCGCACGCACAGACTTCGAAAGCCTGGCCAAAACTCACAATCTAGTCCCCGTCTATCGGAGCCTCACCGCCGATCTTGAAACCCCGGTCTCGGCCTTTCTCCACCTCGCTGCCGATGAGCCGGAATGCTTCATGTTCGAATCCGTCGAGGGCGGCGAGCGCGTCGGCCGCTACACCTTCATTGGCATCCGGCCTTATAAAAAAATAGTTGCCTGTGGTACCTTGATCGAAGTGACGGAAGCTGGCAAGACCACGTCCTTCGATGGCGACGTCTTCAAGCTGCTGAAAGATGCATTGAGCGGCCAGAGTGCGGCCAGGGTCGCCGGGTTACCCCCATTCACCGCCGGTGCAGTCGGATTCTTCGCCTATGATGTAGTGCGCCAGATCGAGCAGCTGCCGGCAACCGCTCAGGATGACCTGGGCATGCCCGATGCATGCCTGATGTTCTTCGACGAAGTGTTGGCCTTCGACCACGTTCGCAAGGCCATTTTGCTGATCGTCACCGCCGACCTCTCTCGCATGAAGCCAAAGGCCGCCTACCTCGACGCGGTCGCACGGCTCGATCGGCTCGAAAAGAAGCTCGCCCAGCCCTTGCCGAAGCCAAAGCGCCGGAAGGCCCTCGGAAAACTTACCGTCAAAGCCAGCAGCAGGAAAAAGGATTTCCTCGCCGCCGTAACCGCCTCCAAGGAATACATCGCCGCCGGGGATATCTTCCAGGTAGTGCTCTCGCAACGCTTTGAGGTCGAGCCCGATGTCGATCCGTTCTCGATCTATCGCTCGCTGCGAATCGTGAATCCATCCCCCTACATGTACTTCCTGCGGGTTGGACTGAAGAAGCCGGCGCCAGACGGTAAGCCGACGAAATCCAAGCCGGAACCGACCTACATCATCGGCTCCTCCCCGGAGCTGCTCGTCCGGGTCAAGCAACGGAATGTCGAATATCGTCCCATTGCCGGAACTCGCCCCCGCTCACTCGATGAGGACGAAGACAGACGGATCGGCGAAGAGCTGCTTGCCGACGAAAAAGAGCGGGCCGAACATGTCATGCTGGTCGATCTGGGCCGGAACGACGTTGGCCGCGTGAGCGAATTCTCGACCGTCCATGTGAAGGACTTCATGTTCATCGAGCGCTATTCGCACGTCATGCACTTGGTGAGCGCCATCGAAGGCAAACTTCGCGATGAGCTCACACCCGTCGATGCCTTCCGCGCCTGCTTTCCTGCCGGGACGCTCTCCGGCGCTCCCAAAATTCGCGCCATGGAGATCATCGAAGAGCTTGAACCCACCCGCCGCGGCATCTACGGCGGCAGCATCCTCTACGCCGACTTCTCCGGCAACTTAGATAGCTGCATCGCCATCCGGACGCTGTTACTCAAGGGAAAGAAAGGCTACATCCAAGCAGGAGCCGGAATCGTCGCCGACTCCGTGCCCGAGAAGGAATTTGAGGAGTCGGTAAATAAAGCGAAGGCAGTGGTGACGGCGATTGAGCGGGCTCGTGGTTAGATAGGCGACACGTCCAATCAATCTCTGAGATACGAACCAGCCAGCGATGCATCTACACTTGTTTGGGGACAGAAGAGTCAAGTATTCGTCCATCTGAGACTGACGCCTCGTTAATGACTTGGAGGTAGCTTCTACCGAATAAGTACGAATGATGGACGCCTATAACTCGACCTTGACGCGGGGTTCATCCTTGACACCTACAATACCCCTCTCTGCCCTCAAGACATGAAATCCCCCTCACCCCGGAACAGGAAGCCCGGCTGAGGCGTTTGGCTGAGCACCTTGGCAAGGATCCGGGTCAATTGGTGATCGACGCCGCCCTTCGCGTTATCGACGAGGACAACCGATTCCGGGCGGCTGTGCTCAAAGGCATCGAGCAAGCGGATCGGGGAGAGTTTGTCGAGGAAGATGAGATGAATGCCCGCCTCGAACGAATGCTCCTACGCTGAACGCGCCTGCGATGGACGCCTGCCGCAGCTGACGACCTAGAGAGCATCTCCGACTACCTTCAAGAGCATCATCCGGGCTCGCACAGCCTACCGTACGCCGCCTGTATACGGATATTCTCGACCTCCGAACCTCCCCTCGCCGTGGTCGCATAGGCAAGGACCCTGGCACCCGGGAGCTTATTCTTTCGAGTTTGCCCAATATCATCGTCTTCCGTTCGACCGACTTAGCAGTCGAAATCCTGCACATCCGCCACGGAGCGCAAAACTGGCAATCCTAGCCGCCGGAAAGCCGCCCGTACCCCAAATCAAGTCATCCCTTGGCTTTCAAAGTCGCCTGAGATACCTCAGCCCTAAGAGCCCTACCGCCGAACCAGCTTCCCAATCTCCTCAATGCGGAACGAAATACCCCGCGCAGCCTCGTCGAAGACTTCCTGCCTCAGCAGCTCTCCATCGAGATAGCGAAGGCTCGCGCCATCTTCTGGATCAATGACCCATATCTGCGGAATGCCCATCTTTGCATAGTCGGCCAGCTTGCGCCGGATCTTGAGCACCGTGTCCTCCGGCGAGAGCACCTCGAAAACAGCGATCGGCGGATGAGTGATCACCTGCTCCGCCGGTCGATCAATATCGAGAACGGTGACATCGGGAATTCGGAACCGTGTCGGAGACACTTGTACCCGCAGTTCAGGCAGAACGGCTATGTTCCACTCCCGGTCATGGGCAAAAAACCAGCGTTGAATCGCCGCCTGCCATGCAGCATGATCGACCTCTCCCACGGCCCTCTCCTCAATTTCACCATCCACATATTCGGCATCGGGCTCGTAGGAGGAGCGGAGGTAAACCTCGACCGGCACGCGCGTTGCAGTCGACACAGGCAATTCCTCGTGTCCCCAGTCTATCGCAGTGCCAACGCATTCCCCGGCCCGCGAAGAAGCGTCCGCCGACCCCCATCGTACAATCGATTTCAAGACTCTGTGAGGTGGAATGAAGCGCATCTGCATTGACATGGACGAGACCATTGCGGACGCAATGACGGAACATCTCACCCGCTACAATCGCGATCACGGCACGTCCTACACCAAGGCCGACTTCATGGGGAAATGATTCTACGACGTCTTGCCGGACGAGCATCAGGAACGGGCCAAGGCGTATCTACATAGCGACGATTTCTTTGGCGACCTGCCGGTGATTCCTGATAGTCAGCGCGTGATCGCTTCGTTAACGGAGAAATACGAGGTGTTCATCGCCACGGCGGCGATGGAGTTCCCCACTTCTTTCCCCGGGAAATATCAATGGCTGCAGCGTCACTTTCCTTTTCTCAGTCCGATGCGTTTTGTTTTTTGCGGGGACAAGAGCATCCTGAATGCGGATTACTTGATCGACGACCAGCCGCTGCACTTCCGCCACTTCCGCGGCGAGGGCATCCTGTTTTCCGCGCCCCATAATCACGGAGTCGAGGGGTATCGTCGAGTCTCGAGCTGGCGAGAAGTCGAACAGCTTTTCCTTCCCGCTTAAATCGGCCCTAGCGCAGGCCGCCGTTCTCCGATGGCCACGGTGCCGGAACTACCACGCCTTGGCTTGCTCCGTGCTCCCGAGAGACCGGTAAACGCAACGGTTGAGTTCCGGCATCCAGATACTGCCATCGGCGTAGATCACCCGCGAGAGCGCAATCCGGTCCAGGCCGTATGCATTGCCTCCCAGGACCAGCGCTTGTTGTGCTTGCACATCCTTTCCGAGCAGGGACTTCCTCGATAGCACCAGCTGAAAGGGACGGACAACATAGTCCAGCTGATAGGGATCATCCTTTACCTTGATCCATCCAGTCAGAACCACGGAGTCGATGTCCTTGCCGCTGAAATTCCGGTAGTTGAGGTGAAGTGTCGGCCCACCGTCTGTTTCGAGTTGAGCGCTCGGGGAAGTCTGACCGGTCAGCATCAGTCGGCCGGGACGCTCGAAGACCGCATCGACGATCTGCACCGGACATCCTTCTTGGGAGCCCGCAACGCTTTCGAGGTCTCCGCCTTCCCGGACTTGAAGATGACCCTGGAATACAGGGAGGTGGTTCGGAACCTCCAGTTGATGGGGTGCGCCATCGAGGCCTCGGACCACAACCGTCGCGTCACTTACCTGCGATCCAACTTGCGCGGTTGCGGAAAGTGGAACCGACAACGCCAGAACAGAGAGGAGCCGCTTCATAAGTCACCCCGCATGCAGCAGTGCTCGGTGGCAAGAGAATAAACCCGGCATTGAATCCGTTCAAGCCCGGTCTTCCGGTGTATTTGACTGCGCATCAGGACGAAGGTGAGGCCGTCAAACGGCCAAATTCCGGAGATAGTATCTCAAAGACGGCGATCGGAAAAATGGGTAACAACCTGCTTTGCAGGACATGAAACGCAGAACGAAAACAAGCAGGTACAGCTCGTACGAGGAGCATAGGCGGGGCACTCAGGCGATATCTACCTTGTAACTTCGGCAACCATGAGAAGGATTGGTTTTGGCGCGGCTATACGATTGCCGCCCGGCCCTCTGGCGTGCCGCTCATAAGCCTCCTGATATCCTTGACTTATGCTCAACCCAGCGGCATCGGCAGACTCGGCGCTCCTGCTTACAGAGGAATTCCTGGTCTTCGCCACGGTCGTCGGGTCGATCGCCACCCTGCCCACTTTCATCGAATTCATCTCGGAAGTCCGCAAGCGGCGGGAGCGGATCTATCTCAGCCTGGAAGACGTGCCCGTCAATACGCTCAACCCGAGACTGGCCGGGATGGACGCGCTCATCACCAGCATCGCCGATCTGATCGACCGCGCCAGAAATCCCGCTGAATATAAAGACCTGAAGATCGGCAACGAAGTGCTGATCATCGGCCCCATCCAGAGCGGTAAGAAGAGCCTTGCCGAACGCATTGCCTTGATGGCCGGGATGGAGCGCCTCGTCACTGTCTACAACCCGCGCGATTCTGACGCCCTGGCCAAGGCGAAGAGCATCGTTCGCGGGTATAAATCCAAGAAAGTAATGCTGCTCTTGCCTCGCATCGATCTGGCCTATAAAGAGAGCGATCCCGACGTGCTGACGGAACTCGATGCACTCATCGAGACGACCTCGGAACGGCAGAATGTGCTGGTGGTTGCCACCACCGTGACCTTCGAAGCCAACAGCGATCTCGACAACCTCTTCGGGATCAAACTCACCCTCCCAGGAGCCGAGGTCACACACGGCGACAATCGCGAGATCCCCGAGGACGCTCGCCAGATGCTCGCCGAAGTTGCGGTTTTCTACCTGAAAGAAGCGCAGCGGCAAGGATTTCGGCTTCAAGGGATGACCGAAGATCAGTTCCGCTCCCGGGTGCTCGAATCAGCCATCAATCCCGCGGAGATCGAAGACATCGTGGTCCTCTGTCAGACCACAGCGCTCTACCGCCGCCGCACCCGCCAGGCCTCCGATCTTATCTTCACCAGAGAGATCCTGGAGACGGCCATCTCTCGGGTTGCGGCCGAATAGGCGAGTACCGACGTCGACGATCGAAATAGCTCAAGCAAAGAAAAACGCATGACCAGATTCCGAGTCATGCGCCAAAGTAGATCGTACCTGCTACAAGTTATGCGTGCGCGGAAGTCGGGTAAGTGGCCGATCCAATGCCCATATTCGGCTTCACTCGAAAACGCTCCATCGAAATCTTGAGGACGCGCTCAATCTTCTTCAGATCGCCGCGTTCGTCCGGCTGCGCGAAGGTCGAAGCTACGCCCTTCTTCGAGGCGCGTCCGGTTCTTCCGACGCGATGGACGAAGTCCTCGGCTACCTTCGGCATGTCGTAGTTCACGACATGCGCAATGTGGTCGACATCCAAGCCGCGGGCCGCGACATCGGTCGCCACCAGAATCCGGTGGCCGCCCTTAGCGAAGCTCTTCAGTGCCGCGCTCCGTTGGGCCTGAGTGCGATCGCCATGAATGCTGGTTGCACCGTGTCCCGAGCGGGTCAACCGCTGGGCGACGCGTTCGGCGCCATGCTTGGTGCGAACAAAGACCAGGAAGCTGCCTTCCTCGCTCTTCAAGAGATGCTCGAGTAGTTCCTGCTTTTTGTCCGAGGTCACTTCAAAAGTCTGGAGACGGACATTCTCGGCCGGCTTCAGAATCGAACCGATCTCCACCCGAACGGGATTCTTCAGGTAGTCGCGAACGACTTCTTTAATCGCCGCATCGAGAGTCGCGGAGTAGCAGAGCGTCTGCCGGTCGGCAGGCAGTTCCCCAGCAATCCGCTTGATCGCCGGTTTGAAGCCCATGTCCAGCATGCGGTCGACCTCGTCGAGCACCAGAATCTGTACTTCGTTGAGCTTGACCATGCGACGCTTGATGTAATCCTCGAGCCGGCCGGGAGTCGCCACGATCAGCCGCGCTCCGCGACGGATCGCTTGAATCTGGGGTCCTTCCGCGAGACCGCCAACCACAAGCGCGACGGTAAGCGAACTGCCCTGAGTCAGGGTGCGAAAGGTTTGCTCGACCTGCATTGCCAGCTCGCGGGTGGGCAGCAGGATCAGCGCCGAAGCGCTCCGGCTCTGCGTCGCTTGCAGCTTCTCGATGACCGGAATGAGGAAGCTTAGAGTCTTACCGGTACCGGTTTGCGCAGTCGCCAGGACGTCGCGACCTTCGAGGGCTGGAGGAATGGCGCCCTCCTGGACTGGAGTGGGGATGGTGAAGTTACAGCTGGCCAGACGCTTCTTCAGCGGAGCAGAAATTTGAAAATCATTAAATTGAGTCAAAGTTATCCCTTGGTCTCGGGCGTTCGGTTCCGCGTCTTCCTTTGGAGGAGACAGGGACCGGTCCGGGACGCGAGTTGCTGCCTCGCGACGGCTTCATCCGTCCGTGACAGAAAGTTTGTTCTTTCGTAGGGAGTGCCGGAAATTCAGAAAGCCGGGGCTGAAGATTCGTCCCAGGCTCGGCTCTGCCGCACGATGCCTTTTGCGGGAAAGCGCAGACGCTTCCACACATCGCCACGCACATCTAATCTGCGAGCGATTACGCTGAGGGGCTTGGAGTCACTGTGGCAGGCGGTCTGGCTTTTCCAGGGCGAGAACGGCTCACAAACCAAACAACTGAGCGCAATTAAAGAGTACCACGAGGGGGCCGTCTATCCAAAGCCGGGAAGCAGCCAGCATACGTATACATAAATCTTTTATTCCCAAATCGATCCCGTCCGGTCAGCCCGAACTGCCTCGATCACCCACTCCAAGGCACGTCCCTCGGCCGAAAAAGCTACCGGTGGAAGCTATAGATTCCATAAGCGATCAAGGCCAGCAGGAAGACTCCGCCGCCAAAGGAAAGCCACTGCCGGCGGGTAAACTCCACCCGGCGCGAACCGATCCTCGGCACTAACGGAACGCCCAGCGCCAGGCCGCTGAGAAAGCCGCCGAGGTGCGCCATATTGTCGATCCGAATCAAAGACGGCACCAGCAGCGTGGAAGCGCCGATGATGAAATTCAGCGCCGCGAAATAAATAACGCTCTTCCGGAGACGCTTCAGTTCGTATTCCGGAATCGGCAGGAGCTTGGACTTCAACAGCACAATCAATACCCCGGCAATCCCGAAGACCGCGCCCGATGCCCCCGCGCCCACCACCGAATGAGATTGAGGGCCGAGTGGCAGATCGGGATTGACGGCGATGCTAAGCAGGTTACCCGCGACGCCGGTGAGCAGGTAGACAGCGATCGTCCCAATCGGTCCCAGTAGCGGCTCGCCCAGCAGACCAAGATTCCAGAGGCACCACATATTGGTCGCCAGGTGGATGACGCCCACATGAACGAAAGTCGCCGTCACCAGGCGCCACCATTCCCCGTATTGCAGCACCAGGCCGCCATTGTCGGCGCCCCACTGTAGTAGCTGCAAGACCGTAGGGCTGGTGGTCGAGACGCCGCTGAAGGCCATCAGCAGGAAAACCGCAATATTGATCCCCACCAGAACATAAGTAGCCGGCGCCACCGCCCAACGTCCGCGAGTTCTTGGCGATGCTTCACCCGGACCTGGAATGGTTGCGTCTGCAGCCAGCGGAGGTAAAATCTCGGGTTGTACACTCACCGGACGGTTCGGGGTGCGGCCATTCGTCCAATTGGAATCCATGTCTTCTTAGGCTACCCTTGGTAAGTCAGCAATGACAAATGTCAGGAGTTCTCCTCCTGACGCACGGTCGATGACTTTCGTCGCATCTTTCGCGCATCTTTCAAGGAGTTTTACTTGATTTCCTCGCCTTCCCTTTCCACCCCCGCAGCTAGCGGCCTGAAGCCGGTTCGCCGGGCGCTGCTGAGCGTCACCGATAAGACTGGCCTCGTCGACTTTGCGCGTCATCTCACCAATCATGGCGTCGAGCTCGTCTCGACCGGCGGCACCGCCCGCGCTCTTCGCGAGGAAGGCCTCAAGGTTCTCGATATCTCCGAGCTCACCGGGTTTCCGGAAATGCTCGACGGACGGGTCAAAACACTGCATCCCAAGGTCCACGGCGGGATCCTCCATATTCGGGACAATGCCGAACACCGCTCCGCTGTCGAGAGCCACGGCATTCAGCCCATCGACATGGTCGTAGTCAATCTCTATGCCTTCGAAAAGACCGCAGCCCGGCCGGGTGCTACCTTCGCAGAAGTGATCGAGAACATCGATATCGGTGGCCCCTCGATGGTTCGTTCGGCCGCTAAGAACTTCGAAGACGTTGCCGTCGTCACCTCTCCCGGCGACTACCCGGCGCTCATCGCCGAACTTGAAGCCAACCAGGGAGCGCTCGGCCGGGAAACTCGGTGGAAGCTGGCCAAAGCCGCCTTTTCGCTCACGGCGGCGTACGATACGGCGATCGCGAACGCTCTCGAACAGTTCTCCGACTCCAGGCCTGAGGCCGCGGTGACGCTCGCCAACTTGGCGGAAGCTCCCTTCCCTGCCAGCCTTCGCATCTCTTACCCGATAGCTTTTCCCCTCCGCTATGGCGAGAATCCTCACCAGCGGGCTGCTCTCTACAGTAACCAGAGCGGCACCGGGATCGCCGGCGCCGAGCAGCTTCAGGGTAAAGAGCTTAGCTACAACAATCTGGTTGATCTCGACGCCTGTTGGGAGCTCGTTCAGGAGTTCGACCAGACCGCCGTCGCGATCATCAAGCATACCAATCCCTGCGGCGTTGCCATCGGCCAGTCGGTGCTCGAGGCTTACCAAAAAGCGTTGGCTTCCGACCCGGTCTCCGCCTTTGGTGGCGTAATTGGCATCAATCGTGTCGTCGATGCCGCCGCGGCCGAGGAAATCGCCAAACTCTTCGTCGAAGCCATTGCCGCCCCGGGCTACTCTCCCGAAGCTCTTGCCCGTTTTGCCGGTAAAAAGAACCTGCGTCTGATCACCGTACGGAATGCCCCGATCGACCGGGTGATCAAGCAGGTTTCCGGCGGACTCCTGCTCCAGGATGCCGACAGCGCCCGCATCGCTGCAGCCGATTTGAAGATGGTCACTACCCGCCAGCCGACCGAAGCCGAGATCGATTCCCTGCTCTTCGCCTGGCGGGTTTGTAAGCATGTCAAATCGAACGCGATCGTCTATGCACGGAACGGTCAAACCCTCGGGGTGGGCGCTGGACAAATGAGCCGGGTAGATTCCGCCCGGTTTGGGGCCATGAAAGCAGTCCTGCCGCTAGCCGGCAGCGCCGTTGCCTCGGATGCCTTCTTTCCGTTTCCCGATGGCCTCGAAGCGATAGCCGCCGCCGGCGCAGCTTCCGTCATTCAGCCAGGAGGATCGGTTCGCGACCCGGAGGTCATAGCCGCCGCGGATCGCCTGGGAATAGCAATGGTCTTCACCGGGGTCCGCCACTTCCGCCACTGATCCCGTAGCCGTCGCCCTTCGCCACGGGATCCCGGGAGATCGAAACTAACTCGACCTGGTGGAGTCGTGTGTGCCGAGAAAAGAAGCCAGAACCACGTTACAATCGTCTGATTAGAGAAGCTTGACCTGCAGCCAGCGGTCAGGATCCTCGAGGGCACCATCACGACTCTTAACGTTCTTTCATCCTCCAATCCGGTCCGCCGCTCACGATCAGGCAGACTCGGGGTACAGCGCTCGCTTCAGACTTTCCGCCAGGAAACCGCCACCATGATGGATACGATTGCGATAAACCAAGCGAACCCGGCTTTCCTCCGCCGCCTGGTGGCACCGATTTTGTTGGTGGCATCCGCGAGCCTTGCGCCTCTGGCTCAAGCCCAGACATCCGCGCCCTCGGCTCCACCGGCATCGACGACTGCTGCCCCCTCCAACCGGCAGGTTCCCGATCGCGCGGCGGCCTATTATCACTACTCCCTGGCCCATGACTATGAAGACATGGCGACTTCCTATGGCCGCAGCGAATATGCCACCCGCGCGGTCGAGGAATATAAACTCGCGCTGAATGCCGATCCGACTTCGCAATTTCTCAACAACGGACTTGCTGAGCTCTATTTCAAGACCGGCAAAGTCAAGGAAGCAATCGTCGCTGCCCAGGATCTGCTGAAGAAAGACCCCAATAACCTCGACGCGCACAAGTTGCTCGGCAGGATCTATCTCCGCTCGTTGGGTGACGGACAAAACAGCGGGCCGTCCGGTCAGGTGCTGCAGTTGGCCATCGCCGAGTACACCAAGATCGTCTCCCTCGAACCGAACAGCATTGAAGACCGGCTCTTGCTCGGCCAGCTTTACTCGGTCAACCATGAAAGTGGCAAAGCCGAGGAACAATTCAAGGCCGCGCAGCAGATCGATCCCAGCTCCGAAGAAGTTGTCTTGAATCTGGCCCGGCTCTACAGCGAACAAGGTGACATCGAGCATGCCATCCAGGTGCTCAGCGCAATCCCCGAAGACGATCAGACCCCGCGCACCGAGTTCGCTCTCGGCGGCGCTTACGACCAGAACAAGGAACCGAAGAAGGCCATCGCCGCCTACCGGCGCGCCGTCGACCTCGATCCATCGAATGTCGATGCGGAGCGCTCCCTCGCCCAGGCGCTGCTGAACGACAATGACCTTAACGACGCGCTGGCGACTTATGAGTCCATCGCCGCAGCCGATCCCCAGGATGCAAACGCCTATCTCCGGATCGCCGAGATTCAGCGTCGCCAGGGCAACTATGACGAATCGCTGGCCTCGATCAAAAAGGCCAAATCGCTCTCCCAGGAACCGCTCCAGCTGAGCGAGATCAGCTTCAACGAGGCGCTCGCCGACGAGGCCCTCGGTAAGCACGATGAAGCCGCGACCATCCTGCAGAAACTAGTCGATCAGTCCGAACACTCGACCGGCCAGTACTCTGATCCGGAAAAGAACGCCCGCGCCTTCTTCCTTGACCGCTTGGCCGTGCTCTATCGCGAACAGAACAAGCCCCTGCAGGCAGCCGACACCTACCACAAGATGCTCGATCTGGGAGGCGACTTCACCGTCCAGGGCTACCAGGGCGAAGTCGACTCCTACCGCGAAGCCAAACAGTACGCCAAAGCGACCGAGGTCGCCCGCGAAGCAGCCGCCAAACTCCCCAAAGATCGTCAGATCCAGCTCATGCTCGCCGGTCAGCTGGCCGACACCGGCAAGCCCGATGAAGGTATCGCGCTGGCCAAGTCACTGCTCACCAACCCTCCTGCCGCTCCCGATGCCCCCGCAGCCAGCCAGGACCGTGAAGTGTACCTCGCGCTGGCCAACATTTACACCCGGCTTCATCGTTGGAACGAGGCCGGCGCCGAGCTTGATCGCGCCGAGCCGCTTTCGACCAAACAGGACGACAGGGTCTACATAGCCTTCCTGCGTGGCGCTCTGGCCGAACGCCAGAAGCACTATGACGAAGCTGAGGCCCAATTCCGGAAGGTGCTGGCCATTGATCCAGGCAACAGCATGACACTCAACTACCTCGGCTACATGCAGGCCGATCGCGGCGTGAAACTCGACGAAGCCTTGTCCATGATTCAGCAGGCGGTCAAAGCCGAACCTCAGAACTATGCCTACCTCGACTCCCTCGGTTGGGCATATTTCAAGCTCGGCCAGTATCAGCTCTCTGAAGACAATCTGCGCCGCGCCAGCGAGCGCAATGCCTCCGATCCAACCGTGCACGATCATCTCGGCGACCTTTACGAGAAGACCGGCAGGCTGAAATTGGCGGTCGCCCAGTGGGAGCAGTCAGTGTCGGAATACGACAAAACTTCCCCGGGTGATAACGATGGCATCGACATCGGGAAGGTGCACAAGAAGCTTGAAAATGCCTGGGTCAAGCTCGCTAAGGAAGACGCCTCTAGCAGTACTGCAACCAAGCAGTAAACCCCTCATCTGCTCTTATTCAGAGGGAGGAGAGTCCTCGGTTTGTACCTTCGGCCTCTCCTCGATCCACTCGGCGGGAAAGGTCTCGCTCAGCGTCTGTTCCATCGGGGTTTCGCAATATGGGCACAGCGCCGCGCCCTCTGCGTCAAGCTTCGGATATCCGTACCCGAAGTTCTGGTTTTGAAACCTCAGTTTGCAGGCGGGACAATAGTACAAATAGCGCTTCACTAGCCGAACTCCAATCTTTGCTGGTGCGGTGCAAGTATGGTTGCGTTCATGGATTGTAGGTTAAGACGGGATCTTCCTAATCCGCTTTCATTCGATCCTTCACACTTCTAGCCAATTTTTCAATCTCCTCGGCTTTTTTGGTCTGTCCCAGTGTGCCGCTCGTTCCCCCTTTTTCCATATCGTCCTTAAGCTCCTCCGCCAGCTTTACCAGGCGATTGGTGTCCGCAACCATCCGGGTCTGGCGGTCTGTATTGCGCCGCCCGGCAGCCTCTTGCATCGCATGACGGAGCGATGGATCCTGATTACTGGAATCCTGCCCCTGCTGTCCAAAAGGCACACGGTTGGTCGGCTGTTGCGATGACCCAGTCGGCAACTGCGGAGAATCCGGAAGCTGTCCACTCCCAGCCGAAGCCACAAGACTCAGAGAGGCCAACGCCGGGAAGAGCATCCGCCTCGTCCATCGCAACTTGCCTCCGTGGCTCCGCATCGGTTCATTATAGGAAAGGGAGATGCATCGCGCGTCCTCCCTGCTATGGAGACTCTGTTTGTTCAACTTTTCCGCATGCAGCCTTGCCGCCGCTCGAGCTCCGCAACAAACTCCTCAGTTCTTCCACGACGTTTTCCAGGACTGGCTTACCAGTCTTCAGGAATTCCTTCAACACGATCTACCCAAGCTGCTCAGTGTTCTGATCTTCACCTGGGTGCTGATCTGGGTCGTCGATTTCTTGACCCGCCGCATGGTTGCGATCGCCGAATCGCATCCTGGGCGGGGCATCGCGCGAGCTTCGCAGATCAGGACGATGGCATCCGTGCTCCGCGCCACTGCTATCGGCATCGTCGGCTTCCTGGCGGCGCTCCAGATCCTGCGCGATGTCTTTAACTTCAATCTCGCGCCGTTGCTCACCAGCGCCGGGGTCGCAGGGGTCGCGATCGGGCTCGCAGCCCAGACGATCGTCAAAGACTGTCTCAACGGGATGTTGATCCTGCTAGAGGACCAATACAACGTAGGAGATGTGGTTCGTCTGGCCGGCGTTAGCGGCACCGTGGAATCCATGTCCCTGCGCAAAACCATGGTCCGGGATGGCGACGGGACCCTCTACACCATCCCCAATTCGCAGATCACCAATGTCGCCAACCTGACGCGCGATTATTCTTTGCCCACCATCAATGTCGCCGTCGACTTCTCAGCCAACCCCGACGAGGTTATGAAGGTGCTCCGCGACGCGGCCATGAGCGTCCGCAACGACCCGGCTTACAGCGACGTTTACCTCGCCGACCCAAGTCTGCTTGGCATTGACTCGATCAAGGGCTCCCAGGTGATTTATCCGGTCCAATTCAAAACACTGGCCAATCAGCAATGGGCGGCATTGCGCGAGACCGAGCGCCGCATTTTTATAGCTCTTCATGATCATAAAATCCTTCCCGGCGATCCAAATCGCGTCTTCAACGGCAGCGCCGGCAGCTTGACTCAGACCTCGAAACAACTGCCCGAACAACCCCCAAACCATCCCGACGCGACCGCCGCAAAGCCCCGCGAAACCAACCCTTTCACTGGAGAGACTAATTAAACGCCCGCGGCGCGCACTCAAGCGGCAACCAGCGTGCTCCCAATCTGAAAAGCGCTCTGGAAGCGATCCAGTCCGTTCTCTCCGCCATTGACCAGGCGGCGTGCACGAGCCAGATTGTTGGTAGACAGAGCCGTGCGAATGGCGCTCTCTCGATCTTTGAGAAAAATCGCGAGCAGCTTCGCGGCGATGGCGGGATCGTTGGCAAGTTGCGGATCCTCCACCAGGTCGCGGCCGATCTCACCGCTGAAGATCGTGTAGTTCAGCCGCCCGGTGAGCTGGACGAATCCCCGCCCTCGATAATTGGCCCCATCGGAGGGCCCCTGATTGCCCAGATCTTTGCGATGGTCGTAGAGATCAAACGGCGTGCCGGAGGGCGATGTGTTGAAACGCGACTGGCCTTCGCTGATCGGGAGAAAACACTCGGTTTCCGCACGAATGGTCGAGAGTGCCATCAACACCATCAGCTTGTCTTGGAGACTTGCCTCCGCCAGCGCGTTCAAGACGCACGGCAGATTCGTTTTGATATTGCCGATGGGAGTGAGCGGGAACATGTGCGAAACAATCTCTGAGTTCACCCCGGAGATAGCCGAGGGTATTTCAGGAATAGAAGTAAGACCCAGCGCCCGCGCAGTTCCCGGACCAGCCGTCCCGTCCCTGGCCAATCCCTCGCTGCTCTGAAACGCCAGCACCGCCGCCTCGGTGCCCGGTCCGAATGAGCCATCGACCGAACCGGGACTAAATCCCGCTGCGATCAAGGCTTCTTGGAGGATGACCACATCGGCTCCCGAGCTATGAAGCTTGAGGATGTCCATCGATGCCTCATGCGCGACTTCTCTCCCGCAGCGCTCAGACTATAGCGGCCCGGGTGGAGATGACAGCGCATTCCTCGATTGACGCGTCGCTGGCTGCTTGGCTCTTCCCGAAATGGAACTGTGTTACGCTCCGTTCGATGACCATGCTGCCAGCTGCCACGGATCTGCTGGCCGTCCAGACCCCCGCCGCGAATCGTGACGACAGATCGTGGCGACAGAAAGAGGAGAGGAACATTCATGTTGAACCGGCGTTGGAGGCTTGCTTTGCCGCTCCTGGCCTGCTTGGCCACGGCCGCAGCCGTTGCCCAGACTGTGGCGCAAGAGACGAAACCATTGGTCGTACCGCTATGGCCTCAAGGGGCGCCAGGTGCATTGGGAGAGGCAAGCCCTGCCGATCAGCCTCGCATCACCGCCTTCCCCGCTCCGAAAGCGGCAGGACACGAGACCCATACGGCGGTGCTGATCCTTCCAGGTGGCGCCTATGCCCACCTGGCGACCGATCATGAAGGCCTCCAGGTCGCGAAGTGGCTGAACAACCTGGGCGTCTCCGCCTTCATGCTCGAGTACCGTCTCGGCCCGAAATACCACCACCCGATTGAACTCAACGACGCGAAGCGGGGTCTGCGCTGGGTACGCAGCCATGCCGCGGAGTACGGCTACGCTCCAGATCGTATTGGAGTTTGGGGATTCTCGGCAGGTGGTCACCTCGCCTCAACCCTGGGAACGCACTTCGACGCTGGCGATGCCACGGCCAGCGATCCCATCGACCGCCTCAGCAGCCGGCCGGACTTCATGGTCCTTACCTACCCGGTGATTGGGCCGCTCGGTCCCGCGTCCGTGTTTTCCTTCGAGAACCTGATCGGCAAAAACGCGCCCTCCGCCCTCACCGAAGAACTCACCAACGATCATCATGTCACCGCCGAAACTCCGACCACCTTCCTGGTCGCGGCAGACGATGATGCAGCGGTCTTTCCGGAGAACAGCGTGAATTTCTACCTGGCCCTGCGAAAGGCCGGAGTGCCTGCGGAACTCCACATCTATAAGCGCGGCGGTCACGGCTTTGGACTGGCCCCGTTGGACCCGGTGCTCTCGTCATGGACCGCCCGGCTCGCCGACTGGCTACGCCTGAACGGCTATCTGGCGACGAACTAGCTATACTGCCGCCATGAAGGTCTCCAGCTCCGCGACCGTCTTCCAGGTGAAAGACCTCTCAGCCGCTCTCCACTTCTATTGCGAGGTACTCGGCTTTGAAAAAGACTTTGAATACGGCCCTTACGCAGGTGTGCATTGGGGCGAGTGTTATCTGCACCTCTGTGTTCACACGACGTGGAACCGACCTGTGGGCGGCGGGGCGATAAGCGTCTTCGCGGACGAGGTCGATGAGTATTGCACCCTCACTAGGGGTCGTGGAGCGAAGATCGAGCTTGAACCGACGAATGAACCATACGGCATGCGAGATTTTGTAGTGAGCGATCCGGATGGGAATATTCTCACCTTTGGATGCGCGCTGGCGGAGGATGTTCGTTTGCCGACCGCGTAGAATCTTGGTTCCTTCGCACGTCGCTTCAGTGAAAAGCTCGTGTAGATCGGCGCAAAAACGAAGGCCTCCGGCGAACCGGAGGCCTTCGTCGTCTCGCCCAATGTATCTACTGGACGCGCAGGAAGATCACGACCAGGGTGAACAGGGTAAGGGACTCGATGAAAGCCAGACCGAGCACCAGCAGCAGTTGGATACCAGCCCGGGCTCCCGGGTTGCGGGCAAGTGCCTCGGTAGCCGAAGCGGTTGCCTTTCCCTGGCCAAGGCCGCACAGACCAGCGGCGATGGCCATGCCGATTCCGGCGCCGATCGGCACCAGGCTGGCAGGCCTGCCGGCACCGGCATCCTGCGCGAACGCCGGAACCGCCATGAGCAGCGCCGACAGGGTCATGAATAGATATTGCAGCTTACGCATTGTGTTTCTCCTGCTTCCTTAAGAATTGCCGTCAGTGGGTGGTTGACGCTCACCGTGCTGGCGCCCTCACGCTAAACGGCGCTTCAGTCCCGGAGTGGAAGCCGCCTCCGGTTGAAGAGACTGGTAAAGCTAATCGGGCTCCTCTTCATGCGAAACCGCCTGCGACAGATAAATGAGTGTCAGCAGCATGAAGACATAAGCCTGAATCATCGCCACGCCAAAGTGCAGACCCAGGAAGATGATCGGAACCGCAATTGGAATCATTGAGAAGAAGACCAGCGTCAACAGGTCACTGGCAAACATGTTCGCGTAAAGACGGATTGTCAGCGACATGATGCGGGCGAGATGGGAGATGATCTCGATCGGAAACAGCAGCGGAGCAATCCACCAGACCGGCCCCAGGAAGTGCTTGAAGTAGCCGATCGGGCCCTGTGCGCGAATACCGTTCCAGTTGTAGTAGATGAAGGTCAAAATCGCGAGGCCGAGCGGCACGTAGGGGACCGACGTCGGAGTCTCCACCCCCGGCAAAAGTCCGAAGCAATTGCAGAGAGCGATAAACAGGAAGATCACCGTAACCCAGGGCACATGCGGCTCGTAGCCGTGGCCAATGATCGCGTCGCCCTGCGAGTTGACGAAGTCGTTGATCATCTCGGCAACATGCTGCACCGGGCCGGGACGCTCCACGCTCAGCGTCATGCGCGCCACGACAAAAAAGAGCAGCATCGCCAGGGCGACCACCAACTCCAGCGTAAACGGGGTGGTGATGGGCGCCGCCGGGTTGACCGGATGAATGCCGATCGTCGTCAGCAGAGCCAACAATGGGGCGCCAAAGAGCGAGTTCAGCAAGTGGGTAAGAGATTCAAAGAGAGAATGCATAATTTGTGGTGGAACGGATGGCGCTCATGCTCGGGTCAGCTTGACCGCTTCTACGGAAAGGGCAATCACCGCCAGAACCAACCCGGCGATCACCCCGTAAACTGAGCCATGCAAACACCTTAGACTAACATATAGCACGCCCCCGGCGATCACCAGGCGTAGCAGGAACATGGCGAGGACGACACTCGTCGAGCGCGGCGACTTCTGGTTGTCCAGACGAGCGTTGACGACCCCGATGAGGCGGTGCGATTCATAGACGCCAGCCGCGGAGATCGCCGCACCTACCAGAAACAGGCAGGCAGTCTGCCAGCCGGAGAAAAACCAGAGTACCGGCAGACCAACCAAGGCCAGGATCCCAATCATCCGAATGGCGCGAAAGAGCGCGGCGCTCAGGTCGGCGTCGGTGAAGTTCAGGAAAGGGTTGGTGTCGTTCGCTGCCTGATTGGGGTTAATGACGGCCACTCTTTCCAGCGCCGAGCGCCATCCGGACCGCTTCCATCATGCCCGCAATCATCCCGAAGATGATGCCCACGATCGTGATCCAGTGCTGATGCAGCCAGCGGTCGAGCATGGCTCCAAGAAACCAGCCGATCAGCACCGCAATCGGGAGCACCAGCGCGATCTGCACCAGGCGCTCTGCCTGGACGAGCGACTTCAGCCCGCCTTTTTGCGGCTGCTGTTCCGGATTGGGAGAGTTGAAGGGCATCGAAGCGCGATTTCCATTCTAAATGGCCCGTTCGGGGAAAAACGCCCGACGCGGCCACCGGTACCCGCTGAAGCAAAATCTTTTCGCTTTCCCCGCATCCCCTCTCCGCGTACCATCACCGGCATGGTTTTTAGTACTGTCGGCCTGGTTTCTAATCCTGGAGGTTCGATGCGCCAGTTTTTGTTGTTTACTGCCCTTTGCTCAGTTTCCGCGGTTCTCTTCGCCCAGACCCCAAAAGAACAATTGGTAAAGCCGCCGGCTGATGCCCATCACTACGTCATCGAATCCACCGGCGGCAAGCATGGCGACTCATGGATGTGGGTAGGCGCGGACGGCGCTTACATGGGCCGCGAAAGCATGAACCTGCGCGGCCAGGTCTGGGACCTCGAGTCGAACGGCAAGCCCGGCCCCGCGGGCGCGCCGCTGTCGCTGACCATCCGTGGTGTTACACCCCAGGGCGACGCCGCCGAAAGCTTCGTGTTAGCCAATGGCGCAGCCAGTTGGAAGAGCCCGATCGACAAGGGATCGGCGGAAGACGCCGCGAACCGCTTCTATTTGCCCTTTGGCGGACCGATGGAGGTTACGGCCTGGTTCGTCGACACACTCCTGGCGACGCCAACCCACTCGCTCAAGCTGCTGCCCGGCGGCGAGGCGCGCGCCACCAGGCTGACGACGCTCGAGGTCGGCCAAGCCACAAATCGGCGCACGATCACGCTCTGGCAGGTGACTGGATTCAACAACACGCCGGTCCCCGTCTGGACCGATGCCAACAATCACTTCTTCGCCGTGGCCTTCGGGATCGGGTGGTTGCCGGATGCCTATGCCGGCGAGCTCCAGCACATAGAACAGGCGCAGACCGATGCCATGGCCGCGCAGGCGCCTGTTCTCGCCAAGGACCTGACAAAAATCCCGCCGGCAGCGGTCGCATTTACCCATGTGAAGGTCTTTGACGCCGATGGTCTGCGCTTCCTCAACGACCAGTCAGTCATCGTCAACGCCGGCAAGATTGTCGCCGCCGGCGCCGCGAGCAGCGTTGTCGTTCCCGACGGCGCGCAGGTCATCGAAGGCAAAGGCAAGACGCTCGTCCCCGGCTTGTGGGACTGCCACATGCACGTTGGCGATGATTACACCGGTCCTCAAGAGCTCTCGCTGGGAGTCACCTCGGTTCGCGATCCCGGCAACAACGACAAGTTGACCATCGACCGCCGCACCCGCGCCGGCGAAGGAAAGCTGCTCTTCCCGCATGTCTACCCGTCCTCGCTGATCGACGGCAAAGGGCCGTTCACCGCCCAGGTAGCGAATGTGGCCACCAGCCAGGACGAAGCGATCGCGCTGGTTCGCAAGGCAAAAGAAAACGGCTTTACCGGGGTAAAGTTCTATGGCACCTTCAACCCGGCGTGGCTGCCCGCGACGATTGCCGAAGCTCACAAACTCGGGCTGCATGTCCACGGCCACATCCCGGCAGGGATCCGGACGCTCGAAGCAGTCAACGATGGTTACGATGAGGTCACCCACATCAACTGGATCGTGATGCAGGCGGTGCCGGCGAGCGTGCTGCCAACCGATAACGGCATCGGCCGCTTTGAGGCCCCCGGACGATACGCCAAGGATATGGATGTCAACGATCCCGCGCTGACCGAGTTGATCTCCACCATGGCCAGTAAACACATCTACTCCGATCCAACCATGGTGGCGTTTGAGGGGCTGTACGTGCCCGACAACGGCGACCTCTCACCCGCCTATGCGCCCTTTGTCGGAACGCTTCCTGTAATGGTCGAGCGCAACTTCCGCTCCGGCGGTTTTGCCGTGCCCAAAGACCTGACGCGCGCGGACTACCGCGCCAGTTGGGCGAAGATGATCCAGATCCTCACCAAAATGCACCAGGCTGGCATCCCCATAATCGCAGGCACCGATGGCAGCGGCATCGAGATCATTCATGAGCTCGAGATTTATGAGCAGGCCGGCTTCACCCCTGCTGAAGCGCTGGCCTCGGCGACCATTGTCCCGGCAACGCTCGTCGGGCAGCAGGCGCACACCGGCTCGATCAAGGTGGGTAAGACCGCCGACCTGGCGCTGGTCGAGGGCGATCCGGAAAAGACGATTGGCGACCTTCGCCAGACCCGCGTCGTCATGCTCGATGGCAAGCTGCTCGATGCCGACGCGCTGCGCCAGTCGGTCGGGTTCTCGGGAAGGCCCAAAGCGGTGCCCGCCTTCAAGTAACTCGGAATGTTGAGTCTGAGGCATAATGTTGACATGACTGGCATTCAGATTGTCACCGATGAGCGGGGAAAACGGGTCGCGGTGCAGATCGATCTGGCGATCCATGGCGAGTTGTGGGAGGATCTGCAGGACGTGCTTGTTTCCCAAGAACGCCGCGCCGAAAGGGGGCATTCCGATCGAAAAGGTGAAGGCTCGCCTCAAGAAGAGCGGAAAGCTACGTGCAGATCTATGAGGTTCGCCTCGAGCCCAGCGCTTTAAAGGAGCTTGAGCGACTATCGTCTCCTTGGATGGAAAAGGTCTTTGTTCGTGTCGAAGCATTAGCAATCAATCCGCGGCCACCCGGATGCAAGAAGCTCCGCCACTCCGAAGAGGAATGGCGGATTCGAATTGGCGACTATCGCGCCGTTTATATCATTGACGATGAAAACGCGGTCGTCGAAGTCACACAGGATTCGTCATCGACGCGACCTGACCGCCGGCGCCAAATGTATGAAGTGAGGCAAGTGAGTGTTTGAATCGAAATTTGAGGGCGACCTCTTCGCCCTGCGCCAGGAAAAGTTAAATCAGATCGCCGCCCTAGCGCAGCAGACTTATCCCAACAGATTCCTGCCGTGGGACGGCAAGTCGGAAAAGCCTGAGGAACTCGACACCATCCCCGAGATTTGGGCGGGGTACAAGGACGCAACCGCCGAAGCTCTCGAAGCCGAGCGCGTGAATGTCTCTGTCGCCGGACGCCTGATGGCGATTCGCGGACAAGGCAAAGCCGGCTTCGCCCACCTCCAGCAAGGCGGCGAACGTCTACAGATCTATGTTCGCCTCGATGCGGTGGGCGAGCAGGGCTTCGCTCTCTACAAGCTGCTCGATCTCGGCGACCACATTGGCGTCACCGGATATCTCTTCCGCACCCGCACTGGCGAACTGAGCATTCACGTCGAAACCATCACCTTTCTCGCAAAAGCGATGCTGGCGTTGCCGGAGAAGTTTCACGGCCTCTCCGACACCGAGCTTCGCTATCGCCAGCGCTATGTCGATCTATTCATGAACACCGATGTACGCGAAGTCTTCGTCAAGCGCGCCGCGGTGCTGCGCGCGCTGCGGAAATTCTTTGACGCACGTGGATACATCGAAGTCGAGACGCCAATGATGCAGCCGATCGCCGGCGGCGCGGCGGCCAAGCCATTCACCACCCATCACAATGCGCTCGATCTGGATCTGTTCCTCCGCATCGCCCCGGAGCTCTATCTCAAACGTCTCGTCGTCGGCGGACTCGACCGCGTCTACGAGATCAATCGCAACTTCCGCAACGAAGGCATCTCCACCTCGCACAATCCCGAGTTCACCATGCTCGAGTTCTATCAGGCCTACGCAAATTACCACGACCTGATGGATTTAACAGAAGAGATTGTCACCTTCGTTGCTACAGAAGTGAATGGAACGACGATCGCGCCTTCGGGCGAACACGACGAAGAGGGAAAGCCCATGCCAAGGCTGGATCAGTATGGCAAGCCCGTCGATTTGGGAAAGTGGCGGCGGTTTTCCATGGTGGAGGCGATCCGAGAGTTTTGGCCTTCAGATGCGGGCGAGAAACCGAAGCCAAGTGATTTTGCCACGGTAGGCAACTTCAATGATCTACTAGCCCGAGCTATCCAGCTACTGGAGGCAACTCCTAGGCCGCACGGATCAAAGCCTGTTTACGCATCGGAATTCAATCCCGACTATCTAAATCTCTCGAGGACGCGCACCGCAATGGAGATCGCTGGAGCTATGCAGCACAATCGTGTGCATCTCGAAAAGGGCCTCCGTTCTTTAGGCGCTGCAATAGCTGACCTGTTTGAGACTATCGCTGAACCAGAACTCATCCAGCCAACCATCATCTACGACTTCCCGCTCGCCGTCTCCCCGCTCTCCAAGGTCAAGCCCGATGAACCCGACTGGGTCGAGCGCTTCGAGTTCTACATCGGAGGCTTTGAAGTCGGTAACGCCTTCAGCGAGTTGAACGATCCCGTTGACCAGCGCCGCCGCTTCGAGGCCCAACTCACCGAGCGCGAACGCGGCGATGAAGAAGCCCACCAGATGGACGAGGACTACGTCCGCGCCCTCTCCTACGGGCTTCCCCCCACTGCCGGCGAAGGCATCGGCATCGACCGCTTGACCATGGTGCTCACCGGATCGAAGTCGATCCGCGATGTCATCCTCTTCCCGCTCCTTCGGCCCGTGCAGAACAACGCCGAGAGTGAAGGCGACAACGAGATCGATCCCGAGCCTTAGCGATGACGCCACCTCTGCAGCTGCAACACCCTCTTCAGCACCCTCGGCAACCCCCTGTTCAACACCCTCTTCAAAAGAAGACGCGCTGTCTCGGCATGCTCGCCGGGCTGGGCGTGGGAGCGGCCATTCACTACTACCGGGAGCTGGCCCTCGCCGCCGAGCAGAACCAGCGCACGCTCGACATGGTCATGGTCCATGCGCAAACCTCGCAGGTCTTTGCCTATGTCGAGGCTGGCGACCGGGAGGGATTGGCGGCTTACCTCTCTGGCTTCATCGCGCGCTCGCAGGCCGCCGGGGCGGAGTTTGCAATCATTCCGGCGGTCACTCCGCATTACTGCTTGCAGCCGCTGACGGCGATCTCACCATTGCCGGTCCTGAACATCGTTGATCCGCTGCTTCGCGAAGTGACTGCCAGGCAGATTCGACGAATCAGTGTCTTTGGCGCGATGCCGGTCATGAAAAGCGCTCTGTACGGCCTCGCCGGCGATGTAGAAATCGTCACCGCTCAGCCCGAGGAATTAGAGACGATCCACAAAACCTACCTGAGCCTGCTGCAAACGCAAACCGGCACTGCCGAGCAACACCGGACACTAACATCGATCGCCCACGCCATCGTTAAACGCGAAGAGGTCGATGCCATCGTTCTTGCCGGGACTGACTTATCTCTCATCTTCAACCCGGCCAATATTGACTTCCCTTATCTCGACTGCGCCGCCTTGCATCTTCAGGCAATAGAAGAGGCGATGCTGAACTCTACTCCCCCAGCATGAAGCGCTGAATCGCAAACGCGCGCCCGGTCGCTCCATCGCACTCGATCATCGTGGCGCACATCCGCGCGTCATTCCGGGCCGGTTCGAATTTTCCCGGCATTCCGGTGAGGAACCGGGCCAGCACCAATTCTTTCTCAACGCCAATGACGCCATCATAGGGCCCGCTCATCCCGGCGTCCGTCTGGTACGCGGTGCCGTTCGGAAGGACACGCTCATCAGCAGTCGGAACATGCGTATGCGTCCCCAGAAGCGCAGTCACCCGGCCGTCGAGATACCAGCCCATCGCCACCTTTTCCGAGGTGGCCTCGCCATGGAAGTCAACTAGAATGACCTTCGCGGTAATCCCCTGCAGCACCTTATCGATGGTGCGAAATGGGTCTTCCGGAGTATTCATAAAAACTTTGCCCTGCAGGTTGACGACCGCATAAGCCTGACCGCTGGCGAGCGCTCCCTCGTAGTAGCCATAGCCAGGTGCGCTCGGCGCATAGTTTGCCGGACGAACCAGCCGTCGTGGCCGGTCGTGACTCTCCGCCGGCGCCGACTGCATGTAGTCGATGATCTCTTTTTTGTCCCACACGTGATTACCGGTGGTCAGCACATGAGCGCCAAGGTCGAAAAGCTCATCGGCGGTTGCAGGAGTGACTCCAAAGCCGCCCGCCGAATTTTCCGCATTGACCACCACCAGATCAATCCGGTGATGTTCGATAAGAGAAGGTAGATGTTCGCCGACGATCCGGCGCCCCGGACTGCCGAAGACATCCCCTACAAAAAGAATTCGCAATCTATACTCGCTCCTGTTAAAAATCTAAGTCGACTTATCGAATCGCCCTCGCACCAATCCCGCATCACCTTTGTTTTTATTTCAGGTTACGTTACGAATGCGTGTTTCAGAATGACCGGCCTCTGTGTTAGCGTGACCGCATGGCTGTGAACACTCGATTCTCGACCGGTATTCATACTTTAGTCCTGCTGGCGGCCAACCCCGACGTGCAGCACACTTCCGAAGAGATCGCGCGCAAGCTCAACACCAATCCAGTCGTCATTCGTAGGGTACTCTCTTTGCTTCGTCAAGCCGGACTTGTCCACAGCCAAAAAGGGCCAAGCGGCGGTTCGAAGTTGGCCAAGCCGGGGAAGGCGATCAAGCTCGGCGATGTCTACCGCGCCCTTGAGCCCGTGTCAATCTTCAATGAATCCGGAGTCAGCAGTGAAGGCGCCGCCAAATTAAATGGGACCCTGACGAAGATCTTTCACGAGGCGCAAGGCGCACTCGAGGCCGAACTGGACACGACTTCGCTGAATCAGTTGGTGAAGAAGTCTGAGAAGAAAAAGAAGTAATCTCGCGACGGTGATTTAGTGGAGTCTTCGCCATCAGTCTCAGATATCAGTTCTACTGATACTTCCCTTCCCACGGAATTCTCCCCCATCCATCCGTGCTGCCAATTCCCCAAAGTAGTTGCCGGCTGTGAAAAGCATCATCCGCCGGTAGCGTGTCTTTGCTTCTGACTGGAATAAAGATGAAGCGCTCCGCGACTATTTTTTCAGGATTACGTCCCAACAGATGGCAAGCTGCTTCAGTAAATGCGCAGTGTCATGAGGCACAATGACGGTTACTGATTGCTAACCAGGAGCGCCGGTCGGCGTCTCTGTGGTGAGAACCAATGAAGGAATGAGGCGTAATGCATAGCTTTTCCAGTCGTCTAGCGGGATTCTGCCTGCTTGTATTCTCTGCCGCTTTCGTAGTCGCGCAGTCAACCAGCCAAGATCGCATCGTTCAGCCGATACAAGCCGGAAAGGTGGCACTCCTTCAGGGAACGGCTCACCCGCTGGCTCAAGCCAAATACGATCAGGGCCCAGTGAACGCCTCCATGGAATTGCATGGCATGAGTCTCGACTTCAAGCCCTCGGCCGCACAGCAGGCGAGCTTGACTGCGTTACTCAAAACGCAACAGGATCCGTCCTCACCGAACTACCGGAAATGGCTTACCACCGAACAGTATGCGGCGCAGTTCGGCATGAGCCAGGCGGACATCGCCAAAGCAACGAGCTGGCTGCAGTCTCAGGGATTTACCGTAGACCATGTCGCGGAGAGCCGCAATTCCATCCTCTTCAGTGGGACCGCGGCCCTGGCAGAGGCGGCATTCCACACCCAGATTCATCGATACACGGTGAACGGGGAGTCGCATTTCGCGAATGCAAGTGCAGTCTCGATACCCAGCGCGTTAGTCGGCTCGGTCAGCCGCGTCGGAGGCCTGGACGACTTCAAACTCAAGCCCCGCTACGTGAAGCTTAAGCCGCGAACAAATACCGATCATTCGCAGTTCACTTCAGGTGGGAATGCTCCAGATGCCGGGTCCCATTATCTCGCTCCCACCGACTTCGCGGTCATCTACGATTTGAACCCGCTCTATACGGCAGGCGACAACGGTACTGGCCAGACCATCGGCATCATAGGTCAGACCCAAATCGTCATGTCCGATATCACCACCTTCCGGTCCAACGCCGGATTGCCGACCAACAATCCGACCGTATTTACCGTCCCGAATACGACCCCGGGCAACGACTTCACGAACCAGGACATCAATGAGGCCGACCTGGACCTGGAGTGGTCCGGAGGAGTCGCGCCCAACGCCAGCATCGTTTTTGTGAATTCGGGTGACGTGATTACATCCCTGCAATATGCAATCGCCAACAAGATCAATGGCGTCCAGATTCCTATCTTGAGTATCAGCTACGGCGGCTGCGAGCCGGCGCAAAGCTCCGCGTCGGTCGCCAGCCTGGAAGCGAGCTTGCAGCAGGCAAACGCCCAAGGCCAGACAGTAATTGGCGTAGCCGGAGATGACGGCGCGTCGGACTGCGACGAAGGCAATGCGAATCCTCCGGTTACTTCCGCCGTGAACGGACTGGCAGTCGATTATCCCGGCAGCAGTGCTTTTGTGACAGCTCTCGGCGGCAGCGAATTTACCGGCGATGGGACCGCGGCAAACCCCTCCCTGGGTGGCGATCAATACTGGGCGGGCACCGGCGCCAACGATTTGCTCACCTCCGCTCTCTCTTACATTCCGGAGATGGCATGGAATGACACTAGTTTCGACATCAGTCAGGGCGGTGGAATTGCCGGAGGAGGAGGAGGCGCAAGCGTCCTCTTTGCCAAGCCAAGCTGGCAGACGGGGGTTCCCGGGATTCCAAGCGATAGTATGCGAGACGTTCCCGATCTCGCTCTCAACGCCTCGGTGGATCATGACGGATATTTAGTGTGTACGCAGATCATCCCGGATTCGGACACCAATCCAACCCCTACCAATGCTGACTTTACCTCCAGTTGCGTCAATGGATTTCGCTTTTCCGACCTGCGCTCTCCCGACGATGAAACCACCACAACTTTCGGAGGTACCTCGGCGGCGGCGCCCAGCTTTGCCGGGGTTCTCGCCTTAATCGAGCAGAAGCTGGGAGTACCCCAGGGCCTGGGCAACATCAATCCCACTCTCTACACTCTGGCGGCGAACCCCACCACCTATGCCTCGGCCTTTCATGACATCACCACCGGCAACAATATCGTGCCCTGCGTTCCCGGCACACCAACCGGCCCAGCGAGCGCAACGCAATGTCCGAGCAGCGGCAGTTTCGGGTACTCGGCCGGCACCGGCTATGATCAGGCCACCGGGCTGGGTTCCATCGATGGAAGCAACCTGGCGACCGCCTTCACCTCTGTAGCCACGAAGGCAGGCACCACCACCACCGTCGCCGTATCGGCCAATCCCGCCGTGGGCGCGACGGTCACTCTGACGGCAACAGTGACGCCGAACACCGGCGCCACCACCCCCACTGGAAGCGTGACCTTTACCGTGGATGGAACAGTCCTCGGCGCAGCGGTACCGCTGGCTAGCGGCGGCGCCAGCACGACTACCACCTTTGCGACGGGTGGATCGCACACCGTCCTCGCGGCCTACTCCGGCGACACCAATTACTATGCTTCGACCAGCACCGCGAACGCCTTTACCGTCGCCACCGGAACCGCCGCGGCGCCCACCACCACTGCCGTAACCGTGAGTCCGGCGAGCGTACCGCTCGGCGGTTCGCTGACGATTAGTGCCACGGTGACAGCACCCGCCGGCGGAGCACTGGCCGGAACCCTGAACTTCTTCGCGGGCGCCACTCAGTTGAATCCAACTCCAGTCGCCATCCTGCCGGGAGCGAACGGAGTGGGAACAGCCACTTATACCGTCACCAGCGTCTCGACCAGCGCAGGCTTCACCGTCGGGACGACCACCATCACCGCCAATTACGGAGGAACGGCAGTCTTCGCCGCCTCCTCCGGAACCGCCGCGTTGACCGTAACCAACCCTGGAATCACGTTGGCGGTAGGCAACATCACCATACCCTCAGCCAGCCCTGGTAATTCAGGAACGTCGACCATCACTCTGACGTCAACCGGCGGATACGCCGGTACCGTCAACCTGACGGCGACCGCGTCAAGCTTGAACGCAGACTACGCCATCAGCCCGACATCCGTAACGCTTGCAAGCGGCGGCACCGGAACCTCGAGCATCACCATCCAGACGGTTGCCGCAGACCTCCGAAAGGCGCCACACAGTGGCTTGCAAAAAGCCCCGGCAGGAAATCGGGTCATCGTAGGCGCAGCGGCCGCGTTTGGCAGCATCTTCCTCCTCGGGATTCCAGGATTCCGCAGGCGGCGGTGGCCAATGCTGACGGCGCTTCTCTTGCTCGGAGCCTTAGGCGCTGGGCTTGGATGTGGAGGAGGCGTCTCGTCGGCGTCACCCTCCGGGACCTACACGGTGACGGTAACGGCTGCGGATACCGTGAACTCCGCCATCACCACCTCGACCAACTTTACGGTGACGATCCGGTAGCGAACAGGGCCCCGATCCAATCAGCCGGATCCGGGCTCCTGTTTCAGAGTCGAAATGTGTGCGGATTTTCTGGCTACACAGAAATCCAGCGATCCAGTTTCGACGTTATTTTTATAGGTGTGTGGGCATGTTATGCCACAACTCAATCGGACTGGGGCGCTTTGGCGCCCCATTTTTTCGCGCCGGTCTGTATGCCAGGCCGCGCTGGACTAGATCAGAACAGTGAACCAATAACCAGCACCTTCGCCCGGCAGAAATTCCTGAGACAGTGCGAATTAGCTGCCTTGCTCTGCCAATGAACCGCCGTCCTAAAACTTTACGGTAGGAGCGACTTTGCTGCCTTCACTCGCCTGGAAATAGGCATTGTCGGGTTGAAAACCGGCCATACCGGCCCAGATACTGTTTGGAAACTGGCGGATGAAGGTGTTGTAGTCCTGCAAGGCGGCGTTATACCGGTTTCGGGCCACGGAAATCCGGTTTTCCGATCCCTCAAGCTGGTCCTGCAGCGCAAGGAAATTCTGGTTGGACTTCAGTTCAGGATAGTTTTCCGACAAGGCCAGGAGCCGGCCGAACGCACTGTCCAACTGTCCGTTGGCAGCAATCTTGCTTTGCGGGTCTCGCGCATTCAACAAGCCTGCGCGCGCGTTGGCAATGTCGCCGAAGACCGTTTCTTCGTGGGTTGCAAAACCTTTGACGGTCGCGACCAGGTTGGGAATCAGATCGGCGCGCCGTTGCAGTTGGGTGTCGACTTGGGACCACGCCGCTTTCTTGGCTTCATCTTTGGCGACCATCTGGTTCTTGGCGCTCACATAGCTGCCGAAAACCAACAGGATAACAATGAAAAGAACGCCTACAAGTCCTAACCCAACCCAAAGTCCACGCTTCATCAAACGCTCCTCGTACCTACCAGGCCTTCAGACCCGGTTCTTTCACAGCAGCCCAGAGCGGAAGTACAGTTACTCTAGTGCGAAGGACCGCACTCGGCAGGCGTTTACATCAGGAAAAGGCCCACAAAACTGAATTCCGGCACATGACACTGTCGGCACTTCTGCCTAATCTTACCAGTCTCCAGAAGCGCCGCCGCCGCCGGAGGATCCTCCACCAAAGCCGCCGAAGCCTCCACCATCGCCATCTCCGCCGCCGCCCCCGCGTCCGCCTCCTCCGCCAAAGCCGCCACCGAGGAACATGCCAAGCAAAAAGCCCAACGTACCAGAAGGCGCAAATCGCGCAAACAAGATGAGCAGTAACAGCAGGACAGCCCCGCCGACAAGCAACTGTCCGAGGCTGATCTGCTTCACTTGCCGCTGTGGCGGCCCGCGCCGCGGAGCATTTTGTAGCGAAACACCGGCGTCGGCGGCAATAACATTCGCGACCTGCACCACAGCCGAAGAGATCGCCGAGTCATAGTTGCCTGCCTCCAATGCAGGCACAATCGAGCGCCCAATCACGCCGACCTTGCTGTCGGGGAGAATCCCTTCCAGCCCATATCCCGTCTCGATCCGCCACTTTCGATCCTGAATTGCAAATAGCAGAATGATGCCCCGGTCGGTTCCCTTCTTGCCGACCTTCCATTTGTCTTCGAGCGCGGTCGCGAAATTCTCAATCGGCTCGCCGTCCAGGCTCTTCACCGTAACTACCGCGATCTGCGCCTTCGCCTGCCGATCCACCTGGGCGCATAGGGCGTCCAAAGCTTGCTGAGTTTGAGGAGAGAGGACCCCGGCAAAGTCGCTGACGTAGTTCGTAGGTTTGGGTAGGTCCTCAACGCGCTCGGCATTAGCCAGGCAGCTTCCGCAAAGGCAGAGAAGCAGCAGGAGTAGACGGTAAGCGAAGGCAGTGCGAGGTCGTGCGATCATCAAAACGATTGTACTCACGTCTTCAGGAAGATGAGCTAATGGAGCGCAGGGACAAAAGAAAGAGGGCGCCACGAAAGGGCGCCCTCTTGATCATTCCAAGTTTCAACACGCAAAAAACAAGGACGACAAATACTCAAATTCTTGGCAAGCGCGGCTACTTGGCCGCCATTGCACCGCTCTTCTGCGAAATCTGCTCGATCATCTGCAGATGCTGACTGATCACTTGCGAACCCTGATTTGCCGCATCCTTCACAGCAGGAATTGTGCCATTCTGGGCTTCGTTCTTGAACTCGCTAAGGTCTGTTTTGTGGTCCTTCACCATGTCCTTGATGTAAGCCTTGTCAAAGGCATCTCCATTCAACGCCTGGAGCCTGGCCATCGTGGCCTGGTCTTTCTTCGACGGACCATCCGGTACCTTGACGCCGATCTGCTGGGCAATCGGCTTCATCTGATCGCCGAGCTTGGTGTGGTCGTCGATCATTTTCTGAGCAAACTGCTTGACGTCGTCATTGCTGCTCTTCTGCAATGCCAGTTGGCCTAGTTGCACCTCCGCCATGCCGCCCTCTAAGGCCTTCCGCACGAACATCTTGTCCATGGCGGGTGCTTGGGCTGTACTGGAGCCGGAGTTCATATCGGGGTGCTGACTCATCGCGCCAGGCTGAGACTGGGAGCTTCCCGGTTGTTGGGTGGCGCCAGGTTGTTGTTGCATGGATCCCGGTGAAGACTGCGCGAACGTGGCCATGCTGCAAATCAAAACTGCGCTGGAGAAGGTCGCAAGGCTGGTACACATTCGGTTCCGAAAGGTCATTGTGGTTACTCCTCGTTGGGGTAAGATGCCATTTTCTTGAGCTACGGGCACTCGGTTCACTCCGTGTACACTCACGGAGAGTGCATGAGCTTTATCGATCAACAGTTGGAATGCAAAGCGGTAGGGCGGGAGTTGCCCGGCGCAGCGAAGACATTGTTATTGGATAACATCAGCTTTGAAGTGCGAAAGGCTGAGGTGCTCGGCGTCTTAGGGCCGAGCGGTGCGGGTAAAAGTACCCTGCTGCGGTTACTCAATCGCTTGGACGAGCCTACCAGCGGCATGATCCTGCTCGATGGTCAGGATTACAGATCGCTGCCACCCCGTGCCCTGCGCCGGCGCGTGGGGATGATCATGCAGCGGGCGTATCTGTTTCCCGGGACAGTCGCCGAGAATGTCCGTTTCGGGCCAATGCAACACGGTCTCACCATCACCGATCGCGAGATTGAAGATCTCCTGGAACAGGTCGGACTAGCTGGCTACGGCGCCCGGGATTCAGCCACGCTCTCTGGTGGAGAGGCGCAGCGGGTTGCAATCACCCGCGCCCTGGCAAATACGCCCGAAGTGCTCCTGCTCGATGAACCGACGTCGGCGCTCGACGAACAAAGTAAACAAGGAGTGGAGACATTGCTCGAATCGCTGATCCGCCGGCGCGGCTTGACCTGTGTCTGGGTTACCCATGACGCTGCCCAGGCTGCTCGCATGGCGGATTCAGTCTTGCTGCTGGAAGCGGGCCGAATCGTCAAGTTTGGTCCGGCGGCTGAAGTCTTGCCGTCGGCTGCCCCCACCACCGCAGCCGACGTCGCGAAAAGTAGGGAGTTGCGAGATGCTTGAGCGCTTCTTTCCCTCTCAATTGGCGCGAGGGATAGCCGAATGTGCCATTGCAGCCTTGCTCTCTTTCATCGTCTTGCTACTGGTTCGCAGGCGAGGAGTGAGCTTGCTCGCCGAGCTGCCGCTCGCTCAGCTGCGCGGCATCGCCCAGATCCTGGCCGTCGGCGCCGTTCTCGAATGGATGCTCCACGGGCCGCAGTGGACCTCGCTGCTGGTATTGATGGGCATGATGCTGGCCGCGGCCAGCATCGTTCGGCGACGTGCCAAGAGTATTCCGCGCGCCTTTACACTCGCGCTGATCTCGATCTTCTCCGGTGCTGGCAGTGTCTTGCTGATAATGACCTTAGTCGGCGTCATTCCTCTGAGGGTAGCCATGATCGTGCCCGTCGGCAGCATGGTGATCGCGCAGACGATGAACATGCAGTCGATCTTCCTGGACCGCCTTCGCGGAGAAGTCACCAGCCACATCGGGGAAATCGAGTCCGCACTGGCGCTCGGCGCATCTCCGGACGTGGCGCTCAGCCGCTACCTTCAGGCCGCCTACCGGGCCAGCCTGATTCCCTCCCTCGATAATGTCAAATCGCTCGGCATCGTCTGGATTCCGGGGATCATGGCCGGTATGGTGCTCTCCGGATCATCGCCGGTATACGCAGCCCTCTACCAGTTCGTTGTGCTCACGACCATCTTCTCCGCGGCTGCCTTGACCTGCCTGGTCTGCAGCTATCTGGTGACCCGGCGGGTGTTCACCATCAACGAACAATTACTGCTGCGATAAGAAGCCGCTTCCTCTCCAAACCGCATGCTCTGCTATCCTGTCCGTGTCGCCGCTCTCTGTCGCCGCTCTTTGTCGCCTATGACTGTCTCCGTCAAGTAACGCTCTCGGTCCAGCGGCCAAACTGCGCCGCTCACCTCGATATAGGTGTGCTTAACAGGAATACGGAGGGGGTTCCTTGCAAATCCCTGATCTTCATACAGCACGGCTTCGGCTGGTCGCGATCACGCCTGCGGTTCTCGACATCCAGGAAAGCTTTCCTAAGGATCTCGGAGCCTTCCTGGACGCTGCCATTCCTCCCAGCTGGCCCAACAGCGATTGGGAGCCCCACGTCTACAGCTTCATGCGCGCGCAATTTCGCAACTACCCCCACACCATCGGCTGGCATCGCTACGTCCTTCTGCGCGAAGGCGATTCCCTGACCCTGATCGGGTCGCTTGGGTCGCATCCTCTTGGCGCCGATGAGGCAGAGATCGGTTACGGCATTCTGGATCCGTGGCAAAACAAGGGTTGCGCGACAGAGGCTGCGCGCACCCTGCTCGGCCATCTGTTTCACTCCGGTCTGCGGCGCATCCGCGCTCAGACCTATCCGCATCTCGCTGCGTCCTTACGAGTCATGCAGAAATGTGGCATGCACCCAGCCGGTCTCGGGGAAGAAGCCGGCGCAGTCTGTTACTCGATCGAACGCGAACAGTTCGTCAGGCTTTCTTCGCCTTGACGCCTTGGAGCTGACTTGACGTCTCTGAGGCTGACGTCCCTACCTCATGGGGAAGGATCCGTGAAAGGCTGAGCCGCCACTTAACTCCCGGCCCATCGCGGACCCGCAGTTCGGGTCAGCGGCCTTGTCTGGCAAAGGAAGGAGTGCGCTAACGGTTTCAACCCCGCGCCTCCTCTGCGATATCCTGATAGATGATGACTGAAACAAATCTGCTCCAGACTGCTCCCCCCGTTGCCCGTGTTGAACGCACCGAAACCACCCTCCACAACCGCACCCTGATCGATGACTATGCGTGGCTGCGGGAGAAAACCAGCCCTGAAGTACTTGCCTATCTGGAGGCAGAAAACGCCTACACCGATTCGGTGATGAAGTCGACCGAACCACTCCGCGAGATCTTGTATGCCGAGATGGTGAGTCATATCAAAGAGACGGACCAGTCGGTGCCCTTCCGTGAAGGGGATTATTTCTACTACTCCCGTACTGAGCAGACTCGGCAGTACCCGATCTACTGCAGGAAAAAGGGTTCGATCGATGCCCCCGAAGAGATCATCCTCGATGTGAACGAGCTTGCCGCAGGCGAGGCCTTCATGGCCATCGGCGGTTTCACGGTGTCGGATGATGGCAACCTGCTCGCTTATTCCACCGACACCACGGGCTTCCGGCAGTACACGCTTCGAGTCAAAGACCTGCGCACCGGCGAGTTGCTTGGGGAGCATGCGGAGCGGGTCGGTTCAATCGAGTGGGCGAACGATAATCGTACCCTCTTTTATACCGTTGAGGATGAAGAGCAGAAGCGCCAGTTTCAACTCTATCGGCATCTGCTGGGCACCAGCCATGACCAGGATGCGCTGGTCTTCGAGGAGACCGACGAGCGCTTCAACATCGGCGCCGGAAAGACCCGGGACGGGAAGTACTTACTGCTCGAATCCGCGAGCCATACGACGAGTGAAGAGCGCTTTCTCTCCGCGGACGACCCTGCTGGCGAATGGCGGCTGATCGCCCCGCGCCAAGACGATATCGAATACTATGCCGACCATCGCAATGGCCTCTTTTACATTCGCACGAACGACAAAGGTCGCAACTTCCGTCTCGTGACCGCACCCGTCGATTCTCTCGAACAAACCAACTGGACAGAAGTGGTCTCCCACCGCGCCGAAGTGATGCTCGAAGATATCGATCTTTTTGCCTCGTTCTATGTTGCCTGCGAGCGCGCGGAGGGCTTGCCGTCGTTGCGTGTAGTCCGGTTCGCGGGTGCGGGTTCCGAGGTTGGAAGTTCTGAAGAGATTCGCTTTCCAGAACCCGTCTATAGCGCGCATCCGCATACCAACCGCGAATTTGACGCTCATAACTATCGTTACAGCTACCAGTCGCTGGTAACTCCTGGGTCGGTATATGAATATGACCTGGCGACCGGCGCATCGACGCTCTTGAAACAGCAGGAAATCCCCGGCGGCTTTGATCGTGAGCTATACGGATCAGAGCGATTCTTCGCGACCGCCAAGGACGGCGCCAAAGTACCCGTGTCACTGGTCTATCGCCGCGACCAGAAAGGGGAAGGAACAAATCCTCTTCATGTATATGGCTACGGATCTTACGGATATTCGCTGCCGATCGGCTTTAACAGTAATCGGCTCAGCCTGCTCGATCGCGGCTTTGTCCTGGCCTACGCTCACATTCGCGGTGGGGGAGACATGGGCAAATCATGGCATGACGACGGCCGGTTGATGAATAAGCAGAACACATTCAGCGATTTCATTGCGGCCTCCGAGGTGCTGCTCGCGCGGGGATACGGCGATCCTCAAAGAGTTTCGGCAGAAGGCGGCAGCGCCGGCGGTCTGCTCATGGGCGCAGTCTCCAACCTGCGCCCTGATCTATTCCGCGCGATCGTGAGCCACGTTCCCTTTGTCGATGTAATGAATACTATGCTCGACGCATCCCTTCCCCTTACTGTTCCCGAATATGAGGAATGGGGAAATCCCAATGAGCCCGCTGCGTTTGAATACATGCTTAGTTACTCCCCCTACGATAACTTGCAGCCGGGGAGTTATCCCGCGATGTTAGTCAAGACTTCCTTAAATGATAGTCAGGTGATGTATTGGGAGCCGGCAAAGTACGTCGCCAAGCTGAGAACACTCAAGCAGAATGACTCGCTGTTGTTGCTCCATATCAACATGAGCGCAGGCCATGGCGGGGCCTCCGGCCGCTATGACTACCTCAAGGAGATCGCGTTCGATTATGCTTTCCTGCTGAAAGAACTAGGTGTCGTTGCCGTCTAGACCGTCACCACTTCCCGCGCGCAACCGTCAGCCGGCGAAGGCGACTTCGCGAATGAATTCGGAACGGGCCGCCTCTCTGCCGGCAGGCACGCATAACACCGGACATGTCACCTTCGAAATCACCTGTAGTACAGTGCTGGAGGAAAAATCCTCATCCGAGAGGACCTTACCAGGGGCTCCGAGGACGAGCAGATCGGCGTGAGCGATACGCGCATAATCGGCAATCAGTTCGTTGGCGTCTCCGGACTTGACGATATGCTCAACCGGCACGGTCCGGAACTCGTTGAACGGCGCCAGCAGGCGTAGTCTTTCCATGCACCGTGAACACTCGTGTTCGCTTCGGCACCGTGCTACATGGAGAGCAGTCAACTGCTTATGCGCCATCTGGTGCGCGCACAACAACGCAGAGATTGAGGCCGCCGAGAAGTCGACAGCCGCGAGTACGTTTCGCCAACTTCCTGCACAGGCCAACGAAGAGTCGGCATCCGGCGGTACGGCGAGAATCGGACACGGGGCCTTGCCGAGCAGTTGGCGCACCACGGTGCCCAGGGCCGCTCTTCCCGCCTCCGTCTTCGCTTTCGTTCCCAGCACTAGCAAGTCGACGCGATAATCTTTGATCGCCTGCAGTATCCGCTCATAAACCATCCCTGTCTCGATGACAGAGTGAATCGGAATGCCATGACGGCGGGTCTCTTCTTCGATCCTCTGTAATTCCTCGCGGGCCGCCTGGTTGGCATCGATGAAAGCAGGCGCGCCTTCTGGAAAGGCATAGCCGACCGGGTCGATGACATGGATGACCACCAGCGTCCCCGCCTCTTGGCGAGCCACTGCCTGGGCATATCGCAACGCGGACGAAGCCGTTTCGCTTAGATCCGTAGCAACGGCGATGGTTTTGAACTTCAGGCCTGTGGTGTTCATCACGGGGTCTCCTCCTTCATTAATATGATCGGAAAGAGAGCAGACGGCTGTGATAGAGGTCACTCACCTCGCGTATCGACAGAGGATGGATCACATGGTGAGGACGATACGGCCTTCAGCTTGCCCGGCTCGCAATCGATCGAGTGCGTCGTTCACCGTCAAAAGAGGCTGAGTAGTGATTGGAGAGCGAATCGTCGTTTCTGCGCAAAGCGCAAGCGCCTCGTGAAGATCTTCGCGAGTGCCGACAAGAGAGCCCCGAATGGTAAGTCCCTTCATAACGACATCAAAGATCGGCGCAGGAAAGTCACCTGGAGGTAAGCCCACGAAGACGCAGGTGCCCTTGCGGCGCGTCATGCCGATTGCTTGGTGAAATGCAGTCGCCGATACCGCGGTGACCACCACGCCGTGAGCGCCCCCGACTTGTGACTGCACCAGCTGCGCGACATCCTGCTCTTTGGCATCGAGGGTGATTTCAGCCCCGAGGTCTTTGGCGCGCCACAGCTTTTGCGGGTCGATGTCAACAGCAATCACATGCAAGCCCATGTGAACGGCATATTGGATGGCCAGCTGTCCGAGGCCGCCAACGCCGGAGATGGCGACCCACTGCCCGGCAGTCGCTTCCGTTTCCTTAAGCGCCTTCCAACTGGTGAGCCCCGCACAAAGAATGGGAGCTGCTTCCGCGTCGGACAAACAAGCCGGGATATGGCCAACATAGGCAGCGGGAGCCAGCGCATATTCGGCAAAGCTGCCATTGGCGGAGTAGCCGCCATAACTAGCCCGCGGACAGAGAGATTCCCATCCCATCAGACACCATTCGCATTCCCCGCAGGTGGCGCGAAGCCAGGGCAGTCCAACTCGATCGCCTTCTTTAACTCCACGAACCAGGCGGCCTGTCTTCGCCACGACGCCAACACCTTCGTGGCCGGGGATGAACGGCAGCATAGCCTTGACCGGCCAGTCACCATCGATTGCATGGATATCGGTGTGACAAACTCCGGTGGCGCGAATCTGTACCAGGACCTCACCGTCTTTGGGATCGGCGAAGTCGACCTGCTCCAGAGATAGAGGCTTCCTGAATTCTCGCGCAACTGCACCCAATCCAATGACGGACATGGAAGATCTCCATTGCCAGTACTTCGGAAATCATGAGTCGAGCAAGTGGTCTGGAGTCGTTCTTTGACGACGTTTACCCTGCCAGTTTGCTGAGACCCGGAGAATTGATAATGGTAAGAGACGAACCGCGACGAACAATAAGTTGGTCGCGTTCAAACTGATTGAGAAGACGGGTGACGGTCTCGCGTGAGGTCCCGGCCATGTTGCCGAGTTCTTCATGAGTGAGCGCCATGGTAAACCGCAACTCGGGCTTGCCGCACGCTGCCGTGTTCGCCCACTCCACTAGCAGTTGCGCCAGTCTACCGGCAGCAGATCCTGAAATCGCCAGACGGCGAGCGTCCAGAAAAACCTCGTGATACTCCTTCGCCAGCGACCTCGCGGCCTTCTCCCCGACCTCCGCGTGCTCTTCGAGAAAGTGAAGAAATTCTTGACGGTGTACGCTCTTGAGAGCGGACGGCCCGATACTCTCTGCGGTAACTTCATGGGCGATATTGTTTAGAGTCGCGCTAAGTCCTAGGACGTCGCCCGGACCGGCGATCCGTAAAATCATCGTCCGGCCTTCTTTCGAGGTGGTTGAAAGCTTTACCTGGCCAGAGCAAATGACAAACACTCCATTTGCCTGCTGGCTCTCCTCAAACAAAATGGTTCGCGCGGGTACGGTGAAATGAGTGCCAATCTGATCAAAACTCCGTAAAGCCTCCTGGTTGAGGTTGCAGAAGAGGCGGAGCGATCGCTGGTCGCAATCCGTGCAGTTCTCGATGTGCGGTCTCGAGCTGAACGACGTCATAAGGGCCCTCGTCCAGAGGTGTTCCAATTATCCTCCTTCGAAGAGTATTGAGCTAGCAGAAACTATACGGCTGTTTTTGTAGCCGCATAGCTTCCGCATTGGTCTACTTATCGCTCGCTCCGCTTGCTCGGCGGTCCTTAGTAAGCTTGAATTCTTCAAGCGAGGACTGTCGCCGCGGGAGCATGCGTGGCTTCGTCGGCGATAGTTTCCGTCGCTACGGCTCGGGACACGTGCCGAATGGTCAACACCGGGCATGTCGCCGATGCAAGCACTTTGTACGCCGTCGCATCCTTGAATGACCAGAAAGGATAGTCGCCGTCGACGCCAAGAACGATCCAGTCCGCCTTACTCGTTGCGGCGGTAGTCAGGATCTCGTCTACCAGACTTCCACAAGTCGCAATGGTCTGCACTGGCGGAGTCAGCTCTGCACCTTTAGGAATGAGCGCCTCAAGCGCGTGCCGGGCCCAGGTAAGAGTGCGTTCCGAGTTATGTGCCCGTCCCACGTCAGGACTCATGACATGCAGCAAGGTGAGTTCCGCATGATACGTGCGCGCGAGTTCCGTCGAGATTGCGATCGATCGATTGTCCTGGCCAACCAGCGAAACCGGATGCAGGATCCGGTGCGGGTTTGCCTGCACCGAGGGCGTCAGCGCATGCGGACCAATGGTGAAGATCGGAACGTCGACCATCTTCAGCAATTCCTTGGCGACCGATCCGAGGGCAAACTGGCCCCATTTGCCGCGGCCATGTGTGCCCATGATCAGCCGCGTGGCGCCGATTCTGCTTAACTCCTCGCGAATGACATCCGATGCAAAACCATGTTTCACCTCCACATCGCAGGAGATGCCATGTGCGCGGATCTGATGCGCCATGTGCAACAGGATAGTCTGGGCCTCCCGGTCAATTGAGTCCCTTTCCGGGTACGGAGTCGCGCCGGCTTCCAGCGGGAAGGAGTTCAACGGAACGATGGCGTGAATCAGGGTTACGTGCGCATGGTTGGCTAAAGCCTGCCCAACCACATGCGGGACGAGAAAGTCGCAATCGGTGAGATCGGTGGCGACGAGGATCCGGCTAGGATTAGCCATAGCCGCTAGCGTGGCGAGTTCGGAAGAGTTTTTCATGGGTCACTTCCTCCAGTCGTATTCAGTATCAATTCGAACTGGAACCGCGTCAGTGACCGTTGTCACACCCGACCCTTACTCCCCCTACTCCTGGGCGGCCGCTTCTTTCCCGGTTGCCTCCGCATCGAATGATAGGAAGAGTTTTAGATGGGGAGTAGTGAAACAATGGCCGATTTGAAGCTTTCAGTGCTCGATCAATCACCGGTTTCGTCAGGCTCGACGCCGGCAGATGCGCTCCAGAACACGATCGACTTGGCGCGAAACGCAGATGCGCTCGGCTTCCATCGCTACTGGATTGCCGAACATCATGCCATGGATGTGCTCGCGAGCCCGGCGCCGGAGCTGTTGCTGGCCCGGGTCGGCAGTGAGACCTCCCGCATCCGCCTGGGATCAGGCGGAATCATGCTGCCCCATTACAGCGCCTTCAAAGTGGCTGAGACCTTCCGTGTGCTGCATGCGTTATATCCAGGGCGCATCGACTTGGGCATTGGCCGCGCGCCCGGAGGAAGCCCACTGGAATCCTATGCGCTGCGCCGCAACCGAAAAGAGCCCCTGGACGACTTTCCTGAGCAGCTGACAGAGCTGCTGGCATTCCTGCACAAGGATTTTCCCGCCGAGCATCGGTTCAGCAAGATCCATCTCTCGCCGGACATGCCCGGAACTCCGGAGGTGTGGTTACTGGGATCGAGCCTGTGGAGCGCCGAGGCCGCTGCCCAGTTCGGCCTGCCCTATAACTTCGCCCACTTCATCGATCCCAACCGGACTCGAGAAGCCATCACCGCCTATCGAGAAAGCTTTCGTCCCTCCGACTTCGGATCGTATCCCCAGGCGATGCTCGCAATGGGCGTTATCTGCGCGGAGACCGAGTCCGAAGCGGAGCGCCTGGCAAGTAGCGCCCGGCTGCTCTTCCGTCGCATCCGCCAGGGAGACTTGCGGACCGTTGCTCCGCCCGAGGAGGCGGTCGCTGAACTCGCCACCATTCCGGAAGCAGTCTTTCGGCAATGGTTCCCGGAGGGTGAGGAGTGGCCGCGCTACGCCGTTGGTACCCCGAGCTCGGTTCGCAGGCAGCTGACAGCAATGGCCGAGGCTCTTGGTATTGACGAGATCATGGTAGTCACGATCGTTCACGACCATAACGCACGAGTCCGCTCTTATGAGCTCCTGGCCGAGGCCTTCGACCTGGAAGGCGAGATGCTCTCGGCTACCCGGCAGGCCGTTTAGCACACTTCTGGGATGAGGGCCCATTTCATGGCAGATCGAGAAGTTCTTCACCAAGACACGTTTAACCTGCAGCGCTTTATCGATGCCCAGCAATCCACTTATGAGCAAGCCCGGTCCGAACTAAAAGCCGGACAAAAGCGCTCGCACTGGATGTGGTACATCTTTCCGCAAATTGCCGGCCTCGGCTTCAGTTCCACCGCTGCGCGCTATGCAATCAGCGGGCTTCAAGAGGCTGCAGCCTACCTCGCACATCCCGTCTTAGGGCCGCGCTTGCGCGAGTGTACGGCAATTGTGAATGGCATCCAGAACCGCTCGATCGAGGATATCTTCGGGTATCCGGACCATCTGAAGTTTCGATCCTCAGTCACCTTGTTTCAGCAGGCCCAGACACAAAGGCGCGAAGCGCAACAAGATGTGTTCTCCGATGCGTTGGCAAAATACTTCCAGGGACAACCCGACCGGGCGACCCTCGAGCTGCTACGCCTCTAGCTTTCAACCAGGAGCTGCGCGGCTGGTTTTCTGCACCGTCTCGCAATTGGAGCCCGACCCCCTGAAAACCGTGCGGATGTGTGACCCTCCCCCGGAACTCTGACCACCCGCTCTCAGTGCATCGAATTGAGAGGGGGATGACGTCTAATCATGCAGATGAATTCATCTCTGCGACAGAGCCGATCGCGTTTAAGAGCGTTGCGCCCGTTCTGGACAAGCGACGCTTCGCTGTTCCCGGCGCAGGCGCAAACCAGCACCGGTCTTCAAGCCGCCCGCCACAGTGACTTCGGCGAATGGTAGAACAGGCGGCACAACCCTCGACCACCCTGTTCGGCCGCTACTCTCACGCCTGGCGAGCACTTCGTCACAGCAACTTCCGGCTCTTCTTCGCCGGTCAAAGCATCTCGCTGATTGGTACCTGGATGACCCGGGTGGCAACCAGCTGGCTAGTCTATCGCCTTACTGGTTCGGCGCTCTTGTTAGGCATCGTCGGCTTCGCTGGCCAGATCCCCACATTTCTGCTGGCTCCGTTTGCCGGTGTCCTAGTCGATCGCCTCGAGCGCCGAAACCTTCTGGTCTGGACCCAGGCGCTGGCCGCCGTGCAGTCGCTCGCCATGGCGGCGTTGACCCTGGCCAAGGTCATTACCGTTCCCGAGATCATCGCGCTGAGCTCCCTGCAGGGCCTCATCAACGCCTTCGACATGCCCGGGCGGCAATCGTTCCTCATCCAGATGGTGGAGGACAAACAAGACCTCGGCAACGCCATCGCCCTCAATTCCTCCATGGTCAACATGGCGCGTCTGGTTGGGCCCGCCATCGCCGGTGTCGTCATTGGAGCAGTAGGCGAGGGCTACTGCTTTGCCATCGATGGAATCAGCTATCTCGCCGTCATTCTCTCCCTGCTCCTGATGCGTATCGCAGCGGCGCCGGCCAGGCGCGCCATCGGTTCGACGATCGACCAGCTCAAGGAAGGCTGGTCGTATGTCACCACCTTTCGTCCCATTCGCACCATCCTCACGCTCTTCGCTCTCGTCAGCTTGATGGGCATGCCGTTCATGGTGCTGATGCCCATCTTCGCGTCGCAGGTCTTTCATGGCGGCCCTCACACCTTGGGATATTTGATGGGCGCGTCAGGCGTAGGCGCTCTGGTCTCGGCGATCTCGCTGGCTCTGCGCAAGTCGGTCCGCGGTCTGACCACGATGATTCAGCTCAGTGCGGCGTTGTTTGGCGCAGGACTCATCCTCTTCGGGCTTTCCCGGAATCTGATCGTCTCGCTCCTGCTGATGCTGGTCGTTGGCTTCGGCATGATGCAAGGTCTCGCGGCCAGCAACACCGTGATTCAGACACTCGTCCCGGAAGACAAGCGCGGCCGGGTCATGAGCTACTACACCATGGCCTTCGTCGGCATGGCGCCATTCGGAAGTCTGCTGGCGGGCGCGCTCGCGCACCGCTTTGGCGCGCCCCACACCGTCATCATTACCGGCTCATTCTGCATTGCTGGGGCGATCTGGTTCACGACTGAGCTGAAAGCAGTGCGTGCGGTCATGCGGCCGATCTATGTGGAAATGGGAATCGTCAAGCAGCCACTCGAGCAAGCCGTCGAAGAAAGCGCGGGCACCCGCTAGTCTCGAAGCTCAAGAATTCGTGAGACATCTTCCGGTCGTCCTGAAAACTTCCCGGTCATCCTGAAAACTTCCTGTCATCCTGAGCGAAGCGAAGGATCTGCGATTCCATCAATTCGCGCTACGTCTACACTGCCCGCGGAATAAGCGCCTCGATCACCGCTGGCACGTCGTCGATGTCTGCGGATTTTCGCAGCCTGCACGGCAGCACAACCGACATGGACGTCCCCGAGTGAGAGCGCTCAATCGAGCTGCGGACCCGCAGCCGCCCGCCATGTTCGTGGATGATCGACGAACTTAGCCACAGCCCGACACCGGATCCCTTCAAAGCCTTGGTCGTGAAAAAAGCGTCGAAGATGCGGCCCAGATGTTGCGGCGCGATGCCAACCCCGTGGTCCGCGATGGTCACCCGCACGGCGGGGTCGGCGAGGTTGCGCCGCAGTCCGCTGGGAGAAATATTGATCCGGATTTCGCTATTCGGAAACGACGCCTCCACCGCATTGCGGATCAGATTAGAGAAAACCTGCCGCAATTGTGCGGGAAAGCCTTCGATCATCTGCGCCCCGCGGGCGGTCTTTCGAATGCGCAGGTTCTTGTCCACAATGGCTCGGTTGTTCAGAGCGAGAACGTCGTCGATCAGTTCCGCGATATCAATCTCGATCGGCGAAAAAGACTCGCGGTTGAATGAAAGAATCTGGCGCGCGATGCGGGAGACGCGGGCGACCTCTGAGGCCGCGGAATCGATGTACTGCTGCGCCGCCTCACGATCGTCAAGCGAAGTCTGGACCAGATAGACCAGGTTGGTGATCGCCTCCAGCGGGTTGTTGATTTCGTGTGCGATGGTGTGCGCCATGCGGCCGGTAGCCGCCAGGCGTTCACTGATGAGGATCGCTTGTTCTGCTAGTTTTTGCTGGGTCGTATCGGCAACGATGAAAATGCTCCCCGCGGACGCCTCATCGGCGATGATCGGGTTAAGGCTCAAACGAAAAAATCGGTCCCCCGACTGGACCTCCTTCGAGACCCGCTCGCTGGTAAGCGACACGAACAGACCAAAGCAATCCCAGATGAGTTCGCTGCAGGTCCGGTTTTCCAGCTCGCCATACGCCTTGCCCAGAATTTCTGTCATGGCGCGATTACAACGCTGAACAATACCGGCAGAGTTAACTAGGGCTACGCCTTCATTCAAGGCATCGAAGGTGGATTGCCATTGTTTAGCCGCGAGTTGGGCGCTCGATTCAGCCCGATGGAGCCGCACCAGCGACTTCACCGTAGCCACCAGCACCACCGGGTCGGCAGGTTGGATCAGATAAGAATCGGCGCCGCTCTCCAAAGCGTAAAGCTTGCTCTCATTGGTCAGAAAGGACGACGAAAGCTGGAGCACGGGAATGTGTTTCGTCTGCGCATTCGCCTTAATACGGCGGCACACTTCATAGCCGAGAATATCGGGCAGCTTGACATCCAGAATAATCACCGCTGGTAGCAGGCGGGAGAGTTCCAGCGCCTCCTTACCAGTGGCCGCCTCGATCACTTGAAAGCCCGCTCGTTTGAGGGCATGAGCAGTGGTGTAGCGGTTGGCAGCACGGTCATCGACGATCAGGACCGCGTTTTCTTCCGTGATCACTGCCCGATTCCTGCCGACGCGAGCACCTCTTTCAGCTTTCTCGTACCGTCGTCGCTGCTGAACTCTTGTTTGGGATAGAAGATCGCGCCAAACCCTATGAGGTCATCCAACTCGCGAGTGGACAACTCCTTCGACGTATGAACGATGACCGGGATAGCCCCGGCAGCGGGCATGCGCCTCAATTCCCGAAGTACCTCGAAGCCGGTCAAGTCGGGCATGACAATGTCGAGAAACATGCCATTCAATTTGCTTGTGCCTACGATCCGGATGGCTTCCCTCCCATTTCTCGCTTCCACGACGTTATAGCCAAGTCTCCCAAGCGCGTCCCCGAGCAGATAACGAGTGATCTCGTCGTCGTCGGCAAGCAGGACGGTGTCAGGAGACTCCTCACCGAGCAGCTCCCGGAAAGTATTGGCCAACCTGAAAGAAGAGATGGGTTTAACTAGAAAGCGGTTGGCTCCCGCGGCCAATACTGCCCTTTCATCGTCGACCACGCTGATGACGACGATGGGACCGGTGTAGCCGCGTGTTCTTAATTCCTGAATGAAAAACAGGCAGTCCAGCCCCTCGATGAAACGATCGAGAGCGATGATCGAAGGCTTGTTCAGTTTCAATACAGCCCGGGCTTCCGGGATATTCTGCGCGAAGAGCAGATGATAGTTGGTCGTCTTTAACGAGGACTCGTAGACAAACCTCGCCTCCCGGTTGTCCTCGACAAAAAGAATGCACGGACCAGTTGCAGGGGAGACCAAATCCGGGACCTCAGTCAACGGCTCCTGTTCCTTGCCATAACGAATCGGCAGGCTCACATGGAACGTCGAACCGGCGCCGAATTGGCTCTCCACCCCGATCGTCCCCCCCAGTAGCTCCGTCAACCGCTTCGAGAGCGGAAGTCCAAGGCCGGTACCTTTGACTCTTGTCTGCAAGTCGTTCTCGATCTGCACGAACTCCTGAAAGATCCTTCCTTGGTCCTCTGGAGCTATGCCGATGCCCGTGTCGGCAACCTGAAAGAGGATCGTCTCCTCATCGGCCAAGCTGGCGGACACTCGGACATAGCCGATCCTCGTGAATTTCAAAGCGTTGGAGATCAGGTTGCGAAGGACCTGCGAGAGCTTCCCCTCATCGGTGTAGAGCGGCGGCAAATCCGGTTCGGCATCGAAAATCAGCTCCACGGTGTTGCCCGTCAAGAGCGGCTTCAACATGCCGCGCAAAGCGCCCAGCAGGTCCGGAACCTCGAAATGCCTGGGCTTGATGTCGATCTTGCCCGCTTCCACCTTGGCTATATCAAGTAAATCGTTCACCAGTTCGGTGAGTTCGGCGGCGGATTTATGGATATAGTGGACCTGCTTTGCCTGCTCGCTCGACAAGTCTCCATCGACGCGCCCGATCAGCATCTGGCATAAGGACGTGATCGAGTTCAGCGGTGTGCGGAATTCGTGCGACAGGTTGGAGAGAAAGCTGGTCTTCAAGTCGGAGACTCGCCGCACGTCCTCCGCGTTTTGATCGAGTTCCGCATAAAGCGCCACGACTCCGCGATTGGTGTCTTCCAGCTCGCGGTTCAAGGCCACCAGTTGCTCCTGCTTCTCGCGAAGGTCGGCGAGGGTCTTGAGCAGCTCCTGATTCTGGCGTTCAATCTCTTCGAATGGATCGCTTGCTTCAACTCTGCCCAGCTCGGCAGCGAGACGCCGGGCGCGTTCGGCAGTGATTTGAGGCGCGGTACCTGGTAAGAGCTTGCCGGCGCGCACGCAGGTTCCATGCCCGGAAGTCTCAATCTCAAACTCGTCCATTAACTTCTTCGTGCCGATAATGCCTCTCCCCAGGCCGCTGTGGGAGACATACTTTCCGTCTAGAATCTCCCGCAGGTTCTTGATGCCCGGTCCCGAGTCGCTGACCGAGACATACAAGCTCTGAGGGGAATTCACGCCGACCGAAAACTCGACCAGGCCATTCACGGCATAACGGAAGGCATTGCGCGCCAATTCGGAGGTCGCCGTCGCGAGCCGGATCTGCTCCTGGTGCTCGAAGCCCAGCAGCGCGGCGATCTCGCGGGCCCGCTGGCGCGCCTGGACCACGTGCCGTTCGTGTCGGAGGCGAAGTGTCAGGATAGGAAACGCCTGCGGGTCGTTCATCGCCTAAATCCGCGAAACCAGGATTGTTGCGTCATCCCGATGACGGCAGAAGTCACGGAAGAGCACACCTGCCGTAAGAGCCGGATGGCGCGATGCCAGCCCTGGGTACTGTTCTACATTCCATCGCGTCGCAAGTCCATCGGAATGCATGATTAACGCCGATTCTTCCTCCCAGGAGTAAGCAAACTGCTGAATCTTGGCGACCGAGTGACCAACCGTCCCATTCATCGATACCAGATTCTTGGTTTTCCTGACGGAAGCGACAGCGGCGACAATGTTGCCCGCGCCGGCGTAGTTCACCACCCGCTCGTCATGGAGCACCTCGGCAACCGAAACCGCGGCCCCCCGGGTCTTCCCAAGCGCGCCGTGGATCTCGCTCAAGATCTGTGTAGGCGAGTCGGATGCGGTTAGGTGGAAGACGCGAATGGCCTCCTGCGCAGCCTCCGCGGCCGCCGCTCCATGCCCTAATCCATCGGCTACTATATAGACGCTGCGCCCGGGGGCCCGGTCGACGCTCCAGGCGTCGCCGCAGACCGTCTCTCCGGGATACGGCAGGACAATCGCGCTGACACCGTAAGCAGGCAACTCGCTTTCCATGTCGTGGGCCGTCCGCAGCACCCGGGCGAACACCGCTGTCCCGTGCATTGGCGTCGAATAGATGTGAAAGCAGCCCGCCAGCCGCGACATCGCCCCCAGGCCGTTCCCCGGCGTCCCCGCAGTGGAAAAACCATCTTCCAGCGCAGAAGCTATATCTCGTATTCCCCTGCCTTTGTCCAGGGCGTGCATGTCAATCCCCGAGATATTGCCCTGCCTCCAGGGCGAGAGCAGGATTTCACCACCACCGCCGTGAGCAGCCACGTTGCGCGCAGCCTCAGTGACAATAATGGCAAGCTGCCCCTGCCGGAGGTCGTCGAACTCCATGATTGCGGCAAGTGACAAGGCCTGACGGCGGGCATTACCGGTCTGGCTTAGATCGGTTTCGCTGATTGGGATCTTCCGCGTCAAGTGGTTCATCACTTCCACCGAACGGTAGTAATCGTGGTGCCCACGCCAGGAGCCGTCTCGATCTCAAACTCGTTCATCAGCCGTTTGCTCCCACCCAGGCCAAGGCCCATCCCCGAGCCGGAGGTATACCCGTCCCTCAACGCCAGGGCCACATCCGGGATGCCCGGCCCCTGGTCGGAAAAGCGAAGCCGAATCCCACGCCGCGACCCATTAATCAGCAGCGCCAATTCAAGGCTTCCCCCTCCCCCATGCTCCAGCGTATTCCGGCCCAGTTCGCTGGCCGCAGTCACGATCTTAGTCTGCTCCACCAGACTGAATTTCATCTCGGTCGTCCAAACCCGCACCCGCTGCCGAACCACCACTACATCGGAGGAAGTCTGGATAGGGACCGTTTCAGTCTTCTGTACTGTCCCCGTAAAAATCATCCCTCTCCTCGTGGTTTGCGACCGCGTCCCGCAGATATTCCATCCCGGACTCCACATTTAGAGCAGTGCGTATGCCAGGCAGGGACATCCCCAATTCCACCAAAGTGATCGCCACAGCAGGCTGCATGCCGACGACCACCGTCTCCGCATCCAGGACCTTCGCCATCGACGCGATATTCGCCAGCGTCCTTCCTATAAAGGAATCGACGATCTCTAGCGAAGAAATGTCGATGAGCACGCCCTTCGCACTCACCTCGCTGATCCGATTGGTCAAGTCGTCTTGCAGGGTCAACGCCAGCTTATCGTGCATATCTACCTGGATCGTGACCAGCAGATAGTTCCCCATCCGCAAAATCGGAATACGTTCCATTTAGATCCCCCGCGAATTGGTGAGAGACGATTCAGTGGTCTTTTCCATCCGCACCACCTTCCGCCCGCTGCGTTCAAGCGCCAGGCGGAACGCATCGGAGAGCTTCGACTTGGTGATCACGTCTTCCAGGTTGATTCCCAGGTGGACGATGGTTTGCGCAATTTGCGGGCGTATACCACTCAGAATGCATTCAGCGCCCATCAAACGCGCCGCCGTGATGGTCTTCAGGAGGTGTTGGGCGACCAGCGTATCAACTGTCGGTACACCAGTAATGTCGATGATCGCGAACCGGGAGTTGGTGCTCACGATGGCCTGTAGCAGCGATTCCATGACCACCTGGGTGCGGGCGCTATCTAAAGTTCCTATGAGCGGGAGGGCCACAATCCCGTCCCACAGCGTGACCACCGGCGTCGAAAGCTCCAGCATCTCTTCCTGCTGACGGGTGATCACCTGGTCCCGCCCATGGATGTAGCTGTCGGTTGTGAACAGGGCGAGCTTATCGACAAACTCGTTGGCGACGGAAATCTCCTCGAAGGCCTCATCGGTATTCCCGCCTGCGCTCTGACGCGCTAGCGAAAAGAGCGATGGCTTTATCGAGACCACAAACACCGCCGTCTCCGACGGAGTGAACCCCAGGCTCGCGCGCGAAATTGAAAGATTCGCCAGCATCTCCTTCAATGGCTCCCAGCCTGCACCATTGAAGTCCTCAAGAGTGGTTGACGGCGGGACATTCACGATCGCCGACAGCAGCTCCGCCGCCTCAACCTCCAACTCCCGGCTGCCAATCAGATCTCTACGCCGGGTGGCCGTTTTTAACCGTTGTACCCAGTCATTCAGGACGGATTCCTGATTCTGTTGAATCGCACTTAAGAGCTTGCTCATACGTCTCCTGTCGGGCACACCGTCTGCAATCCTTCGATGGAAGCAAAAGCGATTGTAGCAAAGGCCTTATGCTTCTAAGTCTTGCACGAAAGAGTCCAGCCGCCGGGATTCGCCCGGCTGGTCCACCCCAGACAGCCGGCGCTTGCAAGCACTAAAGTTTGAGCTGTCAAATAGCTTCGATCGAGTCGAAAGACTCGGTTCTTCGTTGATCCCCGCCCAAAAGGATGCAATTTGAAGCTGGTAGACACGTCGCGAATGCCTCCTGAGTCATTCAAGACGTGATCTAACCCAATCTAAAGGTGGTCTAAATTGAGTTATGTACACGCAACTAGGCTGACCTTATAATTGCGGGGGATTTTAAAGATCAAAAGAGTAGCCAGTTAACAGTTATCTAATTTCGGCTCGATGTCGATAAGCTAGGCCCACCGCATCCTTCAAGACACATGGCTCCTCAGCTACTACGGTTTCGTGACTTTGAGCTCAAAGTCTCCAGCTACGAACTTCGGCGCAACGGTGAGCCGATCAAGCTGGAGCGTATCCCCATGGAGCTGCTCATCCTGCTCGTCGAGCAGCGCGGCGACCTGGTCAGCCGGGAGACCATCATCCAGCGGCTCTGGGGCAGCGACACCTTCCTCGAAACCGAACACAGTATCAATACTGCCATCAACAAATTGCGAGGAGTCCTTCAGGACCATCCCCGGCAGCCGGCCTACATCCAAACCGTAGTCGGCAAAGGGTATCGCTTCATCGCCGAGGTGAAAGTGGTGGAGGTCCAGCCATCCGAGCCCCCATTAGTAGAACTCTTCTCCCCAAGCTTGTCCGCCCCAGTGGTCTCCGCCCCCGAAATCTCGACCAGCAATGGCGCAACATCAACCGCCAACTTGAATCCCCTGCCCGCCACTAAAGAATCGCTCCAGGAGCCGACCAGCAACCAGACCTCCGCCGACCAGCCTCTTAGAAGCGAAAACGCCCAGATTCCGCAGTCAAGCGCCGAGCCTGGGCTCCTGGCCAATCCTGGGCTTCCGGCCGGTACTGAGATTTCCGTCGAACCTAGGCTTCCGGCCGATCCTGGAACACCGGCCGGTCCTGAGCTTCCAACGCGCCCGAAAGCTATTCTGTGGCGGCAATTCGCCATCTTGTTCGGATTTCTGGCCGTCTTCCTGCCACTCATCGTCTACCTCCTCCACCGTGAGAGGAGCCCCACAGCCAAGCCGCCCCCACCGCCGGCCTATCAGTCGGTCGCCGTGCTTCCCTTCGTCGACCTTTCGCCGAACTCCACCAAGGAATATCTCGTCGACGGAATGACCGACGAACTCATCACCCTGCTCGCCAAAGGCACCTCGCTGCGCGTGATCTCCAGGACATCCACGATGCAGTTCAAAGGCGCGAAGAAGTCCTTACCCGAGATCGCTTCGGCGCTGAATGTGGATGCAGTGGTTGAAGGATCGGTCACGCGATCCGGGGGGAAAATGCGGATCGTCGCCCAATTGGTCGATGCCCGCAAAGATCAGCATCTCTGGGCCCAGACCTACGAGAGGGATGAAGGCGAGCCCCTCGACAACCAGGACAAGGTCGCGGCCGATATCGCGTTGAACGTGGGAGAGCGGCTCACCAATCGAACCCCGACCATCGAGCAGCAGACCGCCGATCCCCGAGCCCGCGATCTCTTTTTGCGTGGCGGGTATCTGTGGCATCAACGGACGCTTCAGGGCCTCACCCGTTCGATCAGTTACTACAAGCAGGCCATCGAGATCGATCCAAATTTCGCGGATGCCTATGCTGCGCTAGGCAAGGCCGAGGTCATCCTAAGCTCCTACGGCGGCCCCGGACCTTCGAAGTCTCTCCTCGACGCCAGGGCTGCTGCTGAACGAGCTCTCGAACTCAATCCCCGCCTTGGGGAAGCCCATACCGTGCTCGCGGTCGTCAAGTTGGAACTGGATTGGGATTGGAATGGCGCCGAGGCAGAGTTTCGGCAGGCTTTAGAACTGAGCCCCGATGATCCTACCGCTCACCATTGGTATGCCTTGCACCTCGCCCGCATGCGGCGCTACCCGGAAGCCAGGGCCCAGATACAGCAGGCCCTCGATCTGGACCCGGCTTCCGTCATCCTGCGGTCCGATGCCGCCGAGATCGAATATTCCGCCGGCGACATCCCGGCAGCCTTGGCCCGGGTGCAAAGCGCCCTCGAACTCGATGAGAACTTCGCCCAGGCCCATCTCCAACTCGGAAAAGTATACGAGTTGCAGGGCAAGTTCCCCGACGCATTGGCCGAGTACCAGCACGCCGCTCAGCTCTTCGGCAATACCCCGAATGCCCTCGCGCTTATAGGACATGCACTTGCAGGCCTCGGCCGCAAGACCGAGGCACAAGCGATCGCGGACCGTCTTGAAGCAGAATCCAAAACCCGCTACGTCTCCGCAGTAGACATCGCCATCGTCTACTGCGCGCTCGGGGAAACCGACAATGCCATGCGGCTTCTGCGGTCCGGTCTCGAAAGACGTGACAAAGGCATGAACATCCTCGGCAGCGACCCGCTCTTTCAAGGATGCGAGAGTGACCCTCGATTTCAGGATCTTTTGAAGCAATTGAAGTTGCGCTGAATAGTAGTACCTGTGGAATAAACAAGTGATCAAAGAGTAGAGCCCGCTTCACCACTTTCTAACGACGCTGAGTTATCGTGAGAGGAGCGAAGGGCGCAAAGTTACAGGTCATCTTCCGTTAGCCCTGTGTGCTTCGCAATTTTCGCGAGCATGACAGGGCCAAGCTCTTCGGAATCTGAAAAACTCCATATGTATGGATTAGCGTAGTCTTTGTGGATCAAGCGCACATGGGATGAGCCACTCTTGCGGGGAACCTCATTCCAGCCAATTCGCTTCAAAGCTTTTAAGACTTTCTTGGCTTCGCAGCTCGACCTCTGCTCACGCGTGCGAGAAATGGACCTCTGAAGTCAAGGCCCTCCCCTCTTCTATCTGGGCAGCAACCACACGCAGCGCAATTGCCTTTACCTTTGATTCAGCCTCAGCCTGGGTAGATCCATAGGCCATGACACCCGGAAGCGCCTCGATCTCGGCTATCCAGCGTCCATCCTCTTCCCGGTCAAACGTTATCTCAAATTCTTCCACGTTCACTACCCCCGGGCAGTACCAGCAAACCGGTTACTGGACTATGTTTCGTTCAGCAATAATTGACGAACTTTAGCCCGCGTTATCAGCCTTCGGATCAAAAGACTCAGGCGACGAAACCAACCTTCGCTTCGTCCACGACGATATCATGCGGAAGCCACGCTGCCCCCCACTATATCTGCATTACCCCACTATGTTTTCTTTGATGCGTCCCATAATGAAACGGACTCGCTGACGATCAGGTCGTCGAGGCGATCGCTTTTCCTGCCTCCATGACCCTCCCAGCAACGCCATTGCCCAAACAACAGCGCTCTCTCCGCAGCATCACTCATACACCTGCTCCACAGCATAGTCCCAGAGAGGTCCGCTATCGCCTTCTCGTGTCCTCGGTATCCGACTACGGCCTGTTGAACGGCGAGGGGCCAACGTATTCCATGCCATAGCGGCGAAAGAACGCGGCTCGTTCGGCAGCAGAGTGCGGACTGCTGCCATCCCGGAAACATGCCTCCATCTGGCCTGCGGGGCTGAAAGCGATGAGCATGTGCGCCGGTGTTGAGCCGGTGCCGGCAAATGCATGCGGCACTCGGCGCGGGGCGAGCACCGACTCGCCCGGCCCCAATTCAAATCTCTGCTCCCCTACCTGAAACGCAACCCTTCCTTCAACGACGCAGAACCACTCTTCCTGGGCGACGTGCAAGTGTAGGGCCGGCCCGGCGTTGACCAGATTCTTATGCTCGATGAGGAACAACCCGCCGGCCGTTTCATTGGTGGCAACTTTGAATAGCATCGTGCTGAAGCCCGTGGAAATAGGCTGGCGAAACCGGTCTTCACCCGCGCCAACGACATGAAGCGAATCCGCCGTTGGAGGCGCGGCGGCTTCGGCGTGGGTGTAGCCGCTAACTACGTCGTGCAGTCCTGCGCACGGAAGCATGGCTGCCGCAGTCTTCAGAAACGTTCGGCGTCGCATAACTTACTCCGGGTGGTTCTAAGAATATATCTACTTTGAGTAACCCGGGAAGGACCGATAAATTCCCGAGGACTCCGCTGTGGCCGCTGGCAGGGGCCTCTCAGAGCTCGGACAAGCGAGCGCCTCGGCAAGCGAATAGTAGGAGCGATGCCGCGTTTCTTCCTCGGAGCTGTGCCATCGAGATCCGCTTTCAGCCCTGCTTCCGCCGGGCCCACGGGCGTTCAACCCGATAAATCGGAGTAGCCGTCGGATTCCTCATTGAGGCTGACAACAGCTTGCGCCGCTTCAGAAGTCTCACCGCCCCTTGCACTGCGGACTTCGATAAACCCGTGCCCTCGGCAAGTTGCTGATGGCTCAACGTTACCGTCCGCTGGCCTGCAGCCAAGCTATGCCTGCACACATGAAGATAGACAAGAAAGGCCGACGGGCGTTTCTCGTGCTCGGTGAGGTCGCGCATCAGCACGTCAAGAATATAACTGTCCAGAACAAGTCGCATAACCTATAGTCACTTTTACTATAGTTCTTAAGATTACTATTGTTTTATTTGATTGTTCAATGGGCACATTTCGCCATACACTGACTCCGTCAGGAGCAAACAATCATGATCAAGGCAGTCAAATTTGTGAGCATTCCAGTCCATGACCAGGAGCAGGCCCTTGCCTTCTACACCGAGAAGCTTGGATTCCAGATCTTGACCGATCAGCCGTTCGACGAGAAGCAGCACTGGATAGAACTGCGTATCCCGGGCAGCGAAACCAGGGTAGTTTTATTTACACCTCCCGGCCATGAAGACCGGATCGGCACCTTCTCGAATGTGACATTCATGACCGACGACATCGATCGGACCTACCAGGAGCTGACCACCCGGGGAGTCGTCTTCACCGCGCCACCCACAAAGCAGCCCTGGGGCCATTTTGCTAAATTTCAGGACGCCGACGGCAATCAGTTTGTTCTTTCCACCAAGTGATCGACGCCGCCCAGGCGTCCTGAGTTCGCAAAGCTACCGCGCAGCCCCGACCAAACCAGAGCGCAGCTCAATCCGCAGCCATGTCCGCAGCGCCGTGCGCAGCTTAGACCGATGACCAGCGAATGCGCCCCACCCGGCTTGCTGAACCAACCCTGGATCGCCGGGCAACGAGAGTGCCCCCAAATTCGCCCGAGCACCCGGGGATTAACCCACTACGACGAATCTCTCTCGTCAATCAGGCCGCCCCGGTTATCATCAGAAAATCGGCAACCCCGATCCACGATGCCCTCCAACATCTTCGAACAATCCGCCGTCGCCGCCGACTACATCCGCTCCCAGCTGACCGGCACGGTCAGTCTCCCCGCGACGGCCGGTCCCAAGATCGCCATCATCCTTGGATCCGGCCTCGCTGCCTTCGCCGAAAAGGTCGAGGATCGGGTTGTCATTCCCTACACCGCCATCCCGCACTTCCCTCACCCAACCGTCATCGGCCACTCTGGCATGCTCTTCATCGGAACCCTACAAGGCGTTCCCGTCGCGGTCATGCAGGGCCGTGCGCATTTCTACGAGGGATACACGGCTGCCGAGGTCACCTTTCCCATCCGCGTTCTCAAGCAACTCGGAATTGACACCCTCATTGTCACCAATGCGGCCGGGGGCATTCGTTCCGGTCTCAAGCAGGGCGAGCTCGTCCTGCTCGCCGATCACATCAATCTCACTGGGACCAATCCCCTCATCGGCCCGAATGAACCCCGCTTCGGCGAACGTTTCTTTGACATGACCGAACCCTACTCGACGCGGCTCCGCAAGCTCGCCATTACCGCTGCCGAGCAGATCGGCTTTACTCCCTCCGAAGGCGTTTACCTCGCCGTCTCCGGGCCCAGCTTTGAAACCGCTGCCGAGATCCGCGCCTTCCGCACCCTCGGCGCCGATCTCGTCGGCATGTCCACCGTCCACGAAGTGATCGTCGCCCGCCACATGGGCATCGAGGTCCTCGGCATCTCCTGCGTCACCAACCTCGCCGCCGGCATCCAGGGAAAACCCCTCGATCATCACGAAGTGCTCGACACCGGACTTCAGGTGCAAGGGCAGTTAGCCGAATGGATAACTTCGCTCGTGAACTTAGTAGCCAGCCAATAACATCGTTGCCTGGCGCCGTCCTGACACAGGAATCTCTCGCCTCTCAGGACGCACGCGGTCCGCGCCGGCTCAACCTCATCAACGACGCGTGGCAGCGGCTGCGCGGCGAAGCGATGACCACTATTCTGAATCATGAAACCCAGGTCGCAGCAATGTGGCTTCAGCCGCCGGAGGAATTCCGCCCGACTGAATCAGAGGTCACAGCGGAGCTCATCCCCCAAACTCTACCTTCTTCAGACCCGGAGCCAGCAGCCGCATGATCATCAAAGCCACCAGATAAGCGCTCGAAGACAAGAAGAATAGAATCGCATAGCTATGGGTCCGCTCCAGGATATGCCCGGTAAAGAAGGCCAGCAGCGCCCCGCCCACCGAGCCCGCCATGCCGCCAATCCCAACCACGGCGCCCACCGCATTGCGCGGAAACATATCGGACACCGTAGTAAACAGATTCGCCGACCATCCTTGATGAGCGCCGGTGGCAATGCCTAATATTCCGATCGCCATCCACTCCGATGAGATGTTGCTCAACGTGAAGACAGGAAGCACCAGGCACGCGCAGACCAGCATCGCGAAGACGCGCGAACTCGAAGCCGAAAGTCCCAGCTTGCGGAAAGGAGCAGGAAGCCATCCACCACCCACACTGCCCACCGCCGACATGTTATAGACGATGATCAGCGGAAGACCGATATGCGATAAGTTGAGATGGAACTTAGCGCTGAAGTACGACGGCAGCCAGAAGAGATAGAACCACCAGATAGGATCGGTAAGAAACTTGGCGCTCGCAAACGCCCAGGTCTGCCGATAGCCCAGAAGCTTCACCCAGGGCACATTCGGCCCCATCTGCGTCGCCGCCTCCTGGTAGATATGCCGCAGTTCCATGCCGGTAAGCGTCGGATGGTCCGCCGGCCGTCGATAGTACTTAAACCACCAGCCAATCCATATCATGCTGAAGACGCCGGTCGCGAGGAACGCCGCGCGCCATCCGTAATGCAGCGTAATCCATGGCACAATCAGCGGAGCAAGCACCGCTCCAACATTGGCGCCAGAATTGAAAATGCCCGTCGCCAGCGAACGCTCGCTTTGCGGAAACCACTCAGCCACCGTCTTGATCGCTGCGGGAAAATTTCCCGATTCCCCCAGCCCCAGAAAAAATCGCGCGATCCCAAATCCAAATGGAGTGCTCGCCAGCGCATGTCCCATCGCCGAGAGACTCCACACCGCCATGACGCCGATATAGCCGATGCGCGTGCCGACCTTATCAACCACCCGCCCGGCAATCAGCAAACCGATCGCATAAGCAATCTGGAACGCATCGACGATATACCCGTAGTCGATCTCCGTCAGCCCGATGCTCTGCGAAAGTGTCGGCTTGAGCAGCGCGATCACCTGCCGGTCCATGTAGTTGATCGAGGTCGCGAAGAACAGCATCGCGCAGATCGTCCAACGCACCCTCCCGATCCGCCCAACGGGAAAGCCCGGCTCTTCAGCTTCGAGATCCACTTCGCTTACCGGCCCCATGCGCCCACCCGGGCTCCGCCCTTCATCGCCATCGCTTCAGAGCCTCTCGTCATCTTCACTCCGCTACAGCTTGTAAGCCGAACGAACCAGGTTGTAAGTGAGGTCCCGCGCCACCTCGACCGCTTCATCCTCATCCAGGCGATGCTCCACCACTAACTTCGCCAGGAAGGCGCAATCCATGCGACGCGCCACATCATGCCGCGCAGGAATCGACAGAAACGCGCGAGTGTCATCATTGAAGCCAACTGTGTTGTAAAAACCGGCCGTCTCCGTCACGTTCTCCCGAAACCGCTGCATCCCTTCCGGGCTATCGAAAAACCACCACGGCGGACCCAGCCGCAGACAAGGATAATGTCCCGCCAGCGGCGCAAGTTCGCGGCTCGCCGCCGACTCATCCAGAGTGAACAGGATCAGCGTAAACTCCCGCTCATTGCCATAGCGATCCAGCAGCGGGCGTAACCCGTGCACATAGTTGGTCGCCGTCGGAATGTCCGCGCCCATATCCCGCCCATACCGCGCATACACCTGCAGGTTATGGTTGCGCACGCTGCCCGGATGAATCTGCATTACCAGCCCATCCCGCACGCTCATCCCCGCCATCTCCGTCAGCATCTGCGCACGAAATAGCTCCTGCTGCGCAGCATCCGCCCGCCCGCTCAACACCGACTCGAACAGCCGCTCGCACTCTTCTCTGCCCAATGCCGCGGTGTTGGCCGTCGGATGCCCATGGTCGGTCGCCGTGCAGCCGAGTTGCTTGAACCGGGCACGAGTTTGCTCGAGCGCAGCCAGATATCCCTTGAAGCCGCTCGTGTCTTCTCCAGTCAACTCGCCCAGCTTTAGAACGTTTTCGCGAAATCCCGCAAACTCCGGATCGACCACCGGATCAGGGCGAAATGTCGGCAGAATGCGGCCCTTCCATCCCGAATCCCGGATCGCCTGGTGGTCGGCCAGCGAGTCCAGCGGCGAGTCCGTCGTCGCCAGCACCTCGAGGCGGAAGCGTTCATAGAGCGCCCGTGGCCGGAACTCGGGCGTCGCCAGCTTCTCCGCAATGATGTCGTAGGAATGGTCGGCGGTCTTTGCCGACAGCCGCTCCTCCAAGCCAAAAAGTTCCTCGAAGGCATAATCGAGCCACAGCCGCGTCGGCGTGCCGCGAAACAAATAATAATGCTCCGCGAAAATCCTCCAGACCCTGCGCGGGTCCTTCAGCTCCGCCACCCCGATCTCCAGATCGTCCAGCGAAACGCCCTGGCTATAAAGCATCCGGTGAACGTAGTGATCGGGCTGCACAAACAACTTGGCAGGATCGGGAAATGGTTCGTCGCGAGCGAACCAGGACGCCTGGGTGTGACCATGGGGACTCACCAGTGGCAGATCGCGAATCCCTTCAAAGAGCCGTCTTGCAATCGCTCGCGTTGCAGGGTCCCCAGGAAACAGCCGGTCATCATGAAGCAAGCTCAATGCGCGAATTCCCTTCCGCCAGTCCCGCCGCAATCCTGTTCAGCTCGCGGGATCCTCCGGTCGTCGACCATCAGAATACGGTTGGCGAATCGAAATCGCCAAATCCCTGCCAATCGCTGGGTCTCACCAGCTCAGTCCAGATGCCAGCTCAGTCCAGATGAAAGACCTCCCGCAGCGGCAGCATGTTTTCATCGGCCGCACCCTGTTCAGGCAGCTCAAAGAACGGAGCCATCTCCGCCTGCCATCGTGCATTCACCGCATGTTCTTTCATGCCCGCAACCGCCCTCTCGAAATCAGCCGTCTCCAGATAGCCAATCAGCAGCCCATCCGGCCGAAGAAACAAGGAGTAGTTGTGCCAACCCGTCTCGCGAAGTGCATCCAGCATCTCCGGCCAGACCTCGGCATGGCGCTTCGTGTATTCATCCACCCTCTCGGCTCGTACCTTCAAAACGAAACAAACGCGCATCCTTGACTCGTCTCCTGACGACGCTCCGTTCGAAAAAGTTCCTTGCTGAATACACCAATGCTGGCTAGCCGAACTTAAGAATTGGCGTAGTCGTCGCGGGCCTCGATCGGTAAACAAGCCGGAAGAGATTCAGCCCGTGCGCCCGGTCAAGCCTTTCGGGAGCTCGGCGAACTGGAGCCAGGCTTCCCCAAATGCTCAGCCAGGAACCTGATGAAGTCCAGCCTCGAAGGGGCACGGCGTCAGCCGTGCCAAAAGCGCTACAACCTAAGTGCGGCTTCAGTCGCTGAGGCAAGCGTGACCGGTTTAATCAGAGACCCTTAAGCCCTAAGCCACTACCCGGGCCGCTGGATGCCGAGAGCCGGTCGCCATTAACTGTTCAATGCTCGCAACCGTCTGAATGCCGCCCCGCGCGCCGATGCCCGTGCAATTCAACGCCGCCGCCGCGCACGCAAAATCGAGCTGCCGCTTCAGTCCCCAGCCTTGCAGCAACCCATAAATGAATCCGGCATGGAAGATGTCTCCCGCTCCGGTCGTATCGATCACCGGCACGGCGAATGCCGGGCTATGATGAAACTGCTTCCCATCCCACGCCAGCACGCCCTCTTCCCCGAGGGTCGCTGCGGTCAGCACCGATCGATACCGGCGCTGCATTCTTCGCAGCGCTTTCTCCAGGTGCGCCTCTTCCATCAGCCGCGTCGGAAAGTCCCGGCTCACGATTAAATAATCGATCTTTTCCAGCAGTTGCTCGACGCCAGGATAGAGCTCATCCAGATCGGCAATCACCGGGATTCCGGCCTCCCGCGCCCATTCCGCCGCCAGTGTCGCCGCAGCCGTGTCATGGCCGTCCACATGGAGTGCGCGAGCGTTGGTGACCCATTGCCGATCGAGGTCCTCCGGCTGCAGGATCAGCCGTTCATCGCGCCGCCCAAGCACCGTCCGCTCGCCATCGGCATCGACCAGGATCAGCGACTGCGGACTTGCACCGCCGGCAACAGTAATGAGCCGGGCCTCAACCCCCTCGCGCACAAACGCCTCGCGATGCAGCTTCGCGGCAGAGTCGTCGCCCAGCTTCCCGACATACCGGGTCGTCATCCCCCAGTGCTGACATGCCACTACCGTCGTCGCGACCTGCCCTCCGGGCATCACACTGACATCCCGGTACTCCGTCTTCGAGCCAGGTGCGGGATAGTGTGGCAGCGAAATCAGCGTGTCCGTTGCATTGAGCCCGACCCCCACCAGATCAACTTTCAACAAATCTGTCACCTTTTTCCAAACCTGAATTGGCGCTCCCACAGCCCCATCTGCCAGCTCTCGACCGGCAGCGCCTCGCAACAACTTAGCTTTTAAGACTAGAGCATTTTTGCTCAAAAGTAATCGCGGAACCGGGCCCACCGGACTTTTGATCAGGAAAAGACGACGGATCACTGCCGATGTTTTGCTCCCACTTGAGCAGAAGTCCTGAGTCCAAAACCTCGCTTAACAACTCCCGTCATCCTGAGCGCAAAGTCGTTCGAAAATTCCGGTCAGTCTGAGTTCAATACCTCGCCTAACAACTCCGGTCATCCTGAGTCCAAAGTCGTTCAACAATTCCGGTCAATCTGAGTTCAATACTCGTTTAATAAACCGGGTCATCCTGAGCGCAGCGAAGGGATCTGCGGTTCCAGCCATCTCTACGATTTGGGGGAATTCCCTAAATGAACACCGGAGACTGCATTCTCATCCTGTCATACACCCGTACCTGGAGCGCACGATGAGGGTTCTGCGCGAGCACAGCCGGGCGGCTTTCTGCTCGGACAATATCTCGCTCAGATGGATGCCCATCGACGCATTACGACTCTATCTGGCCAACGCCAAGCACTACTCGACCCGCTGGCGCATGCTCCGCACAGCCGACCGGCTGGTAAACTCGCTCGATTCTGTTTCGGCGATAGCGCCCTCGTGCGCTATGACTCGGAGAGCGCTTTGGGATTAGCCTTCAAGAAAATCACGGGCTAGTCGCCGCGCCAATACTCCCGCGCCCGAAGCTCCACTGAGTCCAAAACCTCGCTCAACAACTCCCGTCATCCTGAGTCCAAAGTCGCTCAACAATTCCGGTCAGTCTGAGTCCAAAGTCGTTCAACAATTCCGGTCAGTCTGAGTTCACTCGTTTAACAAACCGAGTCATCCTGAGTTCAAGACTCATTTAATAAACCAGGTCATCCTGAGCGCAGCGAAGGGATCTGCGGTTCCAGCCATCTCTACGATTCGGGGGAATTCCCTAAATGAACACCGGACTGCATTCTCATCCTGTCATACACCCGTACCTGGAGCGCACGATGAGGGTTCTGCGCGAGCACAGCCGGGCGGCTTCCTGCTCGGACAATATCTCGCTCAGATGGATGCCCATTGACGCATTACGACTCTATCTAGCAACGCCAAGCACTACTCGACCCGCTGGCGCATGCTCCGCACAGCCGACCGGCTGGTAAACTCGCTCGATTCTGTTTCGGCGATAGCGCCCTCGTGCGCTATGACTCGGAGAGCGCTTTCGGATTGGCCTTCAAGAAAATCATGAGCTAGTCGCAGCGCCAATACTCCCGCGCCCGAAGCTCCGCTACTCCCACTTCCCTGACTCCAGTTCCCTGAAAGACACAGCCAGACCCTGCCCGTAGCCGGGCCGCTGTTCCAGCCACCGGCGCTGCGGACCAGCTGACCTTCCCCCAGATTCGAACCACGGCGGCGCAATCCTGCCGCAAATTGCTTCTCCTCAAGCTACTGGGTTGGTTTCGACTTCAAGAAACTATCCACATTCGTCGAATCCACCAGTGCCACTCCCGTGTCCACAAAGGACGGGAAAGGCGAGTTCGACTCCAGATCGAAATCGACCGTCAGCTTTTCGGTCGGCGGATAATGGTGCACGTCGTCCAGCCCCTTCAATCCAAAGAAAGCCATCGTGTACGGCTTCTGCGCGATGCTGGAATCGATCGTCCCATCTTTGATCAGATCGAGCGTTGCCTGGTCGGTATCCATCGCCACCAGTAGCTTGTCTTTGACGTTGTTCCGCTTAAATGCCTCGGCAATGTCCTTGCCTGCTGACGCCTCCAGGCAGACGAACGCACTGACCGCATCCGCTCCCTTGCGCCCCAGGTACTCCGACGCCTTGTCCATTGCCGCACCGGAATCCCCGTGCATATCGAAAACATCGGCAACCTTGATGCCGGGATGGTCGGCCAGAACGTCCTTATATCCCTTCAGACGCTCCTCGGCATTGAGCTGCCCTTGGATGGTGAAGAAGACCACGTTGCCCTTCCCATTCAGCTTCTGCACCAGCCGCTGACCCCCTAGCCGGCCCGCCTGCAGATTATTGGTGCCCACAAAGTAAAGCCGCTGGCTATCCGGCACGTCGGAGTCCATGGTGATGACCGGAATGCCAGCCCCGAGTGCTTTATCGATCTCCGGTTGCATCAGCTTCGGATCCGCCGCCGACACCAATATGCCCGCCGGGTGCCGGGCGATCATCGCGTCTAATTCATCCGCCTCCGCCTTCGCATCGAGAGTATAGGGGCCGCGCATCTCCGCCTTCACCCCATACCGTGCCGCTGCCGCCTGCAGGCCGGAGTTTGCGGTCTTCCAATAAGGCAACCCAATGTTTGCCGCGATCAGGTAATACTGCTCGGAGGCGCTATGCCGCTCGCATCCGAGGTTGAAGATCGACCCCACTAACGCCAACGACGCCACTGCGACTTGGTCCCTTAATTTCTTCATTGGCCATCCTCGATTCTGTGCCTTGCATGAAGCCTGCGGCAGTTTCACAAGCCGCCGGCATCAAGTTACAGTTCCGTTAAACTTCTGAACCACCGACCTTAACGCGCCGAATTCTACTACCACTGGCATGGCAATGGAAATGGGCGCAGCGCAAAGCCTACAGGCCACTCCACGCAAGCGACCATTTGGCCTTAAGCGGGGCTAGTGATGTACCGGCATACACCGGTGTCCCATACCAGCCAGCTTTTGGATCGAGCGGGATAACGATGTGCGACTCGACTGATTGAATTCGGGCGAAGCACGACGCGGTCACTCCAGCATCTGCTTCACGCCGTCCACGAATGCCACCGGATTGAACTCTGCTTCAATGATTTCGTCCGGGCAATCGCTATCGATCGAGATCAGATAATTACATACGAAGGCGACCTTTTGCTGCGGTCGTCGGCTTCGCACTTCCGCACAGAGCCGCTCCGCTTGCGCCACCCGGCCCTGACCCTCAACATCCACCAACACCAGATCGCAATGGTGTTGTTCGAGAAGACCCGGCGCCTCTTGCAGGTTGACGGTGGAAACCACTTCATATCCGTTGATTCGCAGAATTTGATCACGGAGCTTGAGAACTACCTCGCGGCTGCCAACGTGCAATATCGACTTTGCTCCGGACGTCACGCCGCTGAGCATATCAGTAGTGCCGCGGTCACTCAACTTGCAGGTCCAGGCACGAAACCCCTGCCGCCCCGGAAAAGCCGCTCCAGCGTGCAAAAAACGCATCCGAAAATGCAGTTTTGGCGTGGCTTTCTCGCTCTTGATATGCTTTTTCTTTGCGTCATTGAAAGGACCCATTGGACCGCGTACACCTGCTTTCGGCGCTTCGAGCTCAGCAACAGCGCTGGCTCGGGATCGCCCTCATCGCCGCTTTGGCAGCGGCTTTCGCTCCTGCACAAGAAGCCTCGAACCAGGTCAGTTATCAAGGCACCTTGGGCCCCGCCCGCATCGGACTCACGATAATCGTCACACCCGGCAACACCATCGCGGGCGGCCATTATTTCTACGCAAAATACCTCGAAGACATCCCCCTAAATGGCTCATTCCAGGATGGTTCAGTCATTCTCAAGGGGCAGGACGGCGGCATCTTCACCCTGAAACTAACCGGAAACACCGAAAAAAACCCACCAAACGTCAACAACACCACCGGGCTTGCTGGCGATTGGTCGAAAGATAGCAAGAGCCTGCCCGTCGCGCTTATGCTGAACGGGCAATCCGCCGTGCCCCAGAGCGGACGCTGGTACGAGATGGTGACGGATAAAAGCGATGCCGTCTTCGAAGCCAAAGCGCGAGGCTTCTACAACGCGGTGTTGGCTGGCGACAAGAGCGCGGCAGCCAAATATGTTTCGTTTCCCTTACGCGTCAATCAAAACGGCAAGAACCAGATGATCCATTCGGCAGCGGAACTCTCCGCGCAGTGGGAAAAACTTTTTACTGCCGGCTACCTCAACACACTCAAGAAGGATATGCCCCACGATATGAACATCAGCAATGGGCAAGCGATGTTAGGAGCAGGCGATGTATGGTTCGGTTCAAAGGGAGCAACTGCTCTCAACCTGCCGTGACAACGAAATCAATCCGACAACTCGGTCCGCGTTTATCTAACACTTAGACCTTCCATTGATCGAGAGCAGTAGCGAGGCGAAGCAGACCCTCGCGAGTCATATCAACGTCGCCAGCCAGTCCCACACGAAAATAGTCAGGGCTCTCAAAGTAGCTGCCCGGAACCACGCTGGTCTGATAGCTGTCTCGTAAAAAGTCACAGAACGCCGGTACCCTTCCCTCACGCAGCCTGGGGAACGCCGTCGTGCCCACTGGAGAAAGTCTTACTTCAATAGCAGGATGGGCCGCCAGGATTTCGGAGAAGGACCTGCGGTTAATATCGAGGATGATATCGGCGCGCCGCCCGAACTTCTCGATCTGCTCGATGGCTCTCAGGCTGAGCAGTTCTGCAATATGGACCGGAGTTGCTGCAAAGAGATCGTTCAGGCGCCAGATCCGCTCCGCCAATTCCGGCTCTGCCAAAATCCACCCGCACCGAAGCCCGCTCAATCCATACGCCTTGGTCAGGCTGCTAGTGACAACGAATTGATTACCGAAAAGGAAGCTGGTCGGCACCGGGGGATGATGAAGCGTCTCGAGGTAGACTTCGTCGATCAAGATTCGGGCGCCGATTTCATTCGCCATCTCGCCAACTGCTCGCAGGCTTTCCTCGGTCGCCAACACACTGGTCGGATTGTGCATATTCGACAGCACGATCAACCGGGTCGAAGCACTCAATTGCTCTGCAACTTCTTGAGGATCGAGGGCGTAGTTGTCTTCTGCGCGCCTCTGAAAGCGGCGCACCCTCGCGCCCAGGTACTGCGCGGTCGTCAAAATCAGCTCGTAGGTCGGTTCTTCGATCAACACTTCGTCGCCTGTCGCAAAGAGCGCCGACATTGCAAGATGGTTCGCCATCGAAGTTCCGGTCGTCAGGACGACGGACTCTGCAGTCACGCCCTTCATTGCCGCCACGGCTTCTCGCAAGGGCGCATAGCCGTAGAGTGTAGGGCCGTGGATGTCGAGCTCGCTCAGGTCAAGATCCAAGTCAGAGATTGTCGAATTCATGAGTCCGCTAGTGGCGAGATTGTAAGTCGCAGACGATCGGAGTTTCGAAAACTCCATATAAGGTGATTCTGAATAGGGGCGGGGCAGATTCATTCCGGAGACGTCCTCTTCGTGAGATAAAGCCATTTCCATACGCCGGCTGTGCCAGCAGCAGCATCGCAAACCTACGCAACCATGGGCCGGATATTTATAAAATCGCATCAACAACTCCAGCGAGCATGGAGTCGCTTGCCAGGCCATCGATGCGGCGACGCGCAAAGTCATCGAGAATGGCGGCTACGTCCGGTCTACGCCTATTTTACCCACAGACTAGGACATGGCATCGGCATGGATGGTCACGAGTGGCCCTACCTGGTGCAAGGAAACAAACTTCCGCTTGCACCGGGAATGACTTTCTCCGATGAGCCCGGCATTTACATTCGTGGAGAATTCGGCATTCGGCTTGAAGATGATATGTACATTGCCGAAGATGGAGCCAGGTTGTTTACTCGGCCAAGTCATTCGCTGGAAGAGCAAAACTTAGAGGCGAAGTACAGGCTATAGATATGCGAACCCTCGGCAGGACTTCTCCTCCATGAAAAATGCCTGCGGAACTAAGTTTTCTGGAACTTCATGGCCAGCTGTGCTTCTGTTCTCGTGAGCAAAGGAATGAGCGGGCCCGGCAGTCATCCCGGATCCCGCTCCTTTGCCCAGTGTGTACAGCTCTGCTAATGGCGTCTCCTGGGAGTGACCATCAATCCACCAACAAACTGGTTCTGTTGAACCTCATTGAGCTGAAGCGGAAGGCCGCCCACGGTCACGTTCTCGAAAGAAATATTATCTACCCCGTTGAGGCTGCTAAATCCCTCCAGGTCTAGATTAGGGCCCGTCCGCGATGGAACCGGGGCAATGATGTTCCGAAAGATAACATCATTGATCTTGCCGCGGTTAGAACTCGAGCTCCAGGCGGTCAGACCGACATAGAGCGAGATCAACCTCATTGATTCTTCTACTTGTAAATTTTCAAAGGTAACATCGCTGACCACTCCAGAATCGCCGTCAAACACAGCGAGCAGAGCATCGTGGCCCTTGTCGTGAATGACATAAGAATCCGTAAACAGAATGTCATTAGCCGCCTGCTTCAGTTCTGATCCAACCGTCAAAGCATGTCCTTTTTCATTCCACAATACGCAGCCCTTGACAGTGACATTGGTGGCACTGCCTACCGTGTTGTCGGTTTTGATCGCCACGAGATCGTCGTAAGTGCGATAGAAGCTATTCGCAATGGTGACGTTCTGGCTGGAGTCCACATCGGTACCGTCGGAATTGAGCCGCCACCCAAACACTTTGATGTTGGAGACTTGGACGTTCCTTGATGTGTTGATATGAAATGTCCAATTGGCAGCGTCGCGCAGTGTGACACCTTCTACCGTAAGACCGTTGACACTGGCGTAGATTAGGTCTCCATTAGGAATTTGGGGAACCAGACTGGAGTCAATAATGCCGCGACCGCGGAGGACGATATTGGACCCGATCAGATTGAAGAGGGCGCCAGACGTCTGGCCAGGAGTAAGCCTCCAGTAAAGAATCGCTCCTTCGGCCAGATACACGGTTTGCCCAGACTTGACATTCATACTCTGAACGAAGTGGATGCCGGGACCGAAATAAAGGACATTCGGATCCGCAGGACTTGGAATGTTTGTCTCGAAAGGATTTGCAAAAAGATGGAGGGAGTTATTCCAGTCGCCATTGATTTCGAGCGTGAGCTGGCTGGCTTTCGACATAGTAAAGGTGACTTGATTGCCCGACACTGACAACTCGACATTGCTCGCTGGTAGTATCTTCACTTGTTGGATCGGCTTTGCATAGGTCACCGAAACTTGCACCGGTCCCTTGATGTCGAAAGATGTAAAGGAAGCCTTGCCGACGAGTTCGCGGTTAAGCATGGGGCCCGTTAGAGAGCCGACGCTCGCCAGGTAGACGGGAGACGATTGACCACCAACGGCAACCTTGAAGAGGGTCGATTGAGGCTCTCCAACCGCGGCCGGATAGACATGCGACACTAGCTGCGCCTGCAAAGAAGAGGCGAATAGCAGAGGCAAAGATAGCATCAAGGCAAAGAGGGGGCGGCATGACTTATGGGTAAATGGACAGAATGACCATCCCAGGTAGGTAGACATGTTATCTCCGTTTGGTTAGATTCTCTTAATCCGACTTCAAACTGGATATCGTCCGTTGTGGGCTACTGTCTTAGCGCTTTGGAAGCTTGCGGTAGAGATCTCTAATGACCCAAGTAATGACTGTAAGTCACAGCCTGGCCTTTCCAAAGCGTGGAGCGATGGCGTAATTCAGCTGGATCAGCACGATGAATCCGATGCTCCAATAGGTATTCACGAGGCAAAGAGACGCACCGAGTGCGTAAAGTCCCTGGGCGACGAGGATGCGTCGGCGAACCGCACGGCGAATCTCCATGGGAACGTCCTCTTTGACCAGCCCGGCACGATTTGCGTAACGCCAGCTTGCATAGAGGATCAATCCCAGTGTCAGAATGTTGCACCAGTAGAGCAAGAGAGCGGTGCGATAAATGATGAATTCAGCCAGCAGGCGGGTGGAGAACGGCATCCCCGAAATCGCAAACAGGAAGGCAATGTGAATCCACGCCAGATCACGATTCCCACGGACCAGATAGTTGAATTGGGTCTGCTGCCCAGCCCAGAAGATGCCGAGCGTAAGGAAGCTCATGAGGTAAGAAATGAACTGCGGATAGAGCGCCATCAGGGCCGCCCTCAGTTGAGGTTCGCTATGAACGGCCTCCATGGATGGAACGTGGAGGTCGAGCACCAACAGGGTCATGGCAACCGCGAAGATCCCATCGCTGAGCGCTGCGAGTCTCTCCAGGCTCTGGCCTTGAATTTGGTTGTAAAGGTTTGGCATTGGGCATTACTGCAAGGCCCGATTATATGTAGAGAGAAGATGTCGGGAAAATAATTTTTCGTCGGTCGCACGAGCCAGGACTCCCATAAAGAACCGGGCGCGACGGCCTGCATCTCTCCTCATTCGAGAGCGGTCGGCTGTGCTAGCTTTATGAAAGTGGAACAAGTGTTGCCAGCATTATTTCAGGAAGAGTACCGGGCGCTGCGTCCCCGCGCCCCGATTCCCCCCTTCGATGTTCGCTTCCGGCGATTCACAGGCCTGAATACAACTATTCGGTTGCGAGAGGGCGCGATCAAGGTCCACTTATCGGACCTGCTGGAAGGCGCACCAGAGACGGTGCTGCGGGCGATCGCGCACATCCTGCTGGCGAAGCTTTACCGCAAGCCGATAGAGGCCGCGCACGCTACGCGTTATCGCCGTTTCGCATCAAGCGACGTGATGCTGCGACAGACTGAACGGATACGGCAGTCTCGTGGTCGCAAGAAGATTTCGACTGCCAAGGGAGCAACCTACGATCTGGACGAAGTCTTCGAGAGCATCAACGCACGATTTTTTCACGGGCTGCTCGGACGCCCCTTGCTGACCTGGAGCGAACATCTTGCCAAACGCTGTCTTGGCCATTACGACGCCGCGCACAACACCATCATGGTGAGCAAGGTATTCGATCGCAAGACGACACCGCGTTATGCAGTCGAATATCTGATGTATCACGAGATGCTGCACCTGAAGCATCCAGTAAAGGTCAAAGCCGGCCGGCGTTGTGTGCATTCCCGGGATTTTAAAGCGGAGGAGAGCCTGTTCCCGGAGCTGGCTCAAGCCAAGGAATATCTTCGGCATTTGTAGTTCCACGCCGGCCAGTCTTCGGGATCTAAGCTTTGGCTTCCACCACTTGCGAACGATCAGCCGCTGGGTGCGTATTTGCATACCATCGAGCGGCGGCGATACAGACGATCCCGCCCAGAATGGATCCCAGGCTGGCAAGTTGCGCATTGCTCATGCCCCAGTAAATCTTAGGATTGATGCGAATGAATTCGACCAGGAAACGAGCTAAGCCGCTGAGGATGAGGTATTCGCCGGTAAGCTGACCCACCGGCCGCTGCGTTGACCCGCGCCGCCACAGATAGTAGCCGATGAACAATCCGGCGATGAGTTCGTAAATGGGGGTTGGGTGAACGCGGTCCGTGGTCGGCACCAAGCCGTTCGGGAAGCTCATACCCCAAGGTAAGCTGGTCGGAATTCCGTAATCCCCATCGCCCGAAATCAGGCAGCCGAGCCGCCCCATTCCGTAGCCAACCGCGGCGGCGGGTGTGGCGAGATCCAGCATTCGAATAGCCCCGATTTTATTTGCATTTCCTTGCCACAAGAGTGCAAGTATGCCGAAGACCAGACCGCCGAACCAGGCGAAACCCTCCCGTGCAAAGATGTGTTCGTGGGGGGTATCGGCGACATGCCAGAGTTTGGCTCCGATGATGCCGGTAACGGTGACCACTGCCACAATGCCGATCGCATCTGCCTGGATCCCCCAGCGCAGAAAATTACGATGGAGCACCCAGCAGGCACACACTGCTGCGAGCCAGAGAAGCAGCCCGAAGGTGCCGATAGAAAAGTGGCCGATGTGAATAAATGGATACATAGCTTTGGCGACCTATTCAGTATATCTCCGAAGCCAGAGGCCCTATCGCATGGTAAGCCGGTTTGAGGATATCCTTAGAAGAGATGAACATCCCCCCGACTCAACAGCTTCTTGTCCTTTACAGCCGTGAGCAGATTGAAAGACGCGTGGCCGAGTTGGGTGACGCGATTACTCGCGATTACGCGGGTGAAACCGTCATTATGGTGGGCGTTCTCAAGGGTTCGGCCTTTTTTTTAGCCGACCTGGCGCGCAGCGTGCACATCGATTGCACTTTCGACTTCGTGGCGGTGAGCAGCTACAAAAAAGGATCGCGCTCAACCAGTGGGGCGGTTAAGCTCCTCAAAGACCTGGATGAGCCCATCGAAGGAAAGCACGTCATTATTGTGGAGGACATTCTCGACACCGGCATTACCCTTGGCTATCTACGAAAGATCTTCCTGCAGCATAAACCGAAGTCTCTCAAGATTGCCGCGTGTCTCGATAAACCGGCGCGAAGAGTTGAGCCGATTGAGGCCGACTACGTCGGATTCTCAATCCCCAACCAGTTTGTCATTGGCTATGGCATGGACTACGCGGAAAAGTTCCGCAACTTGCCGGATATCTGTATACTTCCCCCGGACTTTCCCGCCTAGCGGCAAGCCCCGGCGATTGCCAATGACACCAGAACGAATACAGTCGATTGAAAGCATCCCCTATGACCGTCATGACCGCAGATAACCGAGCGGGCGCCTTCGATGCGCTTGCATTTTCGCAGCGTGCTTTGAGCAGCTGGTCTTCTTTGGCCTCATTCTTCGACCACACCCTGCTCAAGCCAGACGCGACGCGTGAGCAAGTAGTCCTGCTTTGTGAAGAGGCCGCCGGCTACCGGTTCGCGTGCGCGATGGTCAATCCTGCCTGGGTGGCGTTGGCGGTTGCGACCCTGGCCGGAACCGGTGTCCCGGTGGGTACGGTAGTCGGATTTCCGCTCGGAGCGTCGTTGAGCACCACAAAGCGGCTTGAGACTCAGAGTCTGGTCGCCCTTGGCGCGAAAGAAGTGGACATGGTCATCGACATCGGTGCATTAAAATCTGGCAATCACCTGCACGTCTCAGCAGACATCCGGGGCGTGGTCGAAGTCGCGCATGAGGCCGGAGCCGTCGCCAAAGTGATCCTCGAAACTTCCTTATTGACAGTGCAGCAGAAGTTGCTCGCTGCAGAACTGGCCCTGCATGCGGGAGCAGACTATCTCAAGACCAGCACAGGTTTTGCCAATGGCGGGGCGACCCCGGGCGATGTCGCCCTATTACGTGGCGTCGCTGGGACCCTGTGCGGGGTGAAAGCCTCGGGCGGAATCCGCACCTTGGAGCACGCCCGGGCAATGCTTGAGTCTGGAGCGAGCCGGATCGGCGCGAGCGCCAGCGTATCGATAGTACGGGAGTTAGGAGCTCCTTGAGGTGCGGGGTCGACTCCGCACCTCGCAGTCAGCCCCGGCGCGGGCGATAGGTCGGCTCGACTCCAAAGCCGGCCGCCGGGCAGCGCCACTCGAACCGGTTTATGATGACTGGTCTAGGATCTCCGCGTCACAATCTTATTGGAGCAGAATCGGGACCGCGTGACTGAGGAAATTCGCAGCGCCGAGCAGGATGCAATCGAAAGCGCGGCGACCCATGCTTTCGAGGGCGATTACCGGCCGAGTTCGGATACGGCAGTCCAGCCGGCGCAGGTGCGGGTTGAGCCAATCCAGGGCGAGTTTCTTCTCCGGCTGACCGACGCCCTCAATACCACTCTCGACCTGCAAACGCTGCTCCACCGAACAGCGGGGCTGGTCCGCGCGGTCATCGACTATCGCATTTTCGCCATCCTGTTGCTGAATGAGCGCACCAACGATCTGCGTATGCGCTTTCAGATCGGACACACTGCGGAGACCGAGCGGCTGCGCATCAAAATGGGTAAAGGAATTGTTGGGCAGGTCGCCCAAAACCGCGAAGCTGCGTTGATTAACGACGTGCTCGCCAACGAACACTACATCAACGTCAATCCTGCGGTCCGTTCCGAGTTGGCCGTCCCGTTGATCGTCAAGAACAGACTGATCGGCGTCATTGACATTCAATCGGAGCAACTTGGCTACTTCAAGCCGGAGCACTTGCATTTACTTACATTGACCGCCTCGCGCATCGCGCAGTCTATCGAGAACGCCCGGCTTTACACCCGGGTTGCGCGACAGGCCCAGACACTCTCGGTCATGAATGAAATCAGCCGGGAGCTGACCTCGATCCTCGATCTGGATCCGCTGCTGGAACGGATAGGACAATTGATTCGCCGGCTTATCGACTACCACATGTTCACCATCTGGCTGTTGAATGAGCGCGACCAGGTCCTCGAAAGCCAGTACGGCGTGCGTTTCGGGGAGCGGTATGTTCCTGAAGAGCGCATCCCCCTCGACCGTGGTCTGGTTCATGTTGCCCTAACCGAGCGTCGAGCCGTGCTGGTGGGCGATGTTCGCAAAGATCCCCGCTATCACCTGGTAAACCTGGAGACACGCTCAGAGATGGCGGTACCGCTCATCTACAAGGGCAAGGTCATCGGGGTATTGGACATCGAACATACCCGCCCCTACTACTTCAATGAAGATCACGAGCGCGCCGTAACAACACTGGCCGCCCAGATTGCCATCTCCATCGAGAACGCCCGGTTGTATCAGCGGATTGCCCATCAGGAACAGCGGCTCGAGCATGACCTTGCGATGGCGCGCGAAGTTCAGCTGCGCTTGCTCCCGCCAAGCAGGCCAAAGCATATCCATGCCGAATTTGCGGCGAAGTTCCTGGCGGCTCGCACGATTGGAGGCGACCTTTACGATTTTCTTCCTTTCGACGAAAACTGTACCGGTATTGTCTTGGGCGACGTCAGTGGAAAAGCCGCTGCGGCAGCGTTGTTCGCGGCTGTGGTCAGCGGAATCATTCGTTCCCTCGCCAGCGGCTTACTTTCTCCCTCCGCAATGCTTCAGGCGCTGAACGACTCACTGCAGGAGCGGCGTCTCGACTCGCAGTATGTAGCGATGGTGTACGCAGTCTGGAACGACTCCAATCAGACATTGCAAATCGCAAATGCCGGCGCCACCCAGCCCATCTTTTGCCGCGGCGGCGAAGTTGAAACCGTGCGAGCCGAGGGTTTCCCCCTCGGAATGTTTCCGGCGGCGAAGTATGAAGAGTTCAGTCTCGCCACCCGGCCGGGTGACTCCATCATTTTTTTCAGTGACGGCATTGTCGACGCGCAGAATTCTTCAGACGAAATGTTCGGCGATGAAATGCTAGTCAAGGTGGTGCGCGAAAACCAGCACAAGTCCGCCGACGAGATGGCGACCACAATCCTCGAGGAAGTGACGAAGTTCCAAGGGGATGTCGATCGATTCGATGACGAAACCGTGGTCGTCCTGAAAGTGCTCGCTCCGCCCGATCCGGCTGCCACGTAATTCCTGTTGTGTCTGAAGACGATACGATAAAAGAGCATCGATACACCGCTGCCTCAGGAGACCCATTTGCTCGAAACCATGACCGAAAGAATTATCAAGCCCGCACGAAATCTCTCCGGCAGTTTGCGGCTGCCAGGAGACAAGAGCATTTCGCACCGGTACGCGATGCTCGGCGGATTTGCCGAGGGCACCAGCACCTTTGCCAACTTTTCTACCGGAGCGGATTGCGCCAGCAGCCTCGGATGTGTTCAGGCGCTCGGCGCAAAAGTTGATTGGCTGGAAGATGGCGGAGTCGCCGTGACTGGTACCGGCGGCGCATTCGCTTCATCTGCGGAACCTTTGGACTGCGGAAACTCCGGTTCGACGATGCGCATGATGGCCGGTTTGCTTTCGACTCAGGCGGGTGAATTCACGCTGGTTGGAGACGCATCTTTGAGCCGCCGGCCCATGGAGCGGATTCGCAAACCGCTCATGGCGATGGGGGCGAACCTCGTTCTCACCGATGGCCATGCGCCGATCGTGATACGCGGGACTTCCCTCTTCGGCATTGACTACACGACGCCTATTCCCAGTGCTCAAGTGAAGACTGCCCTCCTCTTTGCTGGTTTACAGGCTGAGGGGACGACTACTGTTCGCGAAAGTGTCAGGACACGGGACCACGGCGAACTGGCATTACGGGCGTTTGGCGCGGAGGTTACGCGGACCGTCGATTCGGTATCGATCACCGGCAAACAGCAGCTGAAAGCGATCGATTCGATCGTGCCAGGAGACATCTCTTCCGCGGCATTTTTCCTCTGCGCAGCGGCATTGTTTCCAGAATCAAACCTGGTGCTTGACGGCCTTGGATTAAACCCTACACGCGCGACCTTGCTGGATGTCCTGACCGCGCTGGGCGCCACGGTCGCAGTGTTGGATCTCGAGGAAAAGTATGGAGAACTGGTCGGAACGGTGCAGCTCAATCCTCCTCCGAAGGGAATGGGCGGCACGACCGTGTCCGGCGCACTTGCGGCGCAGTTGATCGATGAACTTCCGGTGCTAGCGGCGATCGCTCCCTATTCTCGGAACGGCATTCGGATTCGCGATGCGAAGGAATTGCGGGTCAAGGAATCCGACAGAATTGCGTTGGTTGCGCAGAACCTTCGGGCGATGGGCGCGGAAGTTGAGGAGTTTGAGGACGGATTGGATGTTCCCGGCGGCCAGCAACTCCACGGCGCGCAGATCGACTCAGGGGGAGATCATCGCATCGCGATGGCATTTTCGATCGCCGCGCTGAGGGCGGAGGGCGAGACATCGATCCTAGGAGCAGAATCGGCAGCCATCTCGTTCCCGGAGTTTTTCGATCTGCTCGAGAGTGTGGCCGAACGGTAGGTCGCTTTGATTTGCTCAACAGCAATGGCCGGCATGATTTGCCGGGCATTGCTGTTAAGTCAGGTGGCTTAGAGCAGCTTCGCTTCTAGTCTGTGCCCTATTACTGAGGTTGCGGCGGAGGCGGCGGTGTCTGCTCCGGATGGGGAGGGGGTTGCTGCGGCATCGCCGGTGCCGCCGCTGGTGGAGGCGCTGCTTCCTGCTTCTGCAACTGCTCCTGTTGACCCGGCACCTGCACTTCTGGCTGGGCTTTGGCTGGCTCAAGTCCGGGGATGACCGGGATCTGTTTCACATTGCCGGTAACCGCATCTTCTAAGCTGATTCCGTAGCGATCGAGAGTATCGGCCAGAATCTGCGTTAGGGCCGCCCGATCCTTGGCATAGGTGGCCCTCGCTGTGATCAGATTATTTTCGGCATTGGACAGGTTTCGTTGCTGGAGGAGAACATTCGCCGTCGTGGAAGCTCCCAAACGATACTTCTTCTGCTCGGAGTCAAGGCTTTGCCGGTTGTAGTCGGCCGCGGCCTGCGCCGACTCAACCTGCGCCCGGTCGTTGGTGAGTGCGAACTGCCCGTTAATGACCTGCATCCTTACCTTCAAATAAATCTGCTGGAGCTGAAGTTCCGCCTGACGATACTCGAGCACTGAGCGGGCTTGTTCGGACTGGGCCCGGCGATTGCGAAGCGGTACGTTCAGATTGACGCCTACCCCTTTGTTCGGACCCGAGTTGTTGAATAAATTCTGAAAGACGTGACTGTAGTCGATCGTCGGGGTGGTTGCCGCCGAGCACGGAAGACTCTGGAAAGTAGTGGGATCCAGAATGGTGCAATTTGGACCGGGCTGCCCGCCGACACCGGACGCACCATAAAAGGCATAGAGATCAACCTGCGGCAGCAATCCATTCTTCTCTGCACGCAGCGTGATTTCATCATTCTTCAAAGCCAGAATGGCTTGTTGGATGTCGGGCCGGTTGGCGTCGGCCTGCTTGACAAGATCTTCGACCGACATTCTCTCCTCAGGCGTCTCCAGGATTGAAACCCGGTCGGTTGGAATGACCGGAGCGGCAGCCAGCCCCGGGTCGCTCAAGTTACGAGCAATGGCCTGTTTGATGACCAGCTGCTGGTATTCCAACGCACTCTGAGAGTTCACTAGCGCCTGCTGATCGCTGGCCACATTGCTGTCGGACTGGACTACATCGAGCGGGGCGAGGGTGCCGATCTGCAGCTGCTTGCGATTATCGGAGGCCAGCTGCTTGGACTGCTCAAGTGCGCGCTGTTTCGATTGGACATCTTCATACGCGCTGACCAAGCCCCAGTAAATATTCTCCACCTGGTTGACCGTATAGAGAATCTGCTGGCGAAAGCCAGCATCGGTAATCCTCCGGTCGTTCTTGGCCTGAATGATGAAACGCGCGTTGATCCCCGGGCCGAAGCCATTGAGCAGATGCTGAGTCAGTTGCGCGGTGAAGTTGGAGTTCAATGCCGGGCTGTAATTGGTAAAAGCTTGATTGGTCGTGATCCGGTTATTGTTGAAGCCCACCGTCAAGGCGGTGCCGCTAATCCAAGCCTGGTTGTACTGAAAGTCGTAGGTGTTAGTGTTGGTCGTCACCACAGGCCCGGTAAAGGAACTCGTCTGCGGGGTTGTCTGCCGCTCGAGCTGGACATTTCCGGTCAGCACCGGATCGAGGATCTCGGGGACCGGTCCGAGCCCGTTTGTGGTAAGCGTAAGGCCCGAAGCGCCTGCGCCCGCGCCGCCGGCGGCAGTCGTTGAACCTCCTGGGCCGCCTCCACTTTGCTGCAGAAGCTGGTTGGTAGTTCCGATCGTGTTCTGGACCAGCCCGCTCGGGGCGCCGAGCAGAGCAGCTCCGGACTTGGAACGCAGGATATCCGTATCCGCGATGTCGATGTTGTAGCGTTGAATGGCAATGTCGTAGTTGTTTTCGAGCGCGAGCACGACGGCATCACTCAAACTCAAATAAATTTTCCCACCTTTCGCCAGATCTTCCAGGCGAGGCGAGTTCATGGTTACGGCTGGGTCGACCTGAGTCGGCGTGTAAATCGCGAACGGGTTTCTCCAGTACCGCTTGGGAACGCGAAAGTCCCTTGACGTAGGGTGCAGATCAGTCATCGACCCCCGGGCGTTGGACGGGCTGGGGGGAACCGCCTGTGCAGAATCGGTCGGCGCTGACTGCTGGGCAATCGCGAGTTGCGGCACCGTACTCAAAAACAGGCAGGCGATCGCCGCATAGGCCTGAAGGCAGCCGGCGGAAAGATGAGATCTGAGGGACCTCGGTACGCTCTTGATGGTTCCCGATGGCACACTCTGCCGCCTGCCTCGAAATTCGAACAAGAAATCCATTCACCCTTCTCCACTTGGTTCTATATGCGTCCTACTCAGACGCAGCTGTGTGGTTGTTCGACTCTGAAATGCAAGTTCGAACCGTGTTTCCAGGCTTTCACTTCCGGGTACCCTTTCAGCAAGTCACGATAAGGGCCGCCCGATTCGCGTTTAGAGCAGAAGTACAGTTACTGTAATGCGAAGGGCCGAACTCCATAAGCCTTTCTTTTAGGAAAACACCTAAAGAGCTGATTTCCACGACAGGACACCATCTGTATTTCTGCTCTAGTTACAGCTGATACGTCATAATCCGGACCTTCGTTCCTTCCGGGCCGCACAAATCCCAAGCAACTTAGCGACTTGCCGGATACCGGAGGGAAACTCGATCTATATTACCGCCCAGCCCCGGCTCACGGATTATGACGCCAGGAAACCTGTGTTGTCCGCAGGGTGCGCGACGCCGAATGCATCTACAAATTCCTACGGGCTTGGAACTCTGAATCCTCAAGAATTGCGACTCTTAGGGGGTCCGAACACGAAATCCCTTCATAATTGTCGTGTGGGGATATTCGCGCCTTATTCGGCGTAAAAGGGTGAGGAAACCGCCTCCCGTGGACGAAAAGGGCGAAAACTGGAAGCTTACCCTGGCCTATGACGGCACCGACTTTCATGGATGGCAGGTTCAACCGAATCAACCGACGATCCAAGGCGAATTGTCCGATGCGATTTACCGAATCGTGGGAGAACGAGTTCTGCCTCAAGGCTCGGGTAGAACCGACGCTGGCGTTCATGCGCTTGCCCAGGTAGCTTCTTGCCTCCTGGCGGCCCCTATTCCACCGGCCAATTTGCAGCGTGCGTTGAACCGCAGCCTGCCGGCTTCGATTCGCGTCCTCGCTGCAGAGATAGCGCCGATCGGCTTCCACGCGCGCCATAGCGCAACGAGCAAAACCTACGAATACCGGATCTTCCGAGATGACCTCTGTTCGCCTTTCCTCGCTCGCTATGCCTACGCTTTGAATTGGCCTCTGGACCTGGAAGCGATGACCCTGGCTGCTGCGCAAGTAATAGGAGAGCATGACTTTAGCTCCTTTGCAGCCAACGATCCCGATCGGAACGTGAGAGACGAGAACCCCAATTCTCAACCTAGTTTCGTGCGAACCATTCATAATTCCTCCTGGGACATGGAGGGAAACCTTCTAATCTACCGGGTCACGGGAAGCGGATTTCTCCACCACATGGTGCGCAACCTGGTCGGCACGTTCCTGGATGTTGGCCGTGGGAACCTGGCCGCCGCGGCGATCGCGGAGATCCTGGCGGCCAAGACCAGGAGCGCCGCTGGATCGACAGCACCCGCGCGAGGTCTTTTTCTCGTCGATGTCCGCTATTAACTTCTGCGCAGTCTGTTGCTCGAGCGTCCTGCTCCTCTAGCCTCGAGGTAAGCTGCTGTGGCTGACAATCCTGAAGGCTTGGAGAACGCTCGAAGAGGCCGGCTCCAACGAACGATGGCAGCGGATGCTAACCTGAGACTTCTGATGTCTGACCTTGGACGAGCTTCGGCCTTTTCGCGGGTGATTCATCTCGCCGCCCAGCGAGCGGTGCATGAGGCTTTTCAGTGGATGCACCTTCAAGAACCGAGAATTATGGACTGGCAGGCGGAATTGGTTGCGATAGCCGCGCCACCATTCCATGAGGAGCAGCGGGCGGCGTGGCTCGCCGACCGCTTTCGGGAATTGGGGCTTGATCAAGTTGAGATAGACTCGACCGGCAATGTTCTCGGCTCTTGCCCTCCCTCGGTAGCGCCCGAGGCTGGCTGGATCCTTCTTTCGGCACATATCGACACCATCTTTCCTCCCGGGCTGCCCATTCGGCCTAAACGAGAAGGCAGCCGGCTCCAAGCTCCGGGCGCCTGCGATAACGGAGCAGGTTTAGCGGGTCTACTGGCGATTGCCGCAGCTCTCAAGGCGATCGCAGAGAGCGCGATCGTGCTCCCCCTTCAGCGCGGAATCCTCTTCGCTGGCAATGTCGGTGAGGAGGGAGATGGAGACCTCCGAGGAATGCGGCATCTGTATCTGCAACCGCCATGGCGAGGACGGATCGCTGCGAACCTGGTCCTTGACGGAGCGGGGCATGAGATCGTCGTGAGTCAGGCTTTGGGCAGCCGCCGCTTCATGGTAACGATTACCGCGCCGGGCGGTCATTCGTGGACCGATGCCGGGACGCCCAATCCAATTGTCCTGCTAAGCACTGTTATTTCAAGGCTGTCGGAGTTGAAGCTGGGCGAATCCCCCAGAACGACGATGAACGTGGGCACGATTGAAGGCGGAACTTCCGTAAACGCCATACCGGAGAGTGCGTCCGCCCGCTTTGACTTCCGCTCGACCGATGCTGAGCAACTCATTCGGCTGGAAGTCGAACTGCATCGCGCGGTTGAAGATGTCGTGCTTGCGGCGAATCGGCAGGTCCTGCGGGGGAATGGACCGGGGGGCGCTAAGGGTAGCGCTAAGGTTGTTGGTTTCGCCATAAGGAAAATCGGCGATCGACCGGCGGCAGCGTTGCCGGAAGACGCAAAGATCCTCGAGGCGCTGCGAGCCGTCGACCGCCACCTGGGAATTCGTACCGAGCTGCGAACCGCCTCTACGGATGCGAATATTCCGCTGTCGCTGGGCATCGAGGCGGTGAGTATAGGCGCAGGTGGAGATGGCGGCGGGGTTCATACCTATGCGGAGTGGTACGACTCACGAGATCGCGAGACCGGATTGCGACGAATTCTGCTCCTGCTGCTCGCGCTTGCGGGTTCAGCCGATTAACTCTTCGCCAAAATTCGCTGGTGTGGATTCTCCATTGGCCGCTAAAGACCCTCAATCTGGTAAGTCGCAGAGACTACTGGCGCACCTGCTCCTGCTTGCAGTAGTTGTGGTTTGGGGCGGGTCTTTCGTCCTGGTCAAGGATGCACTGAGCGACATCTCACCCTTGCTCTTCAATCTGATTCGCATGGCGCTGGCGTCGGTTTGCCTGATCGTGATCTATCGGCGCCATCTGCCGGCTTTGAGCGCACAGACCCTCGCTGGAGGCGCTGTCGCCGGATTCTTCCTGGCTTTGGGCTATCAATTCCAAACCTCTGGATTGGCGCTGACCACACCCTCCAAATCGGCTTTTCTTACCGGATTGACCGTGGTGCTAGTTCCTCTCTTGTCAGTGATGCCCGCAGTTCGGGCGCCGGGATCCTTGCGCCCTGGATGGAACGCCTATGCGGGTGCAGCGGTTGCATTGTTAGGGATTACATTGTTGACCGCTCCCGGAGTTCTTTCTCGAGCCGGGGGCTGGCGGATGGCAGGGATCAACCGGGGCGACCTACTTACCTTAGGCTGCGCGCTCTCGTTTGCCTTCCATCTATTGACTCTCGCCCACTTGGCGAAACGCATTCACTTTGAGCAGCTCGCCTTGCTGCAGATCGGTTTCTGCACCTTGTTCATGGGGATCAGCTTGCCTTTGCTGGAGCATCCGCGAATTTACCTGACGTTGCGACTTCTGGTCGCCTTGCTGGTCAGCGCCGTCCTGTCCACGGCAGCGGCCTTTACTATCCAAAGTTGGGCACAGCAACATCTGGCTGCTAGCCACACCGCATTAATCCTTGCCGGCGAACCCGTATTTGCGTGGATTACGTCCCTGCTTTTTCTTCACGAAGGACTCGGCCAGAGTCAGGCTCTTGGCGCCCTTCTGATCCTTGCCGGAATCGGGCTCACCGAACTTTTCACGGCCCAGATCGAGACAAACGCCTTGTTGTCTCCAACAAACCGGCCGTAGCCTGAACCCGCCTCGGACGAGCCGCATCTGATAGGCACGGGCAGTGACTGAATGCGCTGGTATGACGTCTATTTGTGCAGGGTGCTATGGATTAAGCCCTGCCCGTCAAACCGGCTGCAATGAACTCGATATACTAGGTTGTTGGGTCTTTGGCCCACTACGTCTCCTGAACACACGAGGTAAGACCTGAATGAAATCGCTGCTTGAGCGGCTCCGCGTTAGCCGACTCGCTACTACTTTTACAATTCTTGCCACACTGTCTGCCGGTATTCTCATCGGCTCCGTGGTGGCGCATGGCGTCAAGGGACAGGAAGCCAAGGTCGATAGTTCGGATGCAAGCCCGCTACGGGTTCCCAATCCCAAAGTGCTTTCGAACACGTTTTCCCAGATCGCCAAGCAGGTGGGTCCGGCGGTAGTGAACATCAATACCGAGACGCTACCCAAGGCGAGTTCTTCCCTGCGCCGGAAGAACCCCCATAGCCGTCAGCAGGCGCCCAGTTCCCCGGATGACGAGCAGGCGCCGGGCGACGACGACGATCAGGATGATCAGGGCGGGCAGGGCGGTCAAGGAGGCCAGGGCCAGAACGTGCCTCCGGGATTCCAGGATTTCTTCAATCGCTTTTTCGGCGGTCCCGACCAGGGTGGCCCTGAGGACGGCGGTGGCGTTCGTGAGTCTCTCGGATCCGGCTTCATTGTCGACCCGAAAGGCTACATCATCACCAACAATCACGTTGTCGATAAAGCCGACAAGATCTTTGTGAAATTGTCCACCGATCCAGAGGGCGAGCAGGGTCGCCCCGCCCGGGTTGTCGGTGTCGATAAAGATACCGATATCGCGGTCATCAAGATCGAACCGAAAGAGCCGTTGCCCACCGTAAAGCTGGGCAATTCTGATTCCGAACAAGTTGGCGACTGGGTCATCGCCATTGGAAGCCCATTCGATCTGTCACAGACGGTGACCGCGGGCATCGTTTCGGCTAAGAACCGCACCATCGAAAAAGGCGTGAAAGGCCAGTTCCAACACTTCATCCAGACCGACGCAGCGATCAATCCTGGTAACTCGGGTGGACCGCTGCTGAATATGGATGGGGAAGTCATCGGCGTCAATACGGCCATTTATACCCAGTCGGCGGGCTACCAGGGAATTGGGTTCGCGATGCCGTCCAACACCGTTGTCAGCACCTATAACCAGCTGATTGGGCCGGACCACAAGGTCACCCGGGGGTCCATTGGCATTCAATTCCAGCCGGACCTGCCCAGTGCTGTAGGCCGCGTCTATGGATTCAAAACAGGTGTACTGGTCAGCTTCGTTCAGCCCGGTGGACCCGGCGACAAGGGTGGGCTCAAGGCGGGCGACATTATCGTCTCGATCGATGGAAGGCCGATCAAGGATGGTGACGATTTAGTCAATGAGATTGCGGGACGCCGGCCAGGCTCCACAGCCAAGCTCGGCTATCTTCGTAATGGCGGCAATCAGACAGCCACAATCACCATCGGTGATCGCAGCAAGGTCTTCGCCAACAACCAAGTTGCCGAAAGCGACGACAGCCAGGGCCAGGACCAGCAAAACGGCAGCGAGACGAAGCTCGGCCTCACCGTGGGTGACGTGCCGGCGGCTGCGGCAGCTAAGACCGGGATTCATGGCGTCCTGGTGCAAGCGGTAAAACCGGGCTCGTTTGCAGACGAGATTGGCGTTGCCCAAGGTGGCGTCATTATCAGCGTCAACAAACAGAAGGTCGCTAACCTTCAGGAGTTCCGCTCGGCAATTTCCGCGCTGAAGTCTGGTCAGGACGTGGTGCTTGAACTCATTGACCCACGAAGCCCAAAGAGCGGAAGCGTCTTCCGTGCTGGAACCTTGCCTTAGGATCCTTTTTGGTTCGGCCAGGTGTCTATTTGGGTGCCGGTAACTGCCAATATGCAGTTGCCGGCTCTCTTTTGTTGCAATCCTGGAAGGCGCCGATTAACCTGAAGAAAGATCGCTTTACCACAAAGTAACGACGTTACCTTTTCGATGTGAGGTTCCGCATGCTTTCAGTTCGAGCTTGCAAGATAGTCATTCCCGCAGTCGCTCTCGCCGGCGCCCTGTGGGCACTCCCCGCGTCCGCGACACGTACCCATCGTAGCGCTACGTCCGGTCACTCCAAAACGGTCAAGAAGAAGTCGGCCTCCCATCAGATTCACGGCCAGCGTCAGATCGAACCAGAACGCGCTCGTGAGATCCAGACTGCGCTCATCCGTGAACACTACCTGTCGGGCGAACCCAGCGGCCAGTGGGATGCCGAAAGCCAGGCAGCCATGACCAAGTTTCAGGCAGACCAGGGTTGGCAGACGAAGATTACTCCCGATTCGCGTGCCTTAATCAAGCTCGGACTTGGGCCCAACCATGATGGAGCTCAGGCAGAGCCCAGCAACCAGGCTTCGTTACCGTACGCAATCGGGGCCCAGAAGAGTACCGCTGGAGCGAATTCGCTGCTGAATCCGTAAACATTATTCTGTAATTTCGATATAAGACTATCCCGCCAGTTTCATCCCTTCTTCGGGGGCATTCGCCCCCTCTGCCGATACCTGAAAACCGCGTCGTTTCTTTATCCCGCTCGCGTTCACACCTCCAGCTCGGGCCGAATAAGATCCTGAATCGTCTCTCGTCGCCGGATCAACCGGGTGTGCCTGCCTTCAATGAGTACCTCAGCGGGACGAGGACGGGAGTTGTAGTTGGAACTGAGCGAGTTACCGTAGGCGCCCGCATCGAGAATGGCAACCAGGTCGCCCGCGCGCAACTCGGGAAGCAAACGATCCCGGGCAAAGAAGTCGCCCGTCTCACAGACCGGACCCACAACATCGACCAGCCGCTTGCGCCCTGGTCTGGGTTCGATCGGCACAATCTCGTGATGCGCATGGTAGAGCGCCGGACGAATCAGGTCGTTCATCCCCGCGTCCGTGATTACGAATGTCTTCTTTCCATTCTTCTTTACGTAAAGGACACGGGTGAGGAGCAGACCGGCTTGCGCGACCAGAAAGCGGCCTGGTTCAAGTAAGAGCGTGACGTTTCCTTCCAGCTGCTGCAACGGTTCAGAGAGAGTCTTGGCATAAGCGTGAACATGCGCTTCGGCATCGAAGCTGCCGCCCAATCCGGCCGTCCCGGCATTGGCATGGTAATCAATGCCGAGGCCTCCGCCAGCATCGACGTATCGGATGTTCAGACCGTCGCGCCGGAGTTGCACGACAAGGTCAACGACTCGGGAGATAGCGGCTCCAAAAGGCTCGGCGCTGCGGATCTGTGAGCCGATGTGGACACTGACGCCGCAGGGATCGAGGTAGCGGAACTTCGCGGCGGCCCGGTACACTGCCCGCGCCTTCCGGATATCTATGCCGAACTTGTGCTCCCGCAGGCCGGTCGAGATGTACGGATGGGTCTCGGCAAAGACATCGGGATTGACGCGCAAGGCTATCTTCGCCTGAATGCGGAGCTTGCGAGCGCGTTCGGCAAGCAGCTCGATCTCCGCTTCACTCTCTACATTGAAAATTAAAATGTCAGAGCGCAAGGCGAGGTCTAATTCGACAGCAGTCTTCCCGACTCCGGAAAACACCACACGATGCGCCGCTTTTTTGCCCAGAGTCAGGACGCGCTCCAGCTCTCCCCCTGAGACGATGTCGAAACCCGCATCTTGCTGGTCGATCAACTTCAAAATGGCGAGCGTGGAATTCGCTTTGACCGAATAACACACAAGATGGGGAATCTCTTGAAAGGCCCTCGCGAACATCCGGACGCGAGCAACGATTTGGTCCGCCGAGTAAACGTAAACTGGCGTGTTATACTTCCGAGCCAAAGTGTGAAGAGGAGCAAGACGGGCATTCTGAGACCGCTTGCCAGAATTAGCACTAAAGGAACCTGGAAAGATAAATGCCTCGCATTCAACTGACTGCAATGAGTTCGAAAACAGGCACACTGAAAGTGCCAAGAATAGGCTATCTTCTCCTGTCATAAAGAAACACCGCTTTTCTCTCCCAAAATGGACGATGAGTCTGGTATGACGCGAAGACGGGTCTTTTCAGGCATAGGGCTTCTGCTCGCCCTGCACGCGATCGCGCTCTTCGTCTCCGGACAATCTCCCCGGCTCTCTCTCGTCTTCGTGCTGGTATGTGCGATTTCGGCCGCTGTGGCCTGTTATGCCCGCAGTACGGGGACATCGGGACCAGTCCGCAGAAAATGGGATTTCGTCGCTAGTGCGCTCTCCCTTTGGGCTATCGGCGCGACAATGTTCCTGCTAAGGCTGGTTTTACCTTGGCTGGCTCAATTCGACAAACTGGGACCGGAATTTTATTTCCTGGTCTATGGCATTCCGGTGTTACTGGCCATCTCGACCTCCAATGAAGGACGAGATACCGTCCTGTTTGTGTTGATCGACAGCTTCCAGGCAGTGTTTGCCGTAATCCTGGTGTACATCGAATTAACTTTGTCTCATCCTCTTGCTTATTCTTCGAACATCGGCAACCCCAACCTTTCGATCATTTATGGGACGGGAGCGTGGTTGCTGGCAGGTGCCTCTCTTTTGCGCTTGTTTGCCCGACCGCACAGCGAAGAGAAGGCGCTTTACCAGATCCTTTTCGTCTATCTCTTATTCTTTGCTGTCTTGGCGACGCCGCTGCGGGGCTCGTGCGTCTTCAACCTTTTGCCCATTGGGCAATATCGCGATCTGTTAGGAGATCTTCTCTTTCTGGTGCTGACCGCCGGATGCTGGCTGGTTGTCGCCGATCCGGAGTCGGAGAGCGCAGCGATCGAGATGAACTCCTTCGCCCTGGTGTTGAATAATGGCAGCCCCATTCTGTTCACGCTGGCGGTCCTGGCTCTGGGGGCTCTAGTCGCACGTCATCACTTCGAACTGGGTATTTCAGCTATCGCGCTGTCGCTCTTGATCTATTGCTTCCGCGCCGCCCTGCTGCAGAGCGCTTACATGCACGCCCAACACGCGCTGACTCGAAGCCAGCATGCGTTGCGCGAGGCCAACTCGCGGCTGAAGCAGCTCTCGCTCCACGATGCACTGACCGGTCTTCCCAATCGGCGGCAGTTCGACCAGAGCCTTGAGTTGGAGTGGAAGCGGGCGCTGCGCAATCGGCGTCCGCTATCCCTGCTGATCATCGATGTGGACTGCTTCAAGGCTCTGAATGACTTGTATGGGCACCCTGCTGGCGACGAATGCCTGTCTCGGATTGCGAGCGCCTTGCAGAGCCCACTACGCCGCGCCGGCGAGATTGCCGCTCGCTACGGGGGAGAGGAGTTTGCCGCCATTCTGCCGGACGTCGACTTGATCGGTGCAGCCAAGGTCGCGGAGGCCATGCGCAGCGCGGTCTTGTCCCTACAGATCCTGCATGAGGGCTCGACCGTTGACCGGTTTGTGACCGCGAGCGTCGGCGCGGCTACCATGCTGCCGACATCGGACACGTCACCCGAAAACCTGATCGCAGCTGCGGACGAGGCCCTCTACCGTGCCAAGCGAAGCGGACGAAACCGGGTTGAGTTAGCAGAGCTTCACCCGGCGGCCATCCAGAGATAGCGACCAGACGAGTATCGTCGGCCGCCACTAACTGCTTGGAGTATAGGACTGCCCAGGCGGCAGCGCGAGCGGCTCCTCTGGCGTCACGACCCAAAACACTACATAGGCGATTGCGCCCAGACCGCCGGCGAAGATCGCAGAGATCACCGCTATCACCCGTACCCAGGTGACGTCCCAACCATACTGATTGGCGAGACCCTGGCAGACCCCCGCGATCATGCGTCCAGTGCGCGGGCGAACGAGGGGACGGGCCGGAACCGGAGCGTAAGTCCCGTAGACTGGAGGAGCGACTTCCGCCCCACAAACAGAACAGAAGCGGGCGCCCTCAGTGATTGAATTTCCACAGCTCTTGCAGTACATTGCCATGACGAACCTCTTGGATTGCCATTGTGCCACAGCCCGCGGCGCGAATCTCTAGGATTCGCTGCGCCTCAGCCTAACCTAGTAAATACTGTCTTCGCATCGAAATGGTTCCCTGATTTCGTGATGCTATATACAGGACCGTCTTAACCTCCAAATAGGACAGTTGTTCGTCGCGGTCTCCGTTCATGTGGATCGTTGTCACGCAAGTCACCAGAAGTTCCTCGCTTTTGGTTATTGCGCGAAGGCGGTCCGCATGTACTTTCGGGCCTGCTCGGCTTGGCTGGTGTCCGGGCCGGCAGCGACCACGGCTAGATACTCCCCGCGCGCCTTGTCATGCAGATTCATGAGGTCGTAAACCTGTCCGGCAGCTAAGAGGCACCGGCGCTTTAGCTCCGGGCTGACGGTTGGTTGCTGAGTAGCAAACTGGTAGGCTCTCACGGCCTCTGGGTACATTTTCTGGCCGCGCAAGGTGTCGCCTAAACCAAAGTAGGCCAACTCCAGATGAGGGTTTGGATAATGGCCGGGCGTCTTCGCTTCATTCAGTAGTTTTCGGTATGCGTCGATCGCCGCCCGTCCCTGGCCGTCATCCTTGAGCAGGTTGGCCTCTTCCAGGGCGAAAAGAAAATCACGGGGATACTCTTTGGCCTGACTCTGGACAATGGCGACAGCCTCTTTGTATTGGCCTTCGCGGCGGAGAAATAATGCGATACAGGTTCGAGATTCGACGGAGGTAATGACGCCATGAGCGGCGGAGTCGTGGAGCAACTCCATACCCTTTGCCTTAGATCCGCCCATTCGCGCAAAACCAATCAGCATTTTGAACGCGAAGGGCAGGCTGCCGACGACGTATTGGTAGACGCCAACAACCATCTTCGCATCGACATACTGCGGATCTTTCTGCAGCAGGTGCTCGTGATCGCTGCGCGCCTGAAGCGCCAGATGCAGCCCGGCGCCAAAGCCTCGTTCGACCATCGCCAGATAGGTGGCCTTGAGGCTGCGCGCCCAACCGCGAGCGAAGAGCGCGTCCGAATCGTCGGGATGGGCCTTCAGTTCGTCGTCTGCCAGTTGAATCGCCTGATCGGCGAGTCCGTTGATTTGATCGCGCACAGCCGGATCTTCGGCGACAGTGTGCTTTCCGGTCAGAAATCCGTCATTGGCATAAAAAGTTGTGTCCAGAAGATCGAGCCGGTACAGTTCGCGAAAAAGGACGCAGTTCAGCACATATGCGGCCGCAATCGGATCGGCCGGATGCGCGGCGCGTACTTGCTCGAAGCGAGTGAGCGCCCCATCGTAGTCCAGATTGTAAAAGTGCTGATAGGCCTCCCGGACTTCCCGGTCGTAGTTGAGCGGGTCGGTATGGACTGCCAGATCCACGGTGTACGCGCTCGAGGAGGTTGCAAGGGCAAGCAAGAGGGCGACCGGCAGCGCCACACAAGCGCAGCGCAGAGCTACCTGTCGACCATGCTTCCCTCTCAACATACCTTTGGATTGTAGACGCTTGGTATACGGGTCTAGACGCCTACTTGCAGCGGCAGAAAAAGGGTGATCCTCGCTCAGCAAGCGCACTGCTACTCGTAGCGAGCAGCTTCCAGTTGGCAGGCGCAGAGACCAATTTGTTCGAGCGACAGGGAGGCGCCTGGACGCTCGCGGTGGTCGAAGACCGCCATCTGGATCGCCAGATTGCCGATCGTCGAACTCTCCACATGACCTAAGCGCAACTCCAGCCCGGTCGCTTCCGCCGTCAGACGGTTGAGCAAAGCATTGCGTCCTCCTCCACCCACTACGTGCAGAGTGTTAAAGTGCTTGCCGGTCACCTGCGCCAGCTCGCGCAGCACCTCGGCGTACTTCGCCGCCAAGCTGTGGAAGATCAGGCTGGCGAAGGCTGGCGCGTGGTCTCGATCCTCGGGGATACCGGCTAATCCCGCCTCGGCGCGGCGCTTGTTAATGCGTCCAGGCATATCGCCGGGTAGCATCAACTCAGGATGGTCTACTTCGAGTAGGACCTCCGGCGGATTCAACTTCGCTGCCGCCTCGATCAGTTCGGAGAGATTCAGAGCGGAACCGGACCTCGTCCAGTGATCGAGACACTGCTGAATCAGCCACATCCCGTTCACGCTTTTGTGAAAACAAATGCCTCCGCCAGCTGCGCCAAGATTGGTAAAGTTGGCAGTATAGGCGGCTTCGGAATTAAGCGGTTGAGCCTGCAGGGTCCCAAGCAGCGACCACGTCCCGGAACTGAGATAGGCCCAGTCGTCACCCTGGTGGGCAATAGCCGCGATGGCCGAGGCGGTGTCGTGGCAGGCTGGTGCGATGAGCCGGGTCGCCTTAAACGCCGGCAGCGCTGCCAGCGGACCTTGCAGCAGGCCGAGGTCGGTGCCAGAGGGCACAAGCTCCGGCGCGGCCGAAAGGTCAAAGCCGAGAACATTGAAGATTTCAAGGGACCAGCTCTTCGTCCGGAGATCGATCAGGCCGGTGTGGGTGGCATTGGTATATTCGGAGACGCGTCGGGCACCCAGCCGGTGAAGCACATACTCCGGCAGGTTCACCCAGGGCAGAGCATCGGGGATACCGGCAAGTTTGTCGGCAAACAACTGATAGATGGTGTTGAATCCCAGCCGCTGAAGTCCGGTCAGGGCGTAGAGTTGAGGCTCGCTGATTCGTTGGTGAACTGCCAGCTCCGCAGGCTCGTTCCGCGGATCGCGATAGCAGAAGGGGGGAGCTTGCGGCATCCCGTCGTCCTTGAGGCGAACGTAGTCGACCGCCCAACCATCGACCCCGATCGAAGCAATTGGTTGATCACTCTGCTCGGCGCACTGGCGTAGACCGTACTCGACTCCGGCACAGATTGTATCCAGGTCCCAGCGGATCGAGTGCCCATCGGGTACTGGTGCATTTAAAAATCGATGCAGGACGCTGACGTCGGGAGCACCATTCACCCAGCGCAGCAATGAGACGCGGCAACTGCCCGCGCCCAGGTCGACAGCCACCATCGGCGGGGTGGATCGGCGTGAGAAAAGGCCGCCGTTCCCCTTGTCACTTCCCTGCTCCGATGCGTTCACCGCCTCGCCCTCTTCTGCCTACCTCAAGAAAGCTTCAGTCAAACCACCGTCGACCGGAATGAGATGACCCGTGGTGCACCGCGCGGCTGGCCCCGCCAGGAATAGTATTGCCTCCGCACAGTCTTTGGGATCGATGGGCTGATGGGTTAAGGTCCGCTTTGCATAGTAGCCCGCCAACTGGTTGCGAAGTTCATCGTCGCTGGCGGTGCTCTCGAAAGGAATCGAATATTTTGTGAGCGAGGCAACCACCCGATCGCGCGGAAACATGGTCGATCCCTTGACGACGGTGGCCGGGCTTATGCCATTCACTCGAACGAGCGGCGCCAGTCCGACCGCGAGCTCGCGCACAAGGTGGCTGAGGGCGGCTTTGCTGACGTCGTAGGCTTCGCTGCCGCGCTTCGGAACGACCGCGTTTGCCGAGCTTGTCAACACCACGCTCACTGGCAGACCTTGGTCCCGGAAAAGCTTGGTGGCTTCGTCGGCAAGCAGGTAGTTGGCCGTCACATTGACCTCTAGCGTCAAAGCCCACTGCGCATCCGTGATAATGCCGTCGGGCGAGGCCGGAAAAATGGCCGCGGTATTGATCAGGATATCGACTCCACCGAAGGCCTGCACCGCCTTAGCGATGGCCTCGCGAATGGTCTCGCGGCTGCGGATATCGACGCTGACCGAGGTAACGTGTTCCTTGCCGGCGACAGCCTTGGTTTCTGCGGCGACAGCTTCGGCTCCGGTTAGATCGCGATCAGCCACGACCACATGGGCGCCCCGCTCTGCTGCCAGCAGCGCCACCTCCCGGCCGATCCCGCTGCCTCCTCCGATGATCACGGCAATCTGCCGGCTCAGCTGTTTCTCGGCCGGCTGCCGGCGGATCTTGGCCTCTTCCAGCTTCCAGTATTCGATCCGGAATGCCTCTAATGCTGGAAGGGCCACGTAATTTGTGTGCACCTTGAACGCCGAGGTCGGCGCAGCCGGACCCGCCTGGGGCAGCTCCTTTGGAGCGACACCCTCCGCCATGGCGCTCGCCCCCTCCATGACATGGATGGCGTTCGTGTAAAACTCCCCGGTAATCCGCGATTCTGTCTTGCTCTTGCCAAAGCTGAACATCCCCAAGCCAGGAATGACGACGATGCTCGGATTATCGTCGCGCATTGCCGGGGAGTCAGGCTCGGCGTGGGTCTTGTAGTACTCGGCATACTCTTTGCGATAGGTTTTCAATCCATCGGCGATGGCTGATTTCAACCCCGCCAAGTCGCCCGATGGATCCCATTTCACATACAGCGGGCGAATCTTAGTACGGATGAAATGGTCGGGACAGCTGGTGCCGAGATAAGCCAGTGCTTCGCCATCCTTAGAGTTTGCGAATCTCAACACTTCAGGCAGGTCCGAATAGCTGCCAATTACCCGGCGATTGCTGCTGACCTGCCCGCGCAAATAGGGGAACAGCTCCATCGCGAGTTTCGTCCTATCTTCGCGAGATTGGTATCGCACGCCGCCGAAGATCGCGTCGCCCCTCCGGGCGATATGCTCGTTCACGAACTGGCCGAGCTGATCGATGATCGTGATGGTGTTGAGGTAAGACTCGCGGTGGGTATTACCCCAGGTGAAGAGCCCATGGCCGCCGAGCACGATGCCGTCGCAGGCGGGATTGGCCTCGATGGTCCGCTTCATCATGATGCCCAGCTCGAAGCCCGGCCGCTGCCAGGGAACCCAGACGAGATGATGACCATACCGCTGGTTGAACTCGGCCATCTTCTCCAGGCCATTGGCGGAGGCGGCGAGGGCGATGCCCCAATCCGGATGCAGGTGATCGACGTGCGGGAAGGGTAGAAAACCATGCAGCGGCGTGTCGATCGAAGCGGCGACCGGGTTGTTCTTGAAGGTGCAGAGCGGGTACATGTCGACCATTTCGTCCTCGAAGTCGACGCCCCGGTAGAGCTGTTCGAGGGCATGGAGCTTTTCAAGATACAGAGTGGCCAGTCCGCCTCGTTTCATGCTTCCGAGATCGCCGCCGCTTCCCTTCACCCATAGAACTTCCCGCTTTTCGCCGGTGAGGGGATCGATTTCGAGAATCTTGGAACTCGTATTCCCTCCGGCAAAGTTCGTAATACGGAGGTCCGATCCGAGCAGGTTCGAGCGGTAGCGCAGCAGTTCCGCTTGATCGAGCGTCGCCGCGAGGGCGTCGTCCCATAGATCCTTCAGGTAGTGCAGCGTTGTTTGGGTCTCGGTAACACTGGCCATACTCGACTCCCGCTTTCGTATTCGCCCACTTGCGATCGCCCCCCACCGGGGGCAAACTGCTCTACGAGTTTACATCGAAAACAATAGAGCAACAATTCCGATAGATACAATGCAGCATGATCTTCGGCCACGCAAGTAAAATCGGTACACGAGCAGTTCCAGGATCCTCGCGGAGTCAAGCCTCCCCTCTGTTCCCGTTGTTGGATTGGAGAATTCCTGCAACGCTCGTCGAACGTGGAGGTCCGCGAAACGGCTGGCTATGAGAAAAAGCAATGAATCGACGATTTCAGCTCCACTTCCTTACGGTTCCTCGCTCCCGCTCGCCGAAAACAAGCACTTGCTGCGCTGGGTAGAAAAGATGGCGGATCTGAGCAAGCCCGCCGCAATTCACTGGGTGGATGGCTCTCAAGCAGAGTATGAGGCCATTTGCGCGCAATTGATCGAGAACGGCACGTTTATCAAACTGAACGAACAGAAGTGGCCCGGCTGCTATTACGCTCGATCCGACGCCCGGGATGTCGCCCGCGTCGAGGAGCGGACGTTCATCTGCTCGCTCTCCAAAGACAATGCGGGACCGACCAATAATTGGGAAGATCCATTCAAAATGCGGAAGAAGCTCAAGGAGCTTTTTCGCGGTGCGATGCGGGGACGGACGATGTATGTGCTGCCGTTCAGCATGGGCCCCGTCGGCTCGCCGATGTCGCAGATTGGTGTGCAACTCACCGACTCCCCGTATGTCGTAGCGAATATGCGAATCATGGCGCGCATCGGGCTACCGGTCTTCCGCGAGATTGATCGCGATGAGAAACGGGTCGTTCCCTGCATGCACAGTGTCGGCATGCCGCTGGCGCCGGGTGAGTCCGATCTGCCATGGCCGTGCAATGACCAGAAATATATTGTCCACTTCCCCGAAACTCGCGAAATCTGGTCATACGGAAGCGGCTATGGCGGCAATGCCCTGCTCGGCAAGAAGTGTTTCGCGCTGCGCATCGCATCGAACATCGCTCGCGACGAAGGCTGGATGGCCGAACATATGCTTATCGTGGGTGTCGAGAGCCCACCGGACGCCTCTGGGAAGACCGAGAAGACCTATGTCGCCGCGGCTTTTCCAAGCGCTTGCGGCAAGACCAACTTTGCCATGATGGTCCCACCTAAGGGCTTCCAAGGCTGGAAGGTCTGGACGGTTGGCGACGATATAGCCTGGATCCGTCCCGATGCCAGCGGGCAGCTGCGGGCGATCAATCCGGAAGCAGGGTTTTTCGGCGTGGCCCCGGGGACCTCGGTGAAGACCAATCCCAACGCGATGGCGGCGCTGTCCCGCAACACCATATTCACCAATGTCGCGCTGACGCCAGACGGTGGTGTTTGGTGGGAGGGCATGACGGATGAGCCCCCCGCTGAGTGTCTTGACTGGCAAGGCAAGCTCTGGACGCCAGCGATTGGAAAGGCGACCGGCGCCAAGGCCGCGCATCCCAACGGCCGCTTCACTGCTCCGGCTTCCCAGTGCCCGTGTATCGATGCCGACTGGGAGGCTCCACAAGGCGTTCCTATCAGCGCGTTGATCTTCGGCGGACGGCGCTCAGGGACGATTCCACTCGTCTATCAAGCCTTCAACTGGAGCTCGGGAGTCTATGCCGGAGCGACGATGGGCTCAGAGACTACAGCCGCTGCAGCCGGAGCGGTGGGTCAAGTGCGGCGTGACCCCATGGCCATGCTTCCCTTCTGCGGCTATCACATGGGGGATTATTTCCGGCATTGGATCAAGATGCAGCGCACTCTCAACGTGACCCCACGGATCTTCCACGTGAATTGGTTTCGGAAAGATGCCGCCGGCAACTTCCTGTGGCCCGGCTTCGGAGAGAACATACGCATCTTGAAATGGATTGTCGATCGAGTTCGCGGCCGGGCTCAGGGAAAAGAGACCCCTATCGGCTGGACCCCGCACTACCGGGACATCGAGTGGAGCGGTCTTGACTTCTCGATGGAGACCTTCGAGCAGCTGCAGAATGTCGACCGGGCCGCCTGGCGCAAGGAAGTCATGGGTCACGAAGAGCTATTCATCGCTCTGCACGACCACTTACCTCCAGAGATGGTCTACGAGCGGGAGTTACTCATCTGCCGCTTGTGATTGCGTCTCCTATTCACAGAGAACCATTGGTGGTATCGGCGGGGTTGATCTCTACTCCGCCATTGGTGGTGGAGGCTTCGATCGTAGCGCCGCCTACGCCCAAGTTGGTTGACAGATGGTTCTTGATTTCGCCCTGGATGGTGATAGGGAAGTTCAGATGGATACCGCCATTCACCGTTCCTGTCTCAAGATGGGCGGAGTAGCGACTGGGTACTTTGAGGGTGATTCCTCCGTTAGTCGTGGCGGCTTTCAAGCCGCGCCCGCTCCAGCTCTCGCCGGTGAGCACGATATCGATGCCGCCGTTGACGGTTTGTCCGTGAACATCCCCGGCTAGATCGTTCAGGCCGACCCCGCCATTGGTAGTCTCGAAGTGAATGTCCCCATTCAGATGGGCTATGTCGATCCCGCCATTGCTGCTCTTCAGGTCGACTGCGAGGCTTCGAGGGACCCTGAGACGATAGTTGATGGCATAACCGGAGTTTCCAATGTGGAAATGGGGTCCGTTGTCCCGAATACTATCTCCGGCTGTCTCGATGGACACCTGCTTGAGAATCTCCCGGGCATCTGACTCGGAACCAGACCAAGCCCTGACCCTGGCTTCGATGGCTACGTCGCTACGATCTTCTCCGGTGACTTCAATGCCGCCATTCTCGCTCTTGACCGCCAGATGCGAGGAGCCCAGTTTGATGGTCGCGGTTCGCAACTCACAGACCTGCTGCTGATGGCCCCACCAGGAGCGGTTGTGGGTATTGACCTCATCGTCAGTGCAAGGAGCAGTCGTCCAGCTTCCCGGTTGAACCGATGCATAGGTCGCCTTGCTGCTTACGATGGCCACCAAGGCGATACTCATTACAAGAAGGGGCTGAATCAAACGACGCATCGGAGTCCTCCGCTCATTCCCTGCAGTACGCAGCCGGCGAAACGGTGGTTCCTTTTGCCGTCAAAACTTCGCGTTGGTAGCGACTTCAGTTCTCCGAAAAAAGCAGCTAAACATCCGCACGGACGCCGAGGGACTCGACTGTCTACTTTCCTGCCGGATCTTTCATTGCTTTGCGCAGAGCTGCTTCGGCGGAGTCACTCCAATACTTGCAGTTGAGCTCTAGAAATACCGAAGTATAAGGAATGGTCAACTTGGTCTTAAGCACCAGGATATGAAAAGATCGTCCGGTTTCGCCGACTTTGCGGATGATCTCTTCGTGCGGGAGCGATGTCATTGGTCGATTTCCTAGCACGCGTTGAATTTCTTGGCGGTAGCGAGTCACTCCTGGAGCATCGCGCTCCGGAACAAACGGCAACTCCGCATCCATATAAATCATCGGCCGCACGTGGATGGAGTGATCGACCTGGTCAAGCACCTTCTCCACGACATCTATCTCGTCTTCACCCGTCTCGATCGTCTCTATCCCTGGCGATGTTTGCAGCGGATAGGCGGAGTCTACAACCAGGATCCAATTGCGATGACCAAGCAAGGGCATCATACGGCGAACCTTCACCAGCCAATTATCTGGAGTATCCAACGACGTTGCTCCTTCCGCTTTGTTGCTTATAAGAAAAGCCGCGGCCAAAAGGGTCAATACAAGAGACTTTCCGAATCTTTTTAGCATTGTCCATTCCGACCTGATCTGGCTCCTGGCGTTTCTAGGCTTCGGTGCCGCAGAGGTTTACTCGAATACCTAGATGCAACATCATGGCTGCTTTCGCGGCAAGAGCTTTCTTCGCGACATCACTCGAGGGCACGTAAGCCACATTGAGATGATTTGCATGGTGCCTCGCCATAAATTGATCCCGGCTGACACCGTGAAGCATGGCATGCATGATAGGCCATTGCGAGGTGACCGACTTCCAGCGGCGCTCCGTCTCCTGTAATGGCAAGGCTACCACGGTAGCCCGCCCCAGATCGGCATGGAGCTTGCCGCCTTCGACAAACACTCGACTCCAAATGATTTCTCCGGGCTTGCAGATCCCCTTTAACGTTCCGCCGCCTAGGCGAAAATACATGGGAGGCTGTCGTTCGCTGACTGCCCCCTTGTAACCGTCGATGAAATGAGAGGCCGGCGCGGCGCCCGAGATCTGAAACAGCCAGACGAATCCGTTGATGCCGTCACCCTGATAGCTCTCGCCCCAACGCACATCATGCAAGGTGGTCGCCGGGTCAAGTTGCATTGCACTCCAGACGCGGTTCGTCACGACCGCATCGAGACCGGCGCACTCATCGACTTCGTTAAAGTGCGGGAGCGGACGTGCAGCATACAACTCCTTGCCGGACTTGTCGTATGCGGGAGGCCGCTCTGCATTGTTAAGCAGACCCTCGACCAAATCCGATGCCGGGGCCATGTCCTTTAATCCCTGCTGGTATTGAATACCGATCGCTTCACATCCGAATTGATCGGCGATTCGCAATGCCGCAATGTACATCTTGCATTGCTCAAGGATTTGGTTGTCCGTTAGATCGGTTTCTTCATTCTTGCCGGTCCGGAAGGTAAGGCCGCTCGCATCCAGCCAGTCGCGAACCCGCTGTGCCTCTTCCTCGGAGACTTCCCGCATCTCCGCCACCAATGCCGATTGACTAAGGCGTTCTTTGTAAATGCCGGTAGGATGAAGCAGGTAATCTTCGATAATCGCGTTGTACATGCCCATGCAGCCCTCATCGAAAACCCCAATAATGGCTTTGCGCGTCATCAATTCGTCAGCGAGGGCCACTCCTAAGTCTGCATCAGCCTTCGGCAACTCAGAGATGTGCAGTTCGTGCACATGGCTGAGATCGTGATCGATTCTCTTTTCCTGCAGCCACTGGCGCAGACCTCGGCGAAAGAAATCATCGGTGAAATCCTTGCTCCACAGCGTGCTGAACTGCACTCCAGACTTATAAAGGCAGCCGTTTAGATTGAGCATGCCGACGAGACCAGGCCATTGTCCCGACCAATTCGCAACCGTCAAAATAGGACCACGATGGCTGTTAAGGCCGGCAAGTACGTGGTTACTGTACTGCCATACCGCCTCCGCGACCACAAGTGGCGCGTTAGGGTCGATGGTCGCGAAAACATCCATCCCCATTCGCTGATTGAAGATGAAGCCGTGCTCAAGATGCTCCATATAGGGATGCGCCCGCCGGAGAATGGCTCCTTCCTGAGCAAAGGCTTCTGTCAGCCGGACTTCCATCTCTGCCTGTGCTGGCCAGCAAACCTTATTCGCTGATTGCCGAAGATCTCCGCTGGCAACCAGTAGCACCTCGTTTGTCCTTGTTGGCCCGCTGGGCTGATTCATTGGTCCCCTCATCGACGAAGACATCGATACTCCTTCGCTCTTGCCTGCTGATCCTCGCCGAATGTTGCCTACTTACAATACCTCTAACGACATTGCATTGTGTATAGGGGCGGGCCTGGCCAAGCGAAGCTGAGGGTCTCGACCTGGCCGGCAATAGCAACAAGGGACGTTCCGGTTGGCTAGGATGGGCGTACTTGATGAGCGTACTGGGCGTCCATCTCCACCTCAGCCAATGGGTCTGACCTGAAGCTCAGCTGCCGCTGTGGCCCACCAACCGCCAGGCTGAGATAATTCATGAGGATTAACCTATGTACCGCAATCAGCGGCCTTGCGAGACATCTGGAGACAGTAAGAAAGGGGAACGTTTGAGTCTTTCCGATATACAAATCACCGAGGTGCGCGTGCTCGATCTTCGGTTTCCTACGTCTCGGGCGAAAATTGGTTCGGACGCCGTCAATAAGGACCCGGACTACTCAGCCGCCTATGTCATTTTGGAGACAAATAGCGACCTTGTTGGGTATGGTCTGACATTTACCCTGGGCCGCGGAACGGAGCTCTGTGTTAGCGCCGCTCAGTACCTTGCACGCTATGTTCGCGGCCGTCTTCTGAGTTCGATCACGGATGATCTCGGCGCCTTCTCACGGCAGCTCACCAATGATAGCCAGTTCCGGTGGCTCGGGCCGGAGAAGGGAGTGATTCACCTTGCCGCGGCCGCCCTGATCAACGCCGTCTGGGACCTCTACGCTCGAGTCGAAGCCAAACCTCTATGGCAGCTGGTCGCCGATATGACGCCCGAAGAGATCGTCCGAACCATCGATTTTCGTTACATCGACGACGCTATCACTTCGGAATGGGCAATTGAACACCTGAAACAAAAACGAACTGGCTTTAACGAGCGGCTCGAGGTTCTCAAGCAATCTGGCTATCCTGCGTACACCACGTCAGCCGGCTGGTTCGGTTATTCCGATGATGAGATTCGGCAGCTATGCCGCGACGGCCTTGCCGATGGATGGACCCACTTCAAGCTCAAGGTAGGCGGCGAGCCTCTGCACGACAAACGACGAGCGGCGCTCATTCGAAGCGAGATCGGTACCAGCAATAAACTCATGATGGATGCCAACCAGAAGTGGGGCGTCGAGGAAGCGGTCCGACGGACGCGTGAGCTGGCTGAGTTCGACCCCTGGTGGATGGAGGAGCCCACGAGCCCCGATGATATTCTCGGCCACGCGCGCATAAAACGCGAGGTGTCACCGGTTCGAATCGCGACTGGTGAGCACTGCCAGAACCGCGTCTTCTTTAAACAACTTATGCAAGCGAATGCCATCGACGTATGTCAAATTGATAGTTGCCGACTGGCTGGAGTTGGCGAAAACCTGGCCGTCATGCTGATGGCTGCTCGCTTTGAAATTCCGGTTTGCCCGCACGCTGGCGGTGTGGGATTGTGCGAATATGTGCAACATCTGTCCGCAATCGATTACCTCTGTATCTCCGGTTCCATGGAAAACCGGGTCACAGAATTTGTGGACCATCTTCATGAGCACTTCGTGGATCCGGTCCGCATCCGAAATGCCCATTATGTGTTGCCTGCGGTGCCGGGTTATAGCATAGAAATGTACCCGCAGACATTGCGGGACTACAACTACCCGGACGGAAGCGTTTGGAAGAAGCTCGGCGCGTCAGGAGGATGAAGGCGCGTCAAGTATTTCCGCGCGTGACGCCCAGCTTCAATTGAAATTCAAGCGCACCCCGGCACTTCAGCTAAGTTTTCGAAGACCCGTAGCCCTCTATCCCGAGCAAGGCGTACATCTTCGTCGGCTCCCTTCGAAGCGCCGGGAAGACGGAGTACAGCATCACAGCGGCTAAGGAGGCGGTTTGCGATCGGATAAAGGATCTCATCGTAAATGGCGTCTCCGGGGCGAACTGAGCCTGCTTCTCGAAGCAGTGGTAAGGCAATCCATTCGCCAATGAGCGGGATGTGCCCGGCGCGAAAAAGGGGGAGCGTCACGGATTCCAGCGCGCGCAGATTCTGCGCCATCAGTTCCGGATCGTCGTCTGTACCAGACCGGTATGGACCAGCTATTAGGATCATCAGCGACCGGTTAGACATGCTGGGGTCCCCGTTCAGTCCGATTGAAGATGTATAGGCAAGCGTGCTGCAGAAGCATGATGGTCTTGCCATCCTGGATCACTCCGCTGCTAATCCCTTGTATGGCTTCCTCGATTCGGAGCTCGAGAACTTCGATATCCTCACCCTCTGCTTCATTTCCGCCGCCCGCTGTCACTCTGCTGCTGGCGTCGTACTCGGCTACAAAGAAATAGAGCTTCTCCGTGACCGAACCTGGACTCATGAACGCTTCAAAAATCTTGCGGACGTGGTGCACACGATAGCCGGTTTCCTCCTCAACCTCGGCCTTGATCCGGTCCTCCGGACTGGCCTCGTCGAGCAGCCCCGCGACTGCCTCTATGAGCAACCCCGGATGTCGATTGACGAAGGCCGGAAACCGAAATTGCCGGGTGAGCACAACAGTGCGCTGGTCGGCGTTGTAGAGCAGGATGGCGGCGCCATTGCCTCGGTCATAGGTCTCCCGGCTCTGCTGCTGCCAACTACCGTCGCTTCGCAGAAAATCAAAAGTCGTTTTCTTTAGCACGTACCAATCAGCGGACAGCGTCTCGACCTTCTTGATTCGCACCCGTTCGTTCATGGAGTAACCCTGCAGAGCATCGATCATGTTTCGACATTATCGTGCAATTTCGTGCATTGTCAAGTATTATCGTGCATAGGCAAATGTTGACCACGCATCGCAAACAGCAAATCCTCTCGCTCCTCAAAGAAAATGGCCAGGTTGTGGCGAAGCACGTCAGCCAGTTGATGGGCGTCTCGGAAGACACGATTCGGCGCGACCTGAGGGAGATGGCCCAGGAGGGCCTCTTACAAAGAGTTCATGGCGGCGCTTTGCCGGCATCTCCAGCAACCGCTGACTTCGCGCGGCGGGAGTCCATTACCTCCGAAGGCAAACTCGCCATCGGTCGAGCAGCAGCGAAGATGATTCAACCCGGCCAGGTGGTCATTCTGGATGGGGGGACCACTGCTCGCCAACTCGCCCGGCACATCCCACACGACCTGAGAGCAACGATTGTCACTCATAGTCCGACGGTGGCTCTGGAACTTATCGAACATCCATTGGCGGAGGTCATCCTCATTGGGGGCCGTCTTTTCAAACACTCTATTGTGGCTGTCGGCGCGGCGGCGATCGAGTCGATTGAACAGATTCATGCCGACACCTTCTTTATGGGGGTGACCGGCGTCCATCCTAAAGCCGGCTTGACGACTGGCGACTACGAGGAAGCTGCGGTGAAACGAGCGTTGAGTCGGGCAGCGGCAGAGACTATCGTGCTCGCTTCCTCCGAGAAGCTCAATGCCGCGTCCCCTTATGTCGTCGTGTCGCTTGCTGGAATCAGTGGAATTATCACAGAGCGAGCCACGCCGGCGGTGCTGACCATGCCTTACGAAAAGATGAATATCCAGATCACACGAGCTTGACGACCAGCCCCTGCTCGCAACTGGATCTATCGAAGTTTCCGTATGCGTGGCGATTCCCACGGAGGGTAGTAGCTATCCGTCGTCCCTTCGGCAACCGTGGTACAAATTAAGTAACCCAAGGTGCCCGATGGGGCTTAAAAGGGAAGTCCGGAGAGATACCGGCGCGGTCCCGCCACTGTAAACAAAGAAGCGCCGCCAAGAGTGCCACTCAGCCGCTTGCTGGGGAAGGCCGGCGGTCGGCATGAATGTGCCGCTTTGAGCCAGGAGACCTGCCAGGGTTGATGTTGCAACGTTCTGCGGAGAACAGAAACTTTGCGCTCGATGACGAGTTGGACTCAAGAAATTTCGCGTCCGTCTTTGCTGCCTCCGGACACAACCATCGCGTTGCGCCCCGTTGAGATAGCGCTTGGCTCTCGCTTTAACCCGCAAAGCTTCATCTCTGATTTGCTGCCTCACGGCTATAGCAGTCTTGACCCCTCAATGATTGGCGGCCCCGACTGGGTAGCGCGTCAAGGAAGACTCCTGGAGGAGGCTTAGTCATGTCGTTATCTCATCGCCAGCGAGTCATTCGCGCCGACGGCCGCGCATTCAATATCATTCAGCACCGCGCTCACTTGACTTATTGCTACAGCGGATGCTGCTGCGGAATCACCGAGCGTGGATACGCCGCAATCCCGGTCGAGGTTTACACCGAGGAGTGGCTGCGGCGGAAGATCCGCAACCAGGTCCATCTCACCAAGGGCGGTTGCCTCGGGCCATGTGCCTTGGCGAACGTGGTGAGTCTGGTGTTCGACGGGAAATCGGTCTGGTTTCATTCGGTGAACAGCGCCTGGCTAATCCGGCAGATCTTTGACTACATTGATGCGATGCTTGCCGCCGATCGCTTTCTTCAGCCGCAGGCCGAACTCAGCGAATATGTCTTTAACTACTATGACTGGGACGTCCGGACGCCACCCTCGACAGGGCCACAACTCGCCCCATCGAAGACCGCGCCCGCGAGCGGCATCATGCTGCTTTCCCATGCAGACACTGACCTGCTGACCTTGATGAAGGCGTCCGAGATTCTTCCGCCGGAGCTTCGCGTCGGCGCTCTCTCCTTGAACGCTCTGCGCACTGAAGAGCAGCTTGAAGTACTCCTCCAGGCAGAGTTGGGACAGGCCCGCATCATCGTCGTACGCTGTCATGGGCCACTGCACTCGATTCCTGGATATGACCGGTTGCGGGCGGCTTGCATCGAGGGCGGTAAATCCCTGGTGCTGGTCAGCGGTTGCGGTGAGAACAGCTCAGAGTTCAGTGAGACCATCAACGTCCCAGCGGATGTCCTGGAGACTGCTGGGATATACCTTTCGCTGGGCGGTGTCGCTAACTTTGCGGAACTATTTCGCTGTCTCTCGGACCGCCTGATGCTAACCGGCTATGGCTATGCCCCGCCGTCGCCCACTCCTGAGCATGGTATCTATCTGCCCGACATCGAAGTCGCTAGTATCGAAGATTGGGTCCGACAGGCCGACGCCGCAAAGCCAACCGTAGCCGTACTCTTCTATCGCGCTCACCGGATGAGCGGCAATACTGGTTTCATCGATACGCTTGCCTTGGCTTTGCAGGAAAAAGGCGTCAATGCTCTTTGTGTCTTTACTTCCAGTCTGAAGGCAAAAGAGGACGGGCGACCGGCGGTGTTCAAGCTTATCGAGGGGCGCGCCAGCGTCCTCATCTCCACTCTGTCATTCGCGCTCGGAGAGGTCAATACCGGTACGATATCGTTGCCCGGTACAGCGCTCGAGTCGCTCAGCGATTTGGGGATCCCGGTTGTCCAGGCGATCGCCTGCCAGTCGCCCCGCGGAGCCTGGGAGGGATCGCGCCGTGGGCTGAATGCAGTCGACACTGCCGTGAACGTCGCCATTCCAGAGTTCGATGGACGCATCATTTCGGTGCCGGTCTCATTCAAGGAACTCCACGGCGGGAATACGGAAAGTTTGTATGTGGCCCATGAGGAGCGGGTTGAACGGGTTGCGGGGATTGCGAGCCGACTGGCCGCTCTGCGACGCATCTCCAACCGGGACCGGCGAGTGGCTTTTGTTCTGACCAACTCCGCAGCAAAGGCGTCCCAGGTCGGGGGAGCTGTCGGGTTGGACACTCCGGCAAGTCTGCTCATAACGCTGCAGGCAATGCGAGCGAGGCGGTACGCGATCTCCCCGCCTCCAGAGACGTCCGACGAGTTCATGCAAAGGCTTCTCCAACACGGGACTTACGATGGGAATTATCCACTGGATCCCGCCCAGGCTAAGCGCTTTTCGCGGGCTGCTTACCGCAGGATATTTTCTGAATTCCCTGAACGCCCGGCGCGCAGGATGCAGGACTTCTGGGGGCAGCCTCAGGACCATGGACCTAGTACCCGCCCAGCCAAAAAGACTGATAAGAAGTTGCTGCCGACGATCGGCGGAAAGATCGTCTCCATTGAAGGCGAAGAGCCCTGGGCAGATGATCAAGACTATTTATTTGCGGCAATGGAGATCGGCAACGCCCTTATCGCGCTTCAGCCTCCCCGCGGATATGGCATCGATCCGGATGCCATCTATCACACCCCGGATCTCCCGCCGACCCATCACTACACGGCATTCTATCGCTGGCTCGGCACTCCACAAGCCCAAGGCGGATGGGGCGCCGACGCCATCGTCCACATGGGTAAGCATGGGACATTGGAGTGGCTTCCCGGCAAGGGGGTCGGCTTATCCGGCGAATGCTATCCAGACCTTCTGCTCGGTGATTTGCCGCTGATCTATCCGTTCATTATCAACGACCCTGGCGAAGGCAGCCAATCCAAGCGCCGCGCTCACGCGGTGATCGTCGACCATCTTACCCCGCCTATGACGCTGGCCGAGACTTACGGCCCGTTAGCCGAGCTGAACCAACTGGTTAACGAATATTACTCGGTCGAGAAGCTCGATCCAGTGAAGCTGCCCTACCTCCAGCAACAGATCTGGGAACTGGTGCAGCGAACCAACCTGCGAGCCGACCTCGACCTCAAAACAATGCTCACCCGGGAGCGCGGCGACCACACACACGAGTGGGACGATGCACTCACGCCGGAGGGCATTCCTGCTACTCTCGCCTCGATGAACGGAAACGAAGTGGCCCACTTGATCGAAGACCTCGACGGCTATCTTTGCGAGTTAGGGATGGCGCAGATCCGCGATGGCCTTCATGTTCTCGGTCAGATGCCCCCACCGGCCGAGATGCTGCGATCGCTGACCCGCCTTTCAAACTTCAGTGTGCCTGGTCTTCAGAGCAGTCTGGCGGCGGCATTCGGCTTCGATCTTTCTGCGTTGCTTGATCATGCTGGAAAACGACTCGAGCAGACCCGTGAGATCCTGGGTCAGTCTTGCCACACCGGCGGTGATGTACTAGAGGCTATCGAACGGGCTGCTCTCGATCTCTTCACGATGCTCGAGAGCCTGGGATTCCGCAGTGAGTTAATCGGCGAGGTGCAGCGCGCTGTCCTCGGCATTGAATCGGCCGACATTGCCAGCGTTCTGAGCTTCGCCTGCAACGAGCTCGTTCCTAAACTTGAGCAGTCGGGCGACGAGATCGAGCATCTTCTCGACGCTCTCGAAGGAAAGTACGTTCCTGCGGGTCCGGCTGGAGCGCCGACTCGAGGCATGGCTCATATCCTGCCCTCCGGTCGAAACTTTTATGCCGTTGATCCCCGTGCGCTGCCTTCGCAGGCTGCATGGCGGGTAGGCCAACAGCTCGCGCGCGAAGCCATTGAACGCTTTCACAAAGAAGAACACAAATATCCGGAGATGATGGGCCTGAGCGTTTGGGGCACATCGCAGATGCGGACCCACGGCGACGATATCGCCGAAGCTTTTGCTCTGCTGGGCGTCGAGCCACTTTGGAATGCGCATTCGCGTCGTCTTGAAGGAGTCTCAGTCGTTCCGCTCGAACAGCTCGGCCGCCCCCGCGTCGACGTCACTCTGCGCATCAGTGGATTCTTCCGCGATGCCTTCCGCCATCTCATTGAGATGTTCGATCATGCTGTCTCTCTGGTCGTCGAACTCGACGAGCCGGTCGACCAGAACTTCCCCCGCAAACACTATCTCGACGATCTCAAACTTTCCGCGGCGCTTCCAGCGCACGAGGCTGAAGCACAAGCCAGGTATCGTATCTTCGGCTCGAGACCAGGCTCCTATGGAGCCGGAATCCTACCCCTGATCGAGACCGGCAACTGGCAGAGCGATGGCGACTTCGCACGGGCTTTTCTTGCCTGGGGAGGCTATGCCTACGGCAAGGGCGTCGATGGTGTCGATGCCCAGCCTGTCTTCACTGAGCGCCTCAAGTCTATCCAAGTGGCTCTCCACAATCAGGACAACCGAGAACACGACATCTTCGACTCCGATGACTATTTTCAATTCCACGGCGGCATGATCGCGTCGATCCGGGCGCTGACCGGCACCCAGCCCAAGGCCTACTTCGGCGACAGTTCCCGGCCGGAATCGGCCCAGGTGCGCGATCTGCGTGAGGAGGCACTGCGCGTTTACCGTTCCCGCGTCGTCAATCCAAAGTGGATCGAGAGCATCAAGCGTCATGGCTACAAGGGCGGTCTTGAACTAGCAGCGACGGTGGACTACATCTTCGGCTTTGACGCTACCGCGCAGATCGCTCCTGATTTTGTCTACGAGGGTCTCGCGGAGCACTATGCGCTCGCGCCCGAGATGCGGGATTTCCTCGCCACATCCAACCCATGGGCTTTGAACGCGATTGCCGAGCGCCTGCTTGAAGCCGCGAAGCGTGAACTGTGGGAGCATCCCGCGCCGGAAACTCTCGCAGCGTTACGCGGAGTTCTACTCGACTCAGAAGCCCTGCTTGAGGCGCAAGGGGAACGGAAGCGCGAGGCAGTCTCATGAGACCGGCTACCTACCCATTTGCGGCAATCGTCGGTCAAAGCGAGATGAAGCTCGCTCTTCTGCTCGCCGCAGTCGATTGGCGGCTGGGCGTGTTGCTGCGGGGAGACAAGGGCTCCGGCAAAACCACCACGGCGCGGGCGCTCGCTGCATTGCTGCCGGCTCCGGCGCCTTTTATCAATCTTCCGGTCGGGGCTACGGAAGACCGGCTGTTGGGAGGGCTCCACCTCGAGCAGACGCTCAAGGGGAACCCGGTCCTCAAACCGGGCATGCTTTCGGAGGCGCACGGCGGCGTCCTCTACGTGGATGAGGTGAACCTGCTACCCGGGCACCTCGGCGACGCGTTACTTGACGCCGCCGCCAGCGGCGTCCATGTATTGGAGCGAGACGGGTTCAGCGCCAGTCATCCAGCGCAGTTCGTCCTGCTCGGAAGCATGAATCCGGAAGAAGGCTCTCTGCGTCCCCAGTTGCTTGATCGCTTCGCGCTATCGGTCACCGTCGCTGCTCCCGTTGATCTTGCCGAACGCCGGCTGGTTCTCGAGCATAGGATCGCTTTTGAGCACGATCCCGTTCAATTCACGGAGAGATGGTCCGGAGACCAGCAGGGGTTGCGCAATCGGATCGCCGCTGCCAGAGCCGCTCTCGACCAGACGGCTTGCTCGAGCGCCGTGCTTGGAGAGATCAGCGCCGCCGTATGCGAGCGTGGCGTCCGCTCGATGCGCGCTGATTTGGCGGTGGTGCGGGCGGCCATCGCTTATGCCGCTCTCAACGGCGATGCTTCGGTTGAGTCACTGCACGTTGCCGCGGTCTTACCGCTAGCCCTGAATCATCGACTGCGCGAGGGTGTGCGTTCGTCAACCCCGCAATATCCTCCGCAAGCAGCTCCGCAACAACCGTCTCCACCGGAGAATGCTCCGGACTCAGGCGCCGAACCTGCCATCGAACGCATCTTCCCTCCTCGCCTGGCGCAAACGCCGGCGATCGAGGCTAACTTTAGCGCAGTGGCTGGCAGCGGAGGAAGACCGAGGCTGGACGCATCGTTTCTAGGCCCAGTTGCTGGAAATAGGCGGTCGAGCGGACCCGTCGAGCTTGATCTGCTTGCCACTCTGAGTCATAGCCTGCGCGAGACCGGAAGTGCACAGCCACGGCTTGAGGATTTGCAGGAACGGGTGAGGAAATCACGCGCGGGAACCCGCTATCTCTTCGTGATCGATTCGAGTGGCTCCCACGCCGCTCAACAAAAGATGCGGACGGTTAAGGGCGCGATCTCCAGCCTGCTGACACGCTCGTTCAAGCGTGACGACGAAGTTGCCATGGTCGTGTTCCGGGGCGTCTCCGCTGAGGTGCTTCTGGAGCCGACACAGGTACTTGCTGACGCATTCACTAAGCTGGAATATCTTCCTACGGGTGGCCGAACCCCTTTGGCCGCCGCCCTCGATCTTGCGCGAAATTTGGTCACCCCATCCACACTCCTTATTCTGCTTACGGACGGCCGGGCCAATATTCCTCTTCATGGTGGAGATGCTTGGCAGGAAGCCGCAGAAATAGCCGCCGGGATCCACTGCAAGGCAATCGTCGTGGACACCGAGAGCGCGGGGCCGCGGGTTGGCAGATGCACTGAACTGGCGGAAATGATGGGCGCGCGTTACCTGACGCTCGGTGAACTTGGGCAGGCAGAGGATGCACCAATCGAGATCGCTCAAGCCAGGAATGGGCGATGACACGGAGGCTTGTTCAGGATCCAGTTGGAGGCTGTTTTGTGATACCGAGGCCTCTTCGATCAAGCTATACTTGGTTATCTGGTGTTCGGGAAGACGGTGTGAGTCCGTCACTACCCCGTAGCTGTATGCGCTGAGAACTTGGCAATCTATGTGAAGCCACTTGGGTCGAGGATCCTGGGAAGGCCGTCCGAGTTCGTTGATGCGTGAGTCAGAAGACCGGCCAGAAGATTCGGGCTTGATTCAACTTCGATGGGAGAGTTGAAGAGCATGCTTGCACGCCCTACATAGGCAGTGCAGCCGCTGCCTACACCTAAGTTCCCGCTCTGCTTTCCGCGCGTCGGAAGTCAGGAAGCAGCGTCACATGCAGCAGATCCAGGGAAGTCAGCAGATCCAAGGAAATTCGGTCATCCTTGTCTTAGGCGGCGTCCGCAGCGGCAAGAGCCGCTACGCGCAACAACTGGCGGATCAATCCAGCCGGGTCGTATTTGTTGCCACCGCGGAGCGGCGCGACGACGAAGAGATGCACCGTAAGATCGCCCGTCATCGCTCGGAACGGCCAGCCCACTGGATCACCGTCGAGGAGCCTCTCGCCGTCGGCCGAATCGTGCGTTCGCACGAGCGTGACTGCGACACGATCCTGGTCGACTGTCTCACCCTTTTTGGCTCCAACCTGCTCGAGTCCTACGAAAACGACGAACCCGGCTTGCAGGCCCAGATTGACGATCTCTGCATGGCGCTCAAAACGGTCCCATGTCGCGTGATTTTAGTATCGAACGAAGTCGGGAGTGGCGTTGTCCCCGCGTATGCACTGGGCCGCCGCTTTCGCGATCTGATCGGTGAAGTCAACCAGCGCGTTGCGGCGGTTGCTGATACCGTCCTGCTGATGGTTGCTGGATTGCCATTAACCATAAAAGGTTCGTTGGACGGAGCGCAACGATGAAAGGCTTCCTGATTGCGGGGACATCCAGCGGGGTCGGCAAGACGACCGTCGCGATGTCCATTACCGCGGCACTGCGCCATCGCGGCTATACGGTCCAGCCTTTTAAAGGCGGCCCGGACTTTCTGGACACCGGCCATCACACCCGAATCTCGGGACGAATCGCCCGCAATCTCGATACCTGGATGCTTAGCAAAGATGCCAATTGCGACGTGCTTCAACAGGCTTCCGTGGGAGCGGATATTCTCCTCGTGGAAGGCATGATGGGCCTCTACGACGGGAAGGACGGCGGGACAGAAGCAGGCAGCAGCGCCGAGATCGCGAAGCTGCTGAGATTGCCCGTCGTTCTGGTGCTCGACGCAAGCAAGAGCGCACGAAGCATCGCCGCGGTGGTACTCGGGTTTGAACTCTTCGATCCAGAGCTGCACCTGGCTGGAGTCATCCTCAACCGCGTCGCTAGCGGGCGTCACTTCGAGATGCTGCGAACAGCAATTGCCTCCTCCTGCAAAACCCCGATTCTTGGCTGGCTGCCGCGCGAGCCAGCGATCGCTATACCGGAGAGGCACCTCGGACTCTACACTCCAGAAGAATCGGAGACTGGTGAACCGCTTGAAAACCTCCTGGATCAAATGGCGGCGCTCGTAGAACAACACCTGGACATGGATCGGCTGCTTACGTTCGAATGCGGGCTCGATTGGAATCAGAACGCTGCTACATCAGCGCTGTCGAACTCCGGCAAAGTTCGCATTGGAGTTGCACGTGACCGGGCATTTTCCTTCTACTACGAAGACAATCTCGATCTGCTTCGCCGGCTCGGCGCGATGATTGTTCCCTTCAGCCCTTTGGAAGACACTTCCCTACCCCCGGATTTGGATGGGTTATATCTTGGTGGCGGCTATCCGGAACTGTATGCCGGCCATCTTGCATCGAATTCCGCAATGCTCGATGCAGTGAGGAGCTTTGCCGCATCGGGGCGACCTGTCTATGCGGAGTGCGGAGGCATGATCTTTCTGTCTCAGCAGCTCACGACGCTTGACGGCGCAGCTTATCCGATGGCTGGGTTGTTACCCTTCGCGGTGGAGATGACCCGCGGGTTGGTCAACTTTGGCTACGTCACTGTCGAACTCGCAGAAGACTGCCTGCTTGGTCATCGTGGTCAGACGATCCGTGGCCACAGCTTCCACCACTCCCGCATCGTGAACGAAGCAAATGTGAAGACCCGCTATCGTGTTCGCTATTCCCTCTCCGGACGGGAAGAGGACGAAGGTTACTGGGTGGCCAACGTACTCGCCAGTTACATCCACCTGCACTTTCGCGCGCAGCCGTCGATCGCTCTAAGCTTGGTTGAAGCTGCGCTCGCCAGCCAATCCAACAGCCTGGTATCTTCATGAGGCGCACTAGCTTGGCTGTCATTCCCAGTCTCTCTGTAGCATTGCCAATCCACGGCCCCCGCCTGTTGAATAACACGGTCATGAGATCACAGGTTATCCATTTGGTTGTCCGTCGGCTGGCTGTCCATCGGGGCGTTCCCTTTTTTGGGGAAGAGCGGCTCGTGCGAGAAGCCTTATGACAGCGATCAGCGAACAGGCCGTAGCCAAATTCGTCGAGGGGATTAGGGCGCCGGAAGAGGCTCGGCGAACGCACGCCCGTTCCTATCTGGACACTCTCACGAAGCCCCTTGGCAGTCTCGGCAGACTTGAAGATCTCGCCGCGCAGATAGCGGCCATCCGGCCGGAATTTCCAACTCTGCCACTCAGCAAGGCCGTGTATGTCTTCGCCGCCGACCACGGCGTTACCGCCGAAGGGGTTAGCGCCTACCCCAGCGCGGTCACCCAGCAGATGGTGTTCAACTTCCTCAATGGAGGAGCCGCAGTCAGCGTCCTTTCGCGAGCGCACGACGTCGAGTTGCATGTCGTCGATGTTGGTGTCGACGCAGATTTCGCTGACGACACTGGCTTGCTGCACCGCAAGGTCTGCCGAGGAACACGAAACATGCTGCACGTCCGGGCGATGACGGACGAACAGCTCGCGCGGGCGCTCGAGGTAGGTGCCGAACTTGCCGAGGATGCCGCTGTTGCGGGACACACGCTGCTTGCGGTCGGCGAAATGGGCATTGGCAACACGACCTCGGCCAGCGCCATCACCAGCGCTCTCACCGGGTCCCCTGCAGCGCTGGCGACCGGCCGCGGCACGGGCCTGGACGCCGAAGCGCATCGGCGAAAGATAGCCATGGTCGGAGCCATCCTCCAGAAACACTTTCTGGTCAAGGGGTCACCATCGCCGCTCAGGATTTTAAGCTGCGTCGGCGGTCTTGAGATCGCCGCGATTACGGGAATGGTCCTGGTCGCAGCACGACACCGCATCGCGATCGTGATTGACGGCTTCATTTCTACTGCAGCCGCCGCCCTTGCGGTTGCGCTCTGCCCCGATGTTCGCGGCTACCTTATCGCCGGACATAGATCCGAAGAGCCAGGCCACCAGTTGTTACTCGATTACCTCGGGCTAACTCCGGTCCTTACCCTGGAAATGCGCCTCGGCGAGGGGAGTGGCGCTGTGCTCGCCATGCCCATCATTGAATCGGCCATCGCTCTATATTCGCAGATGGCCACCTTCGCTTCCGCTGGAGTCAATGAGGCTTCTGCATGAGCGGAGCAACTTACCTGAAAAGAAGCGGCTTGGATTTCTTCGTCGCCGTCCAGTTCCTGACTCGGATCCCGGTACCAAAACTAGCTTATGATCCCGGCTCACTCTCGCGAGCGGTAAAGTTCTTTCCGGTCGTGGGCCTGCTTATTGGTGGCGCGGCGGCGGTGGCGCATCTCCTCCTCGCACCGCATCTGCCCCGGCTGATTGTTGCGCTGCTGGTTATATCCTTACTCGTGCTGCTTACCGGATGCCTGCATGAAGACGGTCTCGCCGACTCCGCAGACGCGTTCGGAGGAGGGTGGAAGCGGGAGCAGGTCCTCGCGATTCTTAAGGACAGCCGGATCGGCAGCTATGGAGCCGCAGCCCTGATTCTCAGCATCCTTGCACGCGTGCTTTTGCTGGCGGCACTGCCCTTGAACCAGATAGCCCAGTACCTCATTGCCGCACACGTTCTATGCCGCTGGACGACGCTCCCCCTAAGCTACTATCTCGCGCCCGCTCGCCACCCCGTGGAAGAGCCAGCGGCAAGTCAAGGAGCACGCATCGCCAGACTGACTACTCGAGGAACCCTCATTGCAGCTTCCATCCTCAGCTTCGGGATTGTCCTCATCGCGTTGAAGCGAAGTTCGGTGGCCGCGATCGCGGCAACGCTGCTAATCGCACTATTAAGTGCTAGCTACTACAAACGCAGAATAGGCGGGGTCACTGGAGACTGTTTTGGCGCCACGAATCAGTTGACGGAGATCGCTGTGTACCTTACCGGAGTGTGGGTGGCATGAACGATCTATTGTTCATCCGTCATGCCGAGACAGATATGGCCGGAACTTTTTGCGGGCACTCTGATCCTGCCCTCAATGACGACGGCTTTCGGCAAGTCGAACGGCTCCTCCACTCCCTGCGTTCTGAGCGCATTGATGCCGTCTACTCGAGTGACCTGCAACGCTGCCATACAACTGCGCGGGCTTTGGCTGAGACACATGCCGTTCCTTGTTTCACCAGCAGAGGGTTGCGGGAAATACATTTTGGTCTTTGGGAAGGGCTCACCTGGCAGCAGATCGAGACGCTCGACTCGAACTATGCGGCGCGCTGGGTCAATGAGTTTCCGCAACTCTCCGCACCGCAAGGTGAATCGATCGAATCCTTTGAAAGAAGAGTGTGTGCGGAGACAGAAAATCTTCTTCATCGGCTCAACAGCGGGCTACTCGCTGTGGTCACCCATGCCGGAGTGATACGCAGCGTTCTTCGCTTGCTGTGCGGCGTCGACGGCACTGACTCATGGGCGCGAAGCATCCCTTACTGTTCCACGCTGCGCTATTTTCAATCGAGCCGATCGTTTCAAGAGGTGCTCTTATGATGTTGCCGATCCGCACCCTGGAAATCGCAGCATGGGGGCTCGACGATTACGAGTTTCGTCCACACGCCTTAAGCCGCAGAAAAAACAGAGAGGCACGCAGGCTGGTCGCGGAGCGTCCGCCGTTTGAGAGCCTCGATCCGGTGTGCGTCGATGAGACCATCGCTTTCCGGGAGGCCTTCGATCGCCATATTTCGCGACGCGATCTGCAAACGGAGATGCTAGGACTCGACTGGTCGCTCGGCATCGTCGATCTCCGTCGCCTGTTGGCTTTTCAACGCAGACTATCTTTCAATCCCAAACTGTCCCCGGTCACAGTCCCACGTCAGTCAGACTGGCCCGGCCTGATGGATATCGCTTTTGCATCACGCGATCCCGTCAGCTGCGAAGTTGTTCGCGATGCCGCTCGCAACACGGTCATCTTTCGATCAACGAATCCAAACCTCCATGTACGCGCGACCGATGATCCTGGAGCGCCAATTTCCGTCGACAGCGGCAGCCCCTTCTTTGAAGTCGCCTCCTATCGGAATCGTTGGTTCTTGCGCGACGGCTATCACAGGGCCTACGCTCTATTGCGGGCAGGCGTTTTCCGGCTTCCTGCCGTCATCGTCAAGGCCAGCAATTTGGGGGAACTCGGCGCCATCAAACCCTGGTTTTTCACTGAATCCGTTCTTCTTGGTGAACAGCCCCCGTTTGTCACCGACTTCCTCAATGGCTCGTTGACGATCGAATATGATCGCCCTCCAATTGTCAAAACCCTTCGGGTCACGATCGAAGAGAGCATCGCAACCGTGCAACCCACCCAACTTTCAGGAGTGCAACCATGAGCATTGCAACTACACGAGGCGACGGCGGCCAGACCGGTCTCGCCGGCGGCATCCGCGTTTCAAAGGCCGATCTTCGCGTCGAGTCGTACGGGAGCGTCGACGAGCTGAATAGCGTTCTCGGCTTTGCCCGGAGTATCTGCCAACACAAGGAGATCGCCGAATGGACGGAGACCATTCAGCGTACTCTCTTCCGGGTCGGCTCCGCACTTGCCACTCCCCCTGAGAGCAAGAAGCGGCCTCCGGTCATCTCGGCGGAAGATGTCACCATGCTCACCGAGCTGGTTCACAAGATCGAAGCCATTGAGGGTGTTCTCTCCGACTGGTCTCTTCCCGGAGCGCATACGGAATCCGCGGCCTACGAGGTAGCTCGCACCGTTTGCCGTCGTGCCGAGCGTAGCGCCGTCCGGTTCGTTGAGAATGGTGGCGTCGTTCAGCCGGAGGTCCTGGCCTACATGAATCGCCTATCCGATGTGATTTGGCTCTTTGGCCGACTCATTGAATTCAACGCAGGCATTGACGCCCGGCTGCGGGATGATACAAAAACCGGGCCAAAATGGTCGAGAGCATGGTGACGAACGAGTTTGGACTGCAGGAGCGCGATGCCGTTTACCGCGCGATCGCCGCGCGACGCGATGTGCGGAGAGGATTTCTTCCCGAAGCTCTGCCCAGCGAACTCCTGCGCCGCCTGCTGGCCGCCGCACATAAAGCCCCATCCGTTGGTCTAATGCAGCCTTCGCGATTCATCGTCATTCACGATTTAGCCATTCGCCAAGCCGTTCACGCAGCGTTCCTCGAGGCCAACGAGTTGGCCTTACGAAGCTACACCGGCGAACGACGGGAACAGTACGCGAGTTTGAAGCTCGAAGGGATCCTCGAGGCGCCCCAGAATCTTTGCATCCTTAGTGATCCGCAAAGCGACCGCGGCCATCAGCTCGGTCGTCACACCATGCCAGAAACCGCGATCTATTCGACCGTCTGCGCTATACAGAATCTTTGGCTCGCCGCCCGGGCTGAAGGAGTCGGCGTCGGATGGGTCAGCATCCTCGATCCGGCTCGTCTTCGCGAGATCCTGCACATTCCGGCGGAGATCGTGCCCGTCGCCTATCTCTGCCTTGGGTACGTCGACTGCTTCGGTACCGAACCGGAATTGGAACGCAGTGGTTGGGAGAGGCGGGTGCCCCTCGACTCCGTGGTGCACTACGACATGTATCACGAACAAGACGGCTCGAAGAACGCTGAGGCCAAGTCCGCATGAAGGCCCGCTCCATCATGGTCCTCGGGACCAGTTCTCATGTTGGCAAATCGCTTTTGACTGCGGCGCTCTGCCGTATCTTTGCCGATCAGGGCATTCGGGTGGCTCCTTTCAAATCGCAAAATATGTCGCTGAACTCCGCCGCGACGGTTGAGGGCCTGGAGATCGGTCGCGCCCAGGCTCTGCAGGCCGAGGCCGCCCGCGTCCCAGCCTCGGTCCACATGAACCCGATCCTTCTAAAACCTGCTGGAAACATGACCTCGCAGGTTATTGTGCGGGGTAAAGTATGGCGCAGTCTCTCGGCCTTCGAATATCACCGGCGCCGGGTCGAAGAGCTCATGCCCGTGATCCGCGAAAGTTACGAGATCCTCGCTTCCCAGAATGACGTCATCGTGCTCGAAGGTGCGGGCTCTCCTGCTGAGATCAACCTGAAAGAAAATGACATCGTTAACATGCGCATGGCAGAGATGGCGGATGCGAGCTGTATTCTCGTCGGCGACATCGACCGCGGCGGTGTCTTCGCCTCTTTGCTGGGGACCGTCCAATTGTTGGACCCCTCGGAACAGGCGCGCATTCGCGGGTTCGTCATCAACAAATTTCGCGGCGACATCGCGCTCCTTCAGCCCGGCATTCGCATGATTGAAGATCGGCTGCAACGGCGTTGCCTGGGCGTCGTTCCTTTTCTTCATCAATTGACTCTCGATGAAGAGGACAGCCTCGGCTTACCAGCCGGCGACGTGTCGAAGCTCCGCCCTTGGATTGCCGGAGATGAGAAGGATCGGCCCTTGCGCATTGCCGTCGTTGCGCTTCCCTCCTTCTCGAACTTCACCGACTTTGACGCTCTCCGCAACGAACCTTCCGTCGATCTGCGCTTCTCTCGCAACTCTTCGGAGATTGCGAACGCCGACGTCGTGGTGCTGCCCGGCAGCAAACAAACCGTTGACGATTTGCTATGGTTGCGGCAGCATGGCCTGGACGCCGTCGTCAGCAGCCAGGCAGCGCTAGGATTAGTTGTTGGTATCTGCGGCGGATTTCAGATGCTGGGTCAACGGATTCTCGACCCTCACGGCATCGAACATGAAGACGAGGCTGAAGGACTTGGTCTGCTTCCCTTCGTCACTCGCATGAACCCGGACAAGGTCACCCGGCAGGCAAGCGGATACCTGGCCGTTACATCGCTATTCGGGGAAGCCATTCCTTCCATGAGTTTGCAAGGCTACGAGATACATCTCGGAGAGACCTTCTACGCTGCGGGCGCTCAGACATTCTCGGTCCTCCATAATGGCCAACCTGACGGGTGCATCTCGCCGGACAAGCGCATCTTTGGGACCTACCTGCACGGCATCTTCGACGACGATGGCTTCCGGCACACTTTCATTACCGCGGCCCGAGCCTTCCACGCCCTTACGCCTGCGCTGGAGTTTCAAGATTGGAAGCGGCAACGGGAAGAAGCCCTAGATCGGCTGGCGGACGCCGTTCGGATGTCGCTGGACTTACCACGCATCTTCGACTGGGTGGGTCTTACTTATCAGCCCCGCGTCGAGTCGGTGGTGATGGAACACGCCCATTGAATCGCAGCGTCCTGATTCCTGCCGCCTGGGTCATCGATCAAGTAGCCGGTGATCCCGAGTGGTTCCCGCATCCTGTTCGCATGATCGGTCTTGCGACCACGCTTGGGGAAGCGGCACTTCGCCCTCGTCGCCAAAGCAGTTTCTTCGAACTACTCGCCGGCGGAACTCTCACGCTTGCCATCGTCGGCGCCAGCTATTGCGCGACTCGACACGTTGTCCAATCTGCCAATCGTACTTCGACTGGGCTTGGAATTGCAGTCGAAGTACTCCTCGGTTGGACATGCCTCGCTGGCCGCAACCTTCAACAGGAGGCCTTGTTGGTGACTCGTGCGCTCGAGGTCGACGACCTGCCGCGGGCTCGTCGCCAGCTCGCGAGAATTGTCGGCCGCGATACCGAACATCTCGACACGGCGGAAATTTGCCGCGCGCTGATCGAGACTTTGGCTGAAAGTGCCTCCGATGGCATCCTCGCTCCAATCTTCTACATGGCGATCGGCGGAGCTCCTCTTGCCATGGCTTATAAGGCCGTGAATACACTGGATTCCATGATTGGCCACGCGGACACGCAGTATTTCTACTTCGGCAAGGCTGCTGCCCGGCTCGATGACGCTGCCAATTTTCTTCCCTCGCGACTGACGGCGGCTTGCATCATCGCCACCTCGGCACTCGGTCGATCAGCCGACGCTCGAGCAGCATGGCGTATCTGGAGGCTGGACGGAGCCAAACACAAGAGTCCCAATGCCGGTCAACCCGAGAGCGCCATGTCCGGAGCTTTGCACGTGCAGCTCGGGGGAGATAACACCTACGCTGGTGAAGTCGTGTCGATGCCACGCATCGGCCAGGAATTTCCCGCTGCATCGCTTGCTCAGGCAAAGACGGCAATTCGCCTTGTCTCTCTGGTAACCATAGCTGGCGTTGCCGCCGCGACTGGCCTTCTTCTCTGGAGTCAACGCCGGCAGCGGAAGCTCCCAACATGATCGCGGATCTGCCCATCCACGGAGGTCAGCTACGCAGGATCGCTGCGCTGTTTAACATACCGGAATCGGACCTTATTGATTTCAGCGCGAACATCAATCCCGACGGGCCGCCGTCCACAGTGTTGGCATCATTACAGGCAAGTCTCGAGGATTCCTCGACCTTGAACGCTTATCCCGACCTCGAAGAGACCGAACTAAAAGACTCCATTGCAGAATATGCCGGTGTCTCATTCTCCAATGTCGCCGTCGCCAATGGATTTGTGCCACTGCTTGACGCAGGGCTGCGCGCTTTGAAAATCAAGCGCTGTCTGCTTCCGGTGCCGGGCTTCGTCGAGTATCGCCGCACACTGGAACGGGCCCGGATCGAAGTCATTCCCTATATCCTCACCGAGGTGTCGAACTTTAACTACAGCATCGAAGCTCTCCTGGCAGGCGGCCACGATGCCATCTTGCTCGCCAACCCGCAGAATCCATCAGGGATTTTGACGAACAGGGAGTTCCTCGTTCATCTGGTGCAGAAAGCGGCGGTGGAAAACATCACCGTTCTTCTTGACGAAGCCTTCATCGACTACACTCCGTCAGCTTCCGTCGTCGCCGACGTCGATCGTTTCTCCAACCTGATTGTATTTCGATCAGTGACTAAGTTTCACGGAGTTCCAGGGCTTCGCGTGGCCTACGCGGCCGCAAATGAGGCGATAGTCCGCAAGATCAATGATGGTCTGCCGCCATGGCCCATTACAACTCTCGCGGCTCGTGCAGTGGCAGCAGCCTTGGCCGATCAGCCCTTCGCCGAAAGCGCGCGTGCAAAGAACGAGGAAAGACGCGTCTATCTTCATGCGGGACTGGAAAGATTATGCCTCCATCCCTATCCCTCCTCAGCAAATTTCCTGCTCTTTCGGCTTCCCGATCGCATTCCTTCGGCCGATTTTTGGCGGCGCATGATTGTGGAACATCACTTCGTTTTGCGAGACTGCTCGAACTATGAGGCGCTGTCTCCAGGACATTTCCGGGTCGCGGTCGGCGCGCAAGAACAATCCGATCGCCTCTTGAATGCAATTTCCCAGTTACTAAAATCTAACTTCTAGATACTTCTACTTACTAAGTACTATCAGATCATGAGAGCATTTTAGATCTTCTGCTGCTATCAAGCCAGGAGCAGCTTCGCGATCGTGGCTAACTGCATGTTAGAAGTGCCTTCATAGATCTTTCCGATCTTCGCGTCTCGGTAGTATTTTTCGACGGGGTAGTCCTTAACAAAGCCATAGCCGCCATAAATCTCTACCGCCATGCTGGCCACTCGCTCTGCCACCTGCGATGAGAAGTATTTTGCCATGGCGGCCTCCTTGACATAGGGCAGCACCGCATCTTTGAGTCGAGCGGCGTTATAGACCAGCAGGCGGGCTGCTTCGATCTCCGTGGCCATGTCGGCAAGCGAAAACTGGATCGACTGAAAGTCCGCAATGGCTTGGCCGAATTGCTTGCGTTCCTTGGCATAACTCAAGGCGTGGGTCCAGGCTCCGTGAGCGAGCCCGAGCATCTGTGCACCGATCCCGATGCGCCCTTCGTTGAGAGTTTCGATCGCGATTTTGTAACCCTTGCCGGGTTCTCCGAGAAGGCTTTCGGCCTTGACCTGGCAATCTTCCAGAATGATTTCGCACGTAGACGAGGCGCGAATGCCAAGCTTGTCTTCCTTCTTGCCGACCGAGAAGCCCGGGGTGTTTTTTTCCACCAGGAAGGCGGTGATGCCCTTGTATCCGGCGCCTGGGTCAAGCGTGGCGAAGACGATAAACAATCCCGCCTCCCGGGCGTTCGTAATCCACAGCTTCTGACCGTTGAGAAGAAAACCATCTCCGCGCCTCTCAGCTTTGGTCTGCAAGGCGAAGGCATCCGAGCCGGACCCGGCCTCACTGAGCGCATACGCCGCGACTAAATCACTGGCAAGGCGAGGCAGAAAGCGTCGCTTTTGCTCTTCGGAGCCCCACCTGCGCAGCGCGTTCGCACAAAGAGTATTTTGTACGTCCACCAGAACGCCCACCGCAGGATCGACCGCGGAGATAGCTTCGACAGCAAGAATGGCCTCAAAGAAACTTCCACCCGACCCGCCATACTCAATCGGAATCTCAATTCCCATGAGCCCAAGATTGAAGAGCTGCTCCACTAGTCCCGGAGCAAAGCATTGTTGTTCATCCATCTGCCTGACCAGCGGAGCAATGTTTTCAAGGGCAAAGTCGCGGACTGTGGAGCAGAAGAGTTGTTCGTCATCGCTCAACCGAGTTAGCGGCGCCAAAGTAGATTCAATCGGGGCGGAAGCGGCATGGAGAAGGTCTGACATTCGGATACCTCAGCACGGGTGTCACTGCAAATGGACGGGTGTATGAGCGAATGGGAGCCTCGACTCATCCTCCTTGCGGAGCAAACACTGGAGTTTAGCAGGTAAGAGACTTGGCTGGCAGCCGGCCACCGAATACCGAGACAGGCAGACTAACCGGCCGTTGGCACGGTCGCACTCTCAAGTGGAGAAGCACGGCGGAGGGCCCGTGGCTCGGTCACGCGGGGAGAACGGTGAACTACCGAGAGGCTCTCGGTACCGAGGATTTTCTTGATCTGCTTCCGGGCGTGGGCTGCCCAGCGGCTGTTGCTGTCGACTTTCAGGTACGCCGTCCAGTGGCGCAGCGCCAGTCGGCGCTCCCCCGTTCGTTCGCAAGCAAGAGCGAGGTTGTAGTGCGCGTCTCCATAGCCAGGTACCAGGCGAATAGCGGTACGATAGGCGGCAATCGCCTCAGGCAGTCTCTTGAGCTCGTCAAGAACGTTGCCCAGATCGAAGAAAGCCAGAGCATACTCCGGATCGGCTTCGGTCGCGCTTCGATAGAGTCGCTCGGCGCGAACAAACTGCCTGCGGTTGTAACATATCGTGCCAAGATTGATGCAAGCTGGCGCATGCCCTGGATCTTTCTCGATGATTCGCTCGTACACCTCACAAGCTTGGTCGAGCTCCGACGCATCTTCGTAGCGGATGGCCTGGAGGAACATCTCGGTAATCCGACCTTCCCTCGCATTGGAGTGCATCTCGATGGTCGCCGACTTACCGGTCGCCGGCCCATTGGGATCGCTCCACGCCGGCTCGAAATCGAAGACGAACTGGCGAGCGATAGGCTCAGTTACGCAGCCGCGGTGACGGAAAAGCACACGCGACCCTGCGACCACTGGTCTCGCTTCCAGGAGAGGATTTTCGATGCCGGCAACACTCTTCATGGCGCCAACCGACGCGCAAATGCTGGAAGAGGAGAATTTTGCTGAGAGATCGCGCAGGGTCCGCAGCTGCCCGTATTCCTCAAGTGAGTACGAATCACGCCGGACTACGAGGCCTTTATGCTCCCACGCCTGAAGTTGCCTGGCGTGAAGCTTTAGATAACGGAGAACGTCTTGACGTCGGATTCGGGTCACGTGGCTCTCGCGGCAATCCTCAGCTCTTGCGCTGTTTCGATTATGCTGAGTCCCCAGCCGAGGTTCAAGAGATTTGCGTGAAAATGCGGTGGATAACCCAGTACCTATTCATATGCGAGGACATTTTCACCAGAGTCTCATAATGTATCGATCGCCAATCTACTCATCTGACCATCCATGGGACGCCTTTGCGTCGAGGCCTCAATTCGCGTAATCGCTTTGATCTAACCGCTCTCGCTCCCCTTGAGCAGTAACACGCGGTTGTTCCATGAAACCGTGGCTAGCAAGGGTGACGCGGGTGATGGCGGTCACCCCGAACCGGTTCGATTCGCTGATCACCAAGGATCGGTAGACTGTCGTATGCGCTGACGATAACTTCGCGGCAGGAGGAATTGCGAGATAAAGCTCCGTAGCGAAGAGTCTGAGACTATGTGATCGTTGCCAGGCTGGGATACTCGAGCTTTGGGTACCAAGTAGCGCCGCGGCCTGAGGGCGTGAGGTCGAGAATGGTCCACAAAGAGTCGAGGTCAGGGGCTCCGCGCGGATCCTCGCCGGGGTCGGCCATCTCATCATTCATCTCTCCGCTCCAGAAGTGACGAACCTTGCCACCGCCGCGAGCGAAGACAGTAAGGCCAGGTATGTCGCCATCGTCTGGACTGATATAGGAGCGGGTGTAGTCGCCTTTCAGGTCAGAGTAAATCTGGAGGTTCTGCCAGCCACGTTCTCTCTTGAAGTCGAGGAGACGTTTGATCGGTGAGCGCGCGGTGACCGCAAGAGCGACACGTTCGCGCAGGTTTCTGGCAGTTCCGTCCCATGACGTGAGCATAGCGGTGCACATGGGACACGCTCTCTCGCGTTGCGGTCCGAACATCATGCTGTAGATAACAAGCGTATCCTTGTCGCCGAACAGCTGCGAAAGGCGAACCGCTCCATTGGATCCTTCGAAGACATAGTCTTCCGGAATTTCACCCCCGGGAGGGAGGGCGCGGCGATGCGCGGCGACCCGCTCTACATGCCGGCGGAGTTCGATCTCCTCGGTAAGGAGATGATTGCGAGCTTCACGATACTCTGGGCTCTCATTGGGGAAGCGCGCTTTGTTTTTTGCAGAAAGTTCAGCTGCGGGGATGAGATTAGCGTTGTAGGCCATTCGGGGCTCCTTTATCGCTGGTCGTGCGGGGTTCAGTCTAGTAACGCGAGGGATCCGCAGTCACGGTCCCTGCAGATGGATCGTTAGACTGGGTTTCACGCGTATCAGCCGGCTCGAGCAGCCTCGATCGCGGCGATGTCTATCTTTCGCATCGTCATCATGGCGTTCATCGCACGCTTGGCGGCAGCTCGATCGGGGTCCTGGGTCGCGACGAGCACGGCACGCGGCGTGATCTGCCATGAAAAGCCCCAGCGGTCTTTGCACCAGCCGCACATGCTTTCCTTGCCGCCGTTGCCAACTATCGCGTTCCACAGACGGTCGGTCTCTGCCTGATCGTCGGTGACGATAACGAAGCTGACGGCTTCGTTGGGGACAAACTTCGGGCCGCCATTAAGCCCGAGGAAATCGCGCCCGCAAACAGAGAACTCAACGATGAGTTCCTGACCCTCGGGACCGGACGGCGTGTCCGCGGGCGAGGCGCTGGTCTTACCGAGGCGGCTGTTGGGAAAGGTGGCGGCGTAGAATTCGGCTGCTTCGTGTGCTTTCCCGTGGTCAAACCATAGGCATGTGATCATTTTGTCAGACATGTGCTCTCTCCTCTCAGTTTTGGAACTCGCCGTAGGTCTGCAGCCGTTCACGTGCGAGCAAAGCGCAGCTGCATTGGGCATGAAGCAAATTGCGGTTAGGAGTTGGGTCCCTGCATGAGAGCAAAGTGCCCGTTCTGGTCGTCTGTGGCCTGCAGGATGCGCGAACCTCCGGGCACGTCCATCGGAGGGAGCACTATCGTGCCTCCCGCTTCGATCACACGTTTCTCAGCCCCCTCGATGTTGTCGACGGTGAAGTAAAACTGCCAGTGTGCGGGAATATCTTCTGGCATGCCGGGCCCTTTACGGTTCATCATTCCGCCGGTGTAAAGAGGCTTATCGGTCCGAAAAGTTTGATAGGTACCCATGGCGCCCATGTCGTGCGCGAGATCTTTCTGCCAACCGTAATGCTTGGAGTAGTAGTCAAAAGCCGTCGCTTGATTGTCGGTGAGTAGTTCGTGCCATCCCACATTACCCACCGCCAACTGATCCAGGCGAGGCGGAGCATCTTGTTTACCCGGTTCAAAGAGCATGTATTTCGCCTTTTGTGGATCGAGCACGACCGCGAAACGTCCAACGCCCGGAATATCCTGAGCGTCCTTCAAAATAGTCCCGCCGTCGGCGGCTACAGCCTTCAGCTCTTCGTCGAGCTCCGCGGTGTGGATGTGACCCATCCACTGCGCAGGAAGGTCAGGAGCGCCAGCGCCAGCCCAGGTCATCATGCCACCGACATCTTTGCCGTCTTTACCAAAGATCATGTACTTCATGCCCGGCATGCCTGAGTCTTTGATGTCCCAGCCGACTACTTTCTTGTAAAAGCTGGCTGCCTTGTCCACGTCGTTGGTTACGAGTTCGTACCAGATGAAACCGTCTGCCATGTTGCACCTTCCTTTCGTCGCAATGAAGTAAACACTGTCCACATACATTACTATCGAAAAGTGGATGCTGTCCACAAGGAGATCTTTCCGCGTTACACTCTTCGTTGAACAGACGATGAAAAACCCAATTTCGACCGGCAAACGCAAGACTTTTCGGCATGGCGATCTGCGTAACGCCCTCATAGCGGCCGGCCTGGAGATGGCCCAGATTGGAGGGCCCAATGCGGTCATTCTGCGAGAGGCAACCCGGCAGGCGGGGGTTTCGCCCAATGCGGCATATCGGCACTTCACCAATCAGGCTGAACTGCTGGAGGCGGTACGGTCGGCCTGTCTGTCCCGGCTTGCCGGGGCAATCGAAGCTGAGATGAAAAAGTGCCGTCCAGGACGCGATCCGCAAGGGTTTGCGCGAAAGAGTCTGCGTGCGGTGGGTATGGGGTATCTGGGATTCGCGATGAAAGAGCCGGGGATGTTTCGAACGGCATTCTCGGTCCCCCCTCCTGTGCATGAACAAAACCCGGCGAACACGGCCTCCATGGGGCTGAATCCGTTTCAACTGCTCTCACTATCTCTGGACCGCATGCAGGATAGCGGTCTTCTCAGCAAGCAGAGTCGCCAGGACGCGGAATACCTCGCATGGTCGACAGTTCACGGCCTGGCACTTCTGGTGCTCGAAGGACCGCTCTACAAGATGCCGCGAGAGATGGTGCTGGCGCTGGGCGAGCGCCTAGTCGTGATGGTGGAACGAGGGCTCAGTTAGACATTCGACACGACGTCAGGGCTGCGGGCTGGTAGGCACCAGCTAAAACTACTGTAAAGACTGACCTTCTTGGAGCCGACGAGCGGTTCGACGTGGGAGCAATGGATTACATCACGGCAATAGCTGAGCAAGCACGACTGCCAAGGACCGGCGGGAGCCCAGAGGCGGCAGGCGCCTATAAAACACCTGATGCTAGAACACGGCGATCCACAATCTACTCCCTTGGAGTAGCCAAACAATGATCGTCTGGGAGTTCTTATTCAGCGTCTCTCTATGCGTCATTTTTGTACTGTATCGTCAGCTTGACGAGCCGAGGCAAAGCCCAACTTTATCCATCCTAGTATTTCTTCTCGCCGACCTCTAACTTGATCGAGAGCCGGTTTTGAGCTGGTGCCAGTGTGCAGTTGACGTAGTGCGTGAAGGCGCACGGAGGATTGTACAACCTGTTCATGTTCAGCACTATCTCCCCTGGATTTCGCAGGCCGTGATCGGGATAAGCGGTGGTGAGATAGCGACCGCCGCCATACGTTGTAGACCCGTTGGTACGATCGGCCAGGGCGAACTGCAGCAGACTTTCGTCCATGTCAAGTGGCTCCACCCGGAATGTCTCGCCTTCGAGGACGAACTCCGCCGCTCCAGGCACCGTGCTTTCAGAGGGAAGCCCTAAGATTGAGGTGTGTGTTTCCACCCGAGGCGGATTGTAGGGGATCCAGCGAGCGTGGATCAAATACTTGGAGCTTGCCGGAAAATACTGCAAGCCACGAAATTGTAGCCTGGTGGGAGCCTTTGTATCCCAGATGCTAAGGCCAAGCTTGTCACCATCCGACAAGATGTAGATCGTTACGGAGCCATCCCTGATTGTCGACGGCTCTTCTGATGCATAGTAAGGACGCAGGGTCTGCTCGCTCGCTCGTTGACCGTCAATGTGTACGCTGCCGGGGAATCCTCCCACCGGGGGCGAGATGGTAACTTTCCCATTCTTGAGACGGAAGACACCCAGATGTTGTGAACAGTCATCCATGCGAACGGTGTTATCACTCGCCGACCCTACAGAGACGGACACCCCTTCTGTAAGCCAGTTCAAGCCCACCACAGAGAGCCATCCTTGGGGAGGCTCGCTTAGCAGAAGCGCGGTACGATGCTCTCGCCAGGCCAATTCTCTTTGCGTCCAGCTGCTAGTCTCCTGGGTCCAACTGACTGGGCGCAGAAAAAGGAGGAGAAGAAGCGAGAAAATTGCTTGTCGTGTCGATGCTCGATACTTAAGCAAGTAAGCGCTCCTTGGGAGAGATCCTCGATTTGACGCGGTGTCGTCACCGAGGTGGAACAGTAAAGTTCCTGCCCGGATGGATCTCAACTTTAGAACTGACTTAGGCGACTTTTATTCGTAGGCCAACCTGTTTATTTGTTCCGAGTAACATTGGGCGTACGCCGATCTGAAGGCGGTTAGAGGCGCGATCGGGCGGCTGCCCGTCATCCTTCGCGACGTCATTTTGCTGGGTGACGTTAAGGATGCATCCTACCGGAAAATTGTGGATACATTGTAGATCCCAATCGGAACCGTTATGTCACGCCTGGCCAGAGTCCGGAGAATGGTTGGGGAGTCACTTCGGAGTACTCACGGTTCACTTCAATCGGAAAGTCACCCGATACGGCGGCACTTAAAGATACGGCATATTGTCAACTGAAATGAGCGGCTTTTACAGACGAGCAGCGGAGGACAGAAAGCTGTGAATCTTCTGTTTTGTGGAGCCGACGAGCGGACTTGAACCGCTGACCTGCCGATTACGAATCGGCTGCTCTACCAACTGAGCTACGTCGGCCTGTTTCTCCGGTTCCCTTAGTTTATCAAAGCTATTGCACCTGCACCGGGCGTGCTCATCACTTTCGATGGAAGAACTCACTCTCTTCCGCAAACGCCACTTCGCTGCGCAAAATCCGAAACGAGAAGAATGGCGTGAAGCATCGGCGAAACCTACAAAATAATCTCATCAGGACCGCTTGCCTTAAACTAAGAGAGCCTTGCCGTCACATATCCAACTCGACTCTCAAGACGACCACATCGGCAAGTTCACCGCGGGATCTCTGGCGCTCCACCTGACCGTGGCGGCGGCGATTGCGGGCTGGAGTTTCATCCATGGGCATCTGCACCGGGAAAGTTGGGGCTCGAATACCACTCAGGGAGCCATCCAGGCGACTTTAGTCAGCAATGCGCCAGCCGTCCCACTCCCGCAGGAACAGCCTCCCACCCCGAGCGTGCTGGCGACGCCGACACCGAGCCCCGCTCCGGCGCCGGATGCGCCGCAACCGAAAGCCACTCAGCAGCCTGAGCCAGACGCCATACCGATCCCGGTGAAACAGCAGCCGAAGCCGGCGCCTCCCAAAAAAGTAGCTCAGAATGAGCCTCCTCCAAAGCCGCAGCCGCGTCAGCCGGTCGATTCCCGGGCCAGTCGCTATCCGAGCCCAGTGCCCGTCCCACAGAACCGTGCAACCTACGGGGAGGCAGCCCCCAACATGGCCCGCAGCCTCAGTTCGAACCAGGGCCCGAGCAACCCGGTGAACATCAAAGGCGGCGACTTCGGCTCGCAGTTCCCTTTTTACGTGGACATCATCAAGCGTACGGTCGCCCGCAACTGGTACCAGCAGGAAGTCCAGCCCACGACCCCCGCAGGCGCGCGTGTCTTTCTCAACTTCAGCGTTTCGCGAGATGGCGTGCCCAGCAACGTTCATGTGATGGCCTCAAGCGGCAGCCCGACACTTGACACCTCCTGTCTACGCGCCGTTCAGCGCGTGGACACCTTCGGTCCACTGCCGAGCGGGTACAACCAGAGCAGTATCAGCGTTGAATACTACTGTGAATATTCGGGACCGAATCACTAGCCGCGCTTCGCGATGAAGGCCGAGGGAACACGCTTGTCTTTGCCTTAGCGTTCGCTTTGATGAAAGGAAATTGAGCCTCGCTGCTGGTTTCGACGTAGTTGGGAAGGCACTAGCCGGTTATCAATTGACCAGCGCAAGGAACGACTTGGCGTTAGCATGAAATGAGCATGACGAAGAACATCGCCCGGATTTCCAGCTTCCCTGGTGCCGTATCACTGTCGGCAGTTTCGATCGCTGTTTTACTCCTCGCCTCTAGCGTTGCCAGAGCCCAGGATTGGGTGCGCACCGGCACCAATCTCGGCGCGCAAAAGATCCGCATAGCCGCCGCCGATTTCGCCCCGGCTTCGCAAGATCCGCAGACCCCGGCGCTCAAGACGACCTTCGACGCCACCCTCTTCAACGACCTGAACAACGCCGGCATCTTCGACCTGGTTTCGAAGAGCATCGCGCCGCCCTCCACTCCCGCCTCGCCGCAACAGATCAACCTTGGCGAATGGGCCAACGCACCCAGCAACGCAGAGATGGTCGCCTTCGGGTCTCTGGCGGTGAACGGGGGCCGGGTTGTCGTCTCCGGCTGGCTCTTCGACGCCAAGAACGCGCAGAGTCCGCAGGTGCTAGGCAAGCAATATAACGAGGTCGCCACGCAGGACAATGCCCGCCTCGTCGCCCACCGCTTTGCCGACGAGATCATCCTCCGCCTTGGCGGAGGCATCAACGGCATCGCCGAGACCCACATTTTCTACGTGTCTTCGAAAAGTGGCACGAAAGAAGTTTGGGAGATGGACTACGACGGCCAGGGGGCCCGTCAGGTCACTCACCTAGGAAGCATCTCGCTCTCGCCCCACATCTCGCCCGACAATTCCCGCATTGCGTTCACTTCGCTCGGCGGCAGTGGATGGAGCATCCGCATGTACTCGCTGGTGCTGAACCGGACCGTTGCCTTTCAATCACCGGGTGGAACGACCCAGTCTCCGGCGTGGTCCGCCGATGGCAACAAGCTGGCCTATTCATCCAGCCGCTCCGGAGATACGCAGATCTACATCAGTGACGCCAACGGTGGCGGCGCCCGCGCCGTGACGTCCTTTCGAGGGCCCAATGTCTCGCCCTGCTGGAATCCCAAGACCGGCTCCCAGATAGCCTGGGTCGGCGGCCGCACCGGCCTGCCCCAGATCTATACCGCCGACACCGATGGCGGCAATGTCCAGCGGATGACCGACGGCGGTTACGCCACCTCACCCTCCTGGTCGCCCAATGGACAATTCCTCGTTTTCGCCTGGGACCGGAAGTACGGGCCGGGAGCGCCGGGAGGACAAGACATCTACATCATGGATATTGCCAGCAAGCGCTGGACCCAGCTCACCCATGACGCTGGCCGCAACGACTTTCCGTCATGGGCGCCTGACGGACGGCACATCGTTTTCGAGCGCGAGACCAACCATCGCGCCGAGGTCTGGAGCATGCTGGCGGACGGCAGCCAACAGCAACAGCTCACTCACGGCAGCAACAGCTCCATGCCAAACTGGAGTTGGAAATGATTCCGGTTGATTTTGCACACGAGATCGAAACCATGCAGTTCTTAAAGAGGGTAAAACATTTGAAAACCTACCATCGCCAATATCTTGCATCCTTCGCCATTCTGGCCTCATTGCTGGTCGTGAGCGGCTGCAAAAAGAAAGCGGCCCCGCCCCCTCCTCCACCGCCGCCGGCAATGACATCTCCCGCGCCTACAGCCAGCATCACGGCCGCACCGACAGTCGTCAGTCCGGGCGATGCAGTCGCTCTCACCTGGCACACGACAGACGCTACAGATGTTTCGATCGATGGCATTGGCAAAGTGCCCAGTTCGGGAACGCAGACCGTGAATCCGACTTCTTCGACCAATTACCACCTGGTCGCTCGCGGCGACGGCGGCTCGGCTGATGCGACGACCCGGGTCACGGTCAACTCGGGGATGGCTTCCTCGACCAGCGATTCCGGTAACAACATGACTGACGACGCTAGCTTCCGCCAGAACGTCCAGGACGTCTTCTTCGACTACGACAGCTACGACGTGACCGCCCAGACCCAGAGCGTCATTGCTAAAGACGCTGCTTACCTGTCCGCCCACCCCAACATTAAAGTGGTCATCGGAGGTTATTGCGACGAGCGCGGTTCTACCGAATACAATCTGGCTCTGGGTGAAAATCGCGCCAGTGCTGTTAAGAAGGCCCTGATCGATGCTCACATCAGTCCCGACCGCATCCGTACTGTCAGCTATGGCAAGGAAAAGCAATTCTGCAGCGAACACGATGAAACTTGCTGGCAACAGAACCGCCGCGGCCAGTTCTCGATCGATCGCTAGGTTTGACACCACTCAAGCCGGCCCGGACTGCAAGTTCTTGGTGTTACGTCTGGGTCGATGAGAGTTCCGGCCAGTTCTGTGGAATAGACTAAAACCGATGAAGAAGACTCGACTCCAAGTCCTGAGGATCGCCCCGATCGCTGCCATGGCGATCTTTCTCTCATTTCCCTCCGCCTTTGCCGCGTCCAAGGACATGATCCAGCTGCAGACCCAGGTGCAGGCTTTGCAGGATAGTCTGCAGCAGATGCAGCGCGCCAATGCCGAAAGCATGGGAGTTCTGCAGCACCTCGTTGAACAGACCGCCGACAGCGTCAACAAAATGTCCTCGACCATGGAAAGCTTGTCGCAGACCGTGAAGGCGCAAAGCGATGCCACCTCGACCAAGGTCGATGGAGTCTCGGGCCAGGTTCAAACCCTCAATGACTCGGTCGATGAGCTGAAGGCCAGAGTTGCCACTCTCAACAAGGCCATACAGGATCTGCAATCGCAATCGCAGAATCTCTCCACGCCTCAAGCAGCTCCAACCGGCGCTGCGCCAGGGAGCGGAATGCCAGCGCCCAGCCCGTCGACGGGCCCGGCGCCGCAAGCAGCCGCCCCCCAGGCTCCGCCGGTCGGAGATCTGTACCAGAGTGCGCTGCGCGATTACAACTCAGCCCGCTACGACGTCGCTGGATCGGAGTTCACTGACCTGCTCCACTACTATCCCCAGGACGATCTCGCCGGCAATGCCCAGTTTTATCTCGGCGAGATTGCCTACCGCCAGGGCAACTATCAGGCCGCCATCAAAGCCTATGACTCCACCGTCGAGCAGTACTCCGGAAATCCGAAGATCCCGGCAGCCCAGCTTCGCAAAGGAGAGGCCCTTATCGCCCTCAATCAGCGCGACGCGGGCGTTCGCGAGCTCCGCAGCCTCATCCAGCGTTATCCTCAAACCCCGGAAGCCCAGCAGGCGCGCAGCCGCCTGAATGCCCTGGGCGTTCGCATCAACCCCACTCCAAAACCGTCAGCCTCTCGGCAGTAGTCGCGTAGCGGCCATCCAAACGTCGAGTATGCAACCCCCGGTCCCAATGCTTCATCCACTCACTGCCATGACCGAACATACCCCACAAGAGAACCACCCAGATAGCGATGTGCACAAGGGCGCCGTTGAATCCGATCGACGCCAATCCCCTAGCGATGAGTCTTTAAATGGCCAGCTTGGCCACCGTGATCAAGATGAACAGATCAAGGACAACGATACCGATTATCCCGAGCCGGACGCAGCGGCGGAGCATAGCGGCGGCTCCTGATCGATTGCCTCATAATTCTCAGATATGCGATATGCCGGCAAGCTTGAATACGCCCAGGCACGGAAGATCCGGGAGCGAAACACTGCTCTCTATCGGCTCGCCCATTGGCCGATCTGGATTTTTGTCTTCTTTCTCGCGCCCGGGCCCTTGACGTTCACGCTCTTCGCTCATGGTTTCAGTCGAGCCAATTTACTCTGGTTATCCGCTGTGTTAGCGGCTACAGGGATCGCCGGGTTGCGCGGACGTTTGCCTGGGGTTGAACCGCGACCCTACATCCTGCGCTTCGATGAAGACAAGCCGAACCCACTCTACCGGCGGGTTTGCTATACGTTTGCCTGGAACGCCGCGCTTAGCTTTGGACTGTTGAACCTGGCCGGGCTGTTTATCGCCGCAGCCACTGGCAAATGGTACATGAAGCAAATCTATCAACATGCCTACTCGCCGCTTTGCGCAGTCATTCTCTTGCTCGGAGCGCTCGGCGCGTTGCCCCGCGTCGGAACTTCGACCAAAGGAGAAGGCACCGAACGCCGCTACTTTTATGGAACAGTTTGGGCAGTTACCGTATCTCAGGTTTTGCTACTCGTGCTTTGGAAGCTCCTGCCTCAAACTCGCGCCGCCAGTCTCGCCAAACTGGCCGTCTTTGCTGGGGCGCTTCTGCTGATGGGATTTGCAGCCTATCGCGGAGCTCTGCCGCGAACCCGCCCGATCGTTCCCGGCGAGCTCATGGTTGCCGATTAATGAGGGTTCGTCGCAGCCAGGTAGACGTCCTTAAAGATTTTTGAGTACAACCGCGCTCCCGATCATGCATACTTGCCGTGCTTTAAAGCTGTCGTTTGGATCTAACCTGTGACCAAGCCAATGAATGCCATCCGAAGAGCCAAGCCCATTCAAGGCCAACTCCTCTCTGTCACCGGTCTTCTACTTTTGTTGGCGATCTTAAGCTCAGCACTGAGCGGCTGCGCCGTCAAACTCATTGGCGACTATGATGAGACCTTCGACAAAGGCGTCACCGACATAGAGCAAAAAGCAGAACTCTACTTCGCGAAATTAAAATCAACTCCCGATACTCCGTTCGATCAAGCCTTCTATGACGACATCACCGCCCGCTTGGCCGTTCTCAAAGCGAGAGCAGTCGCGATGCCGAAATACGACATCCTCGTCCAGCAGATCACAAACCTGCAGTCTCAGTTCGATGACTTTCATCAACTCGACAAGAGTGCCGGCCGTCCCATCTCCGCGGCCATCGTCAGCAGCGCGCAGTCTGGAATCTCGGTCTCTTTCGAAAGTATTCTCAAGCTCGAAATAGCCTTGAAGCGCACCGGCACGACCTCCAAGGCAGCGCTTGCGCCTGCTACCCAAAAATAACCACGTCCGGAAAAGGAGTAAGCCAATGGCGCTCGATGTAGCAACCCTCGCCTCTCAGATGCTCGGTGCTGCTTTGCCCATTCTGGAGAACGATGCCGGTGACGCGGAGTCATTTGCCAAGACGGAGTTCCTCAAGATCGCCCAGACCTTGGCTGGTTTAGAGGCGCAACTGAAAGCCGGCCAGATCAACCAGCAACAGGCCGCAATCCTCTTCGACATCCAGAAAAACGCCTCCCGGAATGTACTGCTAACACTGAAGGGCCTGGCGCTGCTGGCCGTCGAAGCCGCCATCAACGCTGCGCTCGGCGTCGTTAAGACCATCGTCAACACAGCGCTTGGGTTTGCGCTCCTCTAACGACAAGTCATCTAAGAGGAGCGCCATGGAGCAACACCACTCCCGGCAATCGTCCCGGCTGGCAACGTTCTAGAGAGTCTTCGTGTCCAGCACGAATCGGTACTTGACATCGCCATTGACCACTCTATCCCACGCCTCATCCAGCTTCTCAAAGCTCGTCATCTCGATGTCGGCAACGATGCCATGTTCCCCGCAGAAGTCCAGCATCTGCTGGGTCTCTTGAATACCGCCGACCCCCGAGCCTGTAAACGTCCTACGCCCCATTACCGCAAAGGTGCGAATGGATACCGGAACCTCTGGAATACCGACGGAACACATCACTGCGTCCCTCTTCAACAGGCCAAGATAAGTGTTCACGTCGTGGTTTTGCCGATACGCAGTCGAGAATGAAATCAAAGCTCCGCTTATGCTTTGCCTCCCAGCCCTCTTCCTTTGTAAGGACTACCTCATCCGCTCCGAGTCGTAACGCATCTTCGGCCTTTGCAGCGGACGTAGTGAACTGGACGACATGTGCCCCAAATGCATGAGCAAACTTCAGTCCCAGATGCCCGAGTCCACCCAGCCCTACGATCCCAACCTTCGTTCCCGGCCCGGCTTTCCAGTGCTTCAATGGCGAATAAGTGGTTATACCGGCGCAGAGCAGCGGAGCGGCTGCCGCTGGATCGAGCTTCTTCGGCAGAGACAATGCATACGCCTGATCGACAACGATGTGATCCGCATAGCCGCCAAAGGTCAGGTTGCCCTGTTTATCGCGCGAATTGTAGGTGGCTACTGTGCCTGTGCCTTCGCAGTATTGCTCCTCGCCGTCTTTGCACGCGGCACACACCCGGCAGGAATCGACCATCACGCCGACCGCTGCCCAGTCTCCAACCTTGAACTTCGTGACTTCCGCCCCGACGGCGCGAACCGTCCCCACGATTTCATGACCCGGCACCATGGGATATAGAGAGCCTCCCCACTCGTTGCGCGCCTGGTGAATGTCGGAATGACAGATGCCACAGAACTGGATATCGAGCGCCACTTCCTGGGCGCGCGGGTCGCGATAGGTGAACTGAAAAGGGACAGCAGAGGTGGTGGCGGAATGTACGGCGTAAGCGCGAGTTGTCAGCATCGTGTACGAGTTCTCCTAGAAGACGTTTACTTGGAAATGGGTCGCAAGCACAAGTGGCAAAATATTCACTCATCACTAATTTATGGATTCATTCATTACCGATGCTAGCCAGAATAAAGTGCGACCTTACTGCTATGTAAGTAGGTAGTAGCGCAGGGCCGGCACCTGGCTGACCACTTCCGAGCACAATTCCTCAAGATGTATACTCGGGAACGTTCTAAGGCATTACCCTGTCGGATCAGCCAGGAGTGCGGAAGAACTCTGGCGCCGCAGAGCTCTTAAGGCTGTCGTAAGCCAGGAATAGACACGCAGCCATTCAGTTACTCGCCTGCCGGAAGACAGAAAACAGGTTCGCGATGGTCTACCCTCCACCTCCAATTCACCAAATCATTTCGCAATAAGCTGGGTTTCAAGCAGCAACGGGCCATTACGTCCGGGAGAGACGAAACATGTTGAAGATAGCTAACATAAACAAGACCAGCACGCTCCGGGGTCTCGCCGTAATCACGGCAGCAGCCCCCTTTTTCCTCGCCGCTGCACTGTTCGCTCAAGACAATTCTCAAGCCGCCCTTAACGATCCGCCAGCGCTCGTTGCCCGCATCGGCTACACCCAGGGAGACGTCTCTTTCATGGCTGCAGGGACCACTGAGTGGGCAGCAGGCGTGAACAACTACCCGATGACCAGCGGCGATCGCCTTTATTGCGATCAGAATTCGCGCGCCGAGATCGGCGCCGGTTCGACCGACATCCGTATGGGGCAAAGTACCGATGTGACGCTGACCAACCTCACTGACCAATATGAGCAGATTGGCCTGGCGGCAGGGTCGATCCGCGTCCGGATCTATGGGTTAAACCCGGGCAGCACGGTCGAGGTCGATACGCCGAATGGCTCGGCGATCATCACCCAGCCAGGGGATTACCGCTTCGATGCTTTTTCCGGCGACGGGGGGTCGGATGCGATCGTCAATGCAGGCGCCGTCCAGATCACCGGCCCTGAAGGCCTCAATCAAGAAGTGACGGCAGGCCAGGCAGTTCAGATGACGGGGACCGACCCGATCACCATCTATCCAGTGGGTCTACCCGCCTTCGACGCCCTCGACCAATGGAGCATCAACCGCGACCACGACATTCTGAATTCACAATCGGCACAGTACGTCAGCCGGGAAACACCAGGATTCTCCGATCTGGACGCCAACGGAAGCTGGGCGCCCACCCCGGATTATGGTCCGGTCTGGTATCCCTCCAGCGTGCCCTCTGGTTGGAGGCCTTACAGTCTTGGCCACTGGGCGTATGTCGCCCCCTGGGGATATACCTGGATCGACGATGCCGCCTGGGGTTACGCTCCCTTCCACTATGGGCGCTGGGCAAGCATTCAAGGGCGCTGGGGCTGGGTTCCAGGACCTCCCGCCGTCGTACCCGTTTACTCCCCGGCACTGGTCGCGTTCGTCGGCGGACCCGGCATCTCGATTGGCATCGGCATTGGCGGCGGAGGTGGCGGTGTAGCCGCTTGGTTCCCGCTCGGCGTCGGCGAGCCCTTCGTTCCCTGGTACCATGCCAGCCCGGCCTATGCGCGGCAGGTTAACGTCACCAACGTGAACATCACCAACATCCACAACACTACGATCGTCAACAACTACAACACCTACATCACAAACACCCGGACCGTAAACAACATCAACCAGATCAACACTAACAACATTCAATACGCTCATCGTGCGCAGGTGACGGCGGTGCCCGTTGCCGCCATGTCCTCGGGACGCCCGGTGACTCAAGCCGCGGTAAAGTTGACCCCGGCCATGCAGCAGCAACTCGCCGCCGCGCCTGTGCACGCCGCGCCTCCAGCGCCCGCGCCGAGCCATCCGCTTCTGGTTCCCAAGCAGAATGTCGCTGCCCCGGCTGCGCGTCCAACATTGGTGACACCACGCGGTCTGGCCAAGGCGACACCCGCTGCAAACCCGGCGAGACTCGCTCCGGTCAATCTGCCTAAACCGCAGCCAGCTACCTCTCTGCCGAAACCCGTCCCCGGTGCGGTGGCCGGACGGCCGGCAACCGCGCAACCCCCAGCCGCGAAGGCGGCTGCTCTCAAATCTGCTCCAGGCAAGCCCGCGGTCTCGCCGCAGCCGAAGGCAGGAACGTCAGCAGCAGCACCGGAGCCGGCCGCGAAAACCCCAGTCGCAAAGCCGACATCACCCGCCGAGACGACCAGCGCACGTCCCGGCCAGCCAACAGAGAAAGCGCCCGCGCCGGTGAAAACGCAGCCAGAAACTCCAGCCGCCCGAACCGAAGCTCCACCGAAAGCGGCTCCGGCGCAACGACCGGCGACGGAACGCCCCGCGACTCCAGAAACACCGAGACCAGAGGAGAATTCAAGGCCCCAAGAGCACCCAGCGCCAGCGAAGGAGACTCGTCCGGCCGCTGCCCCGGCAACCCATCCGGCGCCTCCGGCCGCCGCCCATCCGCAGGCAAAACCAACCCCCAAACCAGCGCCGAAGCCGGCTCCTCAAAAGAAGGAAGATGAGGATCACCCGAGATAAGCAGGAAGCCTAAGAGCACTACGAGAACAGCCTCGGTCACATGCCGAGGCTGTTCTCGTTGACGCCTGATAAGATTTCGTTGTGAACGGTAAGCAGAATCAAGCTGAAAACCGCCGCTACTTAATGCGAACGTCGCCCGATCCGGTTTCGACGCGAACCGTTGGGCCGCCGCCGTTGATATCTCCCACCACGTGGTGACGCTCCAGACTTCCGTGGGTGGTGATCGGCGGATCGCTGTGGACGGTTCCCGAACCCGTTGAGGCGTCAAGGCTGAAGCGAGAATTGCCAACCGCCAAGCCTACGCTCCCTGAGCCCGTCTGTAGCTTCCAGTCGGAGGTTGGCTGGCCTTCAATCTCGATCTCTCCTGAACCAGTGTCGGCCTTCAGCGATCCAACCACGCCGTACAGCCGAATACTGCCGCTTCCGGTCTGCGCTTTGGTCATGCTCGGGTTGACCAGCTCGGCGTGAATGTCGCCGGAGCCTGTGTTAAGTTCGACGGCACCGCCAATCCCGTGGACATCAATGCTGCCCGAACCAGTCCCAGCCTTGAGGCCGCCGCTAATCTCACTGATACGCAGATCCCCCGAACCGGTACCCGCTTCGACATTGGCATTTCGCGGCATCGTAATCTCATAATCGATGCTGATGTTCCGCAGCCAATCGCTGTTCTTTCTACCGATGTGCACGTCGTTGCCGCTCTGTTCGATCGGAGGATTGTCCGCCACCTGCTTGACCCGATCGTCGGAGGAGCCGCCCCCGCCAAACCAGCCGCCACCATTACTCGACTTCACATGACCGACGATGTGGATCTGGCTGCCGGAGCCAGGAGAGATATGGATATAGCCTGATCCAGTGGAAACCTGGAGATTGGGACTCCCACTGACGTTCAGTGTGCGTTCAAAGCTTGCTTCCGCCGCCGATGCGATCGCGGGCGCCAGTAGAAGCCCACCGCAAATGCCGGCCGTCATAATCGCATTTCTCACTCTAGTCGTCGTTTGCATAACCGCACTCCTTCTACGCTTTTGTCGATATCACGATCTCGCTTTACTGTTGCACCAGAACTACGGTATCGCCTTCTTTCAGGCCGGATAGTATCTCCGTGTTACTGCCATTCGCAACTCCGACTTTGACCGGAACACTCCGCTGTCCGTCCTTCGCACTCGCGTCCGGCACATTGACGGTCGCATTTTTCTTGTTGTCGTAGGTCAACGCCTGCTCGGGAACAATCAATGTGTTCTTATGCTCCTCGACCAGAATCTCGGCATTCGCCGTCATGTTGGCTTTGAGTTCGCCGGTCGAATTATCGATTGAAACCCGCACTTCGAACGTGGTCACATTGTCCTTCTCGACCCCGAGCGGCGCAATTTTGGTGACCTTGCCATTGAACGTCTTATCGCGAAAGGATTCGACTTTGATCCGCGCTGGCTGACCAAGATACACGTTAGCGATGTCAGCCTCATCGACCTTACCCTGCACGTAGACCTGCTTGATATCGCCAATCGTCATCACCAACGTGGCCGTCGAGCCAAGGACCAGGATCGAACTTACCGCGTCGCCAAGTTCAACGTCCCTCGAGAGGATGACTCCGTCCATCGGCGACGTCAGAGTGGTATAACTCAGCTGTTCGTTAAGTTGGTCCAGGCTAGCCCGGCTCTGAGCCACCTGCGCCTGCGCTTGCTTCAACTTGGCTTGATCGACAGCAATCGTGGCCCGCGCGGTATCACGCTTGTTCAGTGCGGCAAGATAATTGCGGTTGGCATCATCCAGAGCTTGTTGCGAAACGACGCCTTCTTTCTCCATCTGAAGATTGCGGTCGAGGGTGTTCTTATACATCGGCAGGTCTGGCGCTTCCGCATTCACCTTGTCCTGCGAGATGTTAGCTTCATAGGTTGCGACATTGGCCGTCGCCGCCTCCAATTGAGCCTTTTGCGCGGCCACTTGGGCCAGAATCTCCTGTTGGTCCAGCTGCGCCAGCACCTGGCCTTTGTGGACGATCTGGTTGATGTCCACATAAAGCTTCTCGACGATGCCGCTTGCTTTGGATTTCAACTCGACCTTGGTGATAGGTTGTATTTTCCCGGTCGCTACCACGCTTTTCGCAAGATCGCCCCGGCTGACTTTAGCCAGGCGGCTCGGGTCTATCTTGGTCCGGCTGCCATGGGCGACAATCCCCACTGCCAGTCCAACAACGATCAGGAGCGCGACAATACCGCCCCACAGCCACCATTTTGTCTTACCTTTTCGCTGCGCCAAGCTGCTCCCCTAGGGCATGGTCGTCTCGAACTCACGCCATCGCCACCCTGCCTCCTAGGATACGCAGAGTCGCGCACGCCGGTTCCGGCCTTTTCCCGGATTCACCGGACTGTCACCATCGGCGCTGAATGCTAGACTTCGAATAGAATGTCCGGTTTGCTGCTCTTTCGGGCCGTCTCCGTAGCGTTGCTCATCCTGGCCAATGGGTTTTTTGTTGCCGCGGAGTTCGCGCTGGTCAGCGTCAGAGAAACGCGGATCGAGCAGATGATCGCGCAGCATGTCGCCGGCGCCCGCGCCGTCCGCCGCCTCCAGGAAAACCTCGATGACTTCCTGCCAACTGTTCAGTTTGGCGTCACTCTCTGCAGTCTGGCGCTCGGCTGGATCGGAGAGCCGGTGGTCGCGGGACTCTTCGAAGATCTACTCCGTGACGTGCCGCACGCCATCGTCTATTCGCACCTGATCGCTGTGCCGCTGGCCTTCGCGTTCATTACTTACCTTCATGTCCTGCTCGGGGAACTTGTTCCTAAATCGCTCGCGCTGCGCAAAGCCGAGCAGATCGCCATTGCTGTCGCTGGACCGATGGATCTATTCATCTCCTTGACGCGGCCGGCAGTCCGATTCATGAATGGCTCGGCGCGACTGGTGCTGCAACTCTTTCGCGCTCCATTGGGACAGGAAGGCACCGTCCATTCGCCGGATGAACTGAAGCTGATTGCCACCGCCGCGCGCCGCATGGGCATGTTGCCCGAATACCAGGAAGCCGTTATCCACCGGGCGGTGGAGTTGAACCAGATCCCTACGCGCGAGATCATGATCCCGCGGCAGCGGATCTTTTCGCTCCCGGCTGACATGCTCATCGAGGTCGCCAGCGCCCGCATAGTCGAGGAGCAGCATTCCCGAGTGCCGGTCTACGATCCCGCTCGCGGCCCCGAATACATCATCGGCGTCGTCTACTCGAAGGACATCTCGCGGCTGATGCACTTTCGCCTGACCGCGCAAACCCGCTTCGCTGGATCGCCGTTCAGTGAACTTCGCCTGCAACAGGTGATGCGAGAAGTCCTCGTCGTTCCAGAAACCAAGCCGGTCCTCGATCTGTTGCAGGAGTTTCAAAAACGCCGCCGGCACATGGCCATTGTGGTCGACGAGTATGGCACTACAGTGGGATTGGTTACCGTGGAAGATGCGATCGAACAGATCATCGGCGAGGTTGAAGATGAATTCGATGTTGCCGAAAAGGCCGTGCTTCGCTCTGCCTCGGGAGGGTTGATCATCGACGGCAGCGTCAAGCTCCGCGACCTCGAAACCCAGATGCATTGGAAGCTTCCCCGCGAAGGCGGCATCGAGACTCTCGCTGGATTCCTGCTGACTCGCTTCGGTCGAATTCCTCGCGAAGGCGATTCCACCGAGTTTGAAGGTAGGCGGCTCAGCGTGCTCGAAATGGCCGGCCGGCGCATCAGCCGGGTGATGATTGAGAAATTGGAGCAGGCCGACAAAACTGCCTCCGGAACTGAGTCCTCGACGGGCGGCGGAGACCGCAATTCGGCCAAGACGACCAGCATGGCCACCACGGCTGGAGCCGCAGCCGAATGACTTCTAGACAAATCTGGCAAACCGCAAGCAGCCCGGCGCTTCGTTCGTTGCTCCAGCGGATCGCTTACACCATACCGGTCGTGTGGCTGGTTGTCTCGCTGGTCTTTCTGCTCATCCATCTCGTCCCCGGCGACCCCATCCAACAGATGTTGGGCGAAGGCGCCGCCCCCGGCGACATCGCCGCTCTACGCCACGCCTACGGCCTCGACGTGCCTCTCGGCCAGCAGTATCTGCACTACTGGCACGGGGTGGTTCGCGGAGATTTTGGACGCTCTCTCCGGTTGAACGACACCGTCGCCCACCTCATCACGACCCGATATCCATACACGCTGCAGTTGACCCTCGCCGCCCTGATCGTGGCGTTGCTGCTCGCCATACCTGCCGGAGTTACGGCGGCTCTTCACCGCGGTCGCTGGCAGGACCGCCTACTCGGCATCGTCAGCCTGCTTGGCCTCTCGTTCCCCGCACTCGCGCTCGGGCCCATCTTCCAATTGCTTATCTCGATCAAATTAGGCTGGCTCCCCGTCTCCGGCGCCGGCGGCATCAGTCATCTTATTTTGCCGGCCGTCACCATGGGCGGAGCACTCGCAGCCATTCTGACTCGCATGGTCCGCACGGCAATGCTCGAAGAACTTGGCCAGGACTACATCCGCACCGCTCGCGCCAAGGGCCTCACGGAAAACACAGTCGTCTATAAACACGCCCTGCGCAATGCCATCATCCCGGTACTCACGCTGGTCGGATTGCAGTTCGGCGCGCTGCTCGCCGGAGCGATTGTCACTGAGACCATCTTTAGTTGGCCCGGGATTGGGAGGCTCACCGTGTCCGCCATCTCGAACCGTGACTATGCGCTAGTCCAGGGATGCATTCTGGCGGTTGGGCTGACCTATGTCATGGTGAACTTGATCACGGATCTGCTGTATACGGTAGCGAACCCAAGAATCCGGGTCTGAACCGGATCAATCTCCATGGAAAAACGAGGATCAAGATGAAGGACCTTCCCAAGGTCATCACCCTGAAGTCAGAATCTCCGGCCCATCTGGGATACGACAACCATCCCATCGCAGAGATCAACGACCACGTGGTGCGTATCTCCACAATGACAGAACCATACCCTTGGCATTTCCATCCCAACTCCGACGAGACATTCCTGGTGATTGAAGGACGGCTGACCATCGAATTTGAAGGTGGATCGCTCGAACTCGATCCCGGGCAAGTGCTCACCATTCCTCGCGGGGTTCGCCATCGGACTCGGCCAGGTGGCGCGCGATCCGTGAACCTCACCTTCGAGCTGGCAGGCACGGAAACGATCAGCGTCTGAGATCAAAATCCTCAAAGCAAGAGAGCCAGTCGTTGCCAAGCGAAATCCAGTGCCTCATTCAAGCGGTCCTAGGCTTGAGGGGGATTCTCAAAGCTTAAGATGCTTGAACGGCCGTGCAGGTTTTCCCGCATAGTCCTTCACCACCTGCCCATGCCCCAGCAGCCGGTACTTATATGTCACCAAACCCTCGAGTCCGACCGGACCGCGGGCATGCAGCTTACTCGTGCTGATGCCAACTTCCGACCCGAACCCGTAGCGAAAGCCATCCGAAAAACGCGTCGAACAGTTATGCAGAACGTTGGCTGAATCGACCTCGTCCAAAAAGCGCCGGGCAGCGTCGGCATCTTCGGTGACGATGGAATCGGTATGGTGCGACCCGTAGCGTTCGATATGGTCAAGAGCCTCATCCAGGTCATCGACTACGCGAACGGCCACAACCAGGTCGGAATACTCGGTGTGCCACTCATCGTCCCCAACTAGGTCAACCGCATGACCTGACAGGAAACCGCGCGTGCGCCCGTCTCCTCGAATCTTCACCTGTTTGGCTTCAAGAGCATCCGCCAACGCCGGCAAAGCTGCCTCGGCAATCGCTCGATGAACGAGAATCGTCTCCGCCGCATTGCAGACCGCCGGATACTGCACCTTGCTATCGACCGCAATCGCAATAGCCATGTCCAAATCCGCCGCGGCGTCGATGTAAACGTGGCAGACTCCGTCGGCATGGCCTAGCACAGGGATGTCGGTGTTGTTCTGAATGTGCTGCACCAAGGCGTTCGACCCGCGCGGAATCACCAGATCGATGGTCCCACTCAGCTTGAGCAATGCCTCGACCGGAGCACGCCCGTAGACGCCGCTCACCGCCGCCTCATCCACCAGACCAGAGCCCCGCAAAGCCTCATGGATCGCCACAAGCACCGCGGCCATGGTTCGCTCCACTTCCCTGCCGCCCTTGAGAATAACCGCATTTCCCGACTTGATGGCCAGCGCGCTGATTTGAGTGATGGCGTCGGGACGGGCCTCAAAGATAATCGCGAGCAGGCCAAGCGGCACACTGACCTTTTCGAGAATCAGCCCGTCGTCGAGCAGCGTCCGCTGCAACATCTTCCCGGCCGGATCGTCCAGCTTGGCAACCGCTCTGACACCGTCGATCATGCCTTGCAACTTTTCCGGAGATAGTAACAGCCGCTGATACAGAGCTTTTGACATCTCGCCGCGGTCGACGGCGACCCGCGCCTCAGCCGCGTCTTCTTCGTTTGCCCGAAGCACCTCCGCGACATGGCGCTCAAGAGATGCGGCAATTCGTGACAGTATTTGATCTTTATCGGAAGCGGAAAGAGAAGCCAGCTTGCGCCCCGCTCGTTTAGCTGCGAACGCCAGCTCTGCAACATCGCCTGCCTTCACCGGTTCTACGGCCGCCGCGCTCATCTCGACCCCTCTTTGAAGAAGACCGTGCCTGCCGTCTCGCCGGCGCACACCCGCTCAACCACCCCAGGCGTCCGGCCGCTCGCGATGATTGCCAGCTTGCCTGCGTCCATCACCATGCGCGCGGCTTCGACTTTCGTGAGCATGCCTCCTCGACCGCGGCCATTCGCCGCTCCAGCAGCGGCAATAAGTTCCGGAGTAATCTCGTTCACCTCGGAGATCAACTCCGCTTCAGGGTCGCTGGGATGCTTCGAATACAAGCCGCTTACATCGGAAAGCAGGATCAACAAATCGGCGTCCATCTTGGTCATCACCAATGCGGAAAGTTTATCGTTGTCGCCGAAAATTCGTTGGCTCTCAGCGAAGTCTCGGCCAATAGGACTTCCCCCAGGCCGCTCCAATTCAAGGGTCGAGACGGTATCGTTTTCATTGATCACCGGCACAACCCCCAGCGTCAACAGCGTTTCCAGCGTCGCCCTCAGGTTGGAATAGCGCACCGGATCGAGGAAGTCGTCTTCGGTCAACAGAACTTGCGCAGTCGCCACATCGAAGTGCTGAAAGCCGCTCTCGTAGAGCGACATCAACTGGCTCTGACCCACCGCGGCGCACGCCTGCTTCATCGCCAATTCAGTCGGAGACGACTCCATACCCAGGCGCCTCACCCCTAGCGCGATCGCGCCGGAGGAGACAAAAATGACGTGTTTGCCATCCCGGCGAAGGTTGATCGCCGACTCGACCAGCGCATGAATCAGGCCCACAGCCGGCGCGCCGTCGTCGCGGATGATGACGTTCGTTCCCAGCTTGATCACAATACGCCGAGCCGACGCGACTCGTTCGCGTGCAGCATTAACGTTCGCAGCCTCAGCGAGTGCTTCTCGTTCGTTCAGCAGGTTGAGTGTGTTGGCCATGTGCTGCTTTGTCCCTCAGAAGGTGCGGCGATGACATTCCGGTCAAGCAAGAAAATAGGCGCCATCGGGTAGCATCTCCCAGTCGGCGCCTCTTCGTTTCGGTCAGAAATCTAGCCCGCTAAACTCACTTGACCGAGTCGGAGTGTGCCGCCAGGCTTCCCGGCATCGCGACCGACGTCGCCAGCATATCTTCCTTCCGCATGATCAGATTGGTCGCGTTCAAGCTGGCTAACTCGAAGCCGTGGCCATGGGTGATCGCGTCCGTCGGGCAGGCCTCGACGCAGTAGCCGCAAAAAATGCAGCGGTTGTAATCAATGTTATAGACCTTGGCGTAACGCTCGGCGCTCGAGATCCGGACTTCGTCGGTATTCTCCGCTGCCTCGATATAGATACAGTTCGACGGGCAGGCGGCTGCGCAGAGGAAACAGGCCACACACTTTTCCAGGCCATTTTCATCCCGCTGGAGCACGTGCGCGCCCCGGAAGCGGTCCTGAAATACCGCTCCCCGCAGCGGCCCTGGGCCGTCGGGATAGTTCTCAACCTCGGTCGGCTTCAGCATTTCTCCGAACGTGATGCTCATGCCCTTGGCAATGCCAGCGATGTTGCGCACAATCGACATAGGCTCAGTATACTGGAGGCCGGCGCTCTCGTCAGATTCACCCTCCATCCGGTTTTGCCGTATCGCTGTTTTGGGAGGTTGCCATGCGCCCCAACTCCGAACGCCTACATTCCGAGCCGAGATTTTGGACAACCTCCAAATCCGAGCCGCACCCGGCTCTCGACCCATCCAAAGAAGTCGCCGCCAAAATCCGCCGCCGCCACCGTCAGGAACCCGAACCGCTGCTCAAGCGCTGGCTCAACTCGCTGCGAGCCAAGCTCCGTCGTGCGACTCCACCGGAACCGCCGCAATGGCCCCTGGCTGGAGTCCGCCAGCCGCTTGGACGAGGGCCGAGGCCGAGGAGCGGCGCGGTGGCTTTGAAGGAGCCTTGGTGACGGTGAACATGCGGGGAACAGAAAAGCATCGATTCAAGTTCGGTGCAGCCGCTGGTCTCGTCTGTTCGCTCCTACTGGGAATGGCCCAGGTCTCCGCTCAGCAGCCGCGCACGGCCACGAACCCGGTTGTCGCCTCCGCTACTAACCCAGAGTTGCAGGTCATGGTGGACGGCCGGAGAACAGCACTTACCTTGGCCGAGTTCAAAGATCTTCCTCACAAAACCGTCAGCTACCACAACGCCCACACCAAAACCGACGAAACCTACTCCGGCGTTCCGCTCATCGACCTGCTCGCCAAGTACGGAGCACCCACCGGAGACAAGCTTCACGGCAAGGCGCTGTCGGACTACATCGTCGCCACCGGTTCCGACGGCTACAGGGCGGTGCTGGCGCTGGCAGAGACCGACCCAAGCTTCCATCCCGGAGACGTGATCGTCGCCGACTCCATGAACGGGCAGCCGCTCGATGCCAAGAACGGCCCGTTCAAGCTCGTCGTTACAGAAGACAAGCGCCCCGCCCGGTCCGTGCGCAATCTCGTCTCGATCGAACTGAAAGCCACGGTCTGAAAGCCTTGAGCTGAAGCCATAGACCTCCGCATCCGACCCATCCTGTCGAGTGTCAACGCGCTCTCTGACCGGTCCCCGCGAATCCCTTGCAAGCCGCGCTCTCCTGCCCGCCAGCAATCCCGAAGACCACATCGGCGCCCCTGCAAAGCCGCTGCTTCACCGGCAGCGCGTCCCGCCCGGTCACTGGCCGCGAAGTCCCCTGGTCGCTCAACGGGTCGATCCGGTATTCGAAGAGATATTCGCCGCCCCGGCTCGATTTCTTTTGCTCGGGATACGACGTCCAGGTATCCAGCACCACCCGCTGGTCGACGTTCATGAACAGCGCATAGACGTGGTCGCCGGCCGTGTCGGCGGAATAGATAGGCGCGCCGGCAATCTGGCGCCGCCATCGCGCGCCCCACCGCTTAGTCTTGCGGTCGATATAGAAAGCAGTGAGAAAGGTCGTCGCCTTGCACTGCGCGCAGTCGTCATAGGTGGCCAGCAGTTCGGGCGTGTCGTAGTCGTAGAACTTCTGCCAGTCGATGTACTTCAAGCTCGTCCCGCTCAGCAGCTCCTCGACGGAGCCATCCTTGAGTGAGACGCCATAGGCCGTAAAGACGTCGTTGCCCGGATTGGCAGTCGGATCCTTGCGCAGCGTGGCGATCACCAACGCCTGCTGGCCAATCACGCCGATCTCGCGAAGGGCCGTGTAGGGTTTGGCAGAGAGAAAGGTGGTGACCTTGGCCACCGTTTGCGCGTCGGTCTTCATGTCGACCCAGGCGAATCCGTCGATGACTTGTGCCGAGACGGCACTCGTCGCCAACACCAATGAGGCCAGCCACCAGGCGCGTTCGAACGCGTTTCTCAATCGATGCCCAGCTTCTTCCAGATCGCGTCGATCCGCGCCCTGGTTACTCGATCCATCTCGAGCATCGCCGGCCATGGCCGGGTGAACCCCTCAGCCGCCCACTTGGTCGTTGCGTCGATGCCCATTTTACTGCCAAAGTTCGGCAGGCGCGAGGCGTGGTCGAGTGAGTCGATCGGGCCTAAGGTGAACTGAATATCTCGCTCCGGATCGATATTGTTTGCCACGCGCAGAGTCACCTCGCCCACGTCCTGAACATCGCAATCTTCATCGACCACGATAATGCATTTTGTGAACATCGCCTGGCCCAACGCCCAGATGCCGTTCATCACCTTGCGCGCCTGCCCGGCGTAGGACTTGCGAATCGACACAATCATCAAATTGTGAAAAACGCCCTCGACAGGCAGGTTAATGTCCACAATCTCCGGAATGGTCATGCGCATCAGCGGCAGAAAGATCCGCTCGACCGCCTTGCCCATCCACGCATCCTCCATCGGCGGTTTGCCGACAATGGTCGCCGCGTAGATCGGATCGCGCCGGTGGGTGATGCAGGTAATCTGAAAGACCGGATATTCGTCCTGCATGGTATAGAAGCCGGTATGGTCGCCGAACGGCCCCTCCGCGCGCAGCTGATCCAACCGCACATAGCCTTCGAGAACGATCTCGGCATGGGCCGGCACTTCGAGATCGACGGTCTCGCATTTCACTAACTCGACCGGCTTCTGACGAAGGAACCCGGCAATCACAAACTCTTCGACCTCGGGCGGCGCCGGAACGATGGCCGAAAAGGTCGTCTCCGGATCGGTACCGATCACGACCGCGACCTCCAGCCGCGCATCCTTGAGCTTGCCGAAAGCCATATTGCCGGGGCCAAGGTTCTGGGTACCGCCGGCCGTTGCGGCCATGGCTGTAACATGCGCCGCCGTTGCATTCCCGCCGGCTTCCGCAGCCGCGGCCTCGCGAAGCCGCTCCCGCAAATGCTCTGCCGCGATCTTCTGCCGCTGCCAGTGCATCCCCGTCGTCTGGCCATCATAAACCTGCATCCGGTACATGCCCATATTGCGCTTGCCGGACTTGGGGTCGCGAGTGATGACCCCCGGCAGCGTGATGAAACGCCCCCCGTCACCCGGCCAACACTGCAACACGGGAAAGTCGAGCACACTGAACTTCTCCCGCAGAACCACTTCCTTGCAGCGGGCGTCGCGCGCGGCGATCGTCTTCGGAAAGAACTTGCCCACTTCCGCCAGCATCGGCAGCATCTTCAGCTTCTGCAGCATGCCTTCCGGTGACTTCACTTCCATGAACTCGCGGATCCGCCCAGAAATCTCGTCCAGCGAATCGACATGCAACGCCAGCTTCATGCGCCGTTCGCTGCCAAACTGGTTCATCAGTACCCGCGAACCGGGATAGCCTTTCACTTTCTCGAACAGGAGCGCCGGTCCACCGGCCGCATGTTTGCTCGCACCATTGGTCTTGCCCAGCTTGCATACCCTATCAGTGATTTCGGAGATCTCCAGAATCGGATCGACCTCCTCTCGAATTCGCTTCAACTCTCCGGACTTCTCAAGGACCTTGATAAAGTCCCGCAGATCGTCATGCGCCACGCCTCACGCTCCCCAATAATTGACCAAGCCCCCCTATCTTAAAGGACATAAAGGGTCCGGGAAGGCGCAACGCTCCGCAACCGCACAGCTTCTTTCAGCACATGATACCGGCCTACGAGTGAAGTCTTTTCAGGATCGGAGACATCCACCGATCCACTTCGGTTTGAGCGCAACGAGCACCGCACAGGTGCCGAACATCAGAGCTATGAGATAGGAACTCATTCCAAGGGGTTAAACGGAGTACCGGCTGTACTGGCGACTGATCGGTCGGCGACATGGTTTCGGCGAATGCCAGCCACCAATCCTGCTGGCCTTCCATTTTGGCCCTCCCACAAACGTCGCAAAGGTAATTCTCGGTCCAGGCCATCGAGGCTCTCCGTGTCGCTTTCTTGAAGCGATATAGCGAAAATTGCCATCCTCGCCCAACTCCAGCTTCAGAGACACCACAGCAGCGAGTACCTTGTCAGGCTTGTAAGACCGCGGGCTGAACATCCTCGAGCGGGAAGCCTTTCTGCTTCCACAGATCGAATCCGCCGCGAAGCGGGCGCACTCGGTAAACACCGAGCTTGCGCAGATTCATCGCCATTTTGGCCGCAGTGGCCTCGCTCGGACAAGTGCAGTAAAGCACAATATCGCGATCGCGCGGGATCTCATCACTCGCCTCGACCAGCTTGTCCGGAGTCAGTCGCACCGCACCCGGTAGAACCCGTGGATCGGGCAGGTAATCGAGCGGATGACGTAGATCGACAATGAAGACAGGCTTGCCGCTGTCGAGCATGCGCTTCAGCTCTTCCGGTTCGAGGCGCGCCGTCCGGACCTGCTTCAGGAACGCCTGCTGCTTCCAGACGCGGTAGACGAGCAGACCGACAACGGCAAGCGCAAACAAGCCGACCGAGAAGTGCGCGGTCCACGCCAGCGCCCCGGGATTCTTTTTGAGCACGTCGCCGAAGAAGCGTCCGACCAGCATGAAGGTAAGGCACCACAGCAGAATCCCCGCGGAATCATAGGCAGCGAAGGTGCTATACCTCATCGCTGTCTGCCCAGCTATCGGGGCTGCAACCGTTCCCAGGCCGGGTATGAATTTAGCCAGAAGCAAGGAAGCCGGACCGTGTTTGGTGAAGTAATCCTCGGTGCGCCGAACACAAGTTGACGACTCCATCGAAAGACGGCACACCAGGCGAACGACGGTTCCCCCGAAACGCTTCCCCAGGTGATACCAAACGGTGTCGCTGATCAAGCTGGCGAGCAGTACGGAGATCAAGGCGAGCGGAAGATTCAGCTTGTGGGTGGCCGTCAGCGTACCCGCGGTGATCAGCAAAGGGGCGCTAGGTATCGGCATCCCTAGTTGCTCTGCCAACACCCACAGGAACAGAATCACATAGCCGTATTGAATGAAAAAATCGATAGCGAGTGGCATGGCATTTCCCCAGACTCAACCATTTTCCTCCGAAAATCCCGGCGCTCCAAGGAACTCTGCAAACCGGCAGAATCGTGACGCCTCAGGAGAGTGAGTTGGAGCAGAGCATCAAGGACAGCAATGGGAGAGAAATGGCCTACTGGAGAATATAGATGAAAGGGAAATCAAAACGGTGCGAAGCAATCAGAGATTCGGCGGAAAGTAAAGGGCCAAATCCTAAACCGACTTGGCCCTGCTCACCTCAAAAACAATTTATTTGGCGCGAATCAAAGGCATCTCGACAAGATGTTCGCTGACAAACCACACTTGAAGCTCATTCGTGCGGAGCACATCGCTGACCAGCATATCGTTGGTCCCATCATCGCCCAGATCTGCGGCTTTCTTCGCGAAATCATGCACTTCCTTCAAGATGGAATGATGAGCGTCGAGAAGACGGGTGATGATCACCGGAACTTCTTCCCGATCACGGGGTGCTCGCTCCAACCGGGTAAGTTCGGCTATATCCGCGGACAACGCGACGGCCACTCCGCCAAGTATCTGGATCCGCTCGGCAATCGTATCGATCAGCTCGGCTTGCTGCTCATAATGCTTGTCGAATAGAAGATGAAGCTGGTAGAAAGTCGGCCCGGCTACCTGCCAGTGAGACTTTTTGTACAGGTCGCGAATGGTGGCCGTATCGGCCAGCAGCAGGTTCAGCCGCTTGGTGACTTCTAGTCGGACTTCCTCCTCCAATCCAATCGGCAGGTCCTTGATGACGGTGCCGAATTTCTGAATGGGGTTTGCATGCTGGTGCCATTGGGGCGTGATCCGGTCAACTTCAAGTGCCTGCTTTGGTTCCTTCACAGCCATAGAGCTCATTTCTTAGCTTCCTCCACTTGATTGGATGCTGACCGTGCCCGAAGACTTCATGAGTTCTTCTTCGATTTTGCCGCCCAATCACTAAGTATTCTCTATTCCTTCACCCTCACCTTGGGCTCAACCGACAGTCCAGGACGCAGCAAATGGTCTTTGTTCTCATTTCGGGGATCGACCAGGTCGATCCTCACCGGGACCCGCTGGACGACCTTCACATAGTTGCCGGTCGCGTTTTCGGGCGGAAAGAGGCTCAGCACGGAACCAGTAGCGCCACCGATCTGGGTGACCTTGGCGTCATATTTGCGACCGCCATAGGCGTCTACGCTAATCACCGCGGACTGCCCGGCGCGCATCTCGCGGAGCTGAGTCTCTTTGAAGTTGGCCGTAATCCAAATGTCGTCCAGGGACACGAGCGTCATCAAATTCTGGCCGACGCTGACATTCTGGTTCACTTCCACGCTCTTGCGGGTGACAATGCCGTCAACGGGGGCGATCACTTTCGTGTAACTCAAATTCAGCTTTGCTTGTTCCAGCTGGGCCTTGGCTTGCTGGACCTGGGCAGCTGCCTGGTCTGCGCGCGCCTTCTGCGCTTGAATCTGTTTCGGCGCCGATTGTGCGTTCTGGAATTGCGCTACCGCCTGCTTGACCCTTTCTTCCGAGACCCTTACCTGTGCGCGTGCAGCCGCCTCGTTCGCCTTGGCGTTGTCGAGGGCTGCCTTGTCAGCATCGGCAGTCGCCACCGCCTGGTCGAACTGTTGCTTCGAAATGACATCTTTCTGAACCAGCGGTGTGTAACGCTCCAAGTCAAGCTTGGCTTTCGTATAGTTGGCTTCCGCTTGCGCTATCTGGGCCTGTGCTCCCTGCAACTGCTGCCGACTAGCCGTGACCTGCGCCTGTGCCCCTTCTACATCCGATGAAGCTGAACGCAGCGTACTGCCGGTATTGATGCCGGTGATAGGCACATTAACTTTAGCCGCCTCGTAGGCAGCCTCAGCTGCCTGCAAATTGGCCTCGTCCTGCTGTACGGCTACCTGGAAATCTTTCGGATCCAGCTCGGCGATCGTGTCGCCGGCCTTCACTTGAGAGTTCTCCTCTACATACACCTTCACCACTTGGCCAGCGATCCGCGTGCTGATTTGGATCAGGTGACCGTCAATCTGCGCGTCATCGGTATCCTCGTAGAAGGTCGAGCGCCACCAGAAGAGCAGCGCACCGACGATGAGCACCATCACCACCCCGATGATGATGAAACGCCGGCGCGACTTCTGCCTTGGCTTCTCGCTGCGTTCGGTCTCATCGCCATTATTTGCAGGTTCAGGATTCTGGTCAGCCACTCTCACTTACCTCCGACGTAACGCTTGTAGTTCTGGTCAGCTAGTCCCAGCGCGCGGGCGAGCGACAACTTGGCTACATTATGTTGATAGAGACTGCTTACGTATTGATTGTCGGCCTGCGCCATCGCCTGTTGGGCCTGTGAGACTGCCAGGTTGTCCGACACGCCGGCTGCGTATCTCTGCTGGGCTTCGCTCAAGGCCTCGGTCGCCAATTGAACATTGCTCCGCGAAACTTCGACCCGCTTTTGGGCCGATTGGATGTCGAGAATACTATCGCGGATATCAGCGTTGATCTGCCCATTGAGGTCGCTCAACTGGGCCAGCCTCTGGTCCAACTCCGATTGCGTGAGGCGCGCGTCGCCGCGTAGCTTTCCTTCTTGGAAGACGGGTACGCTCAGCGTCCCGCTGGCGTCACCGGTACCATGAGAGTGGCGAAGGTTGACCCCGATGTCGCCATAATCGCCCTGGAAATCGATGGTCGGGTAGCGCTCTGCCGTTGCTGCGGAGCGTTGATCTTTCGCCCCATTCACGTCTTCGGTGAGCGCCTTCAGATCGCTGCGCGAACCGATGGCTTGCGATACCAGGCTTTCGGGGTTCAAATCATCCAGCACGGCGTAGGGCGCCTGGTCGGACAAGATAAACTTTTGCTCCAGCGGTAATCCGATCGCTCGCGCCAAGGCTATCTTGTCCTTTTCAAATTGGTTCTGGGCAGAAATCAACGATTGCTGTTGGGTCTGGTAGTCCACCCTGGCCCGCAGCTCATCGAGCAGGGGAGAGGTCCCCGCTTGATGGTTCGCAACCGCCTGATCAAGCGACACCTTGGAGGTCGCCACCTGCGCCTGGTCGCTCTCGATCAACGAGGCATCGGCGATGCACGTCAGGTAAGCGTTCCCCACCGTCAACACGACCATATCCCGGGCGTCCTGGACGGAAAGCTGCGCCTCCTGGAAGTAATGCTTGGATGCCAGGTAGCTTTTTAAAGAAGCGATGTTCAGCAGCGACCAGCTCATGCTTGCCCGGGCGTCGGTGTACCCGTATGGACCGATAATGGACGGAAAACCCGGTATACGCAGCCCTTCTGCCTGGAGATTGGTCTGTTGCACCGCTTCTTTGATGCTCGCATCGACATTGGGCAGCAATGCCTGGAGCTGCTGCAAACGCTGGCCGCTCGCGCCTTGCTGATTTTGCCCGGTCAGAATGAGTCCCAGATTATGCTTCAGCCCCCGTTGAATGGCATCATCCAAGGTCAACTGCAAAACCTCGGAAGTGGCCTTTTCATCAGTCACGCTCCCCTGGTACGAGGTGCTCGGTGGTGCTTGTGGCGCCGATGGAGCCGCGGGCGGAGGACTGGAAGCTCCAGTGGCCGGCTGAGGAGATTGAGCTTGTGAGCTAATCGATACGAACGCTCCAAGAAGCCCGACTGCGGTCAAGCGCAGCAAACCTTTCACCTCAGCCACTCAATAGCCCTTTCTCTACCTAGGAATTCGTCAGTGTCCTCGTTTGGATGCAACGAGGTAGCACCACGATCTCAAAAAGCGCAGACGCACCTGCTATGCACACATCCAGGAGCAAGCTTTAATGATCGAAGTGAATTCTTTTCGCGGAATTCATCTTCCTCGTGCTTAAGTTCATGTAAACATTTCTGAGGTAGTTCTCAGCATACATCTATATGCCCGAAATCAAGTCGCGCCCCGAAACCCTGGTCATCGGTCGAGACGAATCCTGGATGGCCTTCAACCTGCGAGTATTGGAGGAGGCGCAGGATGCCTCAAATCCTTTGCTCGAACGAGTCAAATTCCTCGCTATTACCGCGAGCAATCTTGACGAATTCGCGGAAATTCGGATCGCCGGCGTCCTCCAGCGAATTGAAGACGGTTACAAAGAACCAGGTCCGGACGGACTGACGCCGCAGCAGGCCCTCTCCGACTTGAGCGAGAACGTTCACAACTTCGTCCGCGAGCAATATCGCTGCTGGAACGATCAGCTGCTCCCGGAACTGCACTCAAATGGCGTCCGTGTGCTGAAATGGGACGAACTGGATGCGCCCGCTCAAGCGATCGCGAGCGACTTCTACCAAAAAGAAGTTGATCCTCTGCTCACGCCAATCACCCTTGACCCAGCCCATCCTTTCCCCAGGGTCATTAACAAGGCTCTTTGTCTGGCCCTGCTCCTAAGGCGGAAGAGACGCGGAGCCGGCGCGCAGAACTCTCTGCTCGGCGTCGTTACCGTACCCCGGGCGTTGCCGAGGCTGGTCAGTCTGCCATCCAGCATCGGAACCCACGACTTCATCTTCCTTCACGATCTGATCGAACATCATGCAGCTGGCATGTATCGCGGCTACGAAATCCTGTCGAAAGCTGCCTTTCGGGTGACGCGCAACAGCAATCTCTACTTCGAGGAAGAAGAGGCGAGGAATCTGCTCGAGACCGTGCGCACGGAACTCCATAACCGTCGCAAGGGGGACGCCGTCCGTTTGGAGATCGAAGAGTCCGCCGATCCCGAGATTATTGATCGCCTGCGCATCAATTTCGAGCTCGAGGACAGCCAGGTCTACCGCACCGACGGCCCGGTCAACCTGTCGCGGCTCATGAATCTCTATAGCGACACTCCACGTCCGGATCTGAAATTTCAGCCCTTCGTTCCCCGGGAACTGCGGCTCAGCCGCAACGCAACCGATTTGTTCGATGATCTCCGTCGCCGGGACATTTTACTGCACCATCCCTTTGATTCGTATGATGGCGTGGTCGGCTTTATTCAGTCAGCCGCCGCCGATCCACGGGTCCTCTCGATCAAACAGACGCTATACAGGACGAGTTCCGATTCTCCTATTTTCCAGGCGCTGGTCGACGCTGCACAGAACAAGGAAGTGACGGTGGTGGTCGAATTGATGGCGCGCTTCGACGAAGCCTCGAATATCCGCTGGGCGCGCAACCTCGAAGATGCGGGCGTTCAGGTCTTCCATGGCATTCTCGGCCTGAAGACCCACTGCAAGCTCGCCCTGCTGGTCCGCCATGACGAAGATGGGGTCACCCGCCGCTATGCTCACCTCGGCACCGGCAACTACAATCCCAGCACCGCCCGCTTCTACACCGATATCAGCCTGCTCACTTCCGACCCCGAGATTACGCTCGGCGCGCATAATGTCTTCCGCTATCTGACCGCACACTCCGAGTCCGACGACTATAAGCCGTTGCTCGTCTCCCCGCTCACGCTCGCAGAGACCTTCATTCGCCTGATCCACCGGGAGACCGAACATGCCGCCGCCGGTCACCCCGCACAAATCATCGCAAAGATGAACGCATTGCTCGAGCCCAGTGTCGTTGAGGCCCTCTATGCGGCTTCTCAAGCAGGGGTGCAGATCGACCTGATCGTGCGTGGCATGTCCGCTCTCCGCCCCGGCCTGAAAGGCATCAGCGAAAACATCCGCGTCCGCTCGATCGTGGGGCGCTTCCTGGAGCATAGCCGGATTTTTTATTTCGCAAACGGCGGCGACGAGGAAGTCTACTGCGGCAGCGCGGATTGGCTCACTCGCAACCTCTTTGAACGCTGTGAAGTAGTCTTCCCGATCAAGGATCCTCATCTCCGAGCCCGGCTGCGGGATGAAATTCTGGCCGCTTTTCTGGCGGACAACGTCAAAACACGCCTCGAAGCATCCGATGGCACTTACTACTACGCGAATACCGTTGAACCTTATAAATCCGCCCCTCGATTTGAGTCACAGACCTTCCTGATGCGTCTGGCCGAAGGTAAGGCAAGCGTGAGCGATATACCCAAATACCTCCCGGCATCTCCCGCGAAGCAGCACCGCGAGCACTCTAAGCCACATTCAGCGCCGGCAAAGAAGGCGCGAAACAAGAACCATGCCGGCGCTAGTGAGCATTTTGAGGCTATGGAAAACGCAAAGGTCTAGAGAGAACTCAGCGGGCCCAAACAACGGTGAACTAAAACGCTACAGTAAACCTTTAACTGTGATTCTTTCTCACTGCTAAAGCGCGGTTTCGTCTTGCAAGCTGAGGTATCTTACTGCGGGGCTAAATATCGGTGAGCGTCGGCAGACCAGGTACTCGGAATCGCCCAGTAAAATAGGTATGTGGCTACCGCCGTAGATTCTGTCTCCCTCAGAGAACAATCCCTACCCGTAAAGCCGGTCGCTCCCCATTCCTGGCTTCGCCGGAGTGGGGTGGTCATCATGGGAGGATGGCATCTTCTGAGTCTTGATGCGCCCACCGTAGCTGCTTGCTGGTCGATCCTCTTCGCCGTAGCCATGCACACCCATCTTCCCTGGCACGCGCCCCTCATTCTCTGCTTGGGAACATGGCTTATCTATATCGCCGACCGCATCCTGGACGGCTCTCATTCATCGACGTTGACACCATTGCGCGAGAGGCATTACTTCCACGCCCGCCATCGCACCGCGTTCCTGTCCGCGGCTGCCATCGTCGGATCTGTCCTGGTTTGGCTGATTCTCATGCGAATGATGCCGCAGGCCCGCTACGAAGACACCATTCTCTTCCTAGGAGCTCTCTGTTACCTTTTCCTCGTCCATAGCCCTGCCAGTAATCAAAACCCGTGGCTGCCGAAGGAACTCGCCGTGGGCATTGTCTTTGCCGGCGCAACCGCAATTCCGGCATGGTCACGGATTGATGGTCGCCGCATGACCCTGCTACCGGCGATCGCCATCTTTGCTGCGCTTTGCTGGTTGAATTGCGTCGCGATCGAACGCTGGGAAAATGACCTGCCCATAACGGCGTCTTCTCTGGCAGGATCGCACCCCAGCACTCGCTGGGCTTCGAACAACTTCCGTGTCGTTGCTTGGTCGCTTGCGGTCGCAGCTGCGTCTCTGGTTCTGTTGAAGCCGGGTAATCCCGTCTACCTTGCCGCGCTCATGGCGGCCGCTTGTCTCGCCACCGTCGATGGCTTTCGCGAGGAGCTTTCGCCGCTGGCGCTGCGCATTGCCGCCGATGCCAGTCTGCTTACCCCGCTCTTAGTTTTGCCGTTCGTGAGATGAGAGCGGAAGATTCCCCAAACTTCGACCCGGTCGCCCGCGCCTACCGTCCCCTGGAATTCCTCACCTTTGGCCCATACCTTGAACGCTGCCGTTTCCACTTCCTTTCCAAGTTAGGCCACTCACGGCGTGCGCTCATCCTCGGCGACGGCGATGGCCGCTTTACCGCCCGCCTCCTCGCTTCGAATGCCAAAGTCGAAGTGGACGCGATCGACTCCAGCAGCATCATGCTCGAACTCCTCGCTGCTCGAGCAGCTCGCCTCGGGCCCTCCGCCGAAGAACGCCTGCGGCCGCTGCAAGCCGACGCACGCAAATTGGATTTTGAAGGGACGGGGTATGACCTTGTGGTCGCGAATTTTTTTCTTGATTGTTTCAACGTAGACGAAATCGCTGGCCTGGTCGCCAAGATTGTTCCCCGCCTAGCTCCAGAGGCAATCTGGCTCGTCTCGGAGTTCGCGCTCCCCGCGGAGGGGCTGATGAAGTGGCCTTCGCGCCTGATTGTGGCAAGCCTTTACCGGGCCTTCGGGCTACTGACAGGACTCAAGGTACGTACGCTTCCAAATTATGCGGCTCTGCTCGATCAAGCGGGGCTCTCACGGATCGCCGGGAAAAGATACTTGAAGGGTCTCTTGGTTAGTGAACTGTGGAAGCTCGATGCCCAAAAAGCAACCACCTCATCTCCCGACTACTCCCACCAGTAGAGGTGTCCTATGAACGTTGAAGACCGCCTGACGGCCCTTTATTCCATGTCATCATTTCCGGGACCTTTTCCCGAACCGGATCCCGATCCGGCGCCCGATCCGGAACCGGTCCCCATCCCTGGGCCGGAAACACCCGGAATCGATCCCGGTTTTCCTATCGAGCCAATCCCCGCCCCGGCTCCACTGACCTGATCCAATTGAGGTATGGCGGAAACCCGCGGGCGGCCGGCCTTTTAACATTCGGGGTGGTTCTCAATTGTTACAATTAGGTGAATAACGCCGCTGGTGGCCAACCGAGGACGTTTCTTCTTCTCGGTTGGCAGTCGCCGCCAAGAGAGAAGCTCCCCTAACGATGAATTTGTATGTACTTCGCCATGCCAGTGCTGGAACCCGCCGCGCCAATCCCGTCATCGATGTCAAGCGCCCGCTCGACAAGGAAGGCAAACAACAGTGCATGTTGATCGCCACGTGTCTGAATGCGCTCAATGTACATTTTGACTGCATAGCCTCAAGCCCGCTCAAGCGTGCTCTTCAGACCGCATCTCTTGTGGGCATGGAGATCGGATATGAGACCAAAATAACGCTTGCGGATGCACTCGCTCCATCCGGCAGCGTCGCCGATTTTCATTCCCTGGTCTCCGATCTTTCTGTTCATGAAAACGTGTTGATCGTCGGCCACAACCCCAACTTGCAGCAGTTCCTCAGCTCGCTCATCTCTTGTGCGAGCGCGAATGGCCACGGCGCCCCGGAACGCGCCAGCATCCGTCTGCGCAAGGGAGCACTTGCCAGAGTCGATTGCACGCGACGGCCCTCTACGCTCAATTGGCTGCTCGATGCGAGAATGCTGCGCACTCTCTATTCGAGTGTTACCAAGAGCTCGCGTTTGAAAACTTCGAAGAAGTAGCCCGATTCTTTGCGCAGCGACCATAGCTCGAGCTCAGCGCCGGTTCGTCCCGGCGTCAGTTCCAGAATCACCCGCTTTGGATACACCCTCGCTGTCACTCTAAGAACATCACTGGCGCGATCCTGGTTCAAAGCGACTGCCAATCGAAGCAGGACGACTGCGCGTTTTACCGGCTCATGATCGGCGGGGAGCACCTGCCGCATGGTTCGGCCTTCCGCTACCGGGCGGCTCTTGCCGAGATAGCGGGCGATGGCTGAGGTCACCGCCCGCTGGTGCGGCGTGAACCCGTAGAGCTCGGAATTGGCAATGATGTACTGCGCATGCCGGTGATGACCCTGGTAGTTCATGAACTTGCCGATGTCCTTCAGCATTGCAGCGGCCTGCAACCAATCCAAATACTCCGCCGGCAACTCATGCACTTTCTGCAGGTCCTTGAAGAGTTGAGTAGCGTGGTCGCAGATGGGCTCCGCAGATCTGGGATCGACACCATACCGCCGGCAGGTTTCGAGCACGCCCTCCCAGCGCTCACGCTCGAACACCTCGTGCAACGGCGCTCGTTCATCCCGCTCTGCCAGCATTTGCGCAAGGATGCCATCTCTCAACCCCAGTGCCGAATACTGAAATCCGGGCAGAGCAAAACGTTCCAGGATCTCTGCATACACATGCGCACCGGCGACAATGATCTCGGAGCGCCGAGGACCAATGCCGGGCACTGCCGCCCGCGCGGGATTCTCGAGCTTGGTCAGCTTTTCGGCTAAACGGCGTATGGCGCGCGTGGCGATTAGATGGGGGTCGGACTTGATGGCGGTTTTTACAGATGCCTTCGCGGCTCGAGTCTTGACCAGAAACCGGCTGGATTCGGCCAGCGCCGCGGCGGTGCCCGAGGTAGCGATGACGTTCTTCACCAGGGAAGCGATATTCCTTCGTTCCGCGCGACGCAATTCCCGAGCGATGAACTGCTTCATCCGCGCAATGTCCTGGGGGGCTGGCGGGTCGTTAACCAGGAACTCCTGGGTCAGGCGCACCGCTCCCAGGGGTAAACTCAACGTATCCTTGATGCGCTTGTGTTCGGAGAGCGAGATCTCGCAGCTGCCCCCGCCGACATCGATGAGCAGGCAGTTTCCGGCTAGGCCCTCCTCGTTGCTCATGACCCCGCGATGGATCAGCCGGCCCTCCTCCAGCCCGGAGATGATCTCCACCTCCCAACCGGTCTCATCGCGGACCCACGCGAGAAAAGCCCGGGCGTTGCGCGCATCCCGCATCGCCGAAGTGGCGACCGCCCGCACCTGATCGGCGCCGAACTCCTGCACCGCTCGATAGAAACGTTTCAGTGCGGCGAGGGTGTCCGCCATTGCCTGTGGAGAGATGAGCCCGGTATCAAAGACGCTCGTACCCAGCCGAGTCACTTCCCGGTCTTCGTGGACAACCTTCAGGCGGTGTTGCACCACTCGTGCGATCTTCAGACGGCAGGAGTTCGAACCTATGTCGATCGCCGCAAACGTATGCATTCTTTCCGGACTGCCTTTTCATTCACCGAAGATACGGGGTCTGTTATCGTCACGATACACGACTCACTTGTGAGAAAATGGCCCACAATTATTCTTCGTCGCAATCCCAGCTGGATACGTACCGCCGCCAGTGATCGAGAAGCCTGGCACCAGGTCGAGACTGCGTCCACGCATCATCACCTCGACGCAGGTCCATTTCAACGCGAGTTGCACGACCGGAAGTGTACGTAGACGCATTCGACGGTTATATATAGAAGCTCGGGCGAAACGATCGTTCCCCGCGCCACACTAACCGGAGCCGTGTACACCTATGTGGATTGAGAAACTTTGCTGGTCGCTCGTGAGCATGTTCGCATTGGCCGCTGTCTTGCTGCCCTCCGAGTCTCCGGCAGCAGGCATCCCAGAACAGACAGAAACTCCGCAGGTGCAAAGCTCTACGATGAGTGCAGATCCCAATCTTTTAAGCACGACTTCCAATGGTTATATCCGCAAATGGTGGAAGGAAGCAGTCGTCTACCAGATCTATCCACGTTCCTTTAAGGACTCGAACGGCGACGGCATCGGGGACCTGCCCGGGATCACTTCGAAGCTCGATTATCTGCAGGCCCTGGGTGTCAATGTCATCTGGCTCAGTCCGCATTTCGACTCACCCAATGCGGACAACGGCTACGATATCCGCGATTACCGCAAGGTGATGAGAGAATTCGGCACCATGGATGATTTCGACGCCATGCTCAAAGGCATCAAGCAGCGTCATATGAAACTCATCATCGATCTCGTCGTGAATCATACGAGCGACGAACACCGCTGGTTTGTCGAGAGCCGTAAATCGAAGGACAACCCTTACCGGGATTACTACCTCTGGCGTCCCGGCAAGACAGGGCCGAATGGAGCCGAACTCCCTCCGAACAACGATCCCTCTTTCTTCTCGGGCTCCACGTGGAAGAAAGATGCCGGAACCAACGAATACTATCTTCACTATTTTGCTGAGAAGCAGCCCGATCTTAACTGGGACAACCCCAAAGTCCGCGCCGAGGTCCATGATTTGATGAAGTTCTGGCTCGACAAGGGCGTTGACGGCTTCCGCATGGACGTGATCCCGTTCATCTCCAAGAACCAGGCCTTTCCCGACCTTACGCCGGACGAGCTCAAAGCGCCGCAATTCGTCTATGCCGCGGGCCCGCATCTCCATGATTACCTCCAGGAGATGAACCGCGAGGTGCTATCGAAGTACGACGTCATGACCGTCGGCGAGGCGCTCGGCATCACCCTCGACCAAACGCACTTACTGGTCGACGAACGCCGCCGCGAACTCAACATGATCTTCAATTTCGATACCGTACGCATTAATCGCAATGGAAGGTTATGGAAGCCCTTTACGCTGCCAGAACTCAAGGCCGTTTACGACCGTCAGGACGCGGTCCTCGACTTACACAGCTGGAACACGATTTTCCTTTCTAACCATGACAATCCGCGCATTGTTTCGAACTTTGGCGACGACTCCGCCGCCAACCGGGCGCCTTCCGCAAAGCTGCTTGCGACCCTTCTGCTTACGATGAAAGGAACGCCCTTTGTCTATCAGGGAGACGAGCTCGGGATGACGAACTATCCTTTCGAACGCATCGAAGACTTCGACGACATCGAGGTCAAGAACGGCTATAAGGCCGACGTCCTCACAGGCAAGATAAGCGCCGGGGACTACATCGCCAACCTGAAAAAGACCAGCCGCGACAACTCGCGCACGCCGATGCAGTGGGACACAACCGCCAACGGCGGCTTTACCACGGGGTCGAAGCCATGGCTCGCCGTCAACCCGAACTATTCCCAGATCAACGCCAAAGAAGAGCTGGCGAATCCCGACTCGATCTATCACTATTATCAGCAGATGATCGCGCTTCGCAGCAAGACTCCCGCGCTGATCTACGGCGACTACAAGGACATCGACCCAGAGAACTCCTCCATCTTTGCCTACACCAGGATGCTTGGCGACCAGAGATACCTCATCGTGTTGAACTTTTCTCCATCGACAGTCCAATACAAACTGCCAGATGGTCTGCAGGCAGGGAGACTCGCACTTTCCAACTTGAAATCCAAAGAGGAAAACAGCACAGTTCTCAACCTGAGCCCCTGGGAGGCCCGCATCTACCGGCAATGAGCTGCGAGGCACGGAGCGAAGGTCTTTCATCACTGCAATGAACCCGACGAAACTAGAGCAGGCTGCTTGGCGGGAATCTAGTCACATTGCGGTTCTTCATGCTCCGCGGACCCCTCGGCGTTCGTCAGCCGAACTCCCATCGACCGAACGTGCCACTGGGCGCCGTTCTGGCGAATGTCCGTTAGCGTGAGCGGGCCTAATTCTATTCGGCGAAAGCTCTCCTGCGGCGCGGATAGAGCATGCACGATGGCCGCGCGAATGACCGATGCATGGGTAATGACCACGCAAGAGCCAGCTTCTCGCCGGAGGTCGAGCCATTCCCCCACGCGTTCCATTAATTGCAGGAACGACTCGCCTCGGTGAGGACATGACCCTAGATCCTGGATCCAGAGTCGAAGGCCGACTGGATCTTCGTGGTGAATCTCCTGCAAGGAACGACCACGCCATAAACCGAAATCACATTCCCGTAGTTCCGGCGCCTCTTCCGCGTTCACCCCGAGCGCCTTGGCTGTCTCTCTTGTTCGAGCTTCCGGAGACACCCAAATCTTCTGGCCTGGATCTGCTGTCCAACGGACCCGCTCGAGCTGCGCGCGGGCCGACGCATCCAGGCCTTCATCCCCGAGGAAAATACCTTCCTGCAACTGGCGCGTAGCTGGAGCGCTGATGAGAGTGAGACGGATTGGAGAAACAGATGCGGGCATCGAGCGCAGGTCAGATCGTGACTATCCAATGCAGATTCTATCTATCGCAGATTTTATCCAGTCCAGATTTTATCTAGTCCAGATTTTCATCCAGCGAGGTTTTATGTAGCGAGGTTTTATCTAGCGAGGTTTCGTACAGGAGTTCATCCTATGAGAACGTGTGCACGGGACCAAGGAACAGCAGGTGGGGCGTGGCATCCGTTTGAGTTTTCCGTCAGAGCATGCCTGCGTAATGACTTTCCACCACCTGACAGCAACTTTGCTTTGCTTTAAACTGAAGAAGTTCCAGCTCAGGAGATTGATCATGGCATCCGCGAACACCAGCTCCGCCCCACAACCCGTCTTGGTTCCGGCGATTCCCTTGTCGGAGATTTTTCCTTGGGCAGTCTTTGCGGGGCTTCTCCTCCTTCTTGTGATCTATTTTGTCGGCGCGGAGCAAGGCGCCACCAGCATGATGCATGGTCGAACCATTCACGAGTTCGTCCACGACGGTCGCCACCTCCTCGGCTTTCCTTGTCACTAAGAACCCAAATCCCTCAACGGATGAGAGATGACAAGTAGTCTGCTGTTGCGCGGGATGATCGTTGGCGTCATCGCTGGCATCCTGGTCTTTCTTTCAGCGCATTGGCTAGGCGAACCCCAGGTAGATCGCTCGATCGCGTTTGAGAACGCTGCAGCTCAGGCCAGAGGCGAAGCACCGGAGGCGGAGGTGTTCAGCCGCCGGGTGCAAAAGACTGCTGGACTCCTTACAGCCACGGTCGGATTCGGCGCTGCTCTAGGCGGTATCTTCGGGCTGGTTTTTGCCTTCACCTACGGACGTTTTGGTCCGAGCAATCCGCGTGCGCTCGCCGCGCTCCTTGGCTTCCTGGGATTTGTCGCAATCGCCTTCGTCCCCACAGTGAAGTATCCGGCAAGCCCTCCGGCGGTCGGGCTTTCCGACACCATCGGTATGCGGACGGCAGCATTTTTCCTTATGGTTCTCGCTTCGATCGCGGCAATTGTCTTCTCCTCAGAGGTCGCTTCTCGCCTGAGTTGCAAATTCGGAATATGGAGCGGAACACTCTTAGGCGCTGCGGCTTTCATCGCCCTCACCGCTCTGGCGGCCCACTTCCTTCCGTCCATCGATGAGGTTCCGGCCGCGTTTCCTGCGGATGTTCTGTGGCGCTTCCGTCTTTCCTCCTGGGCGCTTCAACTCATCCTCTGGGCCACCATCGGTCTGCTTTTTGGTTGGCTCACCGAGCGCGATCCACGATGGTCGCGCTTCGACTGAGGCATTTCTCTTTGACCTTTATGGAAGCTTCGACTTCAATAGCAGGTTCATCAGCACACCCGTATCAGATCAAGCACCAGAAGAGTAGTAAGTACTGCCACTTCGGCGAAGAAGAACCTCAAGCGGGCTGCTTGGCCGGCTCTTCAGTCCGGGCGGCGACATTCGACGCCTCGGAAGCATGTCCCTTGAGGCCATCTCTTACTCCTGGTGAAGTAGTATCAAGCGCTGTGAGCGTGGGGTCTGAGCTTACTCCCTCCTGCTCGTTCCAGCCGGGCAGCGTCTGATCTCCGGTGATTAAGCGCGCCCCACGCGAGAAGGTGAAATAGGTGTAGGTCCACTCAAAGAGCACGGCCAGCCGATTGCGGAAGCCAATCAGGAAAAAGATATGCACGACCAGCCAGGTAGCCCAGGCAAGAAAACCGCCCCAGTGGGCTTTGAACGGCCACTCGACCTTCGCGACTGCGGCCATTCGTCCAATCGTGGACATGTCGCCCTTGTCGAAGTAATGGAAGTTCGTGCGAGGTTTACCATCGATATCTTGTGCAATCATTTGGGCTACGTGGTCACCCATCTGCATTGCCGGCTGGGCGACGCCGGGAATCTGGCGTCCGTTTTCAACAACATGAGCCAGATCGCCGCAAACAAAGACGTCTGGATGTCCCGCTGGGTTCAGATGCAGATCAACCAGCACACATCCGCGCTTGTCCGTCTCGACGCCCAAAAGCTTCCCTAAGGGAGAAGCCTGGACTCCGGCTGCCCAAAGCGTCACCACCGCATCAATGCGCTTGTTGTCCATCACTACATAGCCTGGCTGAATGTCCGTCACTCTGGCATTCACCTGGACTTCGACGCCCAGAGTTGCGAGTTGTTCGACTGCCTTTGCCGAAAGATCTTCAGGATAGCTGGGCAGGATCCTTGGGCCGCCCTCCAGAATCAATACCCGCGCCATCGCCGGGTTGATGTGCCTGAAGTCTCGCCTCATGTAAAGCTTGGCAATGTCAGAAATCGCACCTGCCAGTTCCACGCCGGTCGGTCCGCCGCCAACGATGACAAAGTTGAGCGGGGGATGAGAGCCCGTCTCGAGCATCTGCCGCTCTGCCAATTCGAATGCCAGCAACACCCTGCGGCGAATCTCGGTTGCATCTTCCACCGTTTTCAAACCCGGCGCGAGCTTGGCCCACTCATCCTTGCCGAAGTACGAATGGGTCGATCCAGTAGCGACCATGAGGTAGTCGTATTCCATCGTTGCGCCGCTCTTCATCGCCACGCGCCGTGCATCGAGATCGAAATGGATCGCCTCATCCATCAGCACTTCAATATTTTGCTGGTCGCGAAACATCGAGCGAATCGGCTGGGCAATATTGGCGGGGGACAACACCGCAAGCGCAACCTGATAGAGCAGCGGCTGGAAGGTGTGATGGTTGCGGCGATCGATGAGAGTGATATCCACGGGCACCTTTGCCAATCCCATCGCCGCGTGAAGTCCGGCAAAGCCGCTACCAATGATCAGCACCCGCGGCCGGGTCCCTCTCTTGACCGCCGGATTCTCTGTGACACGCGCCGCCATAGTTGCCTGTTTCGCCGTTCTATCCGTGGATGGAAGCGCCATGGTTGATCCTCCAATTGCGGGTGTTACTTAGAAAGATGCATTTGGCGCTAAGGACGACGCATCTTGAAAGTGTCCCCTGTCGTATATTGAAGCTGAACACTGCACAATCAACTTGCCGAAACGAAGAGGCTGGCTTCCAAGGAGGACGAGTGAAACTTGTGAATTGGAGCCGCTTAGGCCTCCTTCTGCTCACTGGAACGGTAATCCAGGCGATTGGTCAAACTGCCGCGTCTACCGAGCCGGAGCTGTCGTCCGCCGAGACCGCGATCATCGAAAGACAGATCAGGACGCTTCGCTCTGTTCAGGAGCGAAAGCTGGCGGAAGAGTGGAGCAACGCTAAGAAGGTAGGAGAGACGATCTGCCGTCCGGCTGCAGTGGCCGCCTTGAAGAAACAACTCCCCGGCGTTGACCGGGTCTTTCTGGGGACCGACGATCCAAAAACACTCACACTTGAAAGCATGGCCAAGCTGATTGGTAGCGGCTCGGCCCGTATCCCCAAGGGATGGCAGGATTTCACATTCGTTTGCGACATTGATCCGCAGTCCGGAAAAGTAACTGGTTTCCAGGTAAACCTCGCGCCGGCTGCTAAGTAGTCGCATCCTTTTGCACGGCGTTCACTAGAAGATGGCCACTATGTCAAGACGCCATTTACTACTTTTTCGAAGTGCTCGAGAGCACCGCGCGAAGCGCTTCGTCGAGCAGCCGCATCTGGCCGGCATCAGCTTCCACGAGACCTCGGCGCACGGCTTCGACGGTCTCGCTGTGTTCAAGAGCCTGCAGCGCATCTACATGGGAACCGGGGCCTTGAAGTACGCTCTCAATCTTCCCTTCATCAGCGATGATGATAGGAATGTTGTCCTTGTTGAGGAGCTCCAACACTTCAGTGATCTTCTCTTTGAATTCGTCGAGCGGCCCTTCTCCAGTTTGGTCGATCATGGCTTCATTCCTAACTGAACAACATCATAAACCTGCGTCGGATGGAACTCCAGGTGCCCCTGCATGGCAGGTGGTACAGGCCGGGCGAGTGTCTCCCGGCATTCGAAGCTGTTTCCGTCTGTATCGAAGCTCGCTCGTTTGCTACCATCACGATGCGGAATTCGCTCTCATGATCTAACCAGGCCGACCCGTCTTAACAATCACGGTAAGACTGGGTAATGTTGTTGCACGGAAAGGAATATAGCCGAATGAGATGGCGATGCGACCCCAGGCAATTCGCTCTCATTCTGTTCTGCCTGGCCACCTTCCTCCCGGTTTCTTCTGAAACCGCCGAGAACCCTGCCTCCTTGAAGCTGGCAGCGCAGCGTCCCGGGTGGGCAGGAGACGCCGCCTGCGCTGCCTGCCATCGCGAGGTGAGCGAGTCCTACTCTCACACCGCTCACCACCTGACTTCGCAGATCGCTGGCCCGCGCAGCATATTGGGTTCTTTTCGTCCTGGAGGAAACATTCTCACCATCTCCGACCCTTCAGTCCGGCCCTCGCAACCTGCCTTCTACTTCGATATGGAAGAGCGAGCCGGCAAATTTACCGAGACCGCTGTCACTGGATGGGGTAAAGACCTGCTGAAAAAAACCGAGTCGATTGATCTCGTTACCGGCTCAGGCGCGCGGGGTCAGACGTATCTCTACTGGCAGGGAGATCAACTTTTTGAGCTGCCAGTCAGCTATTGGCGGGATGGCAATCGTTGGGTGAACAGTCCCGGGTTTGTCGACGGAACGGCCAACTTCTCGCGCCCAGTCAATCCAGGGTGTCTGGAATGTCATGCCACTTATATTCGGCCGCTATCTTCAGAGGTGACCACCAACAGCTATGAGAAGGATTCCTTAGTCACAGGCATTGCTTGTGAGACCTGTCACGGCCCCGGCGCTGGACATGTGGCCCGCTATGCGGCATCGGCGGCGCGTCGGGCTGAGTTGCCACAAGACACAATCCTGAATCCCGCCAAGTTCTCGCGGGATCGTCAGGTCGATGCCTGCGCCTATTGCCACAGCGGCCTGCAACGGGAGGCAGTCGCGCCTGCGTTCTCCTTCGTTCCCGGCAAGCCACTGACCGACTTCTTTAAGCCGCTCCCGGTCGCGGCCTCTGAGCATCCCGATGTTCACGGGAATCAGGTGGGTTTGCTCGAGCGAAGCCGTTGCTACCAGTCTTCCCCTTCCATGTCCTGCGCCACCTGTCACGATACTCATACCGGGGAAAAAGCCGCGGCTTCCTATTCCTCCAAATGTCTGAGCTGTCATCTATGGACGGCTTGCGGGGTATCGAAGAAAATAGGTCATTCGATCGTAAGCAATTGCATCGACTGCCACATGCCGGCCGAAACCACCAACGTCATCGTCTCCGAAACTTCCGGGCAGGTCGTGCGGGCGAAAATGCGGAATCATTGGATCAAGGTTTATCCCGGCGGCTAAACGCTTCCAGCGAAAGTAGCCGAATCAAAAGCATGTTGAGGCGTATAGTTTAGGAATACATCGAGGTTTTCCGCTGCCGCATCCTCTCATTATCTGGACGGTAAGGCTCAAATGAATTGACTGCATTGCCGAGGTGCCCTATGCGGACTCAAGCTAGCGGATTCCTTAGATCTCACGATGTCGTGAGGTGTTATCCATGCCTACTGCTTGTCGCGCTGCTGTTCGCTGGCTCTTTACCTCTGTCCGCGCAAAACGGCGGAAAGTCGCAGTCAGTTTACCTGCCCGATCCGACCCCCAGAGACATGGATCCACATATTTTGCTCGGTGACAACCCGGCGAACGACGCCCATTCCGCCGAAGCGATTGAGCTCCAGAACAAGAGGAGACGCGAATTGATCGAGTGGGCTGCCGACGAGATGGTGGTTCTCTCCGCGCGAGTGGAACTGGACCTCACGAAGCCGAAGACGACTGTGTCGACCGCCGCTGCCGCCTCCAATGTCGCAATGATCGAACAACTCGCCAAGAACCTGACCGCCGCGCTGAAGGCGAAATAAGCAACAGCATACGAGTTAACCCGAATGAGCAGATCCATGAATCATTCCCGCCCATCCCCAAGGCAGAGAGTGGGACGGTCTCTGCCTTGGGGTACCGCAAGTATCTTGCTTGTCTCCTGCCTGCTGGCTCAAGCGCAAGATACTCATGACCGAGTTGGCGAAGCACCGGCACCGTCTGTCTCCTCTGCGCAGCCTACGGCAGTCAAGTCTCCGGATGCTACGACGCCGGCTCCCGCGCCCGCGCCCGATCCCCGCCAGGCGCAGCTGATCGCCGACTCGCAGAAACTCCTCAAGCTAAGTCAGGAACTCAAACTTGAAGTAGACAAGAGCAACAAAGATACACTCTCGCTTGCAGTCATCAAGAAGGCTGAGGAAGTTGAAAAGCTTGCCAAGACCCTCAAGGCAGAGATGAATAAGGCCCACTAACACGAAGCGGCCAACGCAGGCTCAAAGGTCTAGTTGCAAAAGCGCCCGGCCATGAATTTGCCGCTGCCGACTATTTCTTTCACGGCTGAGACTTCGAACGAGGCTCACCAATCTCCTGAGTAAGTGGACGACTGGTCTCGTGAATCATTGCACTCGCAGTCTCGAACTGCGCTTTCGCTTCGTCCTTCTTTCCCATCGCCTGGAAGAGCTTTCCGAGCCGCCAATGTGGCGACACATCCTTCGGGTCGAGCGCGATCGCCTTAACCAGCTCATTCGCGGCATCTTCCTTACGCCCCATTTCGGCATAAACAATACCCAGGTCGCGATGGACCATCGCAGAGTCGGAAGATTCTGCCTCACCTCTTTCGAGGACCGGCAGGGCCTCTTGGTACTGATTCAACTCGACCAGCGCGTCTCCGAGGTAGGCGCGGGCCTGACGCTGTGAGGGATCGTTCTCGAGCTCCGCCTGAAACTCCGGCGCCGCCTCGTCGAAGTGATGCTGCTTCCAGAGCAGATAGCCGAGGCCGAAATGAGCATTCGGCTCCTTGGGATTCGCTTTCGTAGCTGCGCGAAATTGCTCCATGGCGCCCGCGTCGTCTCCCTTTTCGTCGAGCGCTTCTCCCACCAGCATGTCGGCTTCGGCGGAGTCGGCATTCAGCGCCAGTATCTCCTTGTCGACTTTCATCACGCAGTCATATTGCTTGCTCCAAAGGCAGCTGTGCGCCAGGGTGAGGCGTAACGGCAGGTTTTGCGGATCCTCGTCCGCTGCTTTGCGTAGATAGGGAATAGCAACGAAATAGTCGCCCATGCCGTAATGGGCCATGCCCAAGAGAGTGATGAGCCGCCCCGCAACGGGACTATCTGGCGGCTGTCCCTGCAACTCTGCGGAAAATGCCTTGATCGCTTCGGCGAACTGGCTGGCCTTGAAACAGGCGAGGCCCAGGTTCATCTCGATACCGGGCACGGCTGGCCCGAGGGCGAGGGCTTTACGGTAATTCTCGATCGCCGCGGCAAAATTCTCCTGCCGTGACTCCAGCAATCCGAGATGGGCGAAGGCTTCAGGGTCTTTGGGGTGTTCCTCGGCGATGCGCTGCCATATCCGCTCCGCATCGGCATTGCTTCCCTGCTGCTCCAGCGCGAGCGCGTCCGATTTGCTCGTAGCCACGGGGCTGACATCGGATTGACCGAAGATCGCGGGAACTGCGGCCGCCGCCGCGACCAGCAGCAAGATCCGTACTAGGGTGCGATGAACGGAGATCAATGCTTCCTCTACTAAGACAGTCCTAACGCTACCGTTAGCGCGGACGGATGGCAATCCTGCAAGGCTTGCAAAAGAAGCGCGGCAAGCTGATCGCCTGCCGCGCCCTTGTTCTACAGCGATTGAATTAGAAGATCAGCTTGGCGCCCAACTCCAGTGTGCGAGGATCGAAAGTGCTCGTCACTTGGCCGAAGTTGCCGGATCCGAACTGATAGCCGACGTTGTTGTACTGGGTGTGATTGAAGGTGTTGAACGACTCCGCCCGGAACTCGAAGTGCGCGTATTCCTTGATCGCGAACGACTTATACAGGGATGTTGAGAAGTTCAGACGGCCCGGTCCGACAATCGAGTCTCTGCTGGCGCTGCCGAAGCCCTGGTTCGCGCCGCCTGCCCAAGCCGGGATCGGTGCCGAGAAGACAGTGGGGTCAAACCACTCCAGCTGCTTATGCGGGTAATGAACTTTTCCGTTGATGTTCGGCCGATTCTGATACCCACCGCCGAGACCGATTGTGTCGTAGCCGATACTCAGCCCAGGACCACCGTAGGCGCTGCCACCAGCGGTGTTGTTCAGAATGACTCCCGACTCGGCCACAACCACGCCGGCAAGCTCCCACCCTCCCAGCAGGGTGTGGGTGAGCCCAGTACTCTGAGTGAAGATCGGCAGCTGGTAGATATAGTTGATGCTGACGATATGACGGCGATCCAGGCCACCCGACCCCTTGTCGTATTTCAAGTTGTAGGGGTTGCTCAGGCAGCAGTTGTTATCGTCGCTGGTGAGATCGATCTCGTGCGACCAGGTGTAATCGAACTCCCCGGTAAGACCATGTTTGTTCTGGGCGCGAATGCCGGTCTGGAAGCCACTGTAATTCGCGTTTGAGGTGTTTTCCTGCTGCGCGATTTGGCCGATGCCGGGGTAGTTCCGGAGTTGATCGCCGTTCGATAGCGATGTGCCGCCCAGATTGGTGCCCGACTTATCCTGAGGATCGCCCGCGTTCGCGCGCGTATCGGTCGGGAGAAGGGTACCAGAGTTTGGATTGTTCGTTCCTCCGAGCGGGGTATTGAGGCTGTAATTGTTGATCTGGCGCCGCACTGGCTGATGCCAGGCCAGGTTGCCGACATATTGCACGACCCAGACGACGGAGGGTGCGACCTCACGCTGGACGCCGAGACTAAATTGAACGACGCCTGGCGCCTTGTAGGTCGTGGCCAGGGTTGTGATTCCTTGTGCGAAGTTCGGAAGTTGAGCCGTCTGTCCTGTGGTCCAGGCGGTGTGCGGGTCGGAGACATAGACGCTGGTTGCCTGCGGATCGTTAAAGAACGGTTCGTTAGCGGCAGCGTTGTAGACGTCGTTGCCTTGAACCCGCTCGTAGAAAGAGCCGATGCCACCGCGAAGGATTGTCTTACCGTCCCCAAAGAGATCGTTAGAGAAACCTACACGCGGCTGGATAGTGTTGTAGTCGTTTTGAACCAATCCCCGGGGGAAGTGGTTCTGACCGGCGATCTGGACGCCGTTCAAATAGAACGCGCCGCCATTAAAGTTGGTCAGCGCGGCCGGATTGAGCTGGTTGGTGTTGTTGCCAAGAAAGATGTTGGCGGAAGGAATCAGAGTTGGGATGTACGTGGCCGGATCGAAATTCGACAAATTGTTTTGTCTCTCGTAAGCGTGCGGCAGGGCGTCGTAGCGAACACCCAGCTGCAACGTCAACCGCGGCGTCACGCGCCAGTTGTCCATGACATAGGCGGAGGTTGTCTGGTTCACGTAGTGGCGGATGGGGAGCGCCTGGGCTTGGTCGTAAGTATTGGAAAGCCCGAGGATGAAATCGACCGCCGAATCGCCGCTGAGTGAACCGATGTTGAAGTTACCGCCGGGATCGCCGAAGATCTGCTGGTTCTTGGTGTACCGGTTATAGCTGAACCCATACTTCATGGCGTGCTTGCCAATGGTGTAGGAGATATCCACCTTGGGTGAGTAATCGCGGGCGGCATTCTTCCATGGTGCCGAACCGGGCAACTCCTGGGTGTTATACGGGGCGCCGAGGTTGAGGCCGGGGAGGTTCGTCGAAGGATTCGCGAAGAACCGGTTCACCCCGAAGCCAGCCGGGACCTGCGAATTCGGGCTGTTGGTGATGCCGATGACGTTACCGTCGTAGTTGAAGCTTGCCTCAGCCAGCAAGCTAGGGCTAATGGTCCCGCTTAATTTCACCGCAGCGCTGTTGGAGGGGTTGTTGAGGACGCTGGTGATGGTGTTGTAGCTGGCGCCCGACCAACCTAACATCGGAGACGCATAGGACTGGGTCACCGAATCACCCAGGTAATGCCCCAGGATCGCCCATTTATCGGTGATCCGGTGATCAATGCGGACGACGTCGTCGCGCACGTCGATCGGCTGGCTAGCAGAGGACACCACCTTGTCGGTGCCCGGATTACCCGCCGGAAAGACGCCAGTGCCGAGATACAGCAAAGCGTTCGGATCGAAGAGCGATGCCGGTATTACGTTGTTGGGGAAGTACACTTTCGGACCGTTGGCCGTGGGTACGGGTATGCCGGCAGCGGCAAGCCTGGCGTTGAAAGCGGGATCGCCTACTACCGGCACCTGGAGCTGAATGGCTGACGAAAACGCCGGCGTCACGTAATTGAGATTCTGCCCAGCTACCGGGAAGTCGGCCGCCGGAATCGCCTGCACCACGTTGGGAGCGCTGGCCTGTTTCAGCTTCCGCCACTCTTCGTTCACGAAGAAGAAGGTCCGCTGCCGGCTGGTGTTGTAGTGTTTTGGTATGAAAATCGGGCCGCCGATGTTGAACCCATAGATGTTGTAGTTGATGATCTGACGGGCGACGACAGGATTCGCCTGCTTATTGAAGTAGCTGTTCGCGTTGTAGTCGGTGTTCCGGTTGAACTCCCACAAGGTTCCATGGAAGTTCTGTGTGCCGCTCTTCAGCGCCAGACTGATGGTCGCCCCTGAGGAGATACCGTAGTCCGGCGGGTAGTTGCTGGTCAGCATCTCGAACTGGGCAATCGCGTCCTGCGAAGGCATGATGCTCGCTCCGCCGGCGCCGCCACGGTCGTCCGCCTCGCCGCCATCGATCAGCCAGATATTATGCGCATGACGCAGACCGTTCACACTGATGAACGAACTGGACGCTACCGAGGTCGGCGTGTTGCTGTCCGGCAAACCCGAACTGACGCCCAGACCAAGCGTCGCCAAGGCCGTCAAATTCCGGTTCTGGGTAGCGATCTCGCTGATCTGGTCAGCAGAGATCAGCGTACTGACCACGTTCGAATCTGCTTGCACCTGCAGCGCATTTGCGGCGACTGTGACCGTCTCGTTCACCGAACCGACAGTGAGAGCGATGTCGGCTCGCAGCGTCTGCGAGACGTTCAACTCAAGCCCCTGCTGGACAACAGCTTCGAACCCAGTCGCCGTCACTTTTATGTCATAAGTGCCGATGTTGAGACCGGGAAAGGTATACGCTCCCGAATCATTGCTTACGGCGGTCTTCACGAGCCCGGTGCTCGGCTGAGTAAGCGTGATCTGAGCGCCTGAAACTACAGCGCCTTGTTTATCGGTTACCGTTCCATCTATTTCCGAGTTCTGCTGTGCATAACCAGTTACGCAAGCAAGCAGAAGAAATAACGAAAATAGAAACACTCCGCACTTCCAAGCTTTTAACAATTTCATTGCTGTCGTGCCTCCCTTAATGGTCTTGCAGCTAATTGTTTTAGCTCTGGATCTTGACCCGCTCGTGCGACTTCGAGATAGCCGTCTTGATCCGCCTTGAAGGCTAGCAACTCCCAGCGCTCGGAAAAATATAGAGCTTTGGCTGCAACTAAAACAATTTAGCGGTACGGTCGGGAATCCTAACCAGTCTGCGATAGCGCTGTCAATGCAAACTTTTTAAGAAACTTCAAATGTCAAATATAAGTTCCTATTTGGTCCACCATTGCTGGGAATCAAACAAGATAGAAGGGTTTCTTGCCAATCCAACTGTTGGCTAGTGGATGAATCATTGAAGAACTACCACTTTGCCTAGATCATTGACGAGGGGTATATAGAACCAGCTTTTTGTGATCTATAAGTTGGAGCAACCACTTTTTATCGGTTCGGGCGAATGCTACCCATTCCTGACGGGCAATGTCAATGCTTATCTTCGGAATTGTTCTGTGAATAGCTAGTGGGGGATGTCTTATGAAAGCTGGCAAGGTTAAGGTAGCTAGAATGCAAGCGTATACATGCACCGAGATAAATCAGCGCTACGTTATCTCGGATGATACTCTTAGTGAAGTTATTCAGCGGGGGAACGGCTACCATACTGTTGCCAATGAGAGACGAGCTCATCAACGATCGTATGCCCTACCGTGTAAGCGCTTTCGAGCGACGGGAGATATCCGCCGTACTTCGAGACCCGCTGCTCGGCCAGGCTCTCCGCCGCCGACACCCCGGGTCGCTGCTGATCGAAGTTGCTGACCGTCCGCAGCACCATGATCCGGGAGAAATCCACCTTGTGCGCCTTGGCGAGAAACGTCAGCGACTGCAGTGTGCCGCTGTCTTCCATCGCAGTCGTCACGAAGTGGCCCTGGCCGCTGGAATAGTAGGCGACCCAGGCGTTGGCCCACTCGTCGAGCTTCTTGCCATGCCAATAGGTGGAGCCGGAGAGTTCGCCTCCCTTTAGTACGAAAGGAGGGCGCTTGGCCGCCTCCTGAGGAAATTGGGCACGGCGCTCGCGAATCGCCTCAGTGTCGCCGAGTGGCACATCTTTGGTCAGCCGATATGCCCAATCCGTCAACGAGGAATTAAGTTGGTAGACTTGGTCGTCGTTAGCGACAACGGGTAATTCGTAGGGCCTAAGTTTACCCAAAGGTACATAACCAGTTGGCCACTCTTCTGGAATCTCCCGAGCATCGATTTCGTAGCCAAGGTCGCCGTCTACCACCCAGTCCGTCCACACTGCCGAGCCGAGAGAGGCTTTGGCGGGATCGGCTCCCGCTATCCCGGCAATGATCCAATAAGCTCTGCTGAGGTCGAATCGCGGATCGAGGCCAAGCGCCATGATGCTCGATGCGGCCTTTGCCGTCCCTTGGCCGGTCGAGATGGCGAGCACCCCCTTCGCATTCATCCGCAAGTCACGATTGCCAGCGGGAAATGGCAGCTTCTGATCTAGATGTTCCCGCTCGACCCAGTATTGATACTCTCCGGGAGCGTCCCCAGTGTCGGCGCCCAATTCAAACATGGTTACCACTACAACCTTGATAGGGAGGGGCGCGGCGGGAGACGGCTTTGCCGCGTACGCAGCTGGAACGCTGGCTATCAGCAAGGGCAAGGCTCGAAGAAATCGCATCATGGGTAAGCCGATGATAGAGTCTCGGCGTCCCGCGCTCTAGCGAATTCGGGTTTTCAGAGGCGGCGATTCCCTGTAAAGTCAGTGTTATCCGGCCATAAGGAAGATCCCATGTCTGAACTGAGCACACTCCCCATCGAGCCCCTTTCCGCCACCATGACGAGCGAGGAAGTTGTCGCGGCCACCAAGCAATTCAACTACGGCACCTGGCGGTATCAGAAGAGTTGGAATCCTCTCCACGTGGTCGACGCCGAAGGCTGCTACTTCACCGACGCCGCCGGGAGGCGCTATCTTGACTTCTCGTCGCAGCTGATGTGCGTTAATCTCGGACACAAGAATCCGGCCGTCATCCGCGCCATCCAGGAGCAGGCCGCGACCCTGCCTTACGTCATGCCCGGCTATGCGACGACCACCCGGGCCGGGTTGAGCAAGCTGCTCCTCGAAGTGCTGCCTGCGGGCCTCGAAAAATTCTTTTTCACCACCAGCGGTACCGAAGCCAACGAAGCCGCCTTCAAGATCGCCCGCATGTACACCGGCAAGACCAAGATCATCGCCCGTTACCGCTCCTACCATGGATCAACCATGGCCTCCATTGGCGCCACCGGCGATCCGCGCCGCTGGCCGCTCGAACCCGGAGCCAAGGGCCAGGGTTTCCTGTTCGCCCCGGAGGTGAACTGCTACAAGTGTCCCATCAAGCATACCTACCCCGGCTGCAACACCGCCTGCGCCGACTATCTCGAACACATGATCGAGAATGAGAGCGATGTCGCCGCCGTCGTTGTCGAACCAGTGGTAGGGACCAACGGCGTGCTCATTCCGCCTCCTGAATACTTTCCCCGCCTGCGGGAGATCTGCGACCGCCGGGGTGTCCTGTTGATCGCCGACGAAGTCATGTCCGGCTGGGGACGCACCGGGGAATGGTTCGCCGTCGACCACTGGGGCAAAGACTCAGGGGGAATCAAGCCCGATATGCTGGTGACCGCCAAAGGCATCACCTCCGCCTACGTGCCGCTCGGTGTCTGCGCCACTACTGCCAAGATCGCCGCCTATTTCGACGACCACTACTTCGCTCATGGACACACCTATGAGGCGCATCCGATGACCCTGGCCCCGGCAGTCGCAGCCATTCACGAGATGCAGCGTCTCGACCTCGTGGCGCGTTCGCGAGCCATGGGATCTTATCTTGGAGAGAAGCTGCATGCTCTCAAGGCCAGGCACCCCTCGATCGGCGAAGTGCGCGGGCTGGGGCTCTTCTGGGCAGTCGAACTGGTGAAAGACCATGGCAGCAAGGCCCCGCTCAATTCCATGCAGGACAAGATCGACGGCAAAGTCGCCGTTGTCGAAAAAGTAGCCGCCGAAATGATGAAACGCGGGGTGACCATCCAGGCCTGGATCAGCCACTTCGTGATCGCTCCTCCGCTGATTATTGAGAAGGAAGAAATCGATTTCGCCGTGGATGCACTGGATCAGAGCCTCGGCATCGCCGATGAGTACGTCGCATCGCTTGGTTAGTGCGGTTCCGATTCAAGCATTGTTCGGCGTGAATGGGAAGGTTACGGATAGGGGAAGACTGACTCTCTTACTCGCTTTAGCCCACGTCAGATCGACGCATGAGCGCGCAGTAAACTGCCCCAGCCACAAAGAACCCGACAAACCAGGCATAGTCATAGAGCCAACGCAGCGAAGGCACAAATAACCCTACCAGCGCCACAATGACCCCAGCCGCTAGAGCAACTAAAGCCCGGTAGTTAAACCCGCGAGCATACTCATAGACGCCGTCGCGCCGGTAAAGGTCGGCCACCACTAACCGGCTCTTGCGAATCACAAAGTAGTCCGCAATCATCACGCCCGCGATCGGTCCGAGCAGTCCTGAGTAGCCCACCAGCCATCCGAAGATGTAGCTATTGAAGTCGCTCAATAGCTTCCACGGCATCATCGCGATGCCAATCACCCCGGTTATCAATCCACCGGTGCGGAAGGAGATGAGTCGCGGATTCAGGTTCGAGAAGTCATTCGAGGGCGAGACCACGTTCGCCGCGACATTTGTGTTCAGAGTGGCAATCAACAAGGCTACCAGTGCTATCGAAGCAATCAACGGCTCGTTGAAGCGGCCGAGTAGCGCTACCGGGTCCCAGATCGGCTCGCCAAAGATGACCACGGATGCCGACGTTACGGCAACTCCGATGAACGAATAAATGGTCATGGCGGCCGGAAGTCCAAGCGCCTGGCCAAGCATCTGCGCCTTCTGCGATTTCGCGTAGCGGGTAAAATCCGGGATGTTCAAAGCGACCGTCGCCCAGAAGCCCACCATCCCGGTCAGCGAGGGCACGAAGAAGCGCAGAAAACTGCCGGTCGTTTGAAATTTACTCGGGCTCGACAACACGGGACCGAGCCCCCCGGCTTTGCGGGAGATCCACCAAAGCAGTAGGAGGCCGACGGTCAGCATGAACGGCGCGCTCACCCCTTGCAGATAGCGGATACTCTCGACACCTCGCCAGATGACCAGAATATTGAGCAGCCAAAACGAAAAGAAACACACCCAGATGGCGCCGGGGTAGCTCGCGATCCCGGGCCACAAGACCGCCAACATCGAATGGATAGCGTGACCGCCGATCCAGCATTGAATGCCAAACCAGCCGCAGGCAACGAGCGCTCGCAACACCGCGGGAACATTGGCCCCACGCACCCCGAAAGAGGCCCGCACATACACAGGAAACGGGATGCCATATTTTGCCCCTGCGTGAGCATTCAGCACCATCGGGACAAGCACAATCAGGTTGCCGAGTAAGATGGTCCCGATCGCCTGCTTCCAACTCATGCCTCCAGCGATAAGCCCTGAAGCCAGCATGTACGTGGGGATGCAGACGCTCATCGCTACCCAGAGCGAAGCGTAATTGTAAGTAGTCCAAGTGCGCTTGGATGCTGGCACCGGAGCGAGGTCGGCATTATAAAGTCCTTGATCGTACCCGGCTGGTACGACTTCGACCTCACTCACTGCCACGCTCCGCCGCGAGCATCGCGCTTGAGATATTCTCCGCGGCCGGGTTTGCCCAGGAACTTTCCACCCTCGACCACCAGCTCGCCGCGAGAGAACACCTGCCTTGCGTTCCCCTTGACCCGGTGACCCTCGAACATCGAAAAGTCGCAGCGCATGTTGTGAGTAGCGGCGCTGATCAGATGGCTTGCATTCGCATCCCAGATAACGATGTCGGCATCGCTGCCGGGTGCGATCGTTCCCTTCTTCGGATACATGCCAAAGATCTTGGCCGGCGCGGTCGCCGTGATCTCGACGAAGCGGTTGAGCGAGAGCTTGCCTTGTCCCACTCCATAGTGATGAATCAGCTGCAATCGGTTTTCAATGCCTGGGCCGCCGTTCGGTATCTTCGTAAAATCATCCTTACCCAGCACCTTCTGGTCGGCAAAACAGAAGGGACAATGATCCGTTGAAACCACTTGCAGGTGATCGTCCTTCAAGCCATCCCACAGCTTCGGCTGGTTCTTCTTTTCCCGCAGCGGAGGCGTAAAAACATACTTCGCATCTTCGAAAGACTCGCCCTTCATATTGTCTTCCAGCGAAAGCAGCAGATACTGCGGACAGGTCTCCGCAAAGGCCGGCACGCCCCGGTCGCGTGCTTCGCGGACCTTGTTCAGCGCGTCTTCTGAAGACAGATGCACAATGTAGACGGGAGCGCCGGCGATCTCGGCCAGAGCGATGGCGCGGTTGACTGCCTCCGCCTCCGCCTTGGTCGGACGAGTCAGTGCGTGATAAATCGGCGCGGTCTTTCCCTCAGCGAGCGCCTGCTGGACGATGACATCGATGGCGCTTCCGTTCTCGGCATGCATGCAGATGAGCGCGCCGTTCTTCGCCGTCTGCTGCAAGGCCCGGAAGATGGTGCCGTCATCGACCATCAGCACATTTGGATACGCCATAAAGAGCTTGAAGCTGGCTACGCCCTCGCGCACGAGCTCGTCCATGTCTTCAAGGCCTGCGCCGGCCAGGTCGGTGACGATCATGTGCAGGCCGTAGTCGATGCATGCTTTCTCCGCCGCCTTTCCTAGCCAGATATCGAGCGCGCCGCGCATCTTGGTGCCCTTCGCCTGAATGGCAAAGTCGACGATGGTTGTCGTGCCGCCAATCGCAGCGGCCCGAGTACCGGTGAGAAAGTCGTCGCTCGACGTCGTGCCTCCGAACGGCATATCGAGATGCGTGTGCACGTCGATTCCTCCGGGCAGCAAGAGCATACCTTGGGCGTCGATGACCTCGTGGCCGTTGACTAGTTCGATCCCGGCACGAACTTCCTTGATCGTGCGGCCTTCGATGAGCACGTCGGCGGCAAAGGTCTTCTCGGCAGTGACGAGCGTACCGTTCTGGATGAGTGTTCCCACCGGCATCAGTCGGCTCCTACATTTGTAACCGCAGCAGTGGCTTGACTTGCGGTACGCTGCTCCCAACTTTGCGGCGGCAGCCCGAGATCGATGCGCTCCATCGTGATGCACTCCTCTACGGGACAAACGAGAGAGCACAAATTGCAACCGACGCATTCCGTCTCATCCACGCGGGGAATTCTTGCCAAAGGGGTTGCATTGGGAAGGCGCTGCGACCTATCTAGATGATCGAGTTTCGGAATCGGGGTCACCGTGATCTCCGCACGGCTGCGGGCGACAACGTCTGGCGGTTTGCTGTGGACCTCGACATGGCCATCGACCGGACCGCTCACACGGTCCAGATGAATGCACTGATGGGCCCCATCCCAACACGCGGTATAACAGAGGTCACATCCGATACATTTGTCTTCGTGGATGTGAGCAACAATCTTGTAATTGAGATTTAGGTGCTTCCATTCGTTCACCCGGGGAAGGCTCAGACCGCGAAAATCTTCGATCGTCGCGAAACCCTTTTCGCTCATCCAGTTTTGCAGGCCGTCGATCATGTCTTCGACGATGCGGTAGCCGAAATGCATCGCTGCGGTACAGACCTGAACTGAGGAGCAACCGAGCAGAAGAAATTCCGCCGCATCCCTCCAAGTGCCGATGCCTCCGATTCCTGAGAGTGGCAGCATGGAGGCAGGATCGCTCATCACTTGCTGCACCAAGTTCAACGCGATCGGCTTGACTGCGGGTCCGCAGTAGCCTCCATGAGAGCTTGCGCCATCGACATTCGGCCGCGGAACAAAGGTGTCGAGATCAATGCCGGTGATCGAATTGATCGTGTTGATTGCGGAAAGGCCGTCTGCCCCGCCCCGCTTCGCAGCCCGGGCGACGGCCCGGATGTCGGTGATGTTAGGAGTTAGCTTGACCAGCACCGGCGTGCTGGCGACCTCCTTCACCCAGGACGTGATCATCTCGGCGTACTCAGGCACCTGCCCTACCGCGCTTCCCATGCCGCGTTCGCTCATCCCGTGAGGACAACCGAAATTCAATTCAAGCCCGTCCGCACCCGCGTCTTCACTCTGTTTGACGATGGCGTGCCAAGCCTCGCGCGTCGACTCGACCATCAGCGAGGCAATCACGGCATTTTTCGGATAAAGCTTTTTGACTTGTGCAATCTCGCGAAGGTTGACCTCGATCGGTCGATCCGAGATCAGCTCTATGTTGTTCAGGCCCATCATGCGTTGGCCATTCCAGTCGATCGAGGAATAGCGCGAAGACACGTTAACGATGGGCTCGCCGATGGTCTTCCAAACCGCCCCGCCCCATCCCGCATCGAAGGCGCGCATGATCTGTTCCCCGCAGTTGGTCGGGGGTGCTGAGGCTAGCCAAAACGGGTTAGGCGACTGAATCCCCGCAACATTGGCGGCGATATTGGGGGCGGCAATGTTGGGAACACTGTTGAATTTCCGCGTGTCAGGCATAAGCAGCCTCATGTTGCAAGACGTTGGCAATCCCGATGGCGGCGCGTTTGCCGTCAGCTACTGCATCGACAACCTCTCGCCCTCCGTTGACGCAGTCTCCTCCAGCGAAGTACCTCGGATTCGCAGTCTGCCCGGTGGCGCGCTCAACCACCACCCGCTCCTGTGCGAGTTCAACCCCACGGCACTTGCTCAAAAATTCAAGCAGTCCCGCCTGGCCAATCGCGGGAATCAGGAGATGACACTCCAGGTGAAAGCTTGAACTGGGTATCTTACGAAACTCGTCCTTGTCGCTCGGCCACACCTGCGCGCATTCAATGCTGGCGAGGCTCATGTCGTCATGGTGGACTGCAACCGGGATCGTATTCCAATGAAACTGGATGCCCGCCCGCTTGGCATTCTCGTACTCGAAGCTGAACGCAGAGATGTCGCGCTCTTCGCGGCGATATAGGACGTGGACCTCTTCTGCGCCTAGCCGTTTGGCTGCATTGGCAGCGTCAATGGCAGTGTTGCCCGCGCCGATCACGACAACTTTGCTCCCTACCGAGATCCGGCCACCGGTCTTGTAACTGGAGATGAATTCCAACGCATCAACGACCTTCGGGTGGTTTTCTCCCGGGATATTGAGCTTGCGCATCGGCCCCAGACCAACGCCGAGGAAGATGATTTTGAAGTCCGCTTCCAACTGCTCGAGATCCGCCTGGCTGGTGAAATCCTTTACTTCAAAGTTCACTCCGAGCGAACGAACCAACTCCACTTCGCGAAGACTGTCCACACTACGAAGTTTGTACTCGGCAACTCCGTAGGTATTCAGCCCCCCCGCAAGCGGCTTCCGATCGAAGACGGTGACTTGAAAACCGTGTTGCTGTAACTCCGCCGCGCAGGCGAGCGATGCCGGACCGGCGCCGATGCAAGCAATCTTCTCCGGGCGCAGCTCAGAGACCTTCAGCGAAAGCTTTCTGCCGCTCTTGTAGAAGTAGTCCATCGCATGACGCTGCAGGCGGCCTATCTGAATTGGCTCTTCATTGAGGCGATGCATCACGCAAGCTCCTTCGCACAGCACATCGACCGGGCAGACGCGGGCACAGCTCGCTCCGAGAATATTTGCCTCAAGGATCGTGGTCGCCGAACCGTGAACGTTGTCCGAAGAAATTTTCTTGATGAAGCGCGGTACATCGATGTGGGTCGGGCAAGCGGCCGTGCATGGTGCGTCGAAGCAATTGAGGCATCGATTTGCTTCGATCGTTGCGGCCTGGCGCGCAAACGGAGGGTGTAAATCTTCAAAGCGCTGAGCGATTTCGGGGTGAGGTTGAAATGCCTGGTGTTGCATTCTCGAATCTCCATGGTGGAAGACGCTCCTGGGGAAGCGCTTCCTGCTCTTGCTCAAGTCTCCAGGCGATCGGATGCCGCCCCTGTCTGCACGTGCAATCGCTGTTGCCGGTGCTCAGCTCGATCCACTCACCTCAGCGATCACTGAGTGCGATTTTGAGAGTCTCTAACATAACACCTGCCCGGAAGAGCGGGAGAGAAAATTCCATCCATCGCAATCCCCGCAGTCATCGGAATTCATAATCCAGCTGAATATTTCGCCATTTTGTCCTACCCGGAATCGCACCGTTGCAACCGTTGCACAGGATGATAAGTTGTTCGGTCGAACTCCATCGCACGGTCAGCTGGTCGGGCTCATGATGAACATTGAGAGCAATGTATTGCGGTCCGAATGGGAGCAGGCGGAGTTTCTCGCCCAGCGACGTCAGGTTTGCCGGGGTGAGCCGCACCATGAAGTTGTAGCTCGAAGAGGCGCCCGGATCTTCACGCACTACCTCTGCGCGGTACCTTCCGTCGGGTGACTCGGCCGACTGCAAAATCAGGGTTGCGTTCTCCACCCCGACCATCCAGAATGCAAGCCCGGTGAGCACCAGCGTAATTGGCAGGGCTAAATAGACTGAGATCACAAAGGTCAGCTTGCGCGCCTTGTTCCCGCCCGCCATGCGTGCCTACAGATACACCTGCATCATGCGCTGCCAGGTTGGCCAATCGTGGCTGTTCCAGGTGTCCCAGATATCCATCCGGCAGGGGACGCCCTTGGACTGGAGCAATCCGGCAAGATGCCGGCTCTCCCCGAGGCAATGGTCGTCCCAACCACTGGCCAGGAGGTACGAGTTCTGCCGGTAACGATCGAGCTGCCAGGAGTCGTGAAGGTTTGCGATATAGTGCGGCGGAATGTTGAAGTAGACGTCGTTGTCGTAGTAGCCGTTGAGAAATCTGCTCAAATCAAAGGCGCCGCTCATCGAAAGGAAGCCAGTAAATTTGTCAGGATGGCGGAGGGCGATGTTCACGGCATGGTAACCGCCAAAGCTGCAACCGAGCGAGATCAGCTTCTGATTCCAATTCTTCCACCTGACCAAGGGAAGCACCTCTTCGATCACATAGCTCTCGTAGGTCATCTGCCGGGCGATCCGCCAGCGCGGCGGAACGCTCCGGTTATACCAGCTCTCGGCGTCGACTGAGTCAAGCGAGTAAAGCTGTACCTCGCCATTGTCGATCTTGTAAGCAATGGAGTCGATCATGCCCCGGTCTTCAAACTCGTAGAACCTTCCCTGCGACGAGGGGAAGACGATGATCGGCAAGCCCGCGTGACCGTGGACGAGCAGTTCCATATCGCGGCCGAGACGCTGAGAGTACCACCTGTGATATTCGCGATGCATCGATTGCTGCCCTGGTGTCGGGGAATTCTAGTCTTCTGAGCTTAAGCCCGTAATATTCTTGTTACTGTAACAGGATCATGGCGCTTCGCATCTACTAGAGTGCGGCAGCGCTGTGAGAGTGCGGCGGGACTGCCGTTCGACCATTCACCGTCATGATTCTTGAAGGAAGTGAGTAAGCGCATTGAGTTTAGAGTTGACAACCCTGCGAGCGGACGAGGAAGAGGAGAAACCGCTACAGGCCGGTGGGCCGCCCTTTTCCTCTGGGCTTTGTTCGCGGCTGGTGATCCATCCGCAGTTTCACAGCCGTTTGCTGGCGGATGACCGCAACATCATTGTGTATCTTCCGCCCGGGTATGAAGATGCGGAACGTCATTATCCCGTCCTCTACATGCACGACGGGCAGAACCTCTTCGATCCGGAGACCTCGTTCGTGCGCGGCCGCACCTGGGAGATCGGTGAAAACGCCGACCGCCTCATACTTTCCGGCGAGATCGAGCCGCTCATCGTCGTTGGCGTCTACAACACGCCGCGACGTTTGGAGGAATACACTCACGCCCGCGACCGGCGCATGGGCGGCGGCGAAGCCAACAAATACGGCCTGCTGCTGGTCGAAGAACTCAAACCCTGGATTGACGACGAGTACCGTACGCTGCGCGATGAGAACAACACCGCCATGGGCGGCTCCTCGCTCGGCGGACTGGTGACCTTGTACCTCGGCCTGCTCCACACCGAGACCTTCGGCAAGCTGGCCGTGATGTCGCCCTCTGTCTGGTGGAACCACAAGAGCATTCTCGGCTTTGTCAACGAGTACGACGGGCCCCCCTGGCCGCGCATCTGGCTCGATGTTGGAGACGGCGAAGGCCCCCGCACCCACGCCGATGCTGATCTGCTTTATAAACGCCTGGTCGCCAATGGATGGAAACCCGAGATCAACATCCACTACCAGATGGTCGAAGGCGGAACCCACGACGAATCCGCCTGGGCCGCCAGGGTGGGCGACATGCTGAGGTTCCTGTTCCCCGCCAAACAGAGCTAACCGAAGAACAGACATCGTCCCGAGAACAAGCCCAAGACAGATTCTTCGTTCATCAGGACGGGCGACGGCGCCCTCTTCAAGCCGTTTTCCGGCTTGAGTGGAAGCAGCAAAGGCCCGACAAGTCCTGTTCGCAGATATCCTGAAGGCCCGGCAGGGTGGGGAAGACCCATTTCAAATGGGGTACCTACTTCTGTCTTCTTAAGTGTCAACGCACTCGCACTTCAGAGGCAGCGTCGAACCGAATCACAACCGGTCCAAATTCCCCCGAGCCGCCTCGTTCCCTGGATCGAGCTGCAGCGCCCGCTCAAAATCTGCCTTGGCCGCGGCCTTGTCCCCGGCATGAACATGCAGGACGCCCAGGTCATTCCAGTTCCCTGGATCTGTTGGCTCGATCTCAAGCGCCGCCTGTTGTTCGCGGATCGCCTTCTGCATCTCGCCCATCTGCGCATACACCTTAGCCAGGGCCAGATGCGGCGCGGCATCCTTCGGCCGCAACTTCTGCAGCGCCTCAAACTCCCGCTGTGCGTCCGCTAACTTCCCCGACTGCGCATAGACCGCTGCCAGCAGCTGACGGGAATCAGGATCATCTTTCTGCTGGAGCGCCGTCTGCAGCAATTCGGTCGCTCGGGCAAAGTTCTGCGCACCCGCTTCGAGCCCGGCAAGGTTGTAGAGCGCGTCGAAATTGTGCGCGTCGAGCGCCAGCGCCGCCTCCAACTCTTGCCGCGCCCCGGCCTCGCGCTGCGTCTGCACCAACACCGCGCCTAAGGCTGCATGAGCGCCTGGGTCTTTGGGATTCGTCGCCAGCAGCTGACGAAACTCCTTCTCCGCAGCGGGGTAATCCTCGTGCCGAAGCTCTAGCTGACCGAGATCGAAGCGCGCGTTGGCATCGTCGGGATCGACCGCCAATGCCTTCTCATACTCGGCCCGAGCCTGCTGCCAACCTCCAGCCGAATCGAGCGCCGCCGCCAAGGCCGTTAGCGTGAGAGCGTCGTTGGAATTGCGCTCCAGCGCTTTCTGATAGAGCGCAGCCGCGGCTTTGAAATCGCCGTCATTCATCTCGACCGAAGCCAGGTTGTAAAGCGCCGTGTGATCGTTTGGGTCCTTGCGCAGACGGTCTTCCATCCACGCCTTCTCCAGCAGCTCGCGCGTGTCCCGTTCCGAGTCTCTCAAGGGTCGAGGCAGTACCTGCAGCCACATATGCCCCATCTCATCCACCGAACGATTCCCTGCCTTCACCCGAATCGGCGGGCTATTCGGGTTGCGAACATTTGCCGCAGAATTGTCATACGTGTACCGCATATGCAGCACCGTACCTTTTGGAAGAAAAATTGGCCTGGCAAAACGATAGACCGACTGCCGGTCGATGTCCCAGTCAGGAATCAGGATCAGCCATTTCTTTTCGCCGCTGGGCAGGATCGCGAAACCTTCCATCCGCTTGCCCAGGTAATGCGCATGCGGATAGATGCCAAGCGCATCGACATCGGCCGGGAGCTTCAGCTGGTCCTCGACAACAAAGTCGGCATCCCCTGCCGGTATGTTCAGTGCATCGTCATGCTCCAGCTGCAGCAGCATCGGCCGCGCCGTCGCCGGTTTGTCGGCGAAGTAGAGGCCGACCGTCGCGCTCACTGCCTCCGGCTTGCCCGTCGGTTTCAAATGCATATTCAGGACAAGATCGTTTCCTGGATCAAGCCGCCACGGCATCCCCTCCGGCTCAACCAGCGCTTCCGAATCCGGCTTCCAGAAAAGAAAATGGCTATCTGGATCGAAGCTGTCTCCCGACGGCACCGTGATCTCCATCCCCGCGATTCCCTGCTTCCAGTCGGCAGGATGAGCGCGCCGCAGCGCTGCCGTCCGGTCGATCAAGACATTCGCGTGATGCACCACTTGCGGCGATCCTGGCTTGATCTCCATCGCGCGAATGTACTTCGTCTCAGAAATCGGCACCGGCAGGATGAAGTTGTGGAAGAGGTCTGTTCCCGAGGCAGGCACGGTCATCGCCGAATCGGAATGCAGGATCAGATCGGGCGGCCCAAGCTGCCAATCACTGGTGAAGATAGGCGGCTTCGGAGCATCGACAATATCACCCTGCGGCATTCCCGAGTTGACCCACCGCTTGATCAACGCCACGTCTGCATCCGGCAGGCGGCGGTTATCGGCAAATTCGCCATATCCCGGCTCCGGCAGCCAAGGAGGCATATACCGCGACTGCGTCACCCGCGCGATCACCGTGCCCCAACGCGCCGCATCCTGATACGAAAGCAGACTAAATGGTCCAGACCCTCCGGGATGATGGCAGCCGGAGCAGTTCTTATACAAGATTGGCGCAATCTGCTTTGAATAAGTCACTGGAGCCTCCGACGCTTGCACGGACAACCCGATTCCTCCAAAGGCGGGTGCCACACAATTCCCGCTTGAGATGTGGGTTGGGTTTACGAAGAAACCCTTGGCGCCCCATTTGAGCCATCTGTTGGCTTGACTGAGAGGAAAGAAGCCAAATGTTCCACAACGGGCCGCGAGATCATCGAAGGATCTTGTTTCTACGGCGTGGGTTCCAAACAAAAATACTCCCAATCCCACGATTGCAGTCATGAAGACAATCCGCCTGAAGAGCGGTCTCACTTCCCTGCTCCCCCATGCAGCATCGCTTCGCTGATTATTCCGCACCCCACTGGAGGCCCACCCGCAGGCGACACAGGTTGATCATCGAGGACCGCCCGAATCGCCAGTTCCAGGTCATGGCGAGTGGCTTGCGGTCTTTCCCTGCCAATGTCCAGGTAGCGGTCGTCGATCCGGCCGCTATAGACAAGTTTCAACTTCGCGCCAGCTTTTTCTGGAACCAGGACCATGGCCTGCGGCGTAATCGTCGCGTGGGTTATGGCCATCAACTCCGCGCTGGGATGGAGCAAAACATGACCTTGGAACGGGTCTACAGAACCACCAAACGATGCACGATGGCGAAGCACACCTTCGCCGGTCTCCCCGGCATTCGGATAGACGAGCCAGAATGCTATCGGCCTCCCGGCAAACTCCGCCGCGAGCCGTCGCAGTTCGGGAGAATACCGGTTCGAGATCGGGCAATCCGTAGCAATGAAAAACAACACCACCGCCGCCACCGGCCTTAAGCCAGCTCCCGCATCGAGCCGGGTCACTGCTTTCCCCTTGGGGGTTAATCCATAGGTCGTCTGCCCGCAAGAATGCCCAGGCAAAGCCAGCAATAAAGTTAACAGCCCGGCAATAGAAGCAGCACGTAACATTTGCTGTCCAGTAGACAGGATTGAAGCAGCCACAGGCAACGTTGCCGAAAGGCAGGTTCGGCGAAATCAGACGCCGGAACTATTCCGGGCTCCGTGTACTCTGTGGTCAGGCTTTTTATTTCAACCAGGCCGATGACCGGCTCGCCGTCGAGGACCGCAGAAACATGAACTTCCCCCGCTGGATTACCCTGATACCAATGTCCATCTCGTTTATCGCCGTCGCCGCCAATCCTCCAGCCACTCCCTTCGACCAGGGGAATCCTTTTTACGCGCCTAGCACCTTGCCGTTTCAAGCGCCGCCTTTCGACAAGATTAAGGACAGCGACTACCAGCCTGCCATTGAAGCGGGAATCGCCGAGCAGCTGAAAGAGATGCACGCAATCGCCAACGATTCCGCGGCTCCGACCTTCGACAACACGCTCGTCGCGATGGAAAAGGCGGGCCAATTGCTGCAACGCGTCCTTCCCGTCTTTGAAGGGGTCTCCGGCGCCAACACCAATCCCGCGCTGCAGAAGATCGAAGAAGAGGAGACTCCCAAGCTTGCCGCGCTCCACGACTCGATCTACCTCGATGCCAAGCTTTTCGAGCGGGTCTCGGCTATCTACCGGCAGCGGGACAGCCTGAAACTCGACCCGGAATCAAAGCGGCTGGTCGAGAAGTATTATCAGGACTTTGTACATGCCGGAGCCAACCTCTCCGACGAAAAGAAGGCCGAACTAAAAAAGCTGAACGAAGAAGGCGCCAAACTCTCCAACGACTTTAAAAACAAACTTCTCGCCGCGACCAAGGCGGGGGCGTACGCGACCACCGATAAGGAAAACCTGGCGGGACTGAGCGATGCGCAAATCGCTTCCGCCGCGCAAGCTGCGAAGTCACGAAACCAGGATGGCTGGGTCATCCCGCTGCAAAACACCACCCAGCAACCAGCGCTGACTCAGCTTAGCAACGGAGCCACTCGCAATGCGCTTTTTGAAAACTCATGGGAGCGGGCCGAACGCGGCGGCGAAAATGACACCCGCGACACCATCGCCCGTCTCGCCCAGCTTCGGGCCCGCAAAGCCGAGTTGCTCGGATACCCAAATTTTGCCGCCTGGAAGCTTGAAGATCAAATGGCCAAGACCCCTGAGGCCGCGTTGAAGTTCATGAACGACCTGGTGCCTGCTGCGACCGCTAAGGCGGCTCGCGAAGCGAGAGACATTCAGGCATTGATTGCGTCACAGCGAGGCGATGCGGGCGAAGGCGCCTTTCACTTGCACCCGTGGGATTGGAACTTCTACGCGGAACAAGTCCGGAAGGCCAGATATGACCTCGACGAATCCCAGGTAAAGCCATACTTTGAACTCAATAACGTGCTCCAAAATGGCGTCTTCTATGCCGCAAACCAGCTCTACGGCATCACTTTCAAAGAGCGCCACGATCTGCCTGTTTATCAGCCGGATGTGCGCGTCTTCGAGGTCTATGAGGCCGATGGCAAGCCGCTGGCGCTCTTCTACTGCGACTACTACAAGCGCGATAACAAAAACGGTGGCGCCTGGATGAGCAGCTTCGTCGATCAGTCGAAGCTGCTCGGCACCCTGCCCGTTGTTTATAACGTCGCCAACTTGCCCAAACCCGCCGAAGGGCAGCCAGCGCTTATCAGCTTCAGCGATGTCACGACCATGTTCCACGAGTTCGGCCACGCCCTGCACGGCATGTTTGCTGCGAGCCAATATCCGACGCTCTCGGGAACTTCCGTGGCGCGGGACTTTGTAGAATTCCCGTCGCAGTTCAACGAGCATTGGGCGACCTATCCGGCGGTCTTTGATCATTTCGCCAAGGATTACAAGACCGGAGCTCCCATCCCCCCTGAGCTGACTGCCAAGATCAAGAAAGCGGCCACCTTTAACCAGGGTTACGCCCTAACCGAACTCCTGGCAGCCGCGGAGCTCGATATGCAATGGCATACCCTCCCCGTGACCGCTCCTCTCCAGAAGCCGGATGCTTTTGAGCAGGAAGCACTCGAAAAAACCAAGTTACTCCTCAGCTACGTGCCCCCGCGCTATCGTTCCAGCTACTTCTCCCACATCTGGGGTGGCGGCTATGCGGCGGGCTATTATGCCTACCTCTGGGCGGAAATGTTGGATGACGATGCCTTCCAGTGGTTTCAGGATCACGGCGGCCTCACCCGCGCCAATGGTGACCGCTTCCGGCAGATGGTCCTGTCCCGGGGAAATACTGAAGACCTCGCAAAGATGTACGAAGCATGGCTTGGGAGCGCTCCCAACATTCAACCCATGCTCAAATTTCGCGGACTTGACCAACCGTAATGCTTGACCTTCTCCAAAATCTGTTTGTCCAGCTGCCGAGGCCTGGCACTTGCCGAAACGCTCCCGTTCCCGCATACTTAAAGGCTGGGATGCCTGCGGTTTGTTCCGCACTCGTGCCTGTCTCCCAAACAATCCAGTACTAGGTTCTGAGAGGATTTTGATTGTGTTGATGATTCGTCTTGCGCGCTTCGGCGCCCGTAAGCAGCCGTACTACCGAGTTGTGGTGATTGAAAAGCGTCTGGCCCGCAATGGCCGCTCGCTGGAGATTGTCGGGACCTACAATCCGCGGACCAATCCCGCGACTGTGGATCTCAAGCGCGAGCGGATCGAACACTGGGTCGGCCAGGGTGCCCAGCTCTCCGAGCGTGTCGGCAAGTTGCTGGCTAAGTATCCGGTTTCAGCGCCCGTCGCTGCCTGAGAACAATAGTTTCTTGGTTTTTCCGCAGTCTGATTTCCCTATTTAGACAGATAAACCATCGGCAAGTCGATCATTGTGCAACCTTCCCTAAATGACCGCTTGACGGAGTGCACGGTAAGTAGTTCATATTGTTCACTGCAGTTTCGGTGTTGACCGGCAGCGCGGAGAGGACATCCGCCCGCTCTCCGGCAGCGCTGACTGGGAGGTAAGTGAATGACGGAAGGGCAACAAGACCCAATGCGCGACCTGGTAGCAGAGATTGCCCGCGCCCTTGTGGATGAACCAGAAGCGGTCGAAGTTGAGATTCAACGGCACGAGGAGAGTAGCGTCCTGCGTTTGCGGGTCGCGCCCTCCGATATAGGCAAGGTCATCGGAAAGCAAGGGCGCACCGCCCGCTCTATGCGTACCATCCTCGGAGCAGTCAGCATGAAGCAGCATCATCGCTACACGCTCGACATCCTCGAGGATGTACCCAGTTCATCTCAGAAGTGATGGTTCGCCCCTCAAAGGAAGGCCGGTTTAGGGATTCAGAATTTTGAATGCGTTGCTTCCAGAAGATGATTGGGTAGTAGTGGCGAAGATTGTTCGGCCGCAAGGACGTCATGGCGAGGTTCTCGCCGACCTGTTAACGGATTTTCCGGAACGGTTCTCTGAGCGGAAACGACTCTTTCTGCTACCCCCCAAAGGAGAACCGCGAGCCGTCGAACTCGAAAACCACTGGCTCCATCAGGGTCGGATCGTCCTCAAGCTGATTGGGATCGAATCGATAAACGACGCCGAGACGCTTCGCGGTCTGGATGTTGCCATTCCCAAGCACGAGCGCGCACCGCTCGAAGATGGAGCCGTCTACATCAGTGATCTGCTTAATTGCAAGCTTGTCGATTCCCTCTCCGATTTGGTTGTGGGCAAAATCGCCAATGTTGATCGTGAGTCGGGTCCAACGTCCTTGTTAGTCGTCGAAACGCCTGCAGGAGGAGAAGTCCTCGTGCCATTCGTCAAAGCCTATCGGCCGATAGTCGATGTTGCTGCCAAGAGCGTCTCCATGGAATTGCCCGAAGGTCTGCTCGATTTGAACGCGCCGTCTGTCAAAAAACAGCCGGAAGGCGAACCGCCAGAAAGCGCGGAGTAATCGTCAGGACGTTATTGCAACACCCGTCTCCTCAGCCTGAACACGACACTTCTATGCGCTTCGACATCATCACCATTTTTCCGGGAATCTTCGCCGGCATCTTCGAACATGGCGTCGTCAAGCGCGCCATTGCTGGCGGCCTGGTCGCTGTGAAGGCCCATGACCTACGTGAGTTCACTCACGACCGGCATCGAACTGTCGATGGCCGGCCTTTTGGCGGGGGCGAAGGTATGGTCCTGAAACCAGAGCCGCTCGCCGAGGCCCTCGAAAGCCTAGGGGTCGCCCCTAAAGATCAACGCGATGCTCGCCGCGAATCGGTGGTCCTGCTCTCCGCCCAAGGCAGGAAGTTCACTCAGGAGACTGCCCGTGAACTTGCCCGACTCGACCACATCATCTTGATCTGCGGACGTTACGAAGGGGTGGACGAGCGCGTGAACGAACTACTAGCGGATCGCGAGCTCTCAATCGGCGACTACGTCCTCTCCGGCGGGGAGTTGGGCGCGGCAGTCATCATCGACGCGACCATGAGGCTCTTGCCCGGTGTGCTCGGGAACGACGCTTCGAACCAGTTCGAAAGCTTTGGCAGCTCCGACGCAGACCTCACAGAAGCTGGTCGCGGAGACGACCCACTCTTCCACAATTCCACCCCTCGCTCGACCCACGGCGCAGGCGGCTTGTTGGATTATCCCCATTACACACGCCCTTCCGAATTTCGCGGTCTCACCGTCCCTGAAGTGTTGAGTGGCGGCAACCATGAACAGATTCGGCGCTGGCGGCGTGAACGGGCCATCGAGAAGACGTTTAGGAATCGTCCAGATCTGCTAGAAAATGCAGAGCTAAGCGAGCAAGACAAAAGGTTTCTTCATACCCTGCGCACTTCGCGTTGATTTGCTTATGCGGTCGCCGACGACGCTGATGCCGATGGTTGATTAGAAGCCGCAAACTGTCGTCTTCCGTGTAAAATAAAGGTTTGGAACCAGTCTGGAATTGTCATTAGAACTGTTAGGAACGAATCATGTCTATCCATCCCGTAATGCAGCGGCTCGCCGAGAAATTAAATCGCACCGACCATCCGGATTTCGTGCCCGGCGACACCATTCGCGTTCAAGTCAAAATCAAAGAGGGCGACAAGGAACGTCTCCAGGCGTTCGAAGGTATTGTGATCGCCCTGAAGCGCGGCGCACAGGGCAGTTTCACGGTGCGCAAGATCAGCTTCGGTCAGGGCGTTGAGCGTATTTTCCCTTTTAACGCCAAGGTCATCGACAAGGTCGAAAAAATTCGTTCGGCCAAGGTCCGCCGTGCCAAGCTCTTCTACCTGCGCGGATTGCGCGGCAAGGCAGCCCGTCTCAAGGAAGTTGAGCGGCAGTAGGCTCCATCGCCTTCACTCTGTTTAGATCCAATTCAGGACGGCCCCGGTGGCGATATCGCTGGGGCCTTTCTGTGCTGGCTGAAAGTGTGGAAATTTAGCGTCCGCAAGTGGAATTCCAGGAATTCCTGCGTGACGAGCCCGGCGCTCTTAGGTATTACACTCAGCAATAGCAATGCCCAGAAGCAAAACGACCTCCCGGACTGTCTCAGATCGGAATTATTCCGTTCAAGATCCGCCCGAAGAACAGGTATCGGCAGCCACCCGCAAGCTGCGTATGCTTCGTACGCTCATTTGTGACGATAGCTATGAGTGCGCGGCGCGCAGCTCTGGAGCCCGCGCCATCGCCGGCGTCGATGAAGTTGGACGCGGATCTCTGTTTGGTCCGGTCGTGGCCGCTGCCGTCATCCTTCCTGATCGCTGCCGTATCGAAGGCTTGCGCGACTCTAAGCAGCTCTTGCCGGAAGAGCGGGAGCGTTACGCCGAGATCGTTCATCAGCTCGCGATCGCCGTGGCAGTCGAGGAGGTTTGTGCCGAGGTCATCGATCGCGTCAACATCTATCAGGCGACTCGGATTGCCATGACTGGGGCAGTAGGCCGTCTCTCGCCTGCGCCCGATCATCTCCTCATCGATGCCATGCGCCTGGACCTGGCCTGTGCGCAGACCAGTATTATTTATGGGGATTCCCTAAGTATCTCGATTGCCGCCGCTTCAGTGGTGGCTAAGGTGCATCGGGACCGGCTTATGTGCGAAATGGATCGCGACTATCCCGCCTATGGGCTGGCATCCCACAAAGGCTACGCGACGCCGGAGCACCTGTCCGCCCTGCTTCAGCATGGCCCGTGCGTTCAGCATCGCAGAAGCTTTCGTCCCGTCGTTCAGTCTTCGCTTCCGTGGGATGAGTTTTAGAGGAGAAGTGAGAATCGTCTCACATGCGGAAAAGCCCTTCTACAGGCCTTCTCCAGTGGGAAAAGGGGGAGCGAGTCGGGTTCGCGCATTCGAGCCACGGTCCTTTGCTCTAATGAAATCCTGATCGAAGCTTTCCTCTCAATGAGGAAAAACGATTCCGGTGAACGGCAGCCTGCTCAACCCCGTAATTGGCCTACTTCCGGCCCAACAGAGCCTTCAGCTTTTCTTTGCTTTTTTCCACCATCGTCTTTGCGTCCATCACTCCGCGGGCCCGGTAATCGGTGGTGTCGCGAATGGTACGATCCGCATCTTGCGGGCGCTTCTCACTGTAGTAATAAAGTGCGATCGAATCGCGAGTCACAGTTTCCGGACAGGTCATTGCGTCGGGGTGGCCATGAAAACTCTGATCGTCCGTGGTGAAGACGACAGCAGTACCCAGCGCCGGCGCCACCTTCGCGGCCATGCCAGACATGTCGGTCTTCCATAGCTCGAGGTGCCCGCCCCAGGAATCCTGCCAGCCGCTGTTGAGATAAACCAGAAGATTCAACCGGCGATAAAGATTGAGTCTCTTGTGCCAGTTGAAGTCGGCGTGTACCTTCAGAAACCCTCCCGACTTTAAGCTGTGGATGCCCCCTCCCTCAAAGTAAGGATCGGCGACCAAACCATGCTCCCCAGTCATCTCTTCGAGAAAGGTCATGAATGGCTGACTATTGCAGTAATCGATGAACGCCTTTGTCTTTGGCGGAAACTTATCGTAACTTCCGCAATACCGTTTCTTCTTCGCGCCGTAGAAATCCTTCTCTCCATCAAAGAAGTCGAAACTCTTAACTTCTTCGGCTACCTCTTGAACTGTCTTTGCGTCAAAGAAGTCCTTGAGAACAATGTGCGGATAAGGGGATGCCCCCTGATAATTAGCCGAGAATGCCTTGCCTACAAGACCGGTAGTGACAGCGCCCATCGATAATCCTCCTTGCTGGTAATACGCCTGATGCGTATGAAAACAGATGATTGCGGTATTTATTCGGAGTAAGCGGCTGCTTCAAGGTCGAGGGAAGCGGTCGAAAGATCGCCAAGCGGCGACGCCAAGTAGAGAAAGAATATCTTATCTAATAAGTGAAGTATTACTCGTAAAGGGTAGCGGAAATGACTCACAAAAACAATGAATTTTGCTCGATCGAGTGTAAATCCTTCACGATCGCGTTAGCGAAAGCGCCCATGATCTTGATCTAGAACGGGTGATGACGTCGGCGTAACGCATGCTCTAGCAGGCTCCTTTTGAGACTATTCGGACAAAATGGCAGATCGGCGATTAGAGCCTTCTTCTAGTCCGCGATCTCGAGCTGGGGGCTACCACGATGAACGGGTTTCGGCCTTCTGTTAGTATGGAACGCAAAATGAATGAGGGATTCTACGAGCCTCATAGACTGACCGCGCACGATCATCAAAAGGGGAAATCCAACACTTGAGCCATCCGTTTCGCCCATGGAGCCGCCTAGTTCGCCGGAACTCAACCTCTAGACTCGCCGCATCGATTCTGACTGTCCTGATTCCCGTTTCAGGAGCAGTGTTGGCTGGCAGAGCTGGAGCGGCAGCCGCCGAGAAACCCGCCAGCAGCGCGAAAATCAATCATGGCAAGACAATATTCACCACTCAGTGCGTCGGTTGCCATAACAAGCAGCCAGGCGACACGACCCCGTTTGGTCCTCCCAATCTTCATGGCATCTTCACGAGCGACCCGCCCGTAATCACCCCTCAGCAGGCCGTCGAAACAATCAAGCAGGGCAAAGGAGTGATGCCTCCGTTCGGTAGCAAACTAAGCCCTAGCGATATCAACGATATAGTGGCCTATTTGAAGACCCAATAGCCAAGTTGCTGCGCTTGATGTTTGTTGTACAGCAAGCGACGAGGGCAGTCTATTGCGTGACAAAGCTGCGGAGTGATTTTGGGCTGTCATTGAATCCTCCTCGTCGAAAATGGATTGATTATTCAGCTTTATGGGACAGGACGTTCAATTGTGAAGAGACTTCGGGCTATCGTACTCCTGAGTGCAGCAGCAGGCACAATCGCTTTTCAAGCCAGGCACCTGCCGGTTCTAGCCGCCTCCGCATACCCAACAGCGAGTCCGCAGGTCACCGGCCTCGACTCCGCCAGCTCCGCCGGGGCCAAGGTCTTTCAGGGCAATTGCGCGATGTGTCATGGGGAAACAATGCAGGGCCACCCACCTGTATTCCCGTCGTTGGTAGGAAAAGGGGCACAGTTGAATGCGCAGCAAATTACCGAGCTAGTCCGTCATGGCCGCGGTCAGATGCCCGCTTTTACCAAACTTTCGGACTCCGATCTATCTGCGCTGCTTCAATATCTCGCGCATGACCCGACCTTTACCCCTCCTACTGCCAACGGTCATGTCGCGGCCGCTCCGGCGATGGTCCCCTCTGCTTCGGCAGCGGCAGCCACCAGTGACCACGGCGGCTCGCTTTACCAGCAGAATTGCGCCTTCTGTCACGGCCGGGATGCCGGGGGCGGTGAGTCTGGACCCGATTTAACCCGTTCGAAGTTAGTCGCCGACGATGTAAACGGAGACAAGATTTCAGTCGTCGTCCGCAACGGACGGGCGGACAACAAGATGCCCAAGTTCAACTTCTCCGATGCGGAGATGGCCGATCTCGTGCGCTGGATTCATTCGACCGCGAAGGCGGCTGCAACTCGGCCGGGCGGGAGACGCGGCGTCGATGTCGCCGATCTGCAAACCGGAAATGTAGATGCAGGAAGAGCCTACTTCCGCGCCAATTGCGCCTCTTGCCACTCCCCGACTGGCGATCTTGCAGGAGTGGCTTCGCGGTATCAGGGCCTGCAGCTTGAAGAACGCATGCTTTATCCAAAGGACGCCAAAGACAAGGTCAAGGTGACTTTGCCGAGTGGAGAGACAATTTCAGGCATCTTGGAATATCAGGACGAGTTTGTGATCGGCTTGCGCGACGCTAACGGCACTTATCGCTCCTGGCCCGTCAGCGCCATTAAGTACTCGATCGACTCGCCCGTCACTGCCCACGTGGATCTCTTCCCGAAATACACCGACGATGATATCCACAATCTCATGGCGTACATACAAACCCTCAAATAAACCGAAGCAATCGCAGAAAGGTGCCCGGAGAAAGTATGAGCCTGGGTTGGCGCACGTTGTCTATTGCTCTCTGCGCGGGGCTCTTTCATAGTGCCGCGCCATCATCGCTGGCGGCACAGGATGTAACCGCCGCCGACCTCGCCCATCCCCCGGCCGATAGCTGGCCTGGATATCATGGTGATTACTCCGGCAAGCGACATAGCAGCCTGACCCAGATCACGCCGGCGAACGTCTCGCAGTTAAGCCTTGCCTGGGCCTTTCAAACCAACCAGGGCGCGCTCATCAAATCCACGCCTCTGTTGGTGGATGGGATTCTCTACTTCACGGTTCCGGATAATATCTGGGCAGTCGATGCTCGGTCAGGCCACCAAATATGGCACTACACCTACCCGCCGAATGGCGGCTTGCACATCGGTCATCGCGGGCTGGCCATTTACAAGAATTGGCTGTTCTTCCTGACACCGGATGCCCACCTGGTGTCACTGAACGCTAATGACGGCAGCGTCCGCTGGAAGGTGCAGGTAGCCGATGCAAGCAAAGGTTACTGGACCACCATGGCGCCTCTGATCGTCGAACCGAATGGACAAGGAAACGTCATCGTTGGTGTCTCCGGCGATTTCGATAATCTTAGCGGCTTCCTGAGGTCGATCGATCCGGAGACCGGGCGCACCCTCTGGCAGTGGGACAGCACGGCTCCAGTCGGGACGCCAAACATGTCCACCGGTGGCATGACATGGATGACCGGAACCTACGACCCCGATCTCAAGCTGGTGTATTGGGGTACGGGGAACCCGACTCCCGTCCTGAATGGCTCGACCCGGCCGGGAGATAACCTCTACACCTGCAGCATCGTAGCAATCCAAGCGGACACCGGAAAGCTCGCCTGGGCATTCCAGCCGTCTCCCCATGACACCCACGACTGGGACGCAGTCGAGACGCCGGTACTCGTCGATGGCGACTTTCACGGCAAGCCGCGGAAGATGCTGATGCAGACTTCCCGCAATGGATACTTCTTCGTACTCGACCGCACCACTGGTGAGAGCTTGCTGACCAATTCCTATGGTCCGGTGAACTGGACTCTGGGTATCGACAAGCAGGGTCGCCCCATACCGAATCCGGAGAAGCAGCCCGCGCCCGATGGACGCCTCATCGCTCCCGATGAAGGCGGTATGACGAATTATCGCTCCCCGAGCTTCGATCCTAAGACTGGTCTCTTTATTGTCGACGCCCATCCCAGCTATAGCATCTACTTCGCGAAGCCAGCTGATGGCACTTATGGTTGGGCTGGCGCCGACTACGGTCTCTGGGGCAAAGGAGTCATCGAAGCCATCGACTATCAGACGGGAAAGATTCGCTGGAGTCATGATGTCGGCCACGGCGGCTCAGGAGCAGGCGTCCTCAGTACCGATTCCGGAGTGACTTTCACGGGCGACGCCAAGGGGAATGTGCTTGCCTTAGATTCCAGCAACGGCGAAACACTGTGGCATGCTGGAGCCGGAGCACCGATGGCCAGCTCTCCAATCACCTACGAACTCGATGGGCGCCAGTATGTCGTGACCAGCAGTGGCGGAGTTTTATTCGCCTGGTCCCTACCCGGCGTAGCCACTCAACCTAGCGGAACCCGCTAGCCATTCGGAGACTTACTTCCATCCCATCGACTCTCACGAAACTGGGGCGCAGAAAAACCTGGCGCCCCAGTGCTGCTTGTCTCCCGATTAGCGAAGGCTATGGGCTGCTATAGGTCCAATTCAAGATGTTCTGAACCGCTGTCGATCCCCCGCTCGCCCCTGTGAATCCGAGATACGCGGTATAGCCGCCAACAATCGCGGGTAAGTTCACGGCCACGCTGTTGGTGGAGAATCGATGGCCCGCAGCATCGCTGATTGTCCATGTCAGCGTCGTTCCGTTGTAGACGATATGCGCATGATCCTGGTGCCCGAGATCCAGCTCCAGGAAGCTTGGCGTGAGATCGATTGACGGCACTGTGGGCATCGCACCCTCCGTGTAAAATCCGGTGGAGTCGTTGCCTTCCCCTGCATTGCTATAGAGGTCGAACTTGATCGCCGCGCTCTTCCCGATACCTTCGTAACCCAGGCCACCGCCTCCTAGGCCGATCGCATGAGGTCCAGCGTTTTGCAGGACAAACGAGAATCCGTCTGCCACCGCGTTCGTCAGCCGAAAGTCGAAGTCAGTCGTGAACGTTGCAATCGGCACTGGAGTGGCGAAATAGGCGCTCGACGTTTGCCAAGTGGTTCCATTCGTCAACTGAAGAGCGGACCCGGAAAGCGCCGCGTTTCCATTGAGAAGAAGATCCCCTAAATCGAAGCCTGCTGGATAGTTCGGGACGGACGGAGATCCACTGACAAAGGTCCAGTAAGTGATCTTCTGGCTCGACGTGATTCCGCCAGTGGAGCCGGTGAAGCCCACATACGCAGTATTACCTCCCACGTGCCCGGGGATGCCGACACCGAACGCATGCGACCAGCTCGCCCCGGTAATTTGGTCGGTGATGGTCATGTTCAACACCATCCCGTCGTAAGTCATATGGACTGCCATGTAGTCCCCGCTATGCAGGTTGATACCGGAATTCGTCAAATCGTAAGAAGGGATCGTTGGCTGCACGCCATTGAAATAAATGCCAGTCGAGTTCGCCCCTTCTCCCTGGTCGTTATAGAGATCAAACTTGATGGCTACACTATTGGGAATGCTCGCATAACCGAGCGAGCCGCCATCCCCGCCAATGGCTGTTGGACTATTGTTCTGAATCGTGAAGGTAATGCCGTCTCCTGCCGGATTCGATAGCTGGAAGACAAAGTCGGTGGTAAACGATCCAATATTCACCGGCGTCTTATAGAAGGCGCTTCCCTTTTCCCCCATGCCGCCGTTCGTCAACTGCAGGCGGAAATCGTCCAGCGTGGTGCTTCCGTTGAACTGAATCTGGTTTTCAGATCCGACGAAGCCGTTCGGAAATGCAAGCGTGTAAACCGGATCGATGTCGTACACCTCGTTCACGACGAAACTCGGTAAGAGATTCGGAGATACCGCAAACGCCTTCACGGTCTCAGAAACCGAAATGGTCAGGGGTTGGCTGTAGATACTGGAGGAAGTTGTGGGCGTCGACCCATCGACGGTGTAGTAAATTACGGCGTTCGGCGAACCATCGGTGATCGTCAGTGTCCGCGCCCCGGAGTATTCTCCAGTCGCCACCGAAAAAACCGGATCCAGAGTTGTTGTGGAGGACGTATAGGTCGCGGTCGATGGAGTTCCTTGCAGATATCCGGCCGCGTTCGCCATGGCAGTAATGATTTGGCTCGAGGTCACGGTAATCGGGCCGGTGTAGTAGTGCGAGTGCACTGTAGGAGTCGAGCCGTCGGTCGTGTAATAAATCAGCGCGCCCGGGGTTGTGTCGGACATGCTCACCGTCTGAGATCCGGAGAAGATCCGCGATGGAGGATTGAAGACCGGCGAGGTCACAGTCGGCGTGCCTCCCAGTATTCCGTAAATACTCAACTGATTGGCCGTTCCAACATAGACCTTGCCATTCGCAACCGTCGGAACCGTGAACCTCACGGCTGGACCCGGCGCGTCTCGTTCCGCATTCGCGCTACTCACATAGAGCAATTTCCCGAGGTCTGTAGCATCGTAGGCCAATAAGATCGCCGGGCCGGCTATCGTGTAGCCATCGTTCTTCAGCAGCCACACGATTCCATTCTGTGAGCCATTGGCTGAGATGGAAGGGGTAGGCCCGGGATAGGAAAACTGCTCGGCTGTTTGACTCACCGGTGCGGACGAGATCGCGCCGTTGAGAAAAGAATATTGGGTAGCACTGGAGGTCAATCCCGTAGGAACGCCTCCGAAATAGAGGGATTGGTTCCAGTAAGCTGGCGCCCCCCAAATTCCCGCTCCCCACGAACTCGTGCCGGCAGCCGAGGTCTTGATTTCTTGAACTACCTGATCCCCGGCGGTGTTATATCCGCCCATATTGTCGCGATTGAGCAGCGTAATGGCACCGAATTTTCCCACGTGAAGGAGGCTGTTCAGCGTCTGCCCCGACGGCAGGGTTTGTGCCGGCAACAGTATTGGACCACCGGAACCGACATCGCCATCCTGGGCATCGAGCGTTGCTGCGTTAGAGGGGGTGAATTCATCCTCGACCGTCATCACGCCGCCAGTAAGATCCAGATCAACCAGGCTCATCCCATAGCTTTGGGCGTTTGTATAGGGGGGGCGCCACTCCGATGGTGCCATTCCCCGTCGAGAAAAACATCCGGCCATAGGGCTTGCCGGGGTTATTTACTTCCGCCGCAAGTCCCGCACCGCCTTGCCAGATACCGCCTCCGTTTCCATTCGGAGTCGTACAGTAGATGCTGATCAGTTTCAATGTCGCAGCGTTGTAGGCGAATATCCAGCCATGCCACGCGCCATTATCGTTGATGGATGCATAGGGAACATACACGACGCCGTTCAAGAGGAGCAGTCCCGCCCGTTGAACCTCCAGTTCGGGATCGAACGTCAAAGTTCCGTTTACGCTGCCACTGCCCGTGCCGGGAACCGTACCCTGAATCAAGGTCGGGCCGCCAAACTTCTCTCCTCCCGTGGTGATGTCCACGGCATGAAGGTGGGCCGCCCAATTGCCATTCTCTTGAGTCATGATGGCCACATACATGGTGTTTGTGGTCAAGTCGATCGTGGGAGTGCCAAGGATTGTATAAACGGTCGGGGAGCTTCCCCACAGCAGCGACGTCTCCCATAGCGGCACAGCATTGCCACCACCGTTGGTGTCAGCGTCGAAGGCATAGAGCGTCCCTGCGGAGCTTCCAACGTAGACCACATTGTGGACGCCTTTACCCGGAATCGTTACTCCCGAAACGAACAGAGGCTGGGCTCGAATCGGGTTGTCCACTGCCTGCGAAAAGAGCCTTCCAAAATTATTCGGATTCACCGTGGCCGGGGTGAGAATCCTTTCCGTCAGATTTTGGCCGGTGCGGGCGATGTCGTTGTGCGCGGTTACCACGCTGATTTGAGCCTGCGCAAAGGCAAGGCTCAACCCGCAGAGGAAAAAAACCGTAGGTAAAGCCCGCAAGCTCCGCCGTCCGTAATCCCCTAGCTTGGGCAAAAAACGGCGAACAACGACACCAATACTCTTCCCGCCATCAGTTTTCATACTCGCTCCACAAAAAGGAAACTCAAAGTGTCACAAAGGTCTAGCTTGCACTGGCGAGCTTGCCGTCATCGCAAATCAGACCAAGCAAAGCCATGATAAAGATCTGCGGCAGCAGATCGTTGATTGAAGAGAAAAATGGAAGTACGGAGAAGATAGCGGCAGTCGCTATCACGAAGTCACTGCCGAATTTCAGAGCTTTACGAGAAAGGACTGACCATACCCTCCAAGAAAAAAATACGACCAGCAGGAGCCCGACGATCCCGCTGTTCAACAGCATTTCGATGTATCCGTTGTCGATCGAAACCGGAGCAGCGGTTGCGGGCATGTTGGCACTCCCAACCTCCCGCCATGGCGATGTGCCTGTGCCAAACGCCAGTTGGCCAGGCGTCTCCCCGAGATACTGGACCGTATAGTACCGCCATTCCATCAAGCGCGATTCCAAAGACGAGGTGTTTCCAATACCCATGCCGGACGCTTGCCCCGATGCGTAATACCCCTGAGCGACGAGCAAAGCACCCATCAAGGCCCACACCAAGGGGACGAAAGGAACCAGTTTCCTTGTACTCTTCAAGTGAATGAGGATCACCGTCGCCACACAGGCCAGGAAGCCCAGAATCGTCAAACGGGTGAGAGTCGCATAACAGCCAAAGGCGCTCATCACCACGATGATGTACCCGAAAACCTTTTGTCTACCGCTTTTGAAACACAGACTCGTGCCGAAAGCTGCAGTCAGGCAGTAAAAGATTCCAGCGTGCAAGCCGCTCTGGAAAAGACTGAAGGCCCTTACCTTTCCTCCGAAGATAAACGAGGGAATCGTAAAGGAGTTGTCCAGGCTCTCCGTCGCCACCACTGGCGTGTTGGTTACAAATTGCAGGACCGAGACGCAGAAACAAGCCACGAATAGCACCATCACGAGCGCGACCACCGCTTCAGAACGGACGATGATGGGGGTGGAAAGAGCAAAACCTATGATCACCAGCGGTATCAGGTACGACCCCATCGAGACCTTGAGGTCGGAGAAACTGTAGTTGGTAAAGGCACTCAGCAGGAAGAAGTCCACCACTACATAAAACGCCAGCAGCATGGTGGCGAGCATCAGCGGATTGTTGCGCAGCCGCCTCCGGAACAAAACCAAACCTGCCATAAGCAGGACCAGGACCTGGAAAGAGTTGGCAGTGATCGGAATATGCCCGCGAGTCAGGAAAATCTCCAGCTGCGGCAGTGCTCCATTGACGACGAACAAAGTGATGTAGAGGACGATAGCGGTGCTTAGCAGAATGCCGAGAAAACTTTGCGATGTCCGGTGGTCGGGTCTGGCCTTAACCGCATCTCGCCGACCTACCCACGGAAGTGTGGAAGCGTCCGGCATGAGAGTCTTGGTAAATCCGTTCATAATAATCGTCCCCTTAACCAGAATGGCAAAGTACGCGTTGCCAAGTAAAGGCACAATGGCCGCTTCATTCGCACGTTGGTTCCGCCAAATCACTCAACAGTAACGAACAAAAGCTGTCTTCGCCGTTCCACCGGGGGGCATCAGTCGAGAATTTCGGACCGATAGGCCAGAATCCTCGTTGAGTTGCCCTACTCCAAACCAGAAGGCCCACTTCTTAAGTGCGAAGAGAGTTTCTATAGAGTTCTCCCGCACAGATCCTTGAACTCATATTCCAGTGAAAATCCTTGAGAGACACCGATCAGTTATCTCTTCCAACCGGAAGAACTATTCCTTGATCGTGAACCAGAGCATAAGGGAACATTGGACGAAGCAAAGTTGCCGCCCGAAATCGTAAACATGAGACTCGCTGCCCTAGAATCGTGAGAAACCTTCTCTAGTTGCTAAAAGAGTCATTTGGACCTGTGCAGGATGTTATATCCATTCCCGTTTTGGCACAAGCCTAAACGGAAAGCCTTCTCCCTCCGCTCAAACCTGCCGGACCACATGAATCTCTTTTGAGAAGATTACCATTTTGTTAATAGCGGAATGTCAATAAAGCGAGCACTCACTCGGTAAAGCCTCGGCGAGCATTCAAGTTGCTTCAACGACATTCCAAAGCTGAAACCAAAGCTTCACTTCCGGTCTGGTTTGCTGAGCATATAGGTATCCATAATCCAGCCCTTCCGCTCGCGGGCGTTGGTGCGCTTCTGTTCAATCTCCCCGGAAACGTCACTCAAATTACCGCGCACTAGAATTTCATCCTGCATTCCGAGATACGCTCCCCAGAAGATCTCCGTGTCTTTCTCCTGGCCAGCGAGGCTTCTGAAGACGCAGTTGCCGTCGAGCATCACGACGACTCTTTCCATCTGCTCCAGTCCCGCCGCGAGATTTCTTCCAGTCGTGATGCAAATGGACTCTCCAATTCCATTCAACGTGATCTTGTGGCGCGCAGCCAGCGCTTGAACGCTGGT